>CAYYQN010000051.1:0-33713 GCA_964473865.1 uncultured bacterium | reverse complement strand
GAAGAAAATCGGGAAGTGGCCTCCTTCGCTACTTGACAGGGTCGTTCTATATCAGCGAACGATGAGCATCCTCATGCCCCGTCGGGCCCCACCGCCTTCGATCCGGAAGAAGTAGAGGCCGCCAGGCGCCACCCTCCCGTCCGCGGCGCGGCCGTCCCACGTCACCGTCTGGCGACCGGAAGGCAGGTCGCGGTCGAGAAGCGTGGCGATCGCCCGTCCCGCCACGTCCAGGACAGTCACCCGAGTGCGCCCGGGCGAGGCCAGGGCGAATCCGACGGTGGCCCGACCGCCGCACGGGTTCGGCCAGGCAGGCTCCACCGAGAGGCCCACGGTGGGTCGGGCCGCTGCCGGCACGTCGGCCACACCGGGCCGGCAGCCCACCGTCACCCAGTCTGGGCCATTGAGAAGCGCATTCGGGAGTTCGTCCAGGAAGGCTCCGCTCCCGCCGTCGAAGCGCAGGACCTTGTTGTTGTTGTAGCTCGGAACGTAGAGCTCCCCGTCGGGTCCGAAGACCGCGTCGTTGGCGCGATCGAGTCCTCCGCTACCCGACGGAACGAAGACGTCGATGAAGTCCCCGTTGGCGCCGTCGTAGCGACGGACACTGTCGTTGAACTGCTCGGCAACGTAGAGGTTCCCATCCGGACCGAAAGTCAAGCCGCGGGGAGCGTCCAGACCGCCGCTGCCGGAGGGGACAAAGTCTCCCAACGGCGTCCCGGTTGCTCCTTCGAAGCGCAGCACCTTGTCACCGTTTACGCTGCAGACATAGAGGTTGGCATCAGGTCCGAAGACCAGCCCCGTGGGGCCGGCGAGCCCGCTCCCGGCCGGGACGAATGCATCGATGAACGCCCCGTCGTGTCCATCGTACCGAAGCACGGAGTTGTTCTGGTACGAGGCAACGTACAGATTGCCGTCCGGACCGAAGTCCATCCCGGTGGGTATGTTCAGCCCCCCGCTGCCCGCGGGCACGAAGATGTCCGTGAAGGCGCCTGTCTGCCCGTCGTACCGCAGCACCCGGTGGTTCACTTGGCTGGCGACGTACAGGTTTCCGTCCGGACCGCACACCGCCTTGGAGGTGCCGTCTAGTCCGCCGCTGCCGGAAGAGACGAACTCGCTCGGCAGACGGCTCCGAAAGCTGTAGCGGACGACTCGATCGTTCAGGTAGTTGCTCACCAGCAGGCTCGCCGCGCAGAGGGGGTCGCTTTCCTCGATGGCGACTTCCACCGGCTCACTGGTTGCCTCGTTGACCACCGTGTCCGAGACGATCACCCGGTATCGCGAAGTCACGGAGGGCTGGACTTCCTGGACGTAGTCGGTCCCCAGATCGACCCACTCCGATGGACTGACCTCTTGCTGCCAGCGGAAGGCGTACGGAGGTACGCCTCCCGACACAATCGCAGTGAGGCTCAGCGATTCCCCCTCACAGACGGTGTCGGCGGGAGCGACCACTTCTGCCTGGAGCGGAGCGGGCGGACCGGCGACCGAGAAGTTGTCAAAGGCCAGTCCGACTTCGGTGGCGATTCCCGTATAGCGAAGCAGGATCGAATGGATCTCCGGGGTGGCGGTGGCAAGGGTCCAGCCGAACCCTTCGGCATCACCCGGACCGGCTTCGGGTTCCATGCACTCCGGGTTGGGGCTGCCCGGGGGACCGTCCAGCACGACCGTCTGCAGTTCGAGCCCCGATGCGTCGAAGGCGGTGACGGTCCACTGCTCGCAGGGCGGACCCCCCGCGTCGCGGCAATCGATGTCCAGGATGACGCCGGAGGCCTGGGCCACGGGCGTGGCGTACTCGATCAGCAGGTCGCCTTCGACTCCGAGTTCCGACCCGTCGGTGAGGAAGCTCGCTCCGAGATCGAGGTGCGGCAAAGGGGTATCGACCGCGGAGCATCCGTTGAATGCGGTGCGCGGAGGTCCGGCCTTGGCGATGCGGGGTGCGCCGGTCGGTAGTCCGGTCACCCGGTCAAGCAAGGTGAAGGTCACGCCATAGACCGCGTACTGGTCGGAGATCTCCTGCTGATCCACCGTCGCGCTGCCATCCGGCAGCGTTTCGAAACCGATGGGTTGCGCGCGGATCGGAGCGGGCGCCAGACCCGCGACGA
This sequence comes from uncultured bacterium, assembly GCA_964473865.1. Taxonomy (GTDB): domain Bacteria; phylum Eisenbacteria; class RBG-16-71-46; order CAIMUX01; family CAIMUX01; genus CAIMUX01. The sequence continues at coordinate 31,617 of CAYYQN010000051.1, read as the reverse complement.
CCAACAAGCAGCCTGGACAAAGGGCTGCCCGATTCCTGGACGCGACACCGAGGCTGAACCTTCGCACGGCACACCTCCTGATTCGACTGCGATCAGCTGACAGGATGCTGAAAGACCCCGTCAGCCGTCTGCTGCTGCTCCGCCGCGCTCCGGGCGAGGCGCTCCGGCTCCAGAGTGCCCTTCATCGGAGACCCGCCCGGACGGACCGGCGGTCGGGCGTCGCCACCCACCTGTATGGGACGGTTGCCGCCGGGAGGAGTCACGGCGAATCTTGCCGGCCGGGCGGATTCCTTCGGCGGCGGGCAGGTTGTGCGGCAAGCCCCGTCCTGTTCGGCGCGCCTCCGCCGGGCTTGCCGGCCGCCAACGCGTACCCAATCGCCCCGATGGGCCGGGCCCTGGACGTGCCGCGAGCCGGATCCCATCGGTACCGGACGCGTCCGCGCGGTATCGGGCCGATCGGGTCCGTTCCGACGTCTGAGCTGCGGGAACGACCTCGCCGGACCGCGCCGGGGCGGAGGCCGGCCACCCCTGCGTCCGCGGCCTGTTACCGGTTCACGGCACTCATGTCCGAGTACCGCGCCCCCTTTGTCACCCCCACCGGCACCGCCTCATCCAGCCGCCGCACCTCCTCGGCCGACAGCCCGATCTCCGAGGCCGCCACGTTCTCCTCGAGGTAGCTCTGCCGCTTCGTCCCGGGAATCGGCACGATATCGTCGCCCTTGGCCAGGACCCAGGCCAGCGCGATCTGCGCCGGCGTGGCGTGCTTCTCTCGCGCCAGCGCCTCGATCGGCGCGAGGATGGCCAGGTTCTCCTTCAGGTTCTCTTCCTGGAACCGCGGACCGCCCCGGCGGAAGTCGTCCGGGGCGAGGGCGTCGACGGTCTTGATCCGACCCGCGAGGAACGCCCGTCCGAGCGGGCTGTAGGCGACGAAGCCGATGCCGAGCTCGCGGGCCGTCGGGATCGCCTCGATCTCGTGGTCGCGCGTCCAGAGGGAATACTCGCTCTGCAGCGCGGAGATCGGGTGGACGGCGTGCGCCCGGCGAAGCGTCGCCGGAGCTGCCTCCGAAAGGCCCAGGAACCGGACCTTGCCCTGTTGCACCAGGCGGGCCATGGCTCCGACCGTGTCCTCGATCGGCACGGTCGTGTCGACACGGTGCTGATAGTAGAGGTCGATGTGGTCGACGCCGAGCCGCTGCAGCGACGCCTCGCAGCAGGACTGGACGTACTCCGGCCGGCCGTTGATGCCGATCCAGGAGCCGTCGGGGCGGCGCTGATTGCCGAACTTCGTGGCCAGGATGACGCGTTTCCGGCGATCCCGGATGGCCTGCCCGACCAGGATCTCGTTGGTGAACGGACCGTACATGTCGGCGGTGTCGAGGAAGTCGACCCCCAGATCGAGCGCGCGATGGATGGTTCGGATCGACTCGGCGTCGTCCCGCGGGCCGTAGAACTCGCTCATGCCCATGCAGCCGAGGCCCATCTGCGAGACGACGAGCCCCTGCATGCCCAGGTTGCGCTGACGCATCAAGTGCCTCCTTGCCCGATCCGTGCAGACCGATGCCGCGGCACAGGGTAGCACGGATCCGCGCCGGCTGCCGGACGGCCGGGGACCATCGTCTACTCGAGCCGGATCACGGAGCCGAAGCGCGACACGCCGGACGCAGTGATTCGGACGATGTAGACTCCGGACGGGGCCGCCGCCCCGCGGTCGTCTCTTCCATCCCACTCGAGCGAGCCCTGCGGCGTGCTCGTGGTGCTGTCGAGGTGCCGCACCAGCCGGCCGGCGGCGTCGAACAGCTCCAGGCGCACCGGTCCGGGTTGCGTCACGCGGTACGCAATCCTCGTCGTGCTGCGGAACGGATTGGGCGCTGCCCGCAGGGCGGAGGGTGCGGCAACGGCGTCATGCGGAAGCCCTGCCGAGCCCAGGATCGAGTAGTCGAGCGTCCACGGACCGCCGCTGGCCCCCACTCGGGCGTCGAGGACCAGGTAGTACGTCTGGGTTCGGGAATTGGTGTGCTTCGGGGCGGCGGCCGGGCACGGATTCGGATCGCAGCTATCGAACGGGAACCAAGACCCTCCCAACGCAGCGCACTGGGCCTGGCTAAGCAGTTCGCACGTGCCGTTGTAGAAGCAGCACGCCCCGACGGGATCGAAACACGGGTTGCCGAGGCAGTTCACGCCATCTCCGAGGTATTCGCCTCCCCACGCCGCGCACTCCTCCGGTGTACAGAGGGTGCAGTTCAGGCCCGGCGGACAGCAGGCGCCCCAGTGAGGTGGGCACGGGTCGGGATCGCAGGAGGTCCCGCCCTCGTAGAAACCCCCGGAAGACAGGCAACTCTGCGGAGCGAGCATCTGGCAGGTGCCGTCGGCCAGACAGCAGGTCTGAGCCGGCTGCGGGCACTGGGTCCACATGCATTCGGTGTAGTTCCCCTGGAAGGTTCCCCCCTCCTGCGAACAGACCCACGGGCTCACCCCCCCGAGGCAGTCTCCGTCGGCCAGGCAGCAGGCTCCGGACAGGTTACAGGCATACGGCTCGCACGTCGTCCAGTCGCCAAGCCAGTACCCGCCGGTTGCCTCACAAGTGACTTCCGATCCGATCTGACAGGAGCCGTCCGCGGAGCAGCAGGCGCCGCGCGGCGGAGTCCCGGCGACGTAGCTCAGGACCTCGGGCTGGCCGTACCCGCTGTCGTCGGCGCCCGCCACACAGCTCGAGTAGGGGTGTTGGCAGTCGGTCACGAGATAGACCGATCCGTCGGCCTGGGTCTGGGTGTAGGTGAGGTCGATGCGATCGCCCGTTCCCATCTCGACTCGATAGACGACATCCCTTCCCGCAGCTCGATGGGCCGTGCAGGATCGGGACCAGAGATCGAAATCGTCTCCGGCCAGGACGGTGGTGCCCGAGAGAGACCCGGAGCCGGGGCTTTCGATCACGATGGCCTCGGCGCAGCCGTCGTTGGGCGGGACGGTCGGACAGACGATGGGATCGCAAGTTGTCTCTTCGCCGTAGAAGAGCCCCTCGTCGAGATGGCAGGTCGCGCGATCCCGAAGCACGCAGCCGCCCCACTCCAGGCAGCAGGCCCCCACGGGTAGGTTGTCGCCGCAGAAGACGAACGCCCGGTAGGCCCGAGGAGCCGGCGGGCAACCTCCCACCTCGAGGATGTAGTCGCCGCTGTAGGGCGCCATGAAGCGGAAGATCATGAGGCACCCGGGCGGCGGGGGATCGGCGTCATAGGCAAGAGAGCTCTGGCAGTCGGTACGCCACAGATGGATGGACATGCCCTCGAAGTTGGCCCCATCGGGATCGTCGATCCCGACCGTGATCGCGGTCCCGGCGGTGGCCGAGAAGACGTAATTGTCTTCGTCGTTGCATGCGAGTGACGCGGGGCTCACGATCGTGCCGCTGATCACCGGCTGGCCGGGACAGAAGTCGTTCTGCGGTTCCTGCTCCGAAATCGTGACGACCGCGAACGCCGATCCGGTGCTCAGGCAGACAAGAAGGTCGAGCATGGCCAGGAATCGAAGCGACGGCTTCATCGTATCCTCCTTCGCGCTCGGAAGTCACACGGGCTACCCGGTGGCTGATCCACGATGCGGCCGATCCAACCCCGCACAATGATACCAGATCGGGACGTGGCCGCGCAGCCTGGGTTTGTTCCCCGACCGTGGTTGTGTTTCCTGGGGTCGGAGCAATGCAGCGATCCATCCGCCGCCGACCGCAGCCGTTCCGGTGGGTTGGGTTCCCGCTACGACGAGCGGCCGGCGGCATGTCCGGATCCGAACAGCCAGCCCAAGCTCAAGGTCATCTCGATTCCGCTGAAGTCGCGCCGCTCGCCGACCGGCCGGGCGAATTCGTCGACCCAGTTGTAGCCGGTCCCGAATCCCATGGACCACCGGCGGCCCAACAGCACATCAACGCCGGCGCCGGCCTGTGCTCCCACGGTGACCTGGGCATCGTCTCCGGCCCGGACTACGCCTCCATCCAGGAACGCACCGCTGGCGGAGCCGATCACGGGGCCCATTCCCAGGGTCAGGTACGGGCGGACAGACTGGGCGGCCACGTCGCGGCGCATGGGGTTCCATTGGAGTCCGAGGAAGAGCGCGGTGACATTCCGGCTTCCGGCGGAGACCCCGTGGACGCTGACAGTCGCCCCCACGTCACCTGAGAGATTGCTGGATCCCAGCGAGACGGCGGTGCGTTCGCTGAGAAACCGGCAGTACTGAATCCCGGCGCACAGGTTGGTCAGGCGGACTCCGGCGAAGGCTTCATCCGGCGCCCTTTCGCTCACGCGCCACGTCCCGAATCGAAGCCCGAGCCGGTTGCGACCGGACACCGCGTGGGCCGGCAAGGACCGACGACCCCGGAATCGGGTGGCGGAGCGGTCCACGGGCGTGAACTCGGATTCCTCGAGGACAGTGCGCGTGTCCGACGCGATCCGGGCGCGCGCGAGACTGGCGGCATCCTCCCGCTCCAGACGGATCTCGTACGCACCGGGTTCGAGTCCGAGTTCCACCCGGCGGCCCGCGGGCTTGTATAGTTCGACAACGAGCTTTTGGCCGGCGTTTCGCACGAAGAACCGGCCCTCGGTCGACGCCCCCAGGACCAGGCCGGCCGAAGTTTCGCGCAAATCGGTGATGACCACGTCCCCGGCCCCGGAGAGGTTGATGTCGTAGGAGGGATGCTGGGCCCCGCCCTGCGTGTCCACGGTCCGCCCCAGGGTTTCGTCGTAGGCGAACTGGTACGCCTCGTTCAGGGTCACCTTTCCCTCGCCGTTGGCGTCGGCGGCGCCGCGCAGGCCGGAGATCAGGAAGTGGGTGAAGTACGATGCCTGGATCTGGTCTGACTCCTGGGCCACCTCGGTCTCCGCGCTGGAGGTCAGGTAGACGTGCCCGCGCATCGCCGCGGACTCGTCGACGAGAAACGGCTGCTGGAGCCGGCCTCCCTTGAGACGAGTGAAGGCGCCGGATGCGCAGGCATCGAGGACGGCGATGCGCACGTCGGCGGGGACGGAATCGAGACGGTCCCGCAGGGTCCGGTAGGGGTAGTGCTCGTTTCCGAGTCGAAGGCCGGATTCGTCCGCGTGCCCGGAGTAGTAGAAGAGGATCTCGCTTCGCTCCGGCGCGGCGTCCGCGCTCCCGGGTGTCGCCGCGATAACGCGGGCGCGAAGCTGCTCGATCGCCGATTCCAAGTCGGCGCGGCCGGGCTCCTCGAGGAGAACGGCATCCGCGGCGCGGACGCCGCCCAGTTCCTGAAGCACCGCGGCGAAGCGATGCGCGTCGCTGACCGCGTAGCGAAGCTGGGGACGGCCCGGGCCTCCGTCGTTGGCCGCCGCCACGATCGCGAAGCGCTGCACCCCCGCCGCGTGGGTCGGGCGTTCTCCGGCCGCCAGGCCGAGGATGACAAGCAGAGCGAGGAGTAACGATCTCATGGCTCGGTTCCTTTCCGCAGGGAGAACACGAACTGCTGCAAACCGGTCGATAGAATCAGAGAGTCTGGTGGGGCAGCGGGAACAGCGGCGCGCCGCGTATCGGCGATCAGGGGCTCGAGGGCGAACCGCGCATCGGAGACAATGAGGTAGAAACGCTCCCAGCCCGGGGCGTCGTCGAGCTCGTAGGCGGAGTCGAGCAGCACCGCTTCCTCGTTGCGCAGCGCCGCGGCGGTCGTTCCCCCAACGGGCAGGTGGACCGTCAGGGCCCCTCGGGTGTCCATGGAAAGGATTGCCCCCCACGGGTGACCGGCGGCGCGGTAGGCGATCCGGATGAGGTCGCCGGAGCAGGCCAAGGAGCTATCGGCCAAGAGCTCGCTTCCGGTCATTGTCTTGCGGAAGAGCTTCAGGGCCGGCTCCAATCCCTTGATCTGGTCGCCCCGCGGGAAGGCGCCGTTGGGTCCCTGCGGGACGGAGCCGTCGGGGCCCCGCGGGACACCGCCGCGTCCCGGTCCGATACTGCGAGGCAGGACGGTCACGAGAAGAAGCACGATCGCCGCCGCGGTCGCCGCCCAGACCGGCCGGCGCCAGGATCGGACCGTCCGCTCGTGGTCGAGGACGGACCTTGTGGCAATCTCCTGCCGCTCCCGCAGCCGTGTCCGGACCTGCTCCGCCATCCGGGCCGCCGGGAACACTCGCGCCAGAGCCTCGTCGGACTGCCGCAGATCCTCGAGCCGCCGGCGCAGGGGATCCTCGCGGTCGAGACGCGCGCGCAGACGCGCCATCGCCGGCGGGGCCAGTTCCCCCAGGAGATACTGCTCCAGCGTGAGATCCGGAACCGGTTCGGGGTCTCTCTTCACGTTCATGGCGCCTCCCCGGCCCGCAGAGTCTGCCGGAGGCCTCGCAGGCGCTTGCGCACCCCGGATTTCGAGAGGCCGACGAGCTCTGCCACCTGTTCCAGGGTGAAGCCGTCCAGGTAGTGGAGCACGGCGATCGTGCGGCTCGACGGCGGGTGCTTGCGAAACAGCCGTTCGAGGATCCGGCCGGCCTCTCGTGCGGCTTCCGGCTCTTCCGCGGACGCGATTGAGAGGAGGAGCGCCTCCTCGGTGGTGGTGGGCCGGCGTCTTCGGTCGCGGATCCGGTTGAGGCAGACCTGGGTGGCGATCTGGTAGAGAAGGCTTGAAGGATGGCGGACTTCAAGCGTCTGCTGCCGCTCCAGAAGCCGCACGAACACGTCCTGACAGGCGTCCATGGCCTCATCCTCATCTCGGAGAAGCCGGCGGCAGCGCCGCAGGACCATTCGTCCGTACCGGCGGATCAGGTCATCGACGTCCAGCACACCTGTCTCCTCACGGTCTGGGACACCCGAGAACCGGAAAGGTGTCACCAGGAAGACCGTCGCCCATCGTGGCAGGGTGTGGCAACCGGTTCCTGGGATGCAGTTGCACGGCCGGTGGAGGCTTTCGCCGGGGTGGGTTACGCTCCCGCCAGCAACGCGGCGCCCAGCGCGCCGATCCGCTGCGGCGACTCGGGAACGGCGACTTCGAGTCCGGTCTGCGCTTTGACCAGACGCACGAGGCACGGATTCCGCGCGGCACCCCCGGCGAAGAGGAACGGGGGCGCGGTTCCCACCCGGCGGACTTGGGAGGCGATGCGTTGCGCCAGGGCCTCGTGGGCCGCCCAGGCGATGTCCTCCGGAGGGACCCCCTTGGTCAGCAGGCCCACGACTTCCGACTCCGCGAAGACCGCGCACATGCTGCTGATCCTGGTGGTCGACCGCCCGCGCAGGGCCACTGGCCCGAGTTGATCGACATCGAGGCGCAAGGCCGAGGCAATCATCTCCAGGAACCGCCCGGCGCCGGCCGCGCAGCGGTCGTTCATCTCGAACCGCACTACGCGTCCGGCGCCGTCAAGGGCGATCACCTTGGTGTCCTGGCCTCCGACGTCCAGCACCGTGCGGCACTCCGGGAGGACCGCGTGCGCTCCGCGGGCATAGGCCTTGATTTCGGTCACGGTGGCGCAGCCCAGCGAGACTTCCGCCAGGCTGCGCCCGTAGCCGGTCACGAGCAGACGGTCGTACGATGCCTCCTCGAGCAGTGCGCGGCAGTCGTCCGCCACCGTCGGTCCGGTCGGTATCTCCCGGGCGTGGACAACGGCCTCTGCCCTCGTGTCGATCACCACGAGCTCCGTGCTGCGCGAGCCGATGTCGAGTCCGGCGGTCCGCACGGCGCTACCGCAGCATCTCCAGGAACGCCTGGACGCGCGTCTCGAGCTGGGGCATGTCCTCCATGCTGTAGTCGGTCTCGAGGCGCAGGAAGGGCAGCCCTTCCTGTCGTGCCGATCGCTCCATCCCGTGGGCTTCCATCAGGTAGGGCGTGCAGAACTGCAGGGCGTAGTGTACGACCCCGTCCGCACGGTTGCGCGTGCTGATCTCCTGGACATGCCGCGCGCGGTCGGGGTTGGGTGTGAAGACGGCGCAGTCGATCTGGAAGTAACGATTCGCGATCCGGTCCAGGATCGCGCCGCGGTCGGCGGGGTCGACGCCGGCCAGGTCCACCAGGTTCCGCGTCCCGCGCTCGCCGACGCATGATTCTTCGCCCACGATCACGGCCCCGTTCTTCTCCACCAGGAACGGGACTTTCCAGTTCGGGATGGCCATGGGGCAGCCGGAGAGGAGGATGCGTTTGGCGCCCGCGGGAGCCACGCCCGTCCGGGCGGCGACCCGCTCTTCGAGCTCGTCACACAGCTCGCTGATCTTCTGCGTGAAGCGCACCGGGTCGTCGTAGAAAGCGACCTGGTTGATCAGGAGGGCGTCGCGCCCGGAAATCGGCGCGGGATCCGCCGCGCGGAGCCGGTTGAGGCGGTCCAGGACCTTCCGCTTCGCGTTGACGACATCGACGGCGTGGCGCAGAGACTCCGCGGTGATCCGGCGACCGGTCAGTTCCTCGATCTTCTCCACCAGTCGACCGATTTCGCGGCGCCAGAGCTCGGTTGCCGCCGGCGACTTCGTGTGGGGCACCTCGAGAACGAATGTCTCCTTGTACTCGTTGAAGATCTCGTAGGCCTTCGTCTTGCCGTCGCAGGTCGTCTCCCCGATGACCAGGTCGCAGGCCTCGACATAGGGGCAGAGTCCGGCCATCTTGAAACCGAAGAAAGACTTGATCAGGGCGCACGTATTGCGCGGCAGCACCTGCTCCGCCTGGGCGGTGCCGATGTCGGCCCCCGCGCAGAGGCCCACGCAGATGGCGTCCGCGGCGATCACGATCTCCTCCGGGACATAGAGGCAGAAGGTACCGACCACCTTGCGGCCTTGCTGCTTCGCAGCCAGGAGTTCCTCGACGCGCAGGCCGTGGATCTCGGAGAGCACGAAGTCGAGGTAACCCATTGCTCGGGGCCGGTTGGCCTGGGACAGGTAGATCGTCTCGTAGAACTGCCCCAAAACGCCCATGAGTTGGGCGTGGCCTTCGAGGTCCAGGCCGAGGGCGGCCCACATCGGCGAATAGTCTTTGCCGGACATGCTCTCGCTCCTTCTGGTCCGAGCGAACGGCTCGGATCCGCAGTCGTCCCCTCTCTGCGGACCGCGGAGGCGCGGCGGCGGAGTCGGGACTCGCTTCGGTTGTGGAACGGCGGAAGCGGAGGAAGGGCGCGTCGAGCGTCGCTAGCGACTCATCGAGCCGAGGAGCCGAGGAGACCGCGGATCGCCAATACGCCCGTCCCGCGTCGCTGCGAACGGTGCGCTGTCCTGGGGCGCAGACCTGCGCCCGGCCGCGGCATCTCAATAGCCGGATGCGGCGCGGCGTCTGGGACTGGACATTGCGGTCACCTCCCCTCGTGGTGCCGGGGCGGTCCGGGTCCGCCCCGCAGCTTCGTTAGGTGTCCAGTCTAGCACACCAGAACCTGCCCACCAGACTGCCCAGCTGGGGGCGGACCAGCCGCTGACACGGCGCCGGGAGGTGAGAGGGGACCAATCGTGCCGGGCGCAGGCAGTTGACAGGCTGATGGCCGGTCCTGATACTCCCGGTTGCCGCTGCGACCTTGAACGCGGCATCGATGGCCGGAAACGACAGACACACCGGGAGAAAGGAATCCTCATGCGTCACCTTGCCGTTGTCATGCTCGTGGTCCTGGGGTTGCTCATCAGCCAGGCGGCGATTGCGTCGGCGCAGGAGAAGCCGTATCTGATCCACGCCGGCCTTGGCTACTGCAAGGCTCTCAACGACGGCGCGCCGGATGGGTCGGTCGGCCTCGAGGCCGGAATGATCTACCGGATCCCCTCAAGCCCGCGGGTCGGGATCGGTGCGGAGATCGGCTACCTGATGCTGGGGAGCGTGACCTACACGGACTACTACTTCACCAACTATGCCGAGCTCACGGCGAAGTGGTCCTCCATCCCGGTGATGGCCGAGATCTACTACTTTCCCCAGTTGAGAGGCCCCACGCCGGTATTGACGGCAGGAGTCGGCCTCTATCCGATCAAGATCAAGATCGATGCCGAGACCAGTGTCGGCAGCTATTACGGGACGGGAACGACCAGCGAGACCAACACGGACCTGGGGTTGAACCTCGGCGGCGGTTTCCTCTTCGGTACGGCGCGGAGCCCGATCCGCTTCGGGCTCGATGCACGCTTCCACCTGATCATGACCGACGTCGAGTCCACGAATCTGATCACCGCGATGGGCCGGCTCTACTTCTAGCCGGCTCAAGCCTGTTGGGCTCCCGCCCCGGCGGTCGCGGGGTCGATCCGCTACCGTACCCGGAACCGGGTGACTCCCAGCGACAGCGCCAACGCCCGGGAGGCTTCGATCTCGTCGGGCGTCAGGACGCTGCCGACGACTGAGACCTGCACGCTGCGAAACCGACCCTGGCTGCGGGCCAGGAAGTCGAGCATGGCTTCCCAGAAGTCCGGCGTTGGGGCGCGTTCGGCCGGCGCCGCCTCCGGGTCGGGCCGGCAGAGCTCCAGATACCGCTCCCGGTTCGGCGCGTTCAACGAGACCGAGACATCGTCCACCGCCGTGGCCAGCTCGGGGAGCACGTCCCGACCGTGGATGAGACCGGCATGCCCGTTGGTGTTGAGGCGAATGGATCCGGCCGCTCGACGCAGGTGCGGAGCGGCGGCGACGATCAGATCCAGCCGATACGTCGGCTCGCCGAATCCGCACCAGGTGATCTCGCGGAACGGTTCCCGGCCCCGGCGTGCGGCAACCGCGGCGAGTAGAGCGTCGAGGTCGGGCTCGGTTCCGCCCCACAGATCGCCGTCTCCGACTCCCGTGGCGTGGTAGCGGATGCAGAAGCCGCAGCGATTGGTGCAGCGATTGGTGACGTTCAGGTAGAGTCGGGAAGGATCGCCGAAGCGGTATGCGATATCCATGGGTGGATCGTACATGGAGCGGGGGGATCTGACGTGAGAGTCATTTTGGACCTTTGTGTCGTGCCGATCGGGGTCGGCGTGTCCGTCTCCGGGTACATCGCCGCCTGCGAGCGGATTCTGACCGAAGCGGGACTGAAGACCCGGCTCCACGCCTACGGCACCAATGTCGAGGGAGAGTGGGACGAGGTGCTCGCGGCGGTGAAACGGTGCCATCAGGTCGTCCACGAGATGGGCGCCCCGCGGATCCACACCACGATCCGCCTCGGCACCCGGACCGACCGCGCGCAGACAATGGACGACAAGGTCGCCAGCGTGGAACGAGAGCTGGGGAAGGTCTGAGGCGCGGCCGGAAGCTCCGGCGGACCGACTCGATCCTCACGTCGTGAACGAAGGCGCTCAGACAGTCTGAGGCGCGGACGGAAGGCTCCGGGGGACGCCAGAGCAGCGGACGACCCGTCTACGATCGGAACACGGGCTGGGGCACGGGCTTCCTGCCGTATCCGAGCCGAACAATATTTCGGTTGACAACCGGAACGATCGTTCGTTATCTTGTTCCTGTTGTCGACGCGGGTGGGTCGCCCCGACTGTTTCTTCCCCCCAGGGGTGCCCGCTCTCGACGGCAGCGAACCCGCCTCTGTCCCCCCGGAGAGAGGCACGAAGCCGCGAGCAGACGGGCCTGGGTGGAGCCGCCGGATCCGCTCCCCCAATTGGTCGGTGCGTTTCACCCGGCCCGTCGCGCGCCTCATGAAGGAGTTGCCTCATGAAAGGGATCACCGACAAGCAGGAGGCGATCCTCTCCTACATTCTGGACTCCATCTCGGAGCGCGGACGCTTCCCCTCGTTTCGGGAGATCGGGAAGGAGTTCCAGCTGAGTTCCGTGGCGACGGTAGCCCAGCACCTCGACGCCCTGGTCCGCAAGGGGTTCCTGCGCCGCGAGGGGCGGCGGCTCATGCCGGTCCCGGAGCTGCGCCGCGATCACGGGATTCCCATCGTCGGCCGGGTGGCGGCCGGACGTCCGGTCTCGGCGATCGAGCATCAGGAAGGACGCCTCGAATGGGAGTCTCTGGGGGTAGGGGACACGTTCGCCGTGCGCGTCGTGGGTGACAGCATGGTGGGCGAGGGGATCCTCGAGGGCGACTTCGCCGTGGTGCAGCCTGCGGAAGACGCCCAGACCGGCGACCTGGTCGTGGCCTATCTGGGCGAGGAGCAGGAAGTGACGGTGAAGCGCTTCCATCGCGCCATCGGGCAGATCGAGTTGCGGCCGGCGAACCCCGCCTACCCGTCGATCCGCGTTCCGCTTGACGATGCCTACTTCCGCCTCGCGGGGCGCGTTGTGGGCATTGTCCGCCGCGTCTGACCGCCAACAGGCTCCGCCGGCCCTCGCGTCCGGCGCCGGAACGCGCCGGATCCAGGAGCCCGCGAGGCCTCCTCGGCGCGGGGGAGGGAAAGGCGCACGGCCAGGTGGCTCCGGCGCTGCGCCGAGCCGTGGGGAGAGTTGCCCGATGCCGTGGGAGCGCTTGGACGAGCCGGTCAAGGTCCGGGCCGACTTCCAGGGAGGATCGATCACCCCGGTGCTCTTTCGCCGCGGAGACGCGCGCCTCGCCGTGCGCACGGTGAATTCGCGGTGGCAGGAGGCCCGCTCCACAGACGGAGGGAACCGCGCGCGCCTGTGCTACTTCTCGGTGACTGCCGACAGCGGGGACGTCTATCAGCTCTGCTTTGACTCCGGCGATCTGACCTGGCGGCTCGAATTCGTGATGTTCGATGCCGACTCCGGAGCCTGAGCCGTCGAATCCTTCGGGGGGCCGGCCGCCGGAACCTGCGCCGGAAACCACTCCACCGCCAGCGCCGTGAAGTCGTCGTCGGGCGGCATGTTCGCCTGGTGCTCCTCGAGGTCGATGCGCAGATTCTGCAGCATCTCCGCCGGATGGCCCGGAGGCTGGCGCCGCAGCGTGGTCTCCACTCGCTTGAGCCCGAAAGGCTCTCCCTCGCCGCTCGTTGCCTCCATGATGCCGTCGGTGAGCAGTAGCAGCGCGTCCTCCGGTTCCAGCCGCGCCTCGGCCTCGCCGAACTCGCTTTCCTCCATGATTCCGAGGATCGGGCCGGTGGGCAGCAGGCGCTCGATCCGCCCCGTCCCCGCGTGGCGCAGCAAGGCCGGCGCGTGTCCGGCGGAGGCGTAACGCAGGCGCCCGGTGACCGGATCGAGCCAGGCGGAGAGGGCCGTGACAAAGTGTCCCGGTTCCAGCGAGCGGCAGAGCTCGCGGTGCACCGCGGCGAGCACCGCGGCGGGTCCGCTCTCCCGGTCGGAATAGACCTGATAGCCCATCTTGAAGAACGCGGCGAGGAGAGCGGCGAAGACGCCGTGACCGGACACGTCGGCCACCAGGAGCCGCACCGTACCCGCGGCGGACAGCGACACGTCATAGAGGTCGCCGCCCACACCCACCATCGGTTCGTAGAGCACGGCCGAGCGCAGCGAGACATGCGGCGTGAGGGTGATCGGGAGGAGAGCCCCTTGCACGCGACGCGCGGCCTCCAGCTCCAGACCGAGCATCTCGTTATTGCGGCGCACCTGCTCGAGAGTGTCGCGCAACGACTGCTGATAGCGCGCCATCCGCGCGAGGTTCTCCACCCGCGCCACGAGCTCCATTCCGGAGTAGGGCTTTTCCAGGTAGTCGTTGGCCCCCGCGCGGAGCCCTTCCGTCAGAAACTGCTCCTTGGCCCGGGCGGAGCAGAGCATGACCGGAATGCCGTTCAGCCCTTCCATGGCTCGCAGCCGGCGGCAGGCCTCGATTCCGTCCATGTCCGGCATCTCGATGTCAAACAGCACCACGTCGGGCGTCGGCGCAGCCTGCGCTCGTTCCAGCCCGGCGGGGGCGGTCGTGCAGGAGTCGACCACGTACCCGTGCCCCTCCAGGAGCCGGCGGGCGACCAGGGTGCTCACCGGGTCGTCGTCCACGATGAGGATCCACCCGCGGGGGGCGGAGGCCGCCTCGGCTGCAGGGTTCGCGGATCCCGGCGTCATGCCCGCCTCACGCGGCTCGCCGGCCCGAATCCGGGGAGAGCTGACACCGAAGCGTGATCTCGCGTCCGTCCCGGGCGATTTCGGCCTCGTCCACGAGCCCCCGGATCATGCGCAGCCCGAGACCGTAGGGTCGAAGCTCCGGGCGGGAGTTCCGTTCGGCGCCGTCGCGATCGGTCGGCCGGAAGCCGGGACCCTGATTGCGCACCCGGATCTGCAGGCAGTCGGGGTCCATCTGCAGCTCCACGCGGATCCGGCGCTCGGCGTAGCGCGGGTCAGCCAGCCGCCGCCGCCGCTCCGCGAAGAAGCGATCGCTGTCGTCATCGACGTCCTTGAGCGTGCTGGCCAGTTCCAGGTTGCCGTGTTCGACGGCGTTGGTGAGCGCCTCGGTGAAGGCCATGCCGAGTCGCGGGAGTTCCTCATCCATGCCGCGGAGGTCGCTCAGGATCGAGGCCAGAAGAAGCCAGACCTGCTCCGAGTCGGCTGCCTCGGGTGTGCTGAAGTCCCAGGCCAGGTGTCCTCCGACCGCGTGGCTGAGGCGCCGGCGGCGCGCCCGGAATCTGCGGGCCGCGGTCACGATCCGTTCGACTTCGCCGACGTCGGGCGAAGGCTGCGTGGCGAGTAGTCCGCAGCACTGCGGATGTGACGCCACGGCGCACCATTCCCGCTCCGTGCGGGGGACCAGCAGGGCGACCGGCGGGCCACCGGCGGCTCGGAGTCGGTCCATCCAGGCGGAGATCGCCGGGCCGTCGGGGAGCGCGGCGCAGGGACCGAGCAGAAGCAGGAGCGGCGAGTCCGGGTGCGAGGGGTCCGGGCAGAGTGGATCGGGCGCGTGCAACACCTGCAGCGGAGGCACAAAGCCGAGCGCCTGCAGGGCGTGGCTTACGTCACCCGCGTCGCCGACGACCACGAGGGTGTTTTCGGCGAGCTCCTCTCCCGGGGCCGAATCACTCTCGCACGGCCATGGATCGAGCATCGCGCCGCGGGAGATCAGGCGTCCTTCAGGTGCAGCACGTCTTCCAGGTGAATTGTCTGGAAGAGCTCGCGCAGGTTCTGGTGCATCCCTTCGATTTCCGCCTGCCGGCCGAGCCGGGTCTGGCTGCGGAAGAAGAGGATGAGAGTCCCAATCGCGGCGCTGCAGATGCGCGGCACGTCGGAGAGGTCGAGAGTGGCAACCTCGCACTGCCTCTGGGTCAAGTCGGCCAGAGTGCTGGAGAATTCCGGCGCGGCGGCGTTGTCGATGGCGCCGGAGACCTTGAGGTGCACTTGGCTGCCTTGCATGGTGCGTTGGACGATCATGATCTTCCTCCGGTGTCTGGGGCCTGTCGCGACACAAGTCGTTCATCGGCTGGGGCGGGCTCCTTCTTGATGCCGGCCGCCTTCCGGTCATCCGGGCCTGCGGCGGGGCCTCCGGACGCGGTCTCGGTTGCGTGCCTGGACGACCCCGCAGGCGAACGACTGTAGGTATGCCGGCGGCCGGGAGCGGGCGCAGCGCTTTCGACCGCGGTTGTGATCCCGGGCGGGGCGTCCCTCCCGGACCGATCCGGATGCATCCAATGGGCACTGGTCAGGGTGGAGGCAAGTCCCGAATGCACGAAGCGGAGGTGCGGGTGGCGGACGCCCGCGGCAAGCAGAAGTCGTACGCCCCCGCCGGGCGGCAGGTGGCGCAGGTTCTGAAGGGGTATCTATCCACGGAAGAGGTGCGTGCGCTCCACCGCGCCCGGCCGGCCCTCCACTTCGCCGTCGTAGCCCGACAGGTGCTCTTGTCGGTACTCACCGCGGTCGGGCTCTGGAAGCTCACGTCGCCCTGGCTCTGGGTGCCGCTGGCGCTTCTGCAGGGATTTCACATCCTGAGCTTCATCATCCTGCTGCACGAGTGGGTGCACGATTCGATCTTCCAGCGACCGCATCCCCGGTGGATGAGACTGCTGGGCTGGCTCTACGCCCTTCCGTCATCGATCTCGGCAACGCAGTTCGCGCGCTGGCACCTGGACCATCACTACGAGCTGGGCTCCACCGGAGATGATCCGAAGCGCGCCTATCTGACGCCGAAGATCGTGACGCGCTGGTACAAGGCGCTCTACCTGACTCCGGCGCTATTCGTGATCTACTCCCGGGCGTCGGCGCGGGAGGCCCGCAGCTACCCGCCGGCGTTGCGCCGCCGGATCGCCTGGGAGCGCGGCGTGAACATCGCTCTGCACCTCGCTCTGGCCGCGGGACTCTGGGCGGCCGGGGGGTTCGGGCTCGCCGCCCGCGTGCACCTGGTCCCGCTGTTTCTGGGCTTCCCGATCGCATTCACGGTGAACCGTCTGGGCCAGCACTACGACATCAACCCGGCCGATCCGCTCCAGTGGAGCACACTCGTCCGCTCCCAGCCGGTCTGGAACTTCCTTTTCCTCTGGTCGAACTTCCACCTCGAGCATCACTACTATCCGCGCGTCCCGTGTTACCGGCTGCCCGTGCTGCACCGGAGCTTGGCGCGGCTCTATGCCGACCGTGGGATGCGTTACCGCGGTATGGGCGAGATCCTCTGGCAGTGGTTCGGGAGGAACCGCGTTCCCCACACGAACTGGCTGGAAGGGCCCGGGGAAGGGTGACCGGCGATCGGTGATCGGTGACCGATCCCCGGCCATCTGCGCCCGGGCTCGGACGCGGCGGCCCAACTCTCGGAACTGCCCGCGTGGTTCAACGGTCCCGGCCGTCCACGCGGGCAGTCGAACGCAGCAGCCTACTGGCCCTGATCCGGCAATCCTGCGCGAGCGAAAACGTGTCGGAGCACGTCAGATGGGGCCGCGCGCAGCCCGAGCCACGCGGAGCATAGCCCATGCGCTATGTGAGCATGGCGAGGGCGATGAAGGCCTCAGATGGCGTGCTCCGGCGCGAGCCGAAGGCGGTTTGCGCCGTGGAGGATTGCCGGATCAGGGCTAGCGCAGCCGCGCGATTCGGATGGTTCCTGCCGCCGCCCCGCCGCCGCTGACGCGTGCGAGATAGATGCCGGAGGCGACCGGCTGGCCAGTGCCGTCGCGTCCGTCCCATTCGACCGGCGCAGTTCCGTCAAGGCGGTCCACCAGCCGCACGCGCCGGCCTGCCGGGCTGTAGATCTCCACGCGCGCCGGTCCCGCGAGCGGCGGGCGGAACCAGACGGCGCCCCGAGAGGGGTTCGGTCCGGCCGACCACGCGAGCGCCGGGGGATCCCAGCTCGCTTCCAGGAGCCCGATGAAGTCGCTGCTCGCGCCGGACTTCATCTCGAGGAGGTAGCGAACCGCCTCCCCGCGCGGCGGATCTCGATCCAGGAACTCAATGACTCCATCGGACGAGGCGGCGAGCCAGTCGGGTGACAACAGCACCGCCTCCGCCGAGGGAGCGAGCGTCTGCGACCCGGCGGTGGGGTCTCGCCAGGCGCGGAAGAGGCCACCGGTGACGCCATGCGGCACCCTGAACCGGACCTGCAGTCCGTCGGCCTGAGAGATCGCTTCGGCGGCCTCGATCAAGACCGGCGTGGTCTCTCCGCCATAGTCCCAATCGACCCGCCGGCTGTAGATGTCCCAGCCGCGGCCGCGGCGCGAGTCGCTCCAGACGAACTGGATCGCCTCCTCGTTGGCGGCGACCGCGGTCAGGATGCGCATGTCGCGAGTCTCGCCGCCGATGATCGAGTAGGCCTGTCCCCGCGGGCTCCCGTCCGCGTTGTAGCGCCGGGCCCAGACGCGGCGCTGCCCGTCCCGTTCGTCCCACCAGCTGACGACGAACCGGCCCTGCTCGTCCATCGCCACGCGCGGGTTCTTGGTACCCGACGGATGGTCGAACAGGTTTACGGTGAAATCGATCGGGGCACCCGCCCGGCCTGGACTGCGGCGGTCCGAGTGGGACCGGGGGGCGCCGGCCGCGGCGGCGGTCTCGAGGATCTCGAGCCGCCCCTGAATCAGCCCCGCCGTCAGCGGATTGTCCTCCCAGACCGTGACGATGGCCGCGCCGTTGGTGGCGATGGACGGGTTGACCTGGTCGTTACCGGGATCGTCGTCCGGGTTCAGACGCACGTTCAAAGGCTCGATCGGTCGACCCATCTGGTCGAGACGGGTCCGGTAGATGTCCCAGCTTCCGCGACGCCGATCGATCCAGGCGACGACCATGTCCCCGAAGGGGGAAATGGCGACCGCCGGAGTGACCTGGTTGGCCCAGACGCCCACCGAATCCGTGGGCGTGAACGGCGCGCCCAAAGGCGTCCCCTGGGCGCTGTAGCGCTGCATCACGACGGCCGCGTCGGAGGTCCCGCCGGAGCTTTCGTCCCAGACGATCACGAAGCTTCCGTTCGGGGCCATGGCCGGCCGAGGGTTGGATCCGGCGGCGCGGAGGCTTCCGGACTCTCGAATGGGGAAGTTTGCGCCCACCGGCTGGCCGTCGAAGTCGAGAAGCTGGCCCAGGAGAATCTGCGCGCCTCCGCCCGGAACCGCGGCCCAGGTGATGACGAAGCGCCCCGCGGCCGAGGCGGCGACGAGAGGCCGCAGCGGCCAGAACGTGTACAAGTCGAGCGGCCCCGAGAAGCGCTTCACCAACGGCAGGGTGTTCACCTGGAAGCTCTGTCCCACCGGAACACCATTGGCATCGAGCAGGCGAGTGAAGACGTTGAAGACGCCGTTGCGGAGATCTCCCCAGGTCACCAGGGCCCGGCCGTCCGGAAGCATTGCCAGGTCCGGCAGGAGCTGACTCGCCGACGCGGGCAACGACCAGACCGGCATGGTCGGCCCGGCCGCCGTGCCGTCGGCGGCCACTTTGCGCATGTAGATCTGCAGACATTGCACACGATCGTCGCTCCAGACGAGGAACCACCCTCCGTCGGGCGCCGGCAGCGCCGTTCCGAAACGCGCGACCACGCCGATTTCACGATCGGCGAGGGCGAGGTCGCCCCCGTCGGGTTCGCCGTCCGCTCCGTAGAGTCGAAGGTGCGGGAAGGTGCGGTCGACTTCCCCGCCGAACCAGGTAAGTGCGAACCTGCCGTCCGGCGCGCGATACATCCGGGGCCGACCATCGCGGGAGGGGTCGCTGGCGGCTCGCATCAATGAGGGCTCGCCCGCGAGGCCGCCGGAGAAATCGAGGCGGCGACCGTAGAGATCGCCGGTCCCTTCACTGTTGTCCACCCAGACGAGAAGAATGTCCTCGGACCGAACGAGCAGCGCCGGTTCCGGCCCCTGCACCGGATCGCTCAGCGGTTCGGTGTGGGCCAGGGTGGTCGCGCCCAGGGGGGTGCCATCCTCCGCGAGCAGGCGAACGCGTACCTCCAACACCAGCTCGTTCGTTTCGAACCACGCCACGATCCAGCGGCCGTCGGGGAGCGCCGCCACCGCGGGGCACCTCTGGACGCGCGTCGGATTCTCCTCCGCGACTTCGATCGGCCCGCCCGGGAGATTTCCCTCGGCATCGAGAAGGCGGCAGCGGATGCGCCGGCGAGCGAAGGTGCCTTCCTCCCAGCACACCAGGCTGGTTCCGAAGCCGCTGGTCGCCGCGGCCGGAGCGTCCCGCAGGCCGAGCGCCCGGTCCGCGGTCAGGATCCGATTCCCGCCCACGCGCTGTCCGTCCGTTGTGCGAAAGAGCTGCGCAACTACGGTGACAACGCTCTCCCGCTCGTCCAACCATGCCGCGACGGCGCGACCAGCCTGCGCAGCCGAGGTGGTCACATCGAATTGCCGCCGGATTCCCTCGTCGTCGTTGACGGTAGCGGGTGGCTCCGTCGCCTGAAGCGCGGCGTCAAAGCGGCGCACCAGGATGTCCTCCTGCGCCCGGCTGTTGTCGGCCCAGAAGACCAGGAAGCCGCCGTCGTCCAGGCTGATCATGGCCGGGTCCTGGCGGTTTTCCTCGCCCGTGAGATCATCGTTCACGATTTCCTGCCGGAACTGGGCGCCGGCCGGGGAGACCAGTACGAGCAGCAGAAGAAGGAGCGCGAGCCCGCGGATCGGGCCCGGCGTGGGCGTGGTGGACAGCATCCTGAACCTCCCTGGCCCCGTCCTGGCTCGCCGCTACGGCCCCGGCCACCGCCCGACGACTCTCTCTGTACCGCGCACCGCAAGGGTCGGCGGTGCGATCGGGGCTGGCGCCGCCATTGTAGCAGGGAAGCCGGGAGCGTGCAGTCTACGTTCGCTTCCGGGGCCGGATGATCTCGCTGCCCACGCCGTAGCGGGCCGTACGGTAGTCCTCGAGCACTTGCCGGTGGTCGAAGCAGAGATCGGACGGGAGGGAGTCGAGCGCGAATAGCCGAGCATCGCCGGCGTCGTCGCCGGCCACCGGCGTGCCGGCGGCGCGGGCGGCGAAGACCACGGTCACGGTCGGCAGGCGTGGATCGCGGCCGGGAGCGGAGTAGGTATGCATCTGAACCGCGTCTTCGATCGCCAGGCCGGTCTCCTCGCGGACTTCGCGTCGAACCGCCTCCTCGACACTCTCCCCGACTTCGACGAAGCCGCCCGGCAGGGCCCAGCCGGCGGGCGGATTGCGGCGACGGATCAGGAGCACGCGCCCCGGAGACATCTCGAGGATGGCGTCCGCGGCGAGGACGGGGGTCGTCGGGCGCCATGCCGCGCCGGCCGGATCGCCTGAACCTTCTCCCGTCGCCTCTCGGGCTCTCCGGATCTCCGCCTCCGGCTCGTTCGGCTCCGTCGGCGGGCCTGCGGGCGGATCCGCATCCAGAATCTCCTGCACGCGGAAGACCGAGGTCAGAGGCGCGCCGGCCGCGGCCAGCTTCTCGCGCCCTCCCTGGTCCCGGTCGACGAGGCACCAGCTTCCCACAACCTCGGCGCCGGCCGCGCGCACAGCCTCGATGGAGCGCAGGATCGACCCACCCGCGGTGACGACATCGTCGAACACGAGTGCACGGTCGCCGGAACCGAGGTGTCCCTCCACCTGGCGGCCGGTGCCGTGGTCCTTGGCCTGGGCGCGGACCATGAAGCCCGCGAGCGTGCCGGCGCAGGCGGGAACGAGGCTCACCGCCGCGCCCACCAGAGGATCGGCGCCGAGGGTCGGCCCGCCCACGCGGTTCGCGCCCCGCCGCGCCGCTTCCGAGAGGAGGAAGCGAGCCGCCAACCGGGCAGCCGCGGGATGCGTGGTCGCCACGCGCAGGTCGAGGTAGTAGTCGCTGGTGGCCCCGGAGGAGAGGACGAAGTGCCCTCGTCGAAGCGAGAGATGGTGAATCCAGTGGAGGAGGCGGACGCGATCCGACTCCCCCGGGACGAGGGCCCCGGGCAGGAGGAAGGCGGGGCATGCGGGACGTTCAGGCGTGTTCATGGCGCCGGATTCTAGGCGCCGGGGCGGGGCCGGTCAACGAATCGCCAACTGCGCGAAAGGGCCCCGCGGCGCAGCCGCGAGGCCCGAGACTGGGAGGTGCCCGGCGGGCAGGTGGCTGGGCGGGTTGGACTCGCCGGACACCCCCAAGGTCCGTTCGGGCGGGTAGGGCCCCGCCCGGGACCCTACCACTCGTCGCCGGTAGTCCCGTCGGTCACATCTCCGCGGCCGCCACCCGTATCCGGATCGCCCGGGGTGGAGCCTCCGGTGCCGATGGCGCCGTTGGTCTCATCCGGATTCTGTTCCCCGATGAGCGGCGGCTTGATGATCGGCGGAGTTGCGGGCGGAACTTCGGGAGCTTCCCACGTGATCCGGCTCGGTTGGTCCGCACTGCTCTCATTGCCGGCCGCGTCCACCGCTGTCACCCGCACCCACAGGATCTGGTCATACTGGATCCGGCAGCTCCACCTCTCCTCGGTAAGGAGCTCGTACGGGTTCTGGAGCACGTACGCACCCTGCCGGCGCGGGTCCGGATCGTAGACGTATACGCGGTAGCCGGCCAGGTCCGGCTCGGTGTTCAGCTCCCAGGTCACCTCCGCGAACCCGTCGTCGTCCACCTCCCAGGACAAGCCGGTGGGCGCAAACGGCGGCGCGTCGTCTGCGGGGATAGAGACCTGGGTGCTCTTGTCGCTGCCGCATCCGGCGAAGAGAAAGACGCCGGCCAGGAGCGCAAATACGAGGAGCTTCTTCATGGATCATGACCTCCCGGGTTCGCGGCGGTACCCGCGGGCGTGGCCGCCGTTACAAACCCATGACCTGAGTTCCGTTCTTCGCGGGTGCCGGGTTCCGGGGATCAAGGCCCGTGCCGTGGGCCCGTCTCGCGGGCCGGGCTCGGTGGCGGCCGGGCTCCAAGATGCGAGGGCTCAACGCGGTGGCGCGATCACCTCGCTCTCGCCGATTGCAGGCGGGATTGCGCGGCACGCCGGGGCCGGCGTGCCGGGTGCCCCCCTGAAGCGTGCACGCTGCACGACCGGAGCGCAGGCGTTGCGGTTGGCATGGCGGAAGGCCCTCTCGGGGCGGGATGCGTGACCGTGCCGGCGGCGCCCGGGCCCTGCGTTGACCCCCGCTTTCACGCGTTGCTAGAGTCCGATGCGGCGCCGGGGCTCGGGTCCGGAAGGTGCGAAGCCGCGGCGAACCGGGAAAGGGGAAGCATGGAGACATCCTGGCTGGATTTCGAGCGGCCGATCGTGGATCTCGAACAGAAGATCCAGGATCTGCGCGAGTTCGCCGACCGGGAGGGGCTGGAGTTTACCGAGGCGATCCGCAAGCTGGAAGCAAAGGCGGAGCGGCTGCGCCGGGAGGTCTATTCCAACCTGACCCCCTGGCAGCGAGTGCAGCTGGCGCGCCACCCGCGCCGTCCCTACTTCCTGGACTACCTCGAGGCGCTCTTCACCGAGTTTGTCGAGCTGCACGGAGATCGCGCGTTCCGTGACGACGGCGCCATCGCGGGCGGCCCCGCTCGCTTTGACGGACAGGCGGTGATGGTGGTGGGCCAGCAGAAGGGGCGCAATACCCGCGAGAAGATGGCCCGCAACTTCGGCATGCCGCATCCGGAGGGCTACCGCAAGGCGCTCCGGCTGATGCGGCTGGCCGAGAAGTTCGGAATGCCTCTGATCACCTTCGTCGACACCCCGGGGGCCTATCCCGGGGTCGGTGCCGAGGAGCGCGGGCAGTCCGAGGCGATCGCCCGCAATCTGCGCGACATGGCGGGCCTGCGCGTGCCGATCCTGGTCCTCGTGATTGGAGAGGGCGGGTCGGGCGGCGCCCTGGCCATCGCGGTCGGGGACCGGGTCCTGATGCTGGAAAACGCCGTCTACTCGGTGATCACCGCCGAGGGGTGCGCGGCGATCTTGTGGAAGGACCAGGCCAAGGCTCCGGAGGCCGCGGCCGCGATGAAGGTCACGGCGCAGGACATCTTCTCCTTCGGCATCATCGACGGCATCATCCCGGAGCCACCGGGCGGCGCGCACCGCGATCCCACCCAGGTGATCTCAGCCTTGCGGTCGGAGATCCGCCGATTCCTCGTCGACTACTCGGCGCTGCCGACCAGCCGGCTCCTCGACCAGAGGCTGGAGAAGTACCTGCGCATCGGGACGTACGCGGAAACGACCTGATCCGGACCCCGATCCGCTGGCTCGCTCCGCTGCCGCCTGCCCCGGGCTCGCGCCGGAGCATGCGATCCGGCGTCACGCGGTTCGGGTTCGGTCCGGCGGCTCCCGGAATTGCGAGTCGTACAGGCGGCGGTAGGGCCCGGCGGCGGCCAACAGCCCCTCGTGGGGGCCGATCTCGACGATTCGACCATCTTCGAGCACGATGATCCGATCCGCATGGCGCACGGTGGAAAACCGGTGAGCGACGATGACGGCGGTCCGGTTGCGGAGCAGGTTGTCGATGGCCGTCTGCACCAGGGCTTCCGATTCGGGATCGAGGCTGCTGGTGGCCTCATCGAAGATCAGGATCTGGGGATCGCGAAGGACCGCGCGCGCGATCGCGAGCCTCTGTCGCTGCCCTCCCGAGAGCAGAGATCCGCGCTCGCCGATCCAGGTCTCGTACCGGTCGGGGAGCCTCTCGATGAACTCCCGAGCGTTTGCGGTCGCCGCCGCCGCTTCGATTTCGGGACCGCCGGCGCCCGGTCGCCCTGCGGCGATGTTCTCACGCACCGTCCCCTCGAAGAGGATCGTGTCCTGGGTCACCAGCCCGAGGAGCCGGCGCAGGCTCTCGATCTGCAGGTCGCGAAGGTCGGTGCCGTCGAGGGTGATGCGGCCTTCCGTCGGATCGTGGAATCGGCAGAGCAGGTCGACCAGCGTGGACTTGCCGCCCCCGGACGGTCCCACGAGCGCCACCACCTCGCCGCGTCGAATGGACAGATCGATGTTCCGCAGCACCGGAGAACCGGCGCGATAGGCAAACGTGACCGACTCGAAGCGGATCTCGCCGCGCAGCCCCGAGGCCGGCCGCGCTCCGGGTCGATCGGCGACCGTGGGGACGGTGTCCAGGATCTCGAAGATCCGGCCGCCGGCGGCCAGCCCCTGCTGGATGCGAACGTTCACCTGGGCCAGCGCCTTGATCGGCTGCATCATCGACAGCATGCCGACGATGAAGAGCATGAAACGGCCGGCCCCGGGCCCGCCGACCTCCGTGCGCGACGCGGCAATCCAGAGGATGGCGACGGCGACGCTCACCCCGAGCATTTCCGTGAGCGGCGTGGCCAGAGAGCCGAACCGCGTCATCCTCACCATGGTGCGGGCGTAGTTGCCGGACTCCTGCTGGAACCTCTCCGCGCGGTTCGTTTCCAGGCCGAATGCCTTGACGATGCGGATCGCGCCGAGAGTCTCGCCCAGCACGGCGGTGAGCCGCGCCATCCGCGCCTGCGATACGCGACTGGACTGGCGGAGACGCGAGCCGATCCGGTCGATCAGCCACAGATTCGGCGGCAGCACCAGGATCGCGAGCAGGAAGAGCTGCCAGCTCGCCAGCAGGACCGTGGCCAGGTAAACGAGAAGCAGCAACCCCTGCCGGATCAGGTCCGAGATGCCGTTGGCGATGGCGCCCTTCGTCAGTTCGATATCATTGACCACCCGGGAAATCAGCGTCCCTGAGTGGGTGGCCGAGAAGTAGTCGAGCGAGAGCGACTGCAGGTGGCGGAAGACGTGGTCGCGGAGGTCGCGGATGACGTTCTGTTCGACCCGCACGACCAGATAGCTTTGTCCGTACCAGAACAGGTTCTTCATCAGGAAGGCGAGGAAGATCAACAGGCAGAACCGCCCCAGGATGTTCCGGCGGTCACCTCCCTGGAGCCAGTTCTTGAGGCGCGACTCCGCGGCGCGGCGCAGCTGGAGACCGCGGTTCGCGAGGCCGGCGGGGCGGTCGGCGAGGCCGGTCAGGTGGTCGGCGCGGTCGGCGCGGTCGTCGAGGCCGGCGGGACGATCCGCGGGGCCGGCGCCTCGATCCGAAGTTCCCGGCGACGCCGGCGCCCGGGAGCTCTCCGGTGCGGGTTGGGCATGCGTTCCGCCCAGGACGATCTCCGTGAACGGCACGATCAGCGCCATCGAAAGGCCGCTCAGCCCCGCGAATCCGCACATCAAAACCACCGAGCCGGCGAAGAGCGCGGCGTGCGGGCGAAGGAACTGCAGCATTCTCCGGTGGAGCCGGAGCGTCTCGCGCCTCACGCCGAGGCCCCGCGGGTTGCGGTCTCCGGGCGAGATCCGGCCCCGGAGCGCAGCGACTCCTCGATCGCGCTCAGAATCACCACCACGGCCGCGGGCCCGGTCTGCGGGATTCCGGAGCGCGACTGCGTGCCATCGAGCAGAGGCCGATGGATGGGGGCCCGGCGCATTCCCTCCACCGGGGCCGCCCACGCCCGGTCCTCCACCCGGAACGGATCTGCGAGGAGAACGGTCCGATGTTCCGTTCCCAACGGCGCGTAGCGCCAGGGATTGGAGCGAAAGAACAGCGCCGTCGTCGGTGTGCCGACGGCCACGGCCAGGTGCATCGCCCCGGAGTCGCATCCCACAAACCCCGCGGCGGTCCGCAATGCGAACACCAGGTCGGGGAGCGTCAGAGGCGGGGCGATCAGGAAGCGGCCCCTGCGGATCGCTTGCAGAGAGGCGAGCCGGTTCTGCTCCGACGGACCGGCGAGCAGGACGATCGGCCCGCGAACCACCTCCGCGAGCCCCGGGAGGAGCCGGGACCAGCCCGCTTCCGGCCAGGCCTTGGTGTCGCGCCCGCCCAGGTGGACGACCACGCTCCCGGGGCCGAGCCCCTCGCTCCGGCCCCAGGCGGCGAACGACGGCGTGGGTGGGTCGGTCGCGGGACACGAGATCGGGGCGGCGGGGGCGGCCTGCCCCAGCGCGCGCAGGAGACGCAGCGGCGCGAGGGAGAAGTGCAGCTCTGGTTCGGGCGGCGGAACACAGGTGGTCAGGCTCCGGCGGCTCCGCGAGTGGTCGAAGCCGATCCGTTCGGCCGCCCCCGCGACGAGCGTCCAGAGGCAGTTCGTGAACGAGTGGGTGTCCGGATTGCTGGCCTCGAAGGCCAGGTCCCAGCGGTGACGCCAAAGTCCCGCGGTCCAGGCCAGAGTTCCGGCCCCATCCGCCGCGTGCCTCCAACTCGGCGGGCTGAGCCACTCGTCGATCCAGGGCCCGCCGCGCAACAGCGGCTCGTACCTCCCGGCGCCGACAAAACCGAGGTGCGCGGCGGGAAACGATTCGCGCAACCGTTGCAGGAAGGGGGTGAGGAGGAGGAGGTTGCCCAGCCGTTGGTCCGTGCGGACGACGATCAGTCGCGCCGGGCGGCCGGCACCGGACACCAGCGAGCCTCGTGATCGTGACGGGGCAGACCCCGAGAGTGGAGTCGAGGCGCCGGGCTGCGAACGGTTCGGGGCGCGGCGGCACCCGGCGAGAAGGAACGCAGCCGCAGCGAGAAGCAGGGCCTTCAGTCCGTGCCGCAGGTCCTTGCCGTGGGCGCGCGCGCGCGGATACGGAGAGGCCCCTGGGTCGCCGGAGGGTCCGGTCGGGGCGGCGCGAGGGGCCGCGCGCCGCACGAGGGCGCGGCACCAGGCGGCCGCGCCGGAAGGCGCATCGGCGGCGTTCCGTCCGGCGGCAGTCGGTCCGGGACCGGGAACCTTTGTCTGACGCGGCTGTTTCGTCAATCGGGAAGGTCTCCCGGACGACCGGGCGGCGTTGACACCCGTCGGCACCTGTTGTTCACTCTGACCGAAGTCCACCGTGGGGTGGCCGGTCCGCTTTCGGGATTGAAGTATGGGATCGCCTCCGGGAACGGGCAAGGCGCAACGCCCCGGCATGTCCGGTGGGCGCGATAGAAAGAGGAGCGCGGATGCTGCCCCAGGAACTGCTCGACATTCTGGTCTGTCCGGCCTGCAAAGGGGATCTCACCTACGACGCGGCCGCAGCTACCCTCACGTGCCCGGCCTGCCGACTGCGCTATCGGGTCGAGGACGACATCCCGATCATGCTCGAAGAGGAGGCGGAACACCTGGATCCACCCGGGCCCGCGTCCGCGTGACTCCGCCACGCCGCCGGGCCTCGGGGCCATGCGGACCGCGCACTTGACCACGGGGGTTCCGATGCCGATGCCTTTCCCGCCCCGGACGCGTCGATTCCACGGCCCGCGCATCGCGATTCAGCTGGCGGGCTTCTGCATGCTCTGCGTGTTGGTCCCGACTCTCCTCCGGGCCGGGTCCGGGTCCGGGTTCGAGGTCGCCTCCGTCACCGGTGATGCGGTGGTTCTCATCTTCCGGGGAGATCCGCTCGGCACCCAGCGCGGCGAAGACGGCTCGCTTCTCGTTCACGATCGCGTCCTGCCCGACGGGCCGGTGGCGCCGTTCGTGTCGATGCCCGGCGCGTCGACCTGGATCGCCCTCCCTCCCGGAACCCGAGCCCGGGTGCGAACCCGGGTGCAGGATGAGGTGCCGCTGGCGTGGCCCGCCGGGATGACGGATACGGAGCGCGCGCGGGCCGCTTCCGCGCTGCCGGTCTCGGGTGGTTTCGCTGAGGGAGTCGCGTCCGTGGGAGAGGCGTGCTGGGTGCACCACCAGTGGGGGGCCCCGGTGAGCTTTCGGCCCGTGTCTGTGGATCCCTCCGGGGGGTTGCGCTACGCGCGGCTGGCGGAGATCACGGTCTACCTCCCCGCGGCGACGTCGAAGACCGCGGCCTATCGAGCCGCGTCGGGAAGGGATCCGTTCGAGGGCAGCTATCGGAGCCTTTTCGTCAACTATGAGCAGGGACGCGGATGGCGTCGCCCCGCGCCGCCGGCCGGGCGCGGCCTCCGGGTGGACGGATTCGACAGCACGCCGAATCCGTGGGTGAAGGTCCGAGTCTCGCGTCGAGGTCCGCACGCCATCCTCGGCGAGGATCTGCGCAACCTGGGCCTCTCTCTCACCGGCGCGAACGCGGTCGACCCGGTCACGCTCCGCCTCTTCCGGCCGCGCCCGCTGCCGCTGCGGGAAGCGGAGGACTGGCAGGTCGCTCCCTCCTGGATGATCGAGGTGCCGGTCGAAGTGCGGGGCGGCGGCGACGGAGCGCTCGACCCGCAAGACTCGATCGTGTTCCTGGGGCAGGGCCCCGACGGATGGTACGACGAGCTCGGCGCCGCCACGAACGGCCCGGACCGTTACTACCACGATCCCTACGACTCCGAGGTGGTCTACTGGCTCACCTGGGGCGGATCGTTCGCGGGAGCTCCGCAACGCATCGCCGCCATCGACGGTTCGGACCTGAGCGAGCCTTTCATCACCACCGTGACCGACCGCGCGCACTTCGAGCAGGACCTGTTCTGGGAGCCGCGGCAGCGAGAGTCGCCCTTGCAGCCGCCGGAGCAGAACCCCGCCTGGGAACGCTACTGGTGGCTGTCGCTGAACGCTTCGGCGCCCGCGGCGGGATCAACCGATGAACCGGAGCGGTCGGTTCGGGTGTCTCCGCTCGATCCGGTCGTCGGTCCGCCCGTGCGATTGCGGGCGCGCTTCTGGGGCAATTCCACCACTGGCCGCGGGCTGTGGCCGGACCACGCGGTGCGTGTGAAGCTGAACGGACACGTGGTGGCCCTCACCGACCGCCTGCCCGGCGGCAGGCCCTGGTCGGGCTATGCGCGGAGGGACATCGACACGACCGGTACCTGGATCACGGCGGGAGAGCAGGAGCTTCGAATCAACCTGCCCTACCGTCCGTTCGACTACCCCGACTCGGCGCGGTCGGACAATGTCTTCCTGGCCTGGATCGAGATGGACTACTCGCGGCGTCTGGTGGCGCATGGAGACACGATCGCCTTCCAGTCGGGCAGCCTGCTCAAGTCGCCACAGTCTTTTTCGGTGAACGGGTTTACGTCGCCGGACGTGACCGTCCTCGAGGTCACCGACCCCTTCGTTCCGGTGCGGATCGTGCCGGGCGCCCCGGACACCACGGGCGGAATCGTCACGGTGCGCTTCCGCGCCGAAGCCGGAGGAGACCCGCCGCGCCGCTTCGTGGTCTGGTCGAACGCGAAGCTCCTGGCGCCGCGCCTGGAAGTCGACAGCGCGCCGGAGGGCGGCTATCTGCGCGCGCGGACCGATCCGGTGCAGATGGTCCTGATCACCCATCAGGACTTTCGCGAGCAGGCCGAGGCCCTGGCCGAGTACCGCCGGGCGCACTTCCCGGGCCGACCGGGCCAGCCCGATCCCGTCTCGGCAGGCGTCCTGGTGGTCGATGTGCAGGACGTTTACGATGAGTTCAGCTTCGGCCGGATCGATCCGACTGCGATCCGCAACTTCCTCCAACTTGCGCGCGATCGCTACCACGGGGGCGACCCGGAAGACGGGCCGGCCTACGTTCTCCTGGTCGGCGACGCCCACTATGACTTTCGCAATGTCCTGGACCGGGGAGCGCGGGTCTTCGTGCCGACCTATGAGGGCTACTTCGATCCCGGCCTGGTCAGCAGCATCTACTCGCCGCAATTCGGTTCCGACGACTTCTGCGCCTATCTGGACGGAACCGGAGACGCCGGCCTGGATCTCTACATCGGCCGGCTCCCGGTGCAAACCGCGTTCGAGGCGCAGACGGCGGTGGACAAGGTGCTGAGCTACGAGTCGGCCTCGGCCGACGGGGCCTGGAAGGGGCGGATCACTCTGGTGGCCGACGACGTCTGCCAGGGAACGAAGACGGACGACCTCCTGTTTCTCCACATGCGACAGACCGAGGCGTTGCCCCCTATCCTGCCCGCGGAGATCCAGCTCGACAAGATCTATCTTTACGAATTCGGCAGCCAGTGCGCCTACACCACGAAGCCTCTGGCGGCGGATGCGCTCCGTACGCGGATGAACGAAGGAACGCTCCTGGTCAATTTCACCGGCCACGGCAGCGATCAGCAGCTGGCCGACGAACGGGTCTTCGAGACCTCCGGCGTGCCGGGCTTGACGAATGATGACCGTCTCTTCCTCTTCTTCACCGCTTCCTGTTCCGTGGGAAAGTTCGACTACTTCGGCAAGGGACTCGGGGAGTCGATGCTGCTCCGGCGAGGCGGCGGCGCCGTCACCGTCTTCTCCGCGTCGGCAGTCGCGTACAGCGGCGGCAATTCGGAGATGAACCAGAAGTTCTTCCAGGCGCTCTTTCCGGCGCGGTCCGCGCTGGACCCCCGTCCCGTGGGCGAGGCGGCGGTGGTGGCAAAGCTGAATCTGACTCTGCCGGGGAACATCAACTCCAAACGGTATGCGCTTCTCGGCGATCCGGCCGTGCGCCTGGCGTTGCCGGATCAGCCCCTGCACCTGGCGCTCAAGGCGGGCCACTCCGGCGCGGCGCTCAGTGACTCGTTGCGGCGCGGGATCCTCACCGACCTGGAAGTGGCGGTCACGAGAGCGGACAGCACGCTCGACGCCGGCTTCTCGGGGACGGTGGAGGTGCGGGTCTACGATTCCTCGCCGATCCGGCCGATGGGAGGCGCCGTCGAGACCTATCTTCTGACGGGCGGACCGATCTACCGCGGGGAGGCGGAGGTGCAAGGCGGAAAGGGAACGGTCCGCTTCCAGGTGCCGAGCGCTCTGCGCGCAGGGGCGCGCGGTGCGGCCGGGCTCTTCGCCTACGCGGTGGCGGCGGATCGCGACGCGCTGGGCGCCCTTCCCGACCTCGTGGTGCCCGAGACCGAGGCTCCGGGCGGGAACGACCACCAGGGCCCACGCATCGAGGTCCGCTTCGACGGTGACGCCGGGGCGTTGGCCCCCGAGGCCGACTTCTCCGCCGACCTGATCGACAGCAGTGGAATCAACATCACCGGGCTGGTGCCGTCCCGCTCGGTGGTCATGCAGGTGGAAGAGAACGGAATCCTGGTCGTGGCGGAGGATCTGGCGAACAAGGTCACGTTCGGCGACGACTACCGGAGTGCCCGCCTGGAGCACCGCCTGCCTGCCGACCTGGTTGCCGGACGCGCGTATGAGCTGGTGCTTCGGGCCTCCGACAACGTGAGCAACAGCGGCTCGACGCGAGTTCCCTTTGCCATCGTGGGGGGGACGGGCGGAGGGTTCACCCTCGATGAGATCTACAACTTCCCGAACCCGACGGAGGGCGGCACCAGGTTCTTCGGCCGCGTGAGTGGCCCGGCCGATCTGGAGGTCACGATCTACACCATCTCGGGGAGACGGATCTGGCGGACCCGGATCGCCGATGTCCCGCCGGTGCAGCTTGCGCGCGAGGGGATCCCCTGGGACGGGCGGGATGCCGATGGCGACCAGCCGGCGAACGGGGTCTATCTGTATCGGATGACGGCCAGACCCGTGAGCGGAGGCGCACAACGAGAGGTGATCGGACGACTGGTCGTCTCGAGGTGAGCGCGGGCTTGGGGCGGTGGAGGAGGGAGTGATGACCCGGTCGGAGGAACGGCTGCACTGGCTGATCGCGGGGCTGGTGTTGCTGGTCACACAGGTCGTGTATCTGTTGACGATGACCCGGACCTGTCCGTTCTGGGACAGCGGGGAGTTCATCGCGACCTCGTACATCCTGGGG
>CAYYQN010000050.1:0-35349 GCA_964473865.1 uncultured bacterium | reverse complement strand
TCTAAAATGGCGCGACGATACCCCCCAGGGTTAGATCTTAGACGGCGCGATGCGCAGACTCCCGTCCGCCACGGAATTCTGCTATACTTGCGGCCGGAAACCCGCCCCCGGCACCCCCCTCGGAGGAGCCTCATGGCCGCCCGCCCCGGCGTCGCGCTGGCGTTCTGGATCCTGTTCACGCTTGCGGCTGTCCAGACTGGCCGGGGCCAGGCTGACGGCTCGATCGCGGCCTGGGGAGACAACGGATCGGGGCAGTGCGACGTGGTCGCCCCCAATCTTGAGTACACGAAGATCGCCGGCGGCTACGAGCACAGCATTGCGGTGCGGGCCAACGGCGAACTCGCGGCCTGGGGTGACGACTACTTCGGCCAGTGCGATGTGCCGCAGCCCAACAGCGGGTTCACTTCGGTGGCGGCGGGGGGATGGAGCAGCTTCGCGCTGCGAGCCAACGGGTCGATAGCGGCGTGGGGGTACAACGACTACGGCCAGTGCAACGTGCCGGTGCCCAACGTCGGGTTCCGGCAGGTCGCGGGCGGCAACTTCCACTGTCTGGGTCTGAGGACCGACGGCTCGATCGAAGCCTGGGGGCTCAACGACTTCGGCCAATGCAACCTCCCGCAGCCGAACACCGGGTTCGTGGCGGTCGCGGCCGGCGGCTGGTTCAGTCTTGCCCTGCGAGAAGACGGCGGAATCGTGGCGTGGGGGCGAAACGATCTCGGCCAATGCAACGTGCCGCCACCCAACGCCGGATTCACGGCGATCTCGGCCGGCTGGATCCACGCGCTGGGAGTCAGGGCCGACGGGTCGGTCGCGGCGTGGGGAGACAACAGCGGCGGGCAGGGCAGCGTGCCGGAGCCGAACTCCGCTTTCACGGCGGTCGCCGCCGGCTATCTGCACAGCGTCGGACTGAGGGGCGACGGCACCATCGCCGTCTGGGGAGACAACTCGAGCGGTCAGTGCGGAGTGCCTTCACCCAATGCCGAGTTCACGGCGATCGCCACCGGGCTGAGCCATGTTCTGGGTCTGCACGGCGCCCCCGTCGGGGCGTGCTGCAAACCCGATGGCGCATGCTTGCTGGTGGTCGAAGCGAGCTGCCCCGCGGACGGAACCTGGCTCGGGCCCGCCACCGACTGCGCGATCAATCCCTGTCCGCAACCCACCGGCGCCTGCTGTGCGCCGGACGGGACCTGTCTGCTGATCGTGGAGGCGGACTGCGAGCCTGAGAGCCTCTGGCGGGGCCCCGGTATTCCCTGCGATCCCAACCCCTGCGATCCGATGGTCGGGGCCTGTTGCGTCCCGTCGGGACCGTGCCTGCTGGTGCGGGAAGAGGAGTGTGCGGCGCCGAATCTCTGGCGAGGCGTGGGCACGGAATGTGTTCCGAATCCGTGCCTGGCCGGTGCGTGCTGTCTCGGCACCTATTGCCTGCAGGCCCCCGAGAGCGATTGCGATGAGTTTCACGGGTCGTTCCAGGGAACCTCGACTCTCTGCGAGCCGAATCCGTGCCCGACCTCTTCGATGGGCACCGCGGCGGCCTCGGCCGACGCGCCGCGCGTGTGGGCGGAACCGAATCCGGGCGGCCGACAGGTGACTCTCCGATTCCGGCTGCCGCGGGCAGGCCCCGCCACGGCGCGCATCTTCGATCCCGCGGGTGCGCTGGTGCGCTGTCTCACCGTTCCGGCGCCGCCCGACCATGATCGTGGACTGCCTTGGGACGGCCGCGGCGACTCGGGGCGGCCGCTGCCGGCCGGGTTGTACCTGGTGCGGCTCACGACCACGGCGGGAGAGGCGACCGGACGCGTGGTCCTGGCCCGATGAGTTCCCCCCCTCAGGGTCCGCACGCGAAGATCAGGAAGTCTCGATTCCGCTCCACGATCCGACAGCGATCCATCAGCAGCCGCTGCAGCTCCGGTTGCGACTCGAACGCCGGCAGGTCCGTGACGATGAAGTATTCCGGAGCGGAGCGCGCCCAGAGCGAGTCCCAGCGCTCCCCGGTGGTCGGAATCTTCTTCCCTTCGAGCCTCTCCAGACGGAACTCGCCGCTTGGCCAGTACTCCCCGGCGATGTCTCCGTGGTACGAAAGCGGCTTGCCGTAGGCCCAGGCGATGAACACGGTCTTGGTGCTGTGCCTCGTGATCGATCCGATCTCCTGCGCGATCCGCACCTGACCCAGATCCGGACTCCCGAACCTCCAGCGCAGGTCGCGCACGTAGAAGAGCGAGGCCAGCGCCACGACGCCGACCAGCGCCAGACGCCAGGGACGGCGCGCCCCGGCTTCGGCCACCCCGCGCAGAATCATCAGGCAGATCGGCGCCACGGACAGGGCGACGATCGGGATGAGCTGGAGGTGATAGTAGTCGTGCGTGTGGATGTGGTAGTTGAACGCCAGACCGAAGACGGCATATCCGGTCCAGAGTCCGACCAGCATGGCCCGCGGCGCTCCCGCGCGCAGGAGCATCACGCCCAACAGCCCGGCGATCAACGTGAGGTGTCCGACCACCCTGTCGATCTGGCTGAGCCAGCCCGACCAGAAGGCCGCGGATGAGTAGAGACCCGGGATGAACGACATCCCCGCTTGACCACGCAGCGAACCTTCGATGAACAACCCGTACGAGTAGAACAGCGCCGTGGGCAGGAGCGTGGCCCCGAAGAACAGGACCGGCCGCAGACTCGTCACGGCCTTCCGCCAACCGTCTCGGGAGGCGTTCATCAGGGTGAAAGGAAAGAGGATGGCGAACAGGCAGACCGGTTTCACCAGGACCGCGGCGGCGGCC
The DNA here is from genome assembly GCA_964473865.1 of uncultured bacterium. GTDB lineage: Bacteria > Eisenbacteria > RBG-16-71-46 > CAIMUX01 > CAIMUX01 > CAIMUX01. Next base: position 32,578 of record CAYYQN010000050.1, on the reverse strand, counting down.
AGTGACGCCGCCCAGGCGAACCGCGTCCGCGACGGCTGCAGTTGATCGCGCCACATGGCGTGCAGGCAGGCGAGAAACAGCAGGATCATCAGCGAGTCCGGCTGGAAGCTCCGGCTGGCGCATACTCCGTACGGCAGGAAGAGATAGATGGCCGTGGCCACCGGCGCAGCTCCGCGGGAGATCAGGTCCCGCGCCAGCAGGAACATGAAGAGCCCGCCGCCCAGCCAGAAGAGGACCGCCATCGCCTTCGGAATCCAGAGGTGCTCCCCACCGACCAGACGGTAGGCCCCGGCGGCGAGTAGCTCCATGAGCGGCGGCTCCAGGACGCCCTCCTTCATCTTGTTGATGCGCGCGACCTCGCGCTGCCAGTCCGGTATCGACGTCTGGGTCTCGACGAAGAAGCCTCGCGCAATGATGGCGGAGCGGTACTGGCGGATGGGATGGAAGTCCAGAGGCGGGCGGTTGAGGTGATGGACCCGGATACCGAGCGCCGTCAGGAAGACGAGGCTGAAGGCGAGCAACCGGGTGTTCGGCCGGCGCGTCCGGAGTGCGCGGACCGGTGGGAAACAGAGGCCAGCCCCTGGGTCCATGTCGGAACCTCCGGATCGCGTAACGGCGCTGCCCCGACCTCCGGATTCCGGTAGCACGGCTGGCGGCGGGAAGAAACTGGAGGCGCCGACCGGATTTGAACCGGTGAATAACGGTTTTGCAGACCGTCGCCTTACCACTTGGCTACGGCGCCCCCGGAAGCGATGCCGCGGGGCAAAAAACTGGAGCGGGAGACGGGACTTGAACCCGCGACGTCCACCTTGGCAAGGTGGAGCTCTACCACTGAGCTACTCCCGCTCAAACCATTCTGGCGATCCGGCCCGGCCGGCAGGACCCTCGTTCCTCCGGCGCCTGGACGAAGTCGGCGGAGACCCTCCGGATCGAGTATCCGCCCGGTCGCGCCACGGCCCAGGGGCCCGGAAGCGACACCCAGCATAGGTGGCGCAAAGCGCAAGTGTCAACCCGCATTTCGCATGCCGAATCGCGCGTCCCCGGTCGGGCCGATCCCCGCAGCCGGCGCCCCTTCGCAGGACGTAATGGCCACGGCCGGTTTTTCCATTCCGGTGGCGCCCGCGGGATCGTATCCTGCCGCCCGGCGGCCGGAAGCCCCGGCGCGGCGCTCGGCCATCCGTGGTTCGAGCCGACCGCAGCGGCCAGCGGCCGGCGCCGCCGCCGCGATCCGCGGTCCGAGGAGTTCTTCGTCATGGGCGTTCGGGTTCTGAAGTACGGCGGCACCTCGGTGGAGACGCCGGAACAGATCCTCGCCGTTGCCCGGCGGGTCCTGGCCGGCCGCGCCGCAGGCGACCGGATCGTGGTGGTGGTCTCGGCCATGGGCCAGACGACGGATGAGTTGATCCGCCTCGCCCACCGGGTCAGCCGCACCCCCTCGCGCCGGGAGCTCGACATGCTCCTCACCACGGGGGAACGAGTGTCGATGTCGCTCCTCTCCATGGCCCTGCAGTCGCTGGGCTGTCCCGCCATCTCCTTCACTGGTTCGCAGGGCGGGATCGTCACCGACAGCCGGCAGGGCGATGCGCGGATCCGCAGCGTCCGCGCCTTTCGCATCCGGGAGGAGCTGGCGCGCGGGCGCGTCGTCATCGTGGCCGGATTTCAGGGGGTTTCGCCGGAAAAGGAGGTAACCACCCTCGGCCGTGGCGGCAGCGACACCACCGCGGTGGCCCTGGCGATTCACCTCGGCGCCGAGCGATGCGAGATCTTCACCGACGTCCCGGGCGTGCTCTCGGCCGACCCGAGGGTCGTCCCCAAAGCGCGCTTCCTGGCCGAAGTCGACTACGAGCCGATGATTGCCTTCTCCCACCTGGGCGGGCGGGTGCTGTTCCGCCGCGCGGTCATCCTGGCGCGCAAGTACGGCCTGCCGGTCGAGGTGCTCGAGTCGCGCGCGGAGCGACCGGGCACCCGGATCCCAAGACGAACCGCGGCTGGACCCTGCCGCGCCGGGACATCCCCGGAGGAGGAACCGATGGAAAGCGACCGCGTCCTGGGGGTGGCCGTGGAGTCACCGGTGCGGTGGGTGAGGATCACGGTGCCGGCCGGCCCCTCCGCTCCGCCGGCGCCGACGCGAGGAGACGGATCCGTTGCCGCGCCGGCCGGGGGCCGTCCCCGCCGGACCTCCCTGCCTTCGACCGGGGCGCCGCTCTTTCTGATCTTCTCCCGGACGTTGCTCGCGGGAGGCGACACTTGCGTGCAGTTCGCCGTTCCCGGCGACGCCGATCCGGACGATTGGCTCGACCCCGCGCGCTGGGGCGCGGGATCTCACGTGGAGATCGAGCCTCGGGCCGCCGTCGTCAGTCTGGTCGGCGAGGGGGTGCTGGCTGACGGCGCGGTCCTGCGCCGCGCCGAGTCGCTCCTCGCCCAGCACGACATTCCGGTCTGGGGCCTGCACACGGGCACGCTCTCCCTCTCGATCGTCCTGGCGGAGGCCCATGCCGAAGCAGCCACCCGTCTCCTGCACCGGGGATTTGTCGAGGAGGCCTGAGCGCGGCCCGATCGGTCAGGACCTCCGCTTCGCGATTGCGCGCTCGTAGGCGGCGACGTACTTCTGCGCCACCTGGTCCCACGAGTGGTCGATCTGCATGATCTCGGTAATGAGCTTCTTGAGAGGGCGCTTCTTCTGATAGAGCTTGAGCGCCCGCCGGATCGCGCCGAGCAGCGCCTCCCCGGTGTACTCCTCGAAGGTGAACCCGTTGCCCTTGCCGGTTTCGAATTCGTAGTCGCGCACCGTGTCGGCCAGCCCGCCGGTGGCGCGTACGATCGGGATCGTACCGTAGCGCAGTGAGTACATCTGGTTGAGCCCGCACGGCTCGTATTTCGAAGGCATGAGGAAGAAGTCGCTGCCCGCCTCGATGAGATGCGCGAGCTTGTCGTTGAACTCCAGTGCGGCCGCGAATTTCGTCGGGAAGTCCTTCCGCAGGCGTCGCATCAGCTCTTCATAGCGTGGCTGCCCGCTGCCCAGGACCACGACCTTGAGTCGGCCCCCGAACAGATCGCCGGCGATCTTCTCAAAGAGGTCGAACCCCTTCTGGTCCACCAGGCGGGAGATGATTCCGATCAGCGGAACATCCGGTTCCACCGGCAGCTCCATCGACTCCAGGAGACGGACCTTGTTCTCGCGCTTGCCGGCGAGGTTCGTCACGGCGTACTTCGCCGGAATGAGCGGGTCGCGCGACGGGTCCCACACCGCGGTGTCGATTCCGTTGAGGATCCCGAGCAGGTCGGTCCCGCGCCCGTGCAGCACCCCCTCCAGGCCGAAGCCATACTCGTTTCCCGACCGGATCTCCTCGGCATAGCGCTCGCTCACCGTGGTGACGAGGTCGGCATAGAGGATTGCCGCCTTCATGAAGTTGACCTTGCCCCAGTACTCGAGCGGACCGACCGGACCCGCCAGATCGTCGGACAGCGCGATCAGATCGAGCACCTCCCGGGGGAAGATGCCCTGGTACCCGACGTTGTGGATCGAGAAGAGCGTGCCCACGCGGGCGTAGCGTTCCTCGTGGCCGTACGCTTCGCGCAGCAGGATCGGCACCAGGCCGGTCTGGTAGTCGTTGGTATGGATCACGTCGGGAGTCCACTGCAGAAGGCGCAAACTCTCGAGGATGGCCTTGTTGAAGAAGATGAACCGCGGAGCGTTGTCGGGCCAGTCCTTGCCGGTCTGGGGATCGACGTACGGGTTGTCGCGATCGAAGAAACCCTCGTGGCCCACCAGGATCAGGCGCACGCTGCTGCCCGGCACCTTCGCGGCGCCAAGTTGCGCTCGCTCCACGCGCGCACCCAGCGGAATGTCGAGCTCACCGAGCCGCTCGAGCGCGAGACCGGCAAACCGCTTCTCGTGAATCCCGCGGTAGTGCGGGAGGAAGACGGTCACGCGGTGCCCGCGGCGGTCGAGTTCCTGGGCCAGGGCACCGACGACATCGGCGAGCCCGCCCACCTTGGCGAACGGCACCATCTCGGCGCTGGCGATCGCGATGTCCAGCGGCATGGGAGCTCCTTTCCCCGCGGGGCGGCCCTCCCGGCCTCCCGCGACCGGCCGGTTTCCCCCGGCCTCTCTCCGCGGCGCGGCTACGCCGGCGGGTGGAGGCGGACCGGCGAGTCGCCCGCGCGTGACGCCCCTCCGCCTCCGTTTCCGTTTATCGGGTCGACTTCGCGCAGGAAGGCCGCGGCCGCCTCCGGCGGAGTCGGATTGATGTACAGGCCCGTCCCCCACTCAAACCCGGCGACCTTGGTCAACTTCGGCATGATCTCCAGGTGCCAGTGGTAGTGGCGCGTGTCCTTCCAGTCGTTACAGGGCGAGGTGTGCAGCACGAAGTTGTACGGTGGCTTGTTCAACGCCAGGTTGATCCGTTGCAGGCTTTCCTTCATTACCTCCGCGAGCTGGCTCAGGAGCTCGTCCGGAGAGGCTTCGAAGGTCGACTCGTGCCGCTTCGGAATGACCCAGGTCTCGAACGGGAACCGCGGCGCGAACGGCTCGATGGAAAGGAAGTCTGAGTTCTGGCAGACGATCCGCTTCTCGATCGCGGCTTCCTGCTCCACGATATCGCAGAAGATGCAGCGCTCCTTCAACTCGAAGTGGAACTGGCAGCCGTTGATCTCCTCCACCACCCGTCGCGGCACGATGGGAGTGGCGATGAGCTGGATGTGGCCGTGCTCCAGGGACGCTCCGGCCGCCTCCCCGTGGTTCTTGAAGACCTGGATGTAGCGGAACCGCCGGTCCTGGGACAGATCGATCATGCGGGCGCGCAGCGCCTGCAGCACATGGAGGATCTGCGCGGACGGCAAGGCCGAGAACTCGGTTTCGTGGTCTTGGGTCTCGATCAGGACCTCGTGCGCGCCGACGCCGTTCATTTTGTCGTAGATACCCTCGGCCCGACGGTCGAGATTTCCCTCGATCTGCAGGGCGGGGAACTTGTTCGAGACCACCCGCACCTGCCAACCCGGGGTGTCGGGCTGGGTGTCGGGGTCGCGCAAGGCGTAGACCTCCGGGGGAGTCTTCGTCTCGTTCCCCGGACAGAACGGGCAGAAGCCGGTCTTGCGGGCCGAAACAATCTGTCCGAAGTCGGACGGTCGCTTCCCCCGCTCGGTCGAGATGATGACCCAGCGGCCGACGATCGGATCGCGGCGAAGCTCTGGCATGTTGACGTACCTCCCGCAGACTGCGGCCGAGCCGGGACCAGGTGCCTTGCGGGCCTTCGGCCCGGGAAAGGCCTTCTATCAGCTGGCAGTTCGGCCCGCCGCCCACGCCCGCAATCGTACCGCACGTCGGGGGACCCCGATGCGCATCTTGGCGTCGCGGCCCAGGAAACCTCCCCCGTCTCCGCAGCCGGGGGCGCTCTCGTCCCCGAGTGAACGGCGGCCGGCGGTCTCGCGCCGCGTCACCGAACCGCGCGCCCCGCGCACGATTCCGGTTCCTACTCCGCCCGTCAGTACCCGGCTAGGGCGGGGTATCGGCGGCCGCGCTCGGCGGCACCACGAACGCGTCGGCGAATCCGGCCGCGCGTGCCCGGCGGCGCAGCGCCTCCGCCTCGCCGCGCGTCGCGCAACGTCCCACGCGCACCCGGAAGAGGCCGTGCGCCGGTTCGACCCGAGGCGGCTCCGGAAAATACCGCGCCAGGGCCGCGGCGCGCTCCCGGGCCACGGAAGCCGACGAGGAGGCGAGGAGCTGCACCGACCAGGTCGCGGACGGCGCGGGCGAGTCCGGCTTCGAAGCCGGGGCCGCCGGCCGGGACGCGTCGGACTCCCAGGGCTCGTCCCGTCCCGGCTCCGCAGCAGATTCCGCCTCCGCCGCCGTCGTCCCGTTTCCGGTCGGCTCCGGCCCCGCGATGAACTCCATCTCCTCCGGGGTCACGACGTCGAGCGACTCGGCCGCCGCCGGGATCTGCCCATCCCCGGGCTCGACGCGTGTCCGATTTGCCGAATCGTCTCCCGCGCCGCCCAGCGGAAACGCCTCCGGCGATCCCGCGAGCGCCTGATTCCGCGGATCCTGGGACGGATAGACCCGATCGGTTCCCGGAAGCGGCGGGAACTCCGCCGCCCTTGCCTCGGGCGGAGCCGGCTGAGGCGGCGCCTTTGCCTCGACCCGCTCCGTGACCGGCGGAGGCGTCACGGGCACGGTTGCCGGCCGCCGCGCCGCGCATGCGGCTCCGAGTTGGAGAGCCACCACCAGACCCAGGAGCCGGAGATACCGCGACCGGCTAGAAGAACCGGCCCAGCCGGACATCCGTCTTCCCTTCCTGGACCAGCCGCCGCACCTCTTGCGCCTTCCCTCGCGGGCAGACCAGGGTGGCGTCGCCCACGCGCACGACGATCAGATCCTGCACTCCCAGCACCGCGAGCAGCCCGCCGTCGCCGGAGTAGAGGACGCAATCCGAGCTGTCCAGCGTCATCACTTCCCCCCGGATCCGATTGCCGTCGGCATCGGCGGGAAGGCGGTCGCCCAGCGAGGTCCAGGTCCCGAGATCGCTCCAGGCGAATCCGGCTTCCAGCACCGCCACCCGGTCGGCCTTTTCCATCACCCCATGGTCGATCGAGACGGCGGTCGCCGCGCGAAAGTACCGCTCCCAGACGGCAGGCTCCTCGCCCGCGCCGAGATCGACACGCAGGCGGTCCAGCACAGGCGCCATTTCGGGCAGGTGACGGCGCAAGAGCGCCGCCATCGCCGCGGCGTCGAAGAGAAAGATCCCGCTGTTCCAAAGGCAGGCGCCGCCGTCCAGATACGCCTGGGCCCGCCCAGCGTCCGGCTTCTCGTGGAAGCGGGTCACACGATAGGCCCCCGCCGCGGCCGGCAGCGGCTCTCCGCGTTCGATGTAGCCGTACCCGGTCTCGGGATAGACCGGCCGCACACCGAACGTGACCACCGGCTCCCCGGACGCCAGCAGATCCAGCCCGGCATCCACGGCTTCCCAGAACGCCTGGCCGTCCGGAATCCAGTGGTCCGAGGGCAGCACGAGAATCGCCCGGTTGGCCGAGGCTCCGATCCGTTCCACCGCCGCCCCGATGGCGGCCGCGGTGTTGCGGCCCACGGGCTCCCAGAGAAACTGGCTGGGGGGCAGGGGCAGCTTCAGGCGTTCCGTGGCGGCGCGCAGATCGGCGCCGATGACAACCAGGGTGCTCGCCGCGGGGACACGGTCGGCCACCCGCCGCAACGTGGCCCCCAGGAGAGTCTCCTCGTCCACCAGGCGGAGCATCTGTTTGGGGGCGTCGCGCCGGCTCAGCGGCCAGAAGCGCTCGCCCCGGCCTCCGGCCAGAATGACCGCGTGCAGTTCCATAGGAAGTGCCGATTATCCAGGCGATCCCGGGCCGTCTCAACCGGTTTTGTTGACCACCTTCAACCGGGGTTTCGCCCGCGCCGGCTTCCGCGCCCGCGCGGAGTCTCGGCGTCCGCCGATCAGGTCCAGATAGACCGCCTCGGTGGCCTCCACGATCCGATTCCAGGAGTAGTGGCGCTCCGCGTGGAGCCGGCACCGCTGCGCCACGTCTGCGACTTCCAGCGGGTTCGCCAGGAGGCGCTGCATCTTGCCGCGCAGATCGTCGACGTCCCGGGCGGGAAACGTCACCGCGCAGTCTGAAACCACTTCCAGATTCTCCGGGATATCGCTGGCCAGCACACATTTCCCGTGTGAGATCGCCTCGATCAATGATATCGACAGCCCCTCGAGGATGGAGGGCTGCACGACCAGGTAGGCGTTGGACCAGAGCTCGTCCAGGATGTCCCCGTACACGTAGCCGAGCATGATGATCCGCTCGTCACCCGCCCGGATCCTCTCCAGCGACTCCACATAGCCGTCGCTGAAGCTCGAACCGCCGGCCATCACCAGGCGCGCGTCGGTGTCGAGCTTCCGAAACGCCTCCAGCAGGTGGTGGCACCCCTTCTCCGGAACCAACCGGCCCACGAACAGGAGGTAGCGGTGCTGGTCGAGGCCATACTTCTTGAGCTTGTTCACCGGCCGATGGATCCCGGGGTTGGCGCCGTTTGGGATCATCGCGGTCTCGACGCCGTACTTCCGGGAAAAGTAGTCCCGCAGCGTCTTCGACACGACAATGGTCCGATCCGGGAAGTGGATCGCCGGCAGCTCGCAGCTGCGCAGGAACCACGCGGCCAGCTTCCCCCACTTGCCCCGCTCCCAGTCCAGACCATGCACGGTGACCACCGTCTTGGCGCCCAGCAGACGGGGCACGCTGGCAAACACGGACGGGCCGAGGGCATGGAAGTGCACGATGTCGTACTGGCGCCAGAGCGAATCCCAGGTCGAGAGCGCGCAATGGGTGATGGCGTCGAAGTGCTTGGTGTTCAGGCTGGGCAGGCGCCGGATCCGGACCCCGCGGTAGAGGCCGCGTTGGTGCGAGTAATACAGGCGGCTGTAGACGTCCACCTCGTGGCCGCGTTCGACCAGGCGAACGGCGATCTCCTCGACATGCCGCTCGATTCCTCCGTAAGTGGCGGGGATCCCCTTCTGGCCGATCATGGCGATCTTCATGCCGCCACCTCCGCATAGATCCGGAGCAGGCGCTCCAGATGCGGAATCTCGGCATGATCGCGCTCCACCACCTGCCGGGCCCGGGCGCCCAGGTCCGCCGGTGAAGCTTCCCGTCCGGCGATCCAGGCCAGTGCGGCCGCCAGGTCCCCGGCATCCCCGGGAGTGAACAACCGACCGGTCTCGCCGTCTTTGACCAGCTCCGGGATCCCGCCGATGCGAGCGCCGACGACCGGACGCCCCAGGGCGAACGGCTCGAGCACGGCATAGGGCAGGTTCTCGTACCACTCGCTCGGGACCACCGCAAAGGCGGCGCCGCGGATCGTCTGGTGCAGCTCTTCGCCGGAGCGGAAACCGAGAAAGCGAATGCGCCCGTCGGGGCAGGCGCGCCGCGCTCTCTCCTCCAGTCCCGCGCGCAGCGGGCCTTCGCCGAGAATGTCCATCCGCACCGTTCCCGCGGGAAGCAGCGCCATCGCATCGACGAGCGTGGCGATTCCCTTTTCGCGGGAGAGCCGCCCCACGTAGACCCCGGTCATCGGCTCCCCGGAGGCGCGGGCCGGCACCCGCGCCGGCCGGTAGCGCTCCAACGGCAGGAAGTACGGCAGATGCACGAGACGTTCCCGCGGCACCCCGAACGAGGCCACTTTCTCGAGCAGGAACCGGCTGGGGCAGAGGAAGCGGGCCACCCGCCCGTACGTCCCCCTCGCTCGGTGCCAGAACGCCTCCGCCATGGCGACCACGCTGGCGGCGCGCGAATCCAGCAGGCACCGATGACGCACCGCGTGCCAGTAGCGCCCGCCCCGGCACCGTTCGCAGATGGCCCCCTGCGTCAGCAGAAGGTAGGCGGGACAGACCAGCTTGTAATCGTGCAGCGTCTGCACCACCGGAACGCCGGCGCGCGCGAAGGCGTCGATCACTGAGGGCGAGAGCTGGTGGTAGACGTTGTGGAGGTGAGCCACCGCCGGCCGGTTGAGACGCGCCAGTTCCCGGGCCAGCCGCGACGCCTCGCGGTTGTGGATGGTGCGGACCGCGGTGCGCAGCCGCTCCGGCCAGGCCGGGCGCGCCCAGTAGTCCACTTCGGTAACGAACCGATCACTCTCCTTCGCGGGGAGGTTCTGCGGATGCGCCATCGCCAGGTGGTCTACGACATGGCCGGCGCGGAGCAACGCTTCCGAGAGGTCGAGGTAGTACCGCTCGGCGCCGCCCTTCACGTAGTGGAACTTGTTCACCTGGATCACCCGCACGGCGTCACGCCCCGCTCTCACCGGCCAGGACGGCCGCGGTCGCCTCCGCCATGCGCCGGGCGGTGAACTCCCGCTCGTACCGGGCGCGGCCGGCCTCCCCCATCTCCCGTCGGCGCGCCGCATCGGCCAGAAGGTCGCGCAGGCGCGCCCGCAATGCCGGGACATCCCGCGGCGGGACCAGCCAACCGGTCTCGCCCGGCACCACCACTTCGGGGATACCGTAGATTGCGCTCGCCACCACCGGCAGACCGGCGGCCATCGCCTCGAGCAAGGTCAACGGCATGGTCTCCATGGTGGACGGCAAGGTGAGCAGGTCGAATGCGCGCATCAGCCGGGGCGCGTCTTCGCGCGGGCCCAGCCACCGCAAGCGTCCCATTCGTTCCAGCGCCTCTCCCTGCGCCCGCAGAGCTTCAGCTTCCTCTCCTTCACCGACGACGACCAGGATCCACGGCGGCAGCGCGGGATCCGCGGCGAGCGGCGCGAGCGCCTCCAGAAGGTCGCGGTGGCCCTTGCGGCGGGTGAGTCGGCCGACGATTCCCAGAACCGCGGTCTGCGGGCCGGCCCCCCAGGAAGCGCGCAGCTCCGCACGCTCCGCCGGCGGATACGGGACCGTGTCCTCCACACCGTTGGGAACGGCCCGCACCCGCCCGGGCCGCATGCCGTGGCGCCGGATCAGGAGGTTCCGCGTTGCCCGGGCCGGCACGATGATCCGATCGATCCAGGTCGAGAAGGCGACCTTGACCAGGAACTGTCGGTACTTCCGATCGACCATCGGCAGATGCTCGGTCGTGACGACACGCCGGTATCCGGCGCGGCGGGCCGCCCACGCCACCGCCGACACGCCCCCGTCGTAGGTGCTGGGAAGGTTCAGGTGCAGCACCTCCCCTCCCACCTCGCGGAGATCGCGGATGACGCCGGAGAGACGCGAGGGCCAGGCCAGGCCGATCCGGGGCAGGTGGCGGATCGCAACTCCGAGGTCCCGCATCCGCCCCTCCAGCACCTTGGCTCCGGGCGCGTCCGGCAATACCAGGGTGGGAACAAACGCCTCGCGGGGAAGATGACGGGCCAGCAGCGCAAGGTACGCCTCCGCGCCGCCGAAATACTCGGCATCCGAGTAGAAGGTCAGGCGCGCGGGCATCAGTAGGCTCCCTTGCCGCTCAAGACCGCGGGAATCGTGCGCAGCAGGATCGCGACGTCGAGGCGGAGGGAGCGACGTTCGATGTACGCGAGATCCAGGCTCATCCATTCGTCGAAGCCGACGTGGCTGCGGCCGCTCACCTGCCACAGACAGGTCAGCCCGGGCCGCACGCTCAGCCGGCGCAGCTGCGCCGGGGAGTATCGGCGCACTTCCTCCGGGATCGGCGGCCGCGGCCCAACCAGGCTCATGTCGCCCCGCCACACGTTCCAGAGCTGGGGAAGCTCGTCGAGGCTGGACCGCCGCAGCAGCGCTCCCACCCGCGTGATGCGAGGATCGCGCGCGATCTTGAACACGGGCCCGTCCACCTCGTTCAAGTGCAGAAGTTCGTCGCGCAGCATCTCCGCGTTGCGCACCATGGACCGGAACTTCAGGAAGGCGAAGACTCGGCCGCCCTCGCCGACACGGCGGGAGCGGTAGAGGACGGGACCCGGCGAGTTGAGCTTGATGGCGATCGCGATGGCCAGGAGCAGGGGCCCGAGCAGGATCCCACCCACCGCGGCACCGACGAGGTCGAGGATGCGCTTGCCCCCGCTCAGGTAGAACCCCCGGTTCGGGGCCAGAGGTACGACGACCACCCGCTCTTCCGCACCCGATCGACTCCCGGCCCGCGTGCGCGTCACCGCGGATTCGTCAACGAGGTCGGACGTCAATGCGTGTCCCTCGGGACCGCAACTCGCCGGACACGACCGATAGGGGTTGGGACAGGCCGACACGGGCGGACTACACAACGCGATCCCGGGTACAAGTACCCGCAGAGGTCAACCATGGTGCAAGGCCTCCTGGCCGCTCCGCTCGGGCTTGCGGCCGGTGGTTCGACGTTCCGTTGCCCCGCGACGCGGGCTACCGATGTCTCTCCCTAAGGATGCTTCGCGATGTCAGCCGAGCTTCTGCGCTGCTGAACGCCTTGTACCAATGGCTCGATCTGTGGTCCCCCCGTGGATCAGGCAGCGCCACAATCGTGGCGATATGAGGATAATGAAATCATAGCGAAATGCAGCCGAGATGTCAATTTGCCGTCTACCCTCGGCCTTCGGTTCCGCTCACCACCTCCTGGGGTCTGGCCGCTTGCCGCCCCTCAGACCCCCGTGGCCACGGCCGACGCCGCCGGCAGGTGTGGTTCCGGCTCTGCTCGGCCCCGTTGCGACCGCTTCTCCTCCCGGGCCAACCGCCAGCCGACCGTGGCCAAGGCAAAAAGTATCCACATGTAGTAGTAGTAGACGTCCCCGCGCTGGTGATCCGACATGGTCTGGCTCGCCGCAAACATCACGATTTGCACGTGGAAGACCGCCATCGTCACCCGGGCCAGGGAGTCGCGTCTGATATCGACCGGGCCGCGCGGAAAGGTCAGCCAAATCAGCTTGAGCAGGATCCAGAGCCACGAGATGAGCCCCAGGACTCCCGTGGTGAAGAGGTAGAAGAGGTACGCATTGTGAGGCCAGTACATGCCGCTGCGGGCCCCGCGGTGGAGGTCGATGAAGGGTCCGTGCCCGATCCAGAGATGATCCGGGATCAACCGCATCACGGTCTCCCAGACCTGAACGCGGGTCTCGGGGACGCCGCGAAAGAGCTTTGTCCCCCCAAGCCGGGAAAGCAGCCTGGCCTGCGGGATCAGACGCTCGTCGATCCCACCGAGGGCACCGCTCAAGAGTGCCGCCACCGGGGTCAGGAGGGCCACACGCAGCCAGCTCACCCACCTCCGGTTGAACCAGAGGTAGTACAGCCCGCCAAGCACCCAGATCACCGTGCCGCCGCGATTCGCCGTGAGACCCAGCATGTGCACGCTCAGCAGCGCCAGGACGATGAGGAGCCACCGGAACGCGCGACTCCGCGTCCGCATGGCGAGCGAAACCTGCAGGTAGAAGCTCATGGCGCTGAAATCGGCGAGCAGGCCGTGGGAACCGAAGACTCCGCCGGCCCGGCCCCCGATCTCCACCAACTGGAGATTGGCCGGGGCGAACAGGAACCACTCCGGGATCAGACGCACGCCAAAGTAGTAGTCGGCGATGGCCGTCACATCCACGAACACGGCGGCCACACAGAGCGCGTTCAGGGCCAGTTGGAGGTGCGACTCCGTGCGCAGGCCGTCGACCAGCAGCAGATAGAGCAAGCATCCGGCCACCGTGAACTGCATGTACTCTCCGGCCCGGGCCAGCGCGAACTCGCTCTCCAGGTTGATGAAGGAGAGCAGGTGGCAGCCAAGGTAGACCGGGATTGCCCAGGCGAGCGGAATCGGTACCCGGCGGGGCAGGGCGCCCAGACGTCGCTGGATGATCCAGAGCACCGTCATTACGCCGATGAAGATGACATTGGTGTCGCCGATGAAGACGAAAGTGGGGCAGGTCCAGAGAACCATGAAGCCGGCGAGCGCGGTGTGGAAAGGAAGGCGCACCAGTCCAAGGAACACCGAGGCGGCAAAGAGCAGCTTCACGTAACGAGGGGTCAGGTGGAAGAACTCGAATGCGAGGAATGCGCCGAGCAGCACCGCGAGGGGCAGCACCAGCCACGGACCCACGAGGAGTTCCGCGAAGGGTCTGGCGTACCCCTGCCGACCGCTCTCTGGCGTCATACGCACCCCCGGACGCTCCTCCCCGGCCCGTGCTTTCCGGGCCCGGGCTCTTCGGCCTGATCGTCCCGGCCCGGTTCCCCGCCGCCGGGCCCCCACCGGCGGCCGATTTCCCCGGCAGGCTGCTGCAGAGACCGGGCAGCCTTCCAGTTATCGGCTGGCACCGGGCATCTCCCGAGGCGTCGGGGCTCCTTCGGGAGGAACCGGCGGATCCTCGCTCGGCCCCGCCACCTCGCTCAGCCGGCGCAGGCTCAGGTTCTGCCGCATGAAATACCAGAGCCCGACCACGGTCACCGGCAGCCACTGCCCCGCGTGGTAGAGCACCGTGAACGAGAACGCCGAAGACTGGGTCACCCGGTACTGCACGAGGGCCAGGGTTCCCGCCGCCTGTAGCGTCCCGACGTAGCCGGGGGCCGCGGGAATCATGGTCCCGATCGCCATGACCACCAGGACCACCACCGCCGCGTCCACCTCCGTGGTCAACGACAGCGCAGCCAGGGTCAGAAGGACCACTCCCACGAGGATTCCCCACATCAGGACCGAAAGCCCGATGCCCGCCAGGAGCGGCACCGGCCGGCGCAGGACCCGGAGTCCGTCGCGAAAACGCATGGCGATCCCGCGAAGTCGAGGCCGGAGGGGTTTCGGCAGCAACACCTCCACGACCTTCCAGACCGGCTCCGGACGAAGCTCGAACCAGACCAGCAGGGCCAGGGCCGGAACCGCCAGCGCCAGGAGCGTCCCACCCCATCGGCCGATTCCCGGGGGAAGTCGCCCGCCCACGAACACGATTCCGAACACGAGGAGGAGGACTCCGATGTCCAGGAACCGCTCCACCACCACAGAACCCAGCGCCGTGGTCCGACTGACCCCACAGCCCATCCCGAGGCTGTAGGCCCGCAGGAGCTCCCCCAGCCGGGCAGGCAGGATGTTGTTTCCCATGAATCCGATCATGACGCTGGACCAGAGCAACCGCAGCGGGATCGGACCGACGCCGACAAGCAGGAATCGCCAACGCCACGCGCGCACCAGGTACGCAAGCATGGTCAGCACCACGACCGGAATCATCAACCAGTAGCGCGCCCCCGACAGGATCCGCCAGACCTCGGGCCAGTGGATCCCGCGCGACGCCAGCCAGAGGAAGAGCCCCGAGAGCACGAGGCCGAGGCCGAGCTGCCACCTCATGCCGTCGCCTCCCGGATCTCCTCCCGCAGATGGGAATGGAGCTCCACCAGGTTCGCGGGATAGGGCCGGTCGGCGGTGTTGGCCAGCAGCACGGTGAAGGAATGCCGCGCGTCGGGATGGTAGCCATGCATGCCCCGCACCGGCCGGCTCGACATGAACGACGGCACCAGGATCTCTCCCTCGTCCAGCAGAAAGATCAGTTCTCCGTAGCGGCAGTCCGGAAAGAGCGCGCCCAGGCCCTCCAGCTCCTCGGCGCCGAGGATCCGGCCCCAGGAGTGACGGGCCAGGATCTCCTCGATCCGTCGGCGATCGGCCGAGGCGCGGAACCAGAAGCGCGCCATGGTGCTGTCGAGGAAGTACAGCACCGGGCCGCCGACACCATAGCCGGCGGACTGAAGCTCGGCGCGTAGATCGTGCACTCCACGCACCGGCGCCATCCCGTGGTCGCCGAAGACGCGGATCCGAACCTCTTCGTATCGGAGCCGCGCGCGCGCCGTCAGCTCTTCGATGCGCCGGGCGTATCCGGCCAGCGCGTCGCGCACGGCCCCGCTGTCCGGCCCGGTCGCGTGCATCAATCCATCCAGCCTGGGCGTATACAGGAAAAGAACGCTCTTCTCCCCCCGGTCGATCTCCGCCGCCATTTCTGCGAACGCCCGGTCTTCCGGCACCGACCAGTCCCAGATCCGCCCCGCGCCGCCGCCGGTCAGAAGATCGGCGAGCCCCGACATGCCGTCGAATGCCCCCGGGGCGTAGATGTTCCTGCGCTGGCAGAGATCGAACTCCGCCAGGACGGCCAGGGGGATCTCATACAGGGAGAAGTAGCCAGTGATGCCTCGCCAGCGCAGCCATCCGGCCACCCAGCCCGAAATCCGCCAGTGCCGATCAGTCAGGCGCGTGGCCAACGATAGCGCCGGCTTCACGCCGGCGAATACGCCGTCACGGCCGGCCCGACGGTACATGGAGAAGTGACCATGCTCGCGAGGCAGGCGTCCAGTCATGATCGTGGGCAGGTTGGCACTGGAGTAGCCGAGAACCGAGCGGATCGGCGCCCGCGGCGCGGCGAGGAAAGAGGCAAACGCCGGATCTCCGGCCTGCTCCCAACCCAGCGCGTCGATCAGGATCACGATCACCAGCCGGCGCCTCACCCGTTGGATCCTCCCCAGACACCCGTCTCGGGTGCGGTCTTCAGACCAAGCGCCGACTGCAAGCGGGAACGGCATCCGGGCCCCGCGGGCACGGTCCAGCCGAGCAGACGAAGAATGCGCTCCTCCCATTCCGGAACACCGCCGGCGGCCCGGGGAGACTCTCCCCACTCCGGCTCGGGCTGCTCCGGCAGGTCCGTCCAGTATAGGACGGCCGCCGCCATCCGTCGTCCCTGTGGCGTGCCCGGGGACCAGACCCGGCGCGCCGAGAGCAGGTGTCCGCCGGGTCCACCGGATGCGCCGGATCGCGCGGCCCCCCCCCAGGCGCGGGGATCCTCCGCCCGCCACGCGCGCCACTTCTCCCGGAGGGATGCCGGCTCCCGCAGATACGCGGCCTCGGACCGCTCACCCGGCCCCCGGAACTCGGGTGGGAGCGAGGCCAGCGATGCCGCCAGCGCCTCCCGATACCCCGCAAGCATGTTCGATCGCCGCGGGAGCGTCTGCTCGCCCGGGCGATCGAGAAACCCGGTCCAGGCCAAGGTCTCCCGAACCACCGGATCTGCCGGCGGTCCTCCCCTGTCCCGCGATCGCCGTTGCAGCAGTTCGCGCCGCGCGCCCCAGCCAACCGCGTAGCGTCCTTCGAAGATGAGGCGGGCCGTCCACAGTCCGGCCACGGCCTTGGCCAGCGCATACCAGGCCCGGGGCCGGAGCCATCGATCGGACTGGGGCCCCGGCGCCGCCAGGAGCTCCAGCGCGCGGTTGCCGGTCAGCCGGATCGCCTCCCACAGCGGAATCCGGCTCAATGTCGAGCCCGGCATCCGGCCCGGCAGGGTGTCATCTCCCCAGAGCACACGGCCACGAGCGCGGGCATCAGCAACCCCGGGGGTCTGGACCTGCCGGGTCCACCAGGCCGACTCGTAGAATCCGAGGGTGACCTCGACGGCAGGGGTCTGTGTCAGCGGCCCGGACTCGATCGGATCTCCCGCCCGCAGCCAGGGCGCGCGGGTTCGCGCCAAAGCTTCCGGAGATCCCGTCCTCGGGCCGCTTGCCGCGGCCCGGGCCGTGGCGGCGATCCGGACCCGATCCATTCTGGGAATCCGGTCCGCCGTGACCAGTCCCAGGTCCAGATCGGAGAGCACGAACCGCTCCGTCGGGTCTTCGGCTTCCCAGCCGACCGCCTCGCCCAGGGCGGCGCTGCCGGTCAGCAACAAGCCTCGAGGACGATAGACCCGGGCCGACTCCAGGATCCCGGGAATGGCTCGGACGAGCGTCGCGCGCAGGGTCCGGTCGACCCAGTCCGAAGCCGAGAGTGGGACGTCGACTCGGTCGCGCGCCGTGACAGGAACACTCATGGGACGAAGAGGCCCACCGCGACGTCAGATGCGACGGTAGACGAAGCCGGGGATCGGGTACCGCCGTTCGTTCAGCACCACGCCGAGGATGCGGCACCGGGCCCGGTTCAGAGCCTCGGTGGCCCGGATCACGACCTCTCGCCGCGTGCGACTGGCGCGTACCACCAGCACCACGCCGGTGGTGAGCGACGCCAGGAGCGCCGCCTCGGGAGCGGCCAGCGAGGCGCCCGCATCGATGACCACGAAGGCGTAGTGGCGCGTCATCTCGCGCAGGGCGTCGCTCACGCGGTCGGACCGCACCAGTTCCAGGTTCGGAATGTCGTTGCGGCCGCAGGGCAGAAAGTGGAGATTGGGTTGCTCCGTGCCGATGACAAGCCGCGGCAGCTCGCCGGAACCGGCCAGAAGGTCGCTCAGTCCGGGAGTCGCATCCGAGGTCTGAAGCACGCCGGTAAGCGTGCGCGGTCCGCGGACCAGATCGCCGTCGACCAGCAGAACCGGGCGCGGGTCGGCCGTCGCCGTCTCGCGGGCGAAGTGCAGGGCCAGGGTGCTGGCTCCTTCCCCGGGAACCGCGCCGGTGAAGACCACCACCGGAGGACGATCCGAACCCAGCTCCAGAACGATGCGCTGTCGGATCCGCTCGAGTTGCCGGATGGGCCCGCGGCGTCCGGTCGCGGGGAGGGTCCGTCGCGCCCCCGGGTCGATCGGCGCGGGCGGGGCCGCCCCGGGCCCGTCGCCGGGCTTCCCCTTGTTCAATGCGTCGTAGATATTGCTCATAGCGCGCTCTTCGCCGCCGACTGGAGATAGGAGATCGAGGAAACGCCGGTCGCTCCGATTTCCAGCTCTTCGGCGGCCTCGCGCACGTGCTCCCGCCGGACCCGATCCGCACCCTTCGCATAGGCCACCAGCAGCGCCCGATCGCAGACCTGGTTGATGAGCCGGGGAATTCCGTCAGAGCGCAAGCTGATCTCGTCCAGGGCTTCGTCGCTGAAGAGGCCGCCCGCCCGGCCTGAGCCCGCCACCGATACCCGGAAGTCGACGTAGCCGGCCATGGCCTCGGGGGTCAGCCGCTTCAGATCGAAGATCCCCGGGATCCGCTGCCGGAGCTGCCGGAGTGAGGGCTGGGCGAGCAGCCGGCGCAGCTCGGGTTGTCCCACCAGCACGATCTGCACCAACTTCGTGTTCGCGGCTTCGAGGTTGGAGAGCAGCCGGAAGTCCTCCAGCGCCTTCTCGGAGAGGTTCTGCGCCTCATCCACGATCAGGACCGCATTCCCGCGCCGGTCGCGCAGGCGGAGCAGGAACTCCTGGAGGCAGAGGAGGAGCTCGACCTTGGAGCGGCCGGGCGGCTCCAATCCGAAGTCGATCAAGGCGAGGTAGAGCAGCTGACGGAAGCTCAGGCGGGCATTCATCACAATCGCGCTTTGCACCTCATCCGGGAGCTGTCCGAGCAGCGTCCGGATGACCAGGGTCTTGCCCACGCCCACCTCACCGCACAGGACCAGGAACCCCTTGCGCTCCTCGATCCCGTAGTGAAGGTAGGCCAACGCGTCGCGGTGCCCGCGGGTCAGGTAGAGGAACTTCGGATCGGGCGTGATGGAGAAGGGCGGCTCGCTGAGCCCGAAGTGCGCCTCGTACATGCTCCCCCCTAGCGCAACCGACCGATGGAGCCCAGCACCGGCAAGCCCAGGTGGCGCTCCACATCCACGGCGTCCTTCAGAGAGTGGTCCATCCCATCCACCACGAAGGCCAGGGCCAGGGCCAGGAACAGGCCGATCACCGGGATCACCGCCAGGCGGATGGAGTCGTTGATGCGCACCAGTATCGGTTCGCTGGCGGACTGCAGCACGATCACGTTCCAGTCCGGAGTGCCTGCCCTTTCCATCTGCGCCTGAATCTGCCGGTCGACCAGAGACTTGTACTCCATGTTCAGGCGATCGATCATCCGGTCGAACGCGGCCAGCCTGGCCTCCTTGGTGGGATAGGCTGCCAACTCGCCCTCGCAATACTCGACGCTGGTGCGCAGCGCATCGACGCGGGAACGGATCACCTCCACCCGGGCCTCGAAGTGCCGAACGTAGTTGCCCACCTCCTCGACGAGCAACTCCTCCAACTGCGCGACCTGGTCCGCGAGTCGCAGGACCTCGGGGTGGCTCTCCTGATAGCGGCCGCGCGCGGCGTAGAGCTCGCTGCGGCGCGCGACCAGTTCCCTGCGGATCTGCAGGATCACCTGGTCGTCGCTCAACCCGGTCTCGGAGAAGGCGTAGATCTCCTGGGTGGGATCTTCCCTCGCCCGCTCCTGCATCGAGCGCAGGAGCTCGAGCCGGGCCTCGTCCGCGGCCAGGTCCTCGCTCGCGCGGGTGAGGTCCTTCTCGGCCGCCTCCTTCACCTGCATCGTGCTGTACCGCTGCTCGTCGATCTTCGAGATCGACTCCTCAGCCATGTAGCCGACGCGCCGCTCCTCCCAGTCCTCGATCTGGGCTCGCACCTCCTCAATGCGCTCCCGGAAGAACGTGTCGATCTCCGGCACCGTCCGCACACTGAGCCGAAAGTCCTTGTAGGCTTGCGTGATCGCTCGGGCGATCTCCTTGGCGGCCTGGGGATCGGCATCCCGCACCTTCACGACGATGACACTCGACTTGCCCGGCGTGGTGGCGGAGACCCGGGAGGGCTTGATCTTCACCAGCTTGCCGTGCGTGTCCTTCACCTTGCCGGAGTCCAGGAGCTTCTGGGCCAGGTTGAGGATATGCGGGCTGGCGACCATCTCCAGTTCCGAATTCAGATCCTCTTCCCAGCTCAGGATCCGCACGCGGCTGTTGTAGGCGCTCTCCGGCTGCCCGCGGCTGATGAGCACCTGGGAAGTCGACTCGTACTCCCGCGGAGACAGCCAGTCCATGGTCGCGACGACCCCCACGGAGGCGAGGAACACGGCCGCAACGAGTCCCTTGCGGCGAAAGACGATGGAGAGAAAGTCCCGCAGACTGGTCTCGCCCCTCTCCCGGATCGGTTCTTCCATGCGCGCCCCGGCGGACCCTAGGGGGTCTCAACCACCTTCACGTTGTCGGTGCCGATGTTGAAAGCCTTCCATCCTTCGAGATACAAGGTGAACGGGGCAATCATCTGGCGGAGGTACTGGTCGATGGCGAGATCGGCTCGGGCGATGAGCGTCCGCGGGACGTAGACGATGTCGTACGGGTGCAGGACGATGTCCTGACCCGGCTCCCCTTTGAGAGAGCGGCCCAGATCCACCTTGCGGACCTCTGCGGTGCCGGACCCCGTCCGGCGCAGGACGAGGGTGCTCCCGGACTTGCCCGTGCCGCTGATTCCCCCGGCGGACGCCACCGCCTGCAACGCCGACATCCCCTTGTAGTAGGGACGTTCGCCGGGCTGCTCCACCTCGCCCATCACAAACACCCGAGACTCTCCGTAATTCGTCACGGAAAGGTCCACCCGCGCGTGCCGCAGGAACTCACTCAGCTTCTGCTCCGCCTCGCGGCCCACCTCCGCCGGCGTGCGGCCCAGCGCGTGGATCTCCCCGACGCCGTGGACCGTGATCGCCCCGTCGGGGCGCACCTTCGCCAGGCCGTTGAACTCAGGCGCGGAGAGGACATTGATCTGCACTTCGTCCCCGACACCGAGGCGGTACGCCTCCATCTCTGCCGAGACGATGGAGTCACGCGGAGCTTCCACCGCGGGGGGCGCGGTCGGTGTCTCCCACCGGTCGGGGGCAACCGGGCGGTTGGGGTCCACGAGCGGTGGAAAGTCCCGTGGATCGCGATCGACCGCTGCGGCGATCGGGGCGCTGGCGGCAATGAGGCAGGTGAGCGCCACGACCCAGGCAAGCGCCGGGATCCACACACGCCAGGAAGAGCCGCCCATGATGAACCGGAACATCCCTTTTCCAGCCCCCGATTTCCGTCAACGCGACCAGTATTCGACCCTACCACCCGCCTGCGCAACCGTCAACGGCACGCTCGATAGCCGCCGCATGGACAGCTCGTCACGAAGAGTTCATCGGCCAAGATGGCTGAGGGCTTCACCTTTCCCTGGGTTCCGGCCCGCGGCGGCCGCGTGCCCCCCCCTTCGTTCCCTTTCGAGCGGAAGAGCCGCACCCCGGACGTCTCCGGCCGGCCGCAGGACTGGCGAGCGGCCCCCCCGCGCGAATGGCCTGAAAGAAGAGCGGCAACAGAAGCTCGTGGTGTCCCACGAGATAGAGGCCGCGCCCCCCTTGTGCTGCCGGTCGCCGGACGACGTTTTCCCCCGGCCGGTACTGTCGCTGGAAGTCGAAAACCGCAGTCGTCAGGTCGTGAAAACAGGTTCCGAGATTGATGCAGACCGAGAGGGCCTTCAGGAAGACCTCGGGCAGCACGACTGCCGAACCCAGGTTCAGCGCCACGCCCTGGGTCAGACCTTGAACGAGCCCGCAGAAGATCCGGAAGTCCCGGGCGCTGGCCGCGCCCGCGGCCGCCCCGTCAAACCCGGCGTGCTGGTGGTTGATATCCGTGCCGATCGCAAGGTGCACGGTCGCCGGGACGCCGAGCCGATACGCCGACGCCAGAACGGATCGGGCCGCCCCTTCGGCTGGCGCTTGCTCGAGGTAGGCGCGGCCGAGACCCTCCCCCAGCCCCTCTTCCCGCTCGGCGGCTTCCCGGGTCCAGCGATTGAGCCAGGCGGTGGTCTCCCGGACCATGCCGAAGCGCCCTCGCGGCAGCTGAGCGGCCACGTCTTCGGAAGTCGATCCAAAAAACGCGATCTCGAGATCGTGGATGGCCCCGGCCCCGTTCAAGCTGAGGCCGGTGACCCAGCCTTCCTCCATCAGCTGAACCAGGCCCGGACCCAGGCCGGTCTTCACGACGTGCCCGCCGGCCATGACCAGCACCCCGAACCCTCCCTCGCGCGCGCGGCGTACGCGCGCGACCAGATCGCGGAGATCGCGCACGGCGAGCAGGTCCGGCAGCGATTCCAGAAAGTCGGAGAACGACCGAGGGTCCGCCGCCGGCCGCAGGAAGCCCGCGGCATCCACCAGGTTCTTCCTCCGGCGGAACGGATATGTGCGCACGCGCGACAGATCGATCTCAGGGTAACGGGACATGTCGAACCCTCAGTGACCGACGTCCCCGGCGGGGACGTCGTCCGGCGGGCGACCGTCTTGGGCATCCGAGGCGGTCGGAGAAGGCGCGGGCGCGCCCGACCGGGGCGGGCGCTGGAATTCTATCAGCTCCACACTGATAGCGCCGATCGGCAGCTTGCTGCGCATCAACACCGGCATGCGCCGGTCATCGTCAGTCAACCAGATGCTCAGCCGACCCTCATTCTTGAAGAACGCACCGCTGCGCAGCGTCGGCTCCACGACCAGGCAGGCGAAGGTCCCCGCCGGGGTTTCCACCGTCTCGCGGCGGAGCACCGTTACCCGCAACGGGTAGTTCTTGCGATTGTCGTGGCTCTCCAGAAAGAAGCGCTGCCCCGGCTCCAGCGGCATGGTCCGCACGCGGTAGAAAGCCGCCAGCGCGTCGAACGTCCCGGGCGTGATCACGGCTTCGCGGCCGTCATGGTAGACCGCCACTGCGCGCTCGTGATCGAACTTGACCTGCTGGTCGGCGCGGTACCGGCCTTCCCGCAGGTGTTTCTCGAAGTACAGCGAGTAGAGATGGTCTTCATCCAGGAGCGACACCACCCGGTCCCGCACCCGGTAGATCCCGTCGAACACGGAATTGGTGCTGGCGGTCGATACCACGTGGTACGCGGGCCTCCCGCCCACCTTCTTGCGGTCCACGACCTCCATCACCGCAGTCCCGGCCTTGATCATGCCATAGCGAACAGTGAAGACGAGCCGCTCGCCGACGGCGATGGCGGAGTGACGTCCGGGCAGCGAGTCGGCGTTCGCCGATGTCGAGTCCGGGCCCGGCGCCATGGAGTCAGGCAACCCCACCGCCGCCGCGGCCGAATCGGCTTGCCCGGAGTCGGTTGGACGCCGCTCGCGCGGCGGGCCGGTGGCGTCGGATCCGAGCGCCGGGGGAGCGCCACCCCCCGCCGCCGGCGTGGCTCCCGCCGCCGCGCCCGCGATCGATCCCGCCGCCAGGATCGCGATCGCCCCCATCACCAGACGGATCGCGCGCGTCTTCATGCGTCACCACGTCGCGGAGCGGTTCCGGTGTGGCCGAACCCGCCGGCACCCCGTTCGGTGCCGGTCAGCTCTTCGGCCCAGACCATGCGGACCAACGGTAGCTGCTGGATCACCAACTGAGCGATGCGGTCGCCGGAAGCCACCCGGAACCTTTCTTCTCCCCAGTTCACGAGGATCACCCCGACCTCGCCGCGGTAGTCGGAGTCGATCGTTCCCATGCCGTTCGCCAGCCCGACGCCGTGGCGGAGCGCGAGACCGCTGCGCGCTCGCACACATCCCTCGAATCCCGGAGGGATCGCCACGCTGAGACCCGTGGGCACGAGGGCACGACCTCCGGGTTCGATCGTGATGGGCGCCTCCACGCAGGCGTGAAGGTCAAACCCGCTGGCGCCACTCGTCATCCGCTCGGGGAGCTTCGCCGCCGCACGCAGGCGCCGGCATTGGACGACCCGCTTTCGGGGCCCCGCACCCACCCGCTCGTTCGCCTCGTCCATCAAGCTTCCCTTCTCGCCTAGAAGTCCAGGGACCTCAGGTCGGGCCGCCGAGTGCCGGCCGACGCGAGCGTCACCAGGCAGAACTGGCTCGGATCGAGGAGATCGCGCGCCACCTGGTGCACGTCTTCCAGGGTGATTCGTTCGACGGCTCCCACCACGTCGGCCAACGGCACCTGCCCCCTGTAGTACAGCTCGTTGTGGGCCAGGCGGGCCACACGCTCGTACATACTCTCATACGAAAGGAAAAGTCCCGTGAAGATCTGAGCCCGGGCGCTCTCAAGCTCCCAGGCGTGGACCCCCCGTTCCCGGACGCGACGCAACTCGCGGCAGACGAGATCGAGCGCCGCCCCCAGCCGATCGGAACCCACGCCAAGGTAGACCCCGAAGGCCCCGGTGTCACGAAAGCTGTCCATGAACGAGTAGACCGAATACGCGAGCCCCTCGTCTTCGCGGATCGACTGATACAGCCGCGAGGAAGCTCCGGAGCCGAGTATCGTGTTGAGGACAAACACGGTGTGCCGCTCCCGGTCCCGGTATGATGGACCGCGCCGCAGGAGGCACAGCGAGGCCTGGGCCAGATCCCTCTCCTCGTGACGCTCGCGGGGGCGAAACCGGGGGAGGCGTACCGGGGGCAGATCCGCCCGCTGCCGCGGCAGGCGAAACGCGCGAGCGACGTCATCCACCAGCCGGTCGAAGTCGAGGCGGCCGGCGGCGGCGACGATCACTTCCGGACTCGTGTAGCGTTCGCGGTAGAACCTGCGTACCGCCCGGACGCCCAGTCGGGCCAGCGTCTCGCGGCGCCCCAGGATCGGCGTTCCCAGCGGGTGCCGGTGGAAGAGCTCCGCGGCCGCCAGGTCGTGGATCAGCTCCTCCGGGCTGTCCTCGTAGCCCTGGATCTCCTCCGCGACCACGCCCACCTCGCGACGCACGTCTTCGGCGTCGAAAGCGGGCTCGCAGAGCACCTCCGCCAGCATCTCCACCGCGCGACGCCGGTAGCCGGCGAACACGCGCGCATAGAAACAGGTCGACTCCTTGGTGGTGTAGGCGTCGACCTGGCCCCCGATCGCCTCCATGCGCTTCGCCAGCTCGTAGCCGCTGTGACGGCGGCTCCCCTTGAAGGCGAGATGCTCGATGAAGTGGGTCACCCCCGCCTGCTCCGGATCCTCGTCGCGGGATCCGACCCGGACCCAGGCGCCGAGAGCCAGAGAGGGCACTTCCGCCACCTCTTCGGCGAGCACGGTGAGCCCGCCCGGCAACCGGACCGATCGCACCTCGGGCTCGACAAAACGCCGGCTCAGCTCTCGAAGAGAACGCACGCCCCGTCTCCTTGCCGGACGCGGAGGCGTCCGCCCGGAACGACCGGCGCCGGAAAGCCTACGGCTTCCCGGCGCACCGGACATCCCTCATCGTCCCGCCACGCTCCCGGGACACTCCGTCATTCCGCTTCGGCCGCGCTCACTCGGCTTCCGCGGTCTCCTGCGGAACGCCCTTGCGGGAGAGCCGGATCTTGCCCTCCTCGTCGACCCCGATGACCTTGACGTAGACGACGTCGCCATCCTTCACGACATCTTCCACACGAGCCACGCGGTGATCCTCCAACTCCGAGATGTGGACCAGGCCGTCACGCCCCGGCAGGATCTCCACGAAAGCGCCGAAGTTGACGATCCGCCGCACCCGGCCCCGGTAGATCCGGCCAATCTCCGGATCCTCGGTGAGCGAGCGAATGATCTCGACTGCGCGCTCGGCCATCTCGGCGTCGATGCAGGCGACCTTGACGGTGCCGTCGTCCTCCACATCGATCGTCGCACCGGTCTGCTCGCAGATCTTCTTGATCATCTTGCCGCCCGGACCGATGACGTCCCGGATCTTGTCCGGCGAGATGTTGACCACGATGATGCGAGGCGCGTACCTCGAGATCTCCGGGCGTGACTCCGCCAGCGTCTGGTTCATGACGGAGATGATGTGCATCCGGCCTTCCCGAGCCTGGGCCAACGCGGAACGCAGGACGTTGAGGTCCAGACCCTTGATTTTGATGTCCATCTGGATGCCGGTGATGCCCGCGGCGGTTCCGGCGACCTTGAAGTCCATGTCGCCGAGGTGGTCCTCGACCCCGCGAATGTCGGAGAGCACCGCGATCTGGTCCCCTTCCTGGATCAGCCCCATGGCGATTCCCGCCACTGGAGACTTGATCGGCACGCCGGCGTCCATGAGCGATAGGCTGGCGCCGCACACCGATGCCATGGAGGAGCTTCCGTTCGACTCGAGGATGTCGGACACGATGCGGATGGTGTACGGAAAACGCTCATTGGACGGAACCACTCCGGTGAGCGATCTCTCCGCCAGCGCGCCATGGCCGATCTCGCGCCGGCCCGGGCCTCGATTCGGACGCACCTCCCCCACGCTGTAGGACGGGAAGTTGTAGTGGAGGATGAACGTCTTCCACGACTGGCCCATCAGCTCTTCGATCTTCTGCTCGTCGGAGGTGGTCCCGAGCGTGGTCACCACCAGGGCCTGGGTCTCGCCGCGCGTGAAGACCGCGCTGCCGTGGGTCCGGGGCAGCACGCCGACCTCGCAAGTGATGGGCCGGATCTCGTCGTACCGGCGGCCATCCGCCCGGATCTTCTCCACGATCACCATCCGACGCATCAGGTCCTTTTCCAGGTCATGGAACACGGTCTTGATGTCGCCGGCCGCGTCGGGGAACCTTTCGGCCAGCTCCTCCAAGGCCCGGGCCACCAATGCGCTGATCGCTGCCTCGCGCTCCATCTTCTTCACGATCCGGATCACGCGATCGAGCTCGGCGGCATAGGTCTCGCTCACCGCGCTGACGATCTCCGGGTTGATCTGCCGCGGTTCCCAGGGCCGCTTCGGCAAGCCGTGGTTGGCGACGATCTCCTTCTGGAGAGCGACGATCCGGCGGATCTCCGCGTGCGCGAATTCAAACGCCGCCACCAGCTGCTCTTCGCTGATCTCGTGGGCCGCGCCTTCCACCATGACGATGGAGTCTTCGGTCCCGGCGATGATGATGCTCATCCCGCCACCGGACTCCAGGTCGGAACTGGTGGGATTGACGACGAACGCCCCTTCCTCGTTCAGACCGACGCGAACCGCGCCCAAGGGGCCCGGGAACGGCACATCGCTCAGGCTCACCGCGAGCGAGGCGCCGATGAGTCCCAGGACGTCGCCGTCGTTCTCCTGGTCGTGGGAGAGGACCTCGGCCATGACCATCGTATCCCAGCGATTCCTCTGGTCGAACATCGGCCGTAGGCTGCGGTCGATGAGGCGAGAGGAGAGGATCTCCTTCTCGTTGGGGCGCCCCTCGCGCTTGAAGAAGCCGCCGGGGATCCGGCCGGCCGCGTACGTCTTCTCGCGGTAGTCGACCAGGAGAGGCAGGAAATCGCGGGGCGACTCCTCCCGGCTGACCACGGCGGTGGCGAGCACGACGGTGTCGCCGTATTGGACCAGGGTGGCGCCGGCCGCCTGGCGGGCAAGACGACCGACCTCGAACGTCAGGGTTCTGCCGCCGAGCTCCAGCGAATAGGTTCTGTGCATGAGTGGGGATCTCCCGGTCGCAACCTTCGGATGTTGACAAGTGCCCACCCGAACCGTCCGCGCACAACCGTGCGACGCCGGACGGCAGGATGGAGAACTGAAGATGTGCCGGGATCAGTGCCGGAGGCCCAACTCCTTGACCATGTTGCGGTAGGCTTCCAGCTTCGTGTTGCGGAGGTATTCCAGGAGCTTCCGCCGACGCCCGACCATGCGCAGGAGTCCCCGGCGGGAATGGTGGTCGGTGGTGTGCTTCTTGAAATGCTCCGTCAGGTGGCGGATCTTCTCGGTCAGGAGGGCGATCTGCACCTCCGGGCTGCCCGAGTCCAGATCATGCAGCTTGTACGTCCCGATAATCTGCTGCTTTTCTTCCTTCGAGAGCGGCATCGACTTCCTCCGTCTGCTTCGAACGGCCGGCCCTTCCGACCGCAGGACAACCGGGCGTCCTTACGAATCCCAGCTTCTTCCGACAGCGCAATCTAGCACTCCGGGGAACGCGATTCAACTACTCTTTGCGCCCCGGCCGCTCATTGCCGTCGAGTCTCACAGGTCGCATCATATCAATGAGTTGCGGACTGCAGAGGATGGACGGCGAGCCAGGCGGCGGCTTCTTCCAGGTCCCGGGCCACGGCCGAACGTAACGCTTCAAGGCCGTTGAAGTTGCGTTCCGGCCGCAAACGCACGCCCAGGTGCAGCCCCAGCCGGGTCCCGACCAGATCGCCGCGGAAGTCGAGGAGATGCGCCTCCACGGTCGTCGTCGCATCTTTCACGAGCGTGGGACGCACGCCGATGTTCACCGCGGCGGGGACGAGCGCCCCGGGGATCTCCGCCCATGCGGCATAGACGCCGTGGGCGGGCAGGAACTGCTCGGGCGGGAGGACGAGGTTGGCGGTCGGAACCAGGAGCTTCGTCCCCTCTCCACGCCCCCGCCCCACCGGCCCTTCGATCAGCACGCTGTGCCCCAGCATCCGTTCCGCCTCGGAGATCTCTCCCCGGGCGAGCGCACCCCGGATCCGCGTGCTGCTGAACGGCTGGTCGCCGTCCATCACCGCAGGGAACTCGTGCACCGAGAACCCTCGCCTCCGCCCCTCGCCGCGGAGCCAGACGGCATCCCCGGAGCGGTTCCGTCCGAATCGGAAATCGTAGCCGACCCACAGCTCGGCGATGGCGGCGTGCCGCAGCAGCAGGTCCTCCACGAACGCACCGGGCTCCATGGCGGCGAGCTGGCGCGAGAACGGAAGCATCCAGGTCCGGTCGACGCCCAGCTCCATCAGGTATCGGAGTTGCAGGACGCGGCCGGTGAGGAGGTGGGGACGAACCGGATCGGAAAGCACCGCCACCGGGTGCGGATCAAAGGTGACCACCAGGCATCGCCGCCGCGCCTCCGCCGCGCGCCGAACCACCGTCTCGATCAGCGCTCGGTGGCCGCGGTGCATGCCATCGAAGACCCCGATGGTCGCCACAAACCGCGGCGACTCGTCACCGATGCGCGCCACCGGCTAGAAGACCCGTTCCAGCCGGAGGCAGTATGACTCCTCGATCGGCCGATCGGCCGGCCCCGGGGACCATTCCAGACGCGCGACGGCCAACAGGTCACCATCCGCGCCGGTGAGGCGAACCGCCGCTCCCGGTGCCGGGGTCTCCTGGAACGTGACCCCGCTCAGAGGCGGGACGCCGCCGTGACGGATGCGTTGCGCCCAGCGGTCGCCCACGCGCCCTTCGGCCAGATGCGGAACCGCGGCGGCCATCGCGATCGCCCGGGCGAAGAGCCCGGTCCGCCGGCAGCAGGGCTCGGAGATCAACCGGCAGCTGTCGGCGACCTCGAAGGGGCCAACCCGGGTGCGAGTCAAGGCCTCCACCATCCCCACGGTACCGAGTCGATCCGCGAAGTCCTCGACCAGGGTTCGGACATACGTTCCCCGCCCACAGCCCAACTCAAAGTCGACGCGGGGAGGGTCGAGACGAAGAATCTCGAATCGGTCGATGCGAACCGGGCGGGGCGGCCGCTCCACGGCAATCCCCTGCCGGGCCAGGTCGTAGAGCCGCTTCCCGTCTCTCTTGAGTGCCGAGACCATGGGCGGGACCTGCATCGTTTCCCCCACGAACTGAGCCGCCTCCCGGCGCAACACCTCCGGATCCAGCGGCGGGACCGGTCGCTCCTCCATCAACTCGCCGCCGGAGTCACCGCTGGTCGTGCGTCGACCGAGAAGCATGGTCCCGCGATACTCCTTCGGCTGGTCCATGAGGTACTCGACGAGACGGGTGGCCTTTCCGACCGCGACCACCAGCACGCCGGAGGCAAAGGGATCGAGGCTTCCGGCATGGCCGACCGCGCGGGTGTCCAGGATCCGCCGGACGCGAGCCACCGCATCGTGGCTGGTCCAGGGGATCTCCTTGTAGACGTTGAGGACGAATCCCCCCAGAGAGGACACCGCCGGACGCATCTTTCAATCCTCCTCGTCGTTCGACGCCCGGGGGCCCGCGGCTCCGCCGCCAGGCGGTTCGCCGGAGGCCGGGTCGCCGGCTCCACCGCCGGCCAGCCCCAGGCGACGAAGCTCCTCCTGGATGCGCATGCTGTGGCGAATTCCCGGATCCGCCTGAAAGGTCAGCAGCGGAACGCGGCGCACCTCGAGGCGCCGGGCCAGCTCGCCGCGGATGAATCCGGCAGCGCTCTCCAGGGCCCGAAGCCCCGAGGCGTCGGCGTTCTCATCGCCGAGGAAGGAGACCAACACCCGCGCGTGGGAGCCGTCGGGCGCCACCTCCACACGGGTTACCGTGGCCAGCCCCAGGCGCGGATCGCGCACCCGGTTCACCAGGATGTCGGCGAGCTCCCGCCGGATCTCCTCGGCCAGCCGCTCACCCCGCATCCCTTTCACGGCCGGCCCTCCTCTTCCCCGTCCAGATCGAATCCGCCCGGCAGTTCCCAGTCCGGACGACCTTCGAACCTGTCGATGAGTACCTCGCAACCGAGGAGCTCGACTCGCGGGTCCGAGTCAGCTTCGCGCCGCACCGCGAAGAGCGCGTTGCGGGCGGACTGCTCCGTGAGCGCGATCAGGGCCACGCCGATCGCCAGCCGTTGGCGGAGGTCCTGGTGATCGACTTCAACCACCGACAGCCCCAGGCGGCCTGACAGCCGATCCCGGAGTCGCTGGGCGACCGCGCGCTTGTCCTTCAGCGAACGGCTCTGCGGAACCAGGATCTCGAGTCTCGCGACCGCGTAGAACATCGGATGGAAATCGTGTATCGGCGTCGGAGAAGTCGCTCGCTACTCGATGTGGCGAGCGACTTCCTCCACCGTGAACGCCTCGACGATGTCGCCCTCGCGAATCTCGTCGAATCCGTCAAAGGACATTCCGCATTCGAATCCGGCGTTGACTTCACGAGCGTCGTCCTTGATTCGCTTCAGCGAGGCCAGTCGACCTTCCCAGACCACGTCCGCTCCGCGGTACACACGCACCTGGTCGCCGCGATGCATGGCACCGGAGACCACGAAACAGCCGGCCACATTGCCGACCTTCGTGACGTGGAAGACCTTGCGGATTTCCGCGGAGCCGGCGATCTTCTCGACCCTCTCCGGGGCCAGGAGGCCGCTCATGGCGTCCTTGATGTCCTTCTCGACCTCGTAAATGACACGGTACAGCCGGACATCGACTCCGTCGGTCAGCGCCATCTGATGGGCCTTCGCGTCCGGGCGGGTGTGGAAGCCGATCACGATCGCCTTGGAGGCCAGCGCCAGGAGTAGGTCCGACTCGTTGATCAACCCCACGCCCTCGTGGATGACCCGCACCTTGACTTCGGAAGTGGAGAGCTTGGGCAGCGTCTCCCGCAGGACCTCGAGCGACCCGCCCACGTCGGCCTTGACCACCAGGTTCAGCTCGTGCAGCTCGCCCTTCTTGATTCGCTCCTGCAGGCTCAGGAGGGACACCGCCTGCCCGCGCAACCGCTGTTCGTGCTCCCGCGCAATGGCCGCGCGGGTGCCAGCGATTTCGCGCGCCTCCTGTTCGCTCTTCACGACGTGGAAGCTGTCGCCCGCTTGAGGCACGCCGGACCAGCCCGTCATCTCGATGGGCGTGGAGGGGAGCACCTCTTGGATCCGCTCCCGCTTCTCATTGGTCATGGCGCGCACCTTGCCGTGCTGCGCCCCGCTCACAAACGGATCACCGATGCGCAGAGTGCCGTTTTGCACCAGCACCGTGACGATGATGCCGCGATGGGGATCGCGCTTCGCCTCCAACACCACTCCCCGGGTCTTGCGATCGGGCTCCGCCTTGAGCTCCAGGAGCTCCGACTGCAGCAGAATCATCTCCAGCAGACGGTCCACGTTGGTGCCATGCTTGGCCGAAATCTCGACCGCCACCGTCTTGCCGCCCCACTCCTCCACCAGCACGCCGTTGTCGGCCAGCTCCTTGCGGATCCGGTCGGCGTTTGCGGCCGGCAGGTCGATCTTGTTGATGGCGACAACCATCGGCACGCCCGCCGCCTTGGCGTGGTTGATCGCTTCGATCGTCTGCGGCATCACCCGGTCGTCGGCCGCGACGACCAGCACCACGATGTCGGTGACCTGGGCGCCGCGGGCGCGCATGGCAGTGAAGGCCGCGTGCCCCGGCGTGTCGAGGAAGGTGATGTTGCCCTGCGGAAGCTTCACCTGATACGCGCCGATGTGCTGCGTGATGCCGCCCGACTCGCTGTCCATGACCCGGGTCTTGCGGATGTGGTCGAGGAGGCTCGTCTTCCCGTGGTCGACATGACCCATGACCGTGACGATCGGCGCCCGCCCCTTCTTCGCGTACTCGTGGCCAGCCTCCTCCTCGTCCTGCTTGGAGAGGATCTCGGCGCCGTACTCGAGCTGGAACTCCGGCTCGAAGCCGAACTCATCCATGATCGCGGTCAGTGCGTCCTTGTCGAGCCGCGTGTTGATGTTCGCCAGGATTCCCAGGGAAATGCAGGTGGTGATCACCTCGGCGGGCCGCACCTCCATGATGGAGGCAAGCTGGCCTACGGTGGCGAACTCGTGCACGCGCAGGACGTTCGTCTCCGTAGCCTCTCCGCCCTCCGTCCCGCGCCGCCTCCGGTGAGGGGTGCGGCGACGCGATCCTTCGAGCTCGGCCAGCGTCCGGCGCACGCTCTCCTTGACCGCCTTCTCGTCGATGGACCGTTTCTTTCCTTTCTTCCGGTCCTTGCCTCGGCCGCGCGAAGTGTCGA
>CAYYQN010000049.1:0-35523 GCA_964473865.1 uncultured bacterium | reverse complement strand
GGCCGCCGGCGACGCCGACGCGCCACCGGATCCGGCTTCGGCTCGTAGGTCGCGAGATCGACGCCGTGGTCCTCGAGAACGCGCTCGCGGATCCGCTCGGCCTCGCCGTGAACCTGAAGCCTCTCCACCTCCTCGGTGTGCAGGGCGGCGACGAGGCCGTCCAGGGCTTCCCGCGCGGCCCGCGCCTCCCCGTCGAGCACGAAGATGCCGTCCTGGCACGCCTGGTTCGCGATTCGCGCCGCCTCGACCTCTCGTTCCCGCTCCGCGCGCGCTTCTTCGAGCCCGAGGAGCCCCGCGCGAAGCGAGGCCGCGCGCTCGGTTTCCTCGCCGGCCACCCGCGATCGCTCGGCGAGCCGGAGCCGCGCCTCGTCCAGGGCGCGGCTCAACTCGCCCGCCTCGCGTTGGAGAGATGCGCCGCGGCCCTCTTCCGCCTCCCTCAGCCCGCGCAGGCGGACCGCCTCCATCTCCCGGTCCGAAGCCTCGCACGTGCGCTCGTCTCGCAGTCGCTCCAGCTCCTCGGCCTCGGCGGCCAGGGCATCGAAATCACCGTGGGCGCGCCCGGCCTCGTCCTCGGCCCGGGCCACGTCGACCTCGAGCCGGCCGATCTCCTCCGCCAGCTCCGCGATCTCGATCTGCAGCTCCTCGCGCTCGCGCGTCATCCGGGCCCGTTCCTCGCCCAGCATGGCGAGCTCGGTGCGCAGCTTCGTGCGCAGCTCGGCGCCGTGCGCCCGGCGCTCCTCGAGCTCCGCGAGACGGTCGGAGGCCGCCCGGACCGCTTCCTGGTGATCCTTCATCTCGGATGCGAGGCGCTCATCTTCGGTGCGTAGCGCGGCCGAAGCGGACTCGGCAGCCTGCACCGACGCGGAAAGCTGCGGCAGCTCGAGCTCGCGCTGCAGGATCTCCGACTCCTGTGTATCCCGCCCCGCCAGGCGGCACACGCGATCTCCCGCCACGGAGTCGCCCTCGGGCGTGACGGCCGCGCGTCCGCCCTCTCCCGCCAGGCGCCGCGCCTCGTTCATCGAACCGGCCAGACACGTGGCTTGCGCGAGGTAACCGAGGAACCGGGCCGCGCCCGCGCTGGCCTCGAAGAGCGCCCGCACGACGGCATCGCCCGCGGCGGGATCCGCGCCCGCCTCCCGCAACGGAAAGAGAGTCACCCCGCCGAGTCCGCGGCCGCGCAACCGATCCATGGCGCCGAGCGCCGCGTCTTCATCGCGCATCAGGATCCACTGCACGCGAGAACCGAGCACGCCCGCGCCTACCGTCTCCGCGCCGGACCTCAGACGCAGCTCCTCCCCCACGACTCCGACAAACCCGTCGATCTCGTCGCGGTGATCGAGGAGGTGGCGCACTCCGGCGTCGAAGCCGGCGTGGCGCTCTTTCTGCTCCAGGAGAACCGCCAGCCGACTGCCCAACGCCGCGCGCTCACGATCCCGGATCGACAGCTCCCCGGCCAGCTCGGCGCGCCGGTGGCGCAGCGACTCCAGCGCTCCCGTGTGCCCCTCCCGCGCCCCCGCGGTCTCCTCTCGTTCCCGTTCCATGTCCGCGAGGCGCGCCTCCGCCTGCGCCAGATCGTCGCTCACCTGCGTTTGCCGCGCGGCGAACACCTCGAGGTGCGAAGCCAGCCCCTCGCTCCGCCGCTCGGCGGCGAGGCGCTTCTCCCGGGTCCCCTCCAGACCGCGCCTTCCCGCGCTGCGATGGGCGCTGAGGTCGAGGTTGAGCTGCTGCGCCGACTGCAGGCGGGCCCGCAGCTCCCGCAGCGCCAGATCGGTCTCGGACCGCCGGCCCGCCGCTTCCCGCGCGCGCTGCTCCGCGTCCGCCAGTTCGGTCGCCAGCGACGCCACGCGCGGGCCGATGGCGGCCAGTTCCGCCGACAGCTGCTCCTGGCGCTGTCCGTCGCGCACCAGGCGCCCCTGCAGGTCGCGTTCCTCGCCCGCCCACGCCTCCGCCCGCGCGCCCAGGATGCGGATCTCTTCGGCGGCCGACGTCGCGTCGCGCGCCGCGGCATCCAGCGCCCGCCGCGCCCGCTCCAGCGCGTCACCGAGCTCCAGGAGCCGCACCCGCTGCGCTTCGCGCCGCGCCTCCACGGTGGTCAGTCGGGCCGAGGCGCTGTCGCGCTCCGATTCGCGCTGCCGATGCGCTCCCTCCGAAGAGGCCGACTGCTCGCGCAGCCGGCTCCAGCGCTCCCAGGCGGCGCGCACCTCATGGTGGTCGAGCTCGTCCTTCAGCCGGCGCCAGCGGCGCACCTTGCCGGCCTGCCGCGCCAGCGAACGGGTGCCGCGCTCGATCTCCCGGATCATGTCCTCGACGCGCGTGAGGTCCTGCTCCACTCCCTCGAGACGGCGCTCCGATTCCTTGCGCCGCTGCTTGTAGCGCACGATCCCCGCGGCTTCCTCGAAGAGGAATCTCCGGGCCTCGTCCTTGTCCGACAGGACCTGGTCGATCATGTCCCGCTCGATCACCGCGTAGCCGTGGCTGCCCAGGCCGGTGCCCGAGAAGAGATCGCGGATGTCCTTCAGCCGGCATCCGACCTTGTTGATGGAGAACTCGCTCTCGCCCGAACGGAAGATGCGCCGGGCCACCGCAACCTGGGTGTACTCGAGCGGCAGGGAGCCGTCGTCGTTGCTGACCGTGAGGACGACTTCGGCCATCCCGAGCGGCTTGGCCGAGCCCGAGCCTTTGAAGATCACGTCCTG
Source organism: uncultured bacterium (assembly GCA_964473865.1). GTDB lineage: Bacteria > Eisenbacteria > RBG-16-71-46 > CAIMUX01 > CAIMUX01 > CAIMUX01. Next base: position 32,827 of record CAYYQN010000049.1, on the reverse strand, counting down.
GATCCGCTCCCCGCGCAGCACGCGGGCGCTCTGCTCTCCGAGGACCCAGCGCAGGGCATCGGAGATATTGCTCTTTCCACAGCCGTTGGGCCCCACGATCGCCGTGATTCCGCGGGCGAAGGGCACCTCGGTGCGATTCGCGAAGGACTTGAATCCGAACAGCTCGAGCTTCTCGACGAACACACCGACTCCTCTGCCCGTACGACCCGGGCGGGTCTCGGTCCCGACGATGGTGACCAGAACACGCCCTAGGGGCGAGTCTGGTCGTACGTGCCCACCGGCACCGGACGACCCCGACCTCCGTCGGCGGCAATATGAGCGTAGGGGATCTTACCCTCGGCCTTGAGGCGCAGGGCCGCGCCTTCCGCCTCGGAGAAGGTAGCAAAATTCCCCGTCACAATGCGATACCAGGTTCCTCGATCCGGGATCTCGACCTGCACCGATGTCGCCTCGATCCCGCGCCGCCGGAGCGCGGCGACTTCGACCGTGGCCTCGGACTGGAGCTTGAAGGAAGTCAGGTGAATCACGAATCCGCCGGCTCCGGGTGCGCCGGAGGGCGCGGCGGAGGCCGCCAGGGTGTCGGCGGCGCCCGCCCCGACCGAGAGGCTGGCGGTCCGGCCACGGGCCGGCGTCGGTCCGCTCCCGGGACCGGCCGGGATCTGAGGCGGGGAATCCGCCTCCGCGGGCGCTTCCGGAGCCGTGGTCCCCGAATCGGGCACGGCCTTCGGGACCGGGGCGATGACGGAGGGCCCGGCTGCGTGCGTGGAGTCGGCGGCGCGTGCGGAGTCGGCGGCGCGCGTGGAGTCGGCGGCGCGCGCCACGCCGACCGCGGCGCGGGATTCGACGGAGAGCGTCGAGTCTGCCGCCGGCCGCCCGGGGAGTGCGGCCGCCCTCGATTCCCCGACAGCCGTCGTGGAGTCGGCGGCGGCGGCGAGAATCCCGGGCTGTGGGGCCCCGGTCTCCTCGGGGGCGGTCGCCTCCGGTCGGAGCCTTGCGAAAAACCCCGGAAGGGGAATCAGCCGCGGGCGCAGCACGACTGCATAGAAGGCGGCCGCCGCGGCCAGGATCAGGAGCGTAGTCAGCCCGCCGCCGATCCAACGCCGGTGTCGCGACGGGCGCAGCGTGTGGCGGTCCCACGTGGAGAGAAGCGCGATCGGCGCCCGGTCATCCTGCCCCGGGGAAGCCTCCGAGACCGGCGTCATCGGAGTGGGAGCACCTGGCCCCGGCGCCGGTGCGGCTGGCCCGGCGCCGGGACCGGGCGCTGGATTCGCCTCGGCCCGAGCCGCCTCACGGGCCGGCTCGCCGGCGGTCGCGGCCGGACGGAGTACCGGCGCCGACATGGGGGGAGTCTCCGGCGGCACCACGGAGGGCGCGGCGCCGACCGGAATCCGGGCGGGCGCGAGATCCGAAGGGATCGGAGCCGGAGTCGACGCCGGGGTGGGCCCGGAGGGAGTTCCCGGCACCGGTCTGGCCTCCGGTGCGCGCATAGCCTCCGGTGCGCGCATAGCCTCCGGTGCGGGCGTGGTCTCCGGCGCCGCCGCGCGGGGAACGACGGGCGACAGAGGCGGAAGCGGCGCCGACGCCGGTCCACCCGCTGCCGCGGCCGCGAACCCCGGCGCCGGCCCGGCAGCTTGCTCCGGCGGCCGGGCCAGCGACTCCTCGGAGTCCGGCACTTCGGGACCGATCGCCAGGAGCCCGAGCATCCGGTGCCCGGTCTCGCGCAATCTTCGCACCACTGCGTCGAGCTCGTACCGCGTGTGGTCCCGGAACGACAGGACCAGAATCACGCCCGCCACCTGGTCCGCGCTCGGATAGGGCCCTTCGAGCGCCTCGGGCAGGACGTCGGCGATCACGAGCGGGTAGTCGACGGTCACGACCTCCGCATCCCCTTCCGCGGCCACTCTCTCTCCGCTCGGCGCCAGGAGGATCGAGACCCCCTCGAGGTCCGTGTTCACAGTCTCGGCAAAGCCGCCCACGAGCGCTTCGGCCAGGACGTGGCGAACGGCGACTCGCCGCCCGGGCCGGGCCAGTGTCCGCAGAGGCCCCTCGGGCGATCGCTCCAGCAGGCCGGCACGTCCGTGCGCGCGCGCCAGGTGGTCGGCCATCCCCACCGCCCACGGCAGATGCGCCATCGAGCCCCACGGTCCGGTGATCCAGAGGGCGCCCGGCGGCACCAGGGCCCCTCTCGCCGCCGGGGCATCCTTGCCGGCGGCCTGCCGCGCCGCCTCGAGCGCCCGGGCATACAGATGGGCTGCCGAAGTCGCCGGCACCGCCATCGTGCCCAGCCACTCATGGCGGCGGTAGGCGCGGGGGTCGGGGTCCACCCGCATCAGGAGCGGAACACCCAGTTCCCGAGCGGCCGCGCGAGCGGAGGGGAAGTAGCTCATGGCCGCGCCTCCCCGGCACCGGACCCTGGGCGCGCCCCGGGAAGCGACCGGACCGCCGAGCCGATGCGATCCTCATCGCCGGGAAGCAACGACCGCATGTCGAGCAACAGGCGATCGTCCTCGATCCGGCCCGCTACCGCGGGATCGGCCAGACGCAGCTGCCGGGCCACCGCGTCGCAACCCAGCGCCGGATGGCCCAGGCGCACGGCGCGCGACGGAAGATCGATCCCGGGCAGCGTCCCGCCACCGACTTCGCAGCGGCTGGGAACGACATCGATGCTCCACGGCGCGGGAAGGATCGATCGCACCGTTTCCGCGAGGGATCGGGCCATCTCTTCCAGCTCCGCCTCATCGCGCGCCAGGAGCGTCAGGAGAGGCACGCGGGTCCGCACCGTCTGCGGATCGAGCCAGGCCTCGAGGGTCCCGGCCAGCGCTGCCAACGCGCCCTTGTCCAACCGCACCACGCGCGCCACCGGGTGCGTCGCGAGCCGATCGATCCACTCCCGTTTCCCGACGAGGATGCCCGCCTGCGGCCCGCCCAGGAGCTTGTCGCCGCTGAAGCAGACGAGATCGGCGCCGTCTTCGAGCGCCTCCTCGACTGTCGGCTCGCCGAAGGCCAGCTCTCCGTGCGCCCGCAACGCGCCGCTGCCCAGATCGTGCAGGAGCGGGACTCCGTGCGCGTGCGCCAGGTCGGCGAGTCCCCGGGTCGGCGCCTCCTCGGAGAACCCCACCAACCGGAAGTTGCTGGGGTGGACCTTCAGCAGCAGCGCGGTGTCCGCCGAAAGCGCCCGTTCGTAGTCGGACAGACGCGTGCGATTGGTGGAGCCGACCTCCCGGAGCCGCGCGCCGCTGGCCGCCATGATCTCGGGAAGCCGGAAGCTGCCGCCGATCTCGACCAGGTGCCCGCGCGAGACGACCACTTCACGCCCCGCCGCAATCGCGACAAGGGCGAGATAGACAGCGGCGGCATTGTTGTGGACGGCGATTCCGGCTTCGGCGCCCGTGACCAGCGGCAGCAGCCGGCGCAACGGCTCGAGCCGAGACCGGCGGCGGCCGGCCTCCAGATCCATCTCCAGGTTGGAGTAGCCGCCCGCCGCTTGGAGCAACGCCCGCACCGCCGCGGCGGGCAACGGCGCCCGGCCGAGATTGGTGTGCAGCAGCACGCCGGTGGCGTTGACCACCCCGCGGGGACCGGCCTGCGCGCGCTCCTCGGCTCGCGCCCGCACGGCGCGCACGCACCAGTCGAGCCACGTCGCGCGATCCGTGCCCGGCGCCCCGGAACGGATCATCTCCCTCGCCTCGGCAATCGATTCGCGCGCCCAGGCCGTGCGCAGCAGCGCGGGCACCTCGGCGAGCCGCGGTTCCGCCTCCAGGCGGGCCAGGAGATCGCCCACCGGCGGCAGGGCCCGCAGCCCGGACCCCGGCTCGTCCTGTCTGCCTGCCATGCGCCTTCGCCCCCGGCCGCGCTTACGCGCTAGGTGGGGAACGTCTCCCGGTCGCTCACGACCTCGAAGTGAGAGAAGACCATCGAGTAGGTGGCCCGGCCCTGGGAGGCGGAGCGAAGGTCGGTGGCGTAACCGAACATCTTCGAAAGGGGGGCCTCGCCCCGAATGATCTGCACCTGCTCGCGCGTGTCGGTGTGCAGAACCCGGCCGTGGCGGGCCGCCAGGTTGGCAAGCACGCCCCCGGTGAACTCGCGGGGGCAGACGATTTCCAGCGACACCACCGGCTCCAGGAGGACCGGTCCGGCCCGTCGGCATCCGTCCCGGAAGGCCGACTGGGCCGCCACCCGAAAGGCGAACTCGGTCGACGAGGTCTCGTTGTACTGCACCTCCACCAGCTCGACCTTCAGATCGACCACCGGATAGCCATAGAGAATGCCGCTCTCCTTGGCGCTCTCCAGCGCCGCCTCGATTGCGGTCAACAGGATCGGCGGCAACCGCCCGTCGACGAGCCGGCTCTCGAAGCGAAACCCCTGACTCCGCCCGAGCGGCGTCAATCGCAGGTTCACCCCCGCAAACTGCTGCTTGCCCTGGATGAATCGATCGTAGATCCCCTCCGCCTCCAGCGACTCTCGAATCGTCTCGCGGTAGGTGACCTGGGGGCGGCCGAGGCGGACCTTCAACCCGAACTCCCGCGTCAAGAGCTGCTCGAGGACTTCGAGGTGCAGCTCACCCATGCCGGAGATCACGGTCTGGCCGGTGTTCTCGTCGATCTTGACGGTGAAGGTGGGATCGTCCCCGGCAAGCTTGGTCAGCGCGGCCTGGATCTTTTCCTCGTCCCCCGCGGATCGCGCCTCCAGCGCCGCCGAGACGACCGGCTCCGGGAACGTCATCCCCTCGAGCTGCAGGACTTCCCCCTCGCAGAGGGTGTCGCCGGTGGCCACCTGCTTGAGGCCGGAGACGAGCACGATGTCGCCCGCCGAGGCTTCCTTGATCGCGCGCCTCTTGTCGGCGTGCACCCGGAAGAGCCGGGCCGCCCGCTCGTATCCCTTCACGCGCGGACTCACCAGGCTCATCCCTTCGCGCAGGGTGCCCGAGTAGATGCGCACGTAGCTGTCCTTGCCCCGCTCCCGATCGGTGTGCGTCTTGAAGACCAGGCCCAGAAACGGAGCCTTGGGATCGGGGGGACGCGGGACCGTCTCGCCGGTGCGCGGGCGCAAGGCCGCCGGCGCGGGCACTTCGTCCGGAGCGGGGAGGTAGTCGACCACGGCATCCAGCAGCGGCTGGATCCCCTGATCGCGCAGCGAGGCGCCGGACAGGACCGGAAAGAGCTTCCGCTCCAGACAGAGGCGGCGAATGGCGGTCCGCAGCGTCGCTTCGGGGATCTCCTCGTTGGCCAGGAATGCGGACAGAACGGCGTCGTCGTGCGACGCCACCGATTCGATGAGCGCGAGCCGATACTGCTCGTAGCGATCGCGCTCCGCATCCGGAACCGGCTCCTCGAGAATCGTGCGACCGCGGTCCTCAGCGCTCCAGCGCAGGCGCACGCCGCGCAGCACGTCGATGACCCCCTCGAAGGTGTCGGATTCGCCCACCGGGAAGTTCACGACCACCGGAGACCCGCCCAGGCGGGCGCGGACTTCCTCCAGCACCGACTCGAAACTCGCGCCCAGGCGGTCCATCTTGTTGACGAAGAGGATGCGCGGCACGTGGTAACGCTCGGCCTGGTGCCAGACCATCTCCGACTGCGGCTCCACCCCGCCCACTCCGCACAGAACCACGATCGCGCCGTCGAGAACTCGCAGGGACCGCTCCACTTCGGCGGTGAAGTCGACGTGACCGGGAGTATCGATGAGATTGATCTCGTGCTCCCTCCAGGTGAACCGGGTCGCGGCGGAGGTGATGGTGATCCCCCGCTCCCGTTCCTGATCCATCCAATCCATCTGGGTGGAACCCTCGTCCACCTCGCCGATGGCATGGGAGACCCCGGAGTAGAACAAGATGCGCTCGGTCGTGGTCGTCTTGCCCGCGTCGATGTGGGCAATGATCCCGATGTTGCGAAGCCGATGTAAAGAAGCGTCTGGTTCCATGGCTAACCTCGTGGGAAACAATACGGATCGGGGCACGCGCCTGTCAAGCAGGGGTCCGAGGTGGAACGCCCTCGTCAGCGCCTCGGCAGAGCGGGAGAGCGGCAGGGCGTCGGACGTGTGTCGGCAGGGGCGCCGGAGGCGCAGTGCTCCCGCCGACATGGCGTCTGTCGGGATCGGGATTGAAAACGCCCGTCCCGAGGAGCACGCTCGTTCCGGTCGTCGGACAGGCAGTCTCTGCTGCTACCGACTTCCAGGATAGTTCCGCTGATCCTCTCGCCTTCGGGGCAGGTGGGAGGGTCGAGGAGAGCGTCGATGGCGAACTCCTCCCCGTTCCCCGCTGGGCCGCTCAGAGTCCGCATCGGTATTCGCGCTCTGCTCCCTTCGCTAGCTTTCCGCCTCCGCGAGGAGTGGCGAGGTCCGTGCGCTGGTTCACACTCGAGGAGGTCCCCGATGACGAACCGAATGCTCTCGTTCTTTGCGGGCGCATGCTTGCTGCTATCGCTGGCGTCTGCGGCCCTCGCCGGCCCGAACGAAGGCGGCACCCTTATCCTGCACGCCAACCCCTCGATCACGTTCACGAGCGACATCGAGAGCTACTGCGGGATGGCGGACCTGGACTCCTGTTCCCACGCGGTCACCAGCGTCGCCTGGGAGCCGGGGAAGAAGATCGTCTTCCATGCGTTGGCCGCCTTCCCGGCGGAGAGTAGCCCGCGGCTCAAAGGCCTCTCTTTCGGCATCAGCTACGACCCGGCGAAGTTCATCCTGGCCGCCCGGGGGAGCTGCGCGGACTTCGAGCTGCCGGACGGCGCCTGGCCGGACTCGGGCAGCGGCACCGCCCAGACCTGGACGACGGCCACGCAGACCGGCCTGCTCACCGAAGCGTATTGGTTCGTGGGTTACGCGTACGCGGACCAGGAGACTCCGGACTCGACGACCGTCGAGCTGATCCCGCACCCGCTGCATGGGGGAACGTTCGTGGATGATGCCGAGCCCCGGGTCCTGGACACCATCGCCGCGTACGGCGCGCTCGGGTTTGGCGCCGATGGCGACCTGCCTTGCCCGCTTCCTTCGGCGGGAGACGGGGACGGCGCCGGTCTGAATGGCGACGAGTCGAGTCCTGGGGAGCTGGTGCCAGACGGCCCTGGCTTTGGAGGGCAGAATCCTCCGAATACGAATCCCCTGACCTACCTCAGGCTGGCCACAACCTCGGACACTGCGTTCGTGCGCAGTACCCGTGAGCTGATACGGGAGTATGGGCTCGGGAACACCGTAGGACTGGCTCCCGACGGAATCTTCTGCCGGATCAGCGAGGAGATGCGGGCCGCTGTCTCGCAGGATTCTCGCGTCTCGGTCGCGACCGTCGACAGTGTTCCTGGCGCTACGTTGGACCTTTCCCCCGGGGTCCCGGGGTTCTCGGAGGTTGTCTGGAATTCGATGCTGCTCAGGACAGATCCGGATTCCGGGACGGTGAATCCAGGGCCCATCGACTCGGTCTTCTACGACAACGAGGATCGCGGATACATAGAACCGACTTACACATCCCACGCACAGACATCCGTCTACATGCTGGGAGATGTTGGCGTATCTCTGCTGATCATGGAGAGCAACGACACGACCCACTGCGACGAGGACAACTTCACGGAGAATTGGAACGAGGACAGTCTATCCGAGAAAGCCGACGCCATCGACGAAGCGACCTATGCGCTGGTGGACCTCATGAGCCAGGCGCCGACCGCTGGCCTGAACTTCTACATTGTGGACCAGCTGACTTGCGCCACCGACACCGAGCCGATCTGGCAAGGCACCGGGGAAGGAAGCTGGAGGCTGGAAGCGCTGAGCGGGTTGGGATTCACCACCGGGAATCTAACGGAACGGGAGCGAGCCTTGGCCAATCAGAAGCGCATGGTGAACAAGTTCGACTGGTGGTTCATTGCCTACCTTGTCCGTAGCGCCTGCAAGGAGAACCCTGACTACGGCCATCATTGGGGCTGGTTCGGACCGGACACGACCCAGGTTGGTGACTATGGATGGGCGACTCTCTATGGGCCCAGCATCGTCTCTTGTAGCCGGCCTCACTCCTTGACCATGGGTTTTGTGCTGGCGCACGAGACGTGTCACGTCTTCGGCGCCGGAGACGAATACGACTATAAGCCGTGTTCGGATTACTACGGATACCTCCGGGAGCAGCACCTCAATTCGAGGCTCGGCCCCGGCTGTGAGCAGCACGTGGACTGCATGATGGGCGTGGATGGGACCTGGAACCTATGCGAGCATAGCCGGGGACAGGTGGGGTGGAAGGACAGCGATGCCGATGGTGCCTTCGACCCGCTCGACCATCCCCAAGCCGAAAACTCCATCTTGATCGGGGACAGGGACAATCCGCTATCGCTGGGCGACGAGGTCAACATCTACCAGGCACACGATTCGGTGGATGTCTGGGTCAAGCGACTGGATGCCTCCCGGCAGGGCGAGGACGGCGGATACATGCTCTGGGACGGGATGGACTACCGCGGTGTCCCGGTCGCGCCGGGCGCGTACAAGTGGAGCCGGAACTACGGCGCGAAACATGCCGTCACGCTGGCGGCCGACCAGCAGGCCCCGGCCCTCACGGAGTTGCGGGTCAAGAGAGGATCGGGTTCTCCCTGCGTCGACACGCTGATCGTCGAGTTCTCCGATCCGGACACGCACGGTGGCAGGGTCCGGGCCGTCGCACATACGGTCCCCCCGGATTCGGCCCAACAGAGCCTTGTTGTCTCCAATGAGTTCTGGCTGGAGACGAACGAGCCAGGACAGTCGAGGAGAACGACGTTTTCCCTGCCGAGCGACGGCCTTTGGGCGATGAATGTGCTCGCCTGGGATGTTGGGGGCGGGCACCAGCACGAGGCTAGCACGACATGGTGGTATGGGAATAACCCACCAGCTGGAGTGGGATTCGAGCCGGCGCGTGGGCCGGAGCTGCGTCTGTCACCGAGTCGACCCAACCCGAGCGGGACCATGGTCTCTTGGGGTGTCGAGCAGAAAGGCGGCGGAACGGTCAATGTTGCGATCGTCGGGGCCGATGGTAGAAGAGTGCGGTCCTGGCCGGAGATGAAGACCAAGGGCGGTGTTACGCGGATCCTCTGGGACGGGCGGGACGATCGCGGGCTCCGAGTGGCCTCGGGCCGGTACTACATGGTGGTCCGAGACGGTGCCGGCAGGGTCTCAAGCCGGAGCGTCACGGTCGTAAGATAGGAGAGGGTGTCGGGCATGTTTGGGCCGCGCCCCCTCGGGCGTCCCCAAGCCGGAGGTGGACGATGAATCTGTCCATAGGCCGTGGGCCACGGAACTGGCACCGGGCGGTGACCGGGATCCTCCTTGTGGGGCTCCTCTTCCTTCGCGGCACCGCCGGGGCGACGACCCGGCTGGTGCCGGAGGAGTACCCGACCATCCAGGCGGGCGTGGACGCTGCGGTGCATGGCGACACCATCCTTCTCGCCCCGGGCGTGTACCGTGGTTCCGGCAATCGGGACATCGAGCTGCGGGGAAAGGACCTCGTCGTCACATCCAGTGCCGGCGCCTTGGAGACGGAGATAGATTGTGAACAGCAAGGGCGCGGCTTCTTCCTTCATGAGCACGAAACCGTCCGGATCGAGCAGTTGACGATCCGGAACGGATACGCTCGGCATTTCGAGGGAGAGGCAGGGGCGGGCGGAGGGATCTGCTGCCGGGTGACGAACCCCACGATCAGCGACTGCCGGATTCTGGACTGCCGTGCCGACAGCGATGGTGGGGGGGTGTACTTCTTCGTCCTCGAGGGACATCTGCAGCGGTGCGTGATCTCCGGTAACTTCGCGGGGGGAAGTGGTGGAGGGATCTCGGAGCGCTATGGAGTCGCTTCGATTGAAGACTGCGTGATCGTCGGGAATACGGCGATGACCGGTGGAGGCGGCGTCTGCTTCTGCGGGACGGGCTCCAACACCATCCAGGGCTGTACCGTCTCCGGCAACTTCAGTCAGTGGAGCGGGGGCGGGATCTGGACCGCGAACCCCGCCTACCTGGACCGCTGCATTGTCTGGGGCAATTCCTCAGGATCGGACCCGAGTGAGCTGGATGTCCGGCAACATGCGGACGCATTGTGTTGCGCAATCGACACGACCGGGGTCGAGGAGAACCAACTTGTCGCCTACGACCCGTACTGTGTCTACACGGATCCCCTGTTCTGCGCTCCCTCCATCGGCGACTTCACGCTTCAGGCTGCTTCCCCCTGCCTGCCGGAGCACAGCCCCTGCGGGCTGCTCATAGGGGCGCTCGAGCAGGGCTGTACTGGGCCCGGCCCGACGGGTGCTTGCTGCTTCGCGGACGGATCTTGCCTCGTGCAGCAGGAATCGCAGTGCGAAGACCAGCAGGGCAGCTACCAGGGCGACGGTACAGTGTGCGAGCCGGACCCGTGCATTCCGACCCCAGCGGAGAGAACCACGTGGGGGAGGATCAAAGCGCAGTTCCGCGGAGAGGCCAGGTAGATCCTCACGATGCGGGTCGGGGCGAACAGAGCGCCACAGAGCGCCTCTGCATCATCACCCGCTGGGTCGGCAGAGGGCCGGCCCCTCACCCGCCGCCCAGCTCGCGCTCATACCGACGGGCCAGCTCCTCGTAGTGGACGGCGATGCTCCGGCCCAGGCCGCACTCCTCCGCGGTGAGCGGGCGCTGGACCCGGGCGGGCGATCCGACCACCAGGACGCGCGCGGGCACGACCGTTCCCGGCACCACCAGGCTTCCCGCCCCGACGATCGTCTCTTCGCCGATGACCGCGCCGTCGAGCACCCGCGCGCCGATCCCGATCAGGCACCCGTCGCCCAGCGTAGCGCCATGCACGACCGCGGCGTGGCCGATGGTCACGGCATCTCCGATGCGCACCGGGTGCGTGTCGGTCGTGCCGTGAACCAGGACATGGTCCTGCAGGTTGACGCCGCGACCGATGCGCACGAAGTTCACGTCCCCGCGCACCACGGTATGAAACCAGAGGGAGGTGCGCTCGCCGAGCAGGACATCGCCGACCACGACGGCAAACGGAGCCAGGAAGACCGACTCATCCAAAAGCGGCGCGGCGCCGCGGAAGGGTACTACCTTCGCATCAGGAGAGATCACCGTGTGCCTCCGGTCCGGGGGTCAGAACGAGAAGCGTCCAAAGTCCTTCGGATTCATGTTCTCGAGCAGGTTCTTCAACTCGCGGGCCCGTTCCTCATCGTCGGTCTCGCCCGGCGGCGGCGCCAGATCGGTCTGCATCAGGGAGTCCAGTTCGCTCGAGAAGAGGTGGGGCGCGACGAAGATCCGCGCCTTGGCCTTCTGCGCCAGCGCGATCGAATCGCTGGGCCGGGCGTCGATCGCGATCAGCTCGCCGGCCGCTTCCAGATAGATCTTGGCGTAGAAGGTGTTCTCGCGCAGATCGGTGATCTCCACCCGGCGCACCTTCGCGCCCAGCCCGTTCAACACGGAGATGAGCAGATCATGGGTGAGGGGCCGCTGGAACTTCTTCCCGGCAAGTTCCATGGCGATGGCGGTGGCCTCGGGCGGACCGATCCAGATCGGCAGCCGCTTGCTGCCGTCCAGGCTTTGCAGGATGACTACCGGAAACTGGTTCTTCTCGTCGACGGCGAGATTCCAGACCTTTACCTCGATCATGCGGGACCTCCGATCATGCGGCCGGCCGGATCCCCCGGACTGGTCGCTCCCCGCCGGCCGGATCGATGGTTCAACCTCCGGAGGCGCGGCGCTTCACCTGGTCCGCGTAGGGCAGATTATCCAATCCCTTGTCCATGTTCTCCAGCATCCATTGCGCGGACCCGCTCAGCTCCGATTGGGGATACTTCTGCAGCATCTCCTGGAAGAGCTCCCCGGCGCGCGCGTAATCCTTCAGGTTCTCGGCGTAGGAGAAGCCGGCCAGGAAGAGCGCCTGGGCCGCGCGCGGGCTCTTCGGGTACTTCTCCGCAAACGCCTTGTACCAGGCAATGCCTCGCTCCGCGCGCCGCTCGGACTCCGCCACCTGGAAGACCTCGTCCTCGGAAAGCACCTTGAACGCATACTCGAACCAGGCCGTGGTGTCGATCGAAGCCTTCGCCTCCCGCTTGACTTCGTCGACGATGGTCATGTGGATCTGGTTCGCGCGGTTGCTGGTGAGCCACTTCACGATCGCCGGCCGCACCTCCTCGAGCGGAGAGGTGCTGGCCTCGGACCGCTCCACCACGCGGAAGAAGCACGGCCCCCGAGGCGTCTCCAGCACCGGGGTGATCTGGCCGGCCGGCGTGGAGAAGATCGCTTCGTTGAGCGACGGGAGGCGCGTCGCAAACCCGGGCACGACGGTGTTCACGCCCACCGGTCCGATCGCCCCACCCGAAGGCGCGGAGGTCTGGTCCTGGGAGTAGCGACGGGCGAGTTCCCCGAAGTCCTCCCCCGCGGCCGCCCGGCGCCGCAGCGCCTCCGCCTCGCCGCGCGTGGCGGCCAACAGAAACTGGACGGTGGAACGGGCGGGTTGCCGGAAGCGGTCGATGTTGTCGTCGTAGTACTGCCGGATCGCATCCTCGGGCGGATCGGCCTGCTGGTGCACCAGCTTGTTCTGGGTGTAGCGGGCCAGGATGAACTGGCGCGAGAGCTCGAGCTGGGCGCGGTACTCGGGATCCTTGTCGAGCCCGCGGCGTTCCCCGGCCGTCACCCACACCAACTGGTCGAATGCGGCGAGGAGGATCTCCCACTTCTGGATCACGGCGGACGCGCCGGTCAGGTCCTTGAGATCCGGGAACTGCACGCGGATCCGGTTGTCCAGATCCGCCGGGGTGATCACCAGGTCCCCGGATCGGGCGACCACGATCTTGCCGGCCGAGGGGTCCAGGGCCGGAGTGGCGTCCGCCCCGGCCGGGGTCTGCGTGGTCGACCCGCCGGACTTCGACTTCTCCCGGCCGCAGGCCAGGCCCAGGACGCCTCCGACGAGAAAGGCGACGGTCACGAGCAGGGCGGCGCCGAACAGGCCGGTCGCCCGCGGCGGCCGCCGACTACCCCAGTGCCAGGTCCACATGGTGAGCCTCCCGCGACAGGCCGGCCCGATGATGACGGCGCGGGAGAAACCCCGCGTCCGCGGCGGGCCGGGCTCTCTAGTCCTGCTTGGTGACGAAGACGCGGACCTTGGCCTCGACGTCCTGGAAGAGCTTGATCCGGATGTGGTACACCCCGAGCTCCCGCAAGGTTTCTTCCAGCACCACCGACCGTTTGTCGACCGCGTGTCCGCTGCGCGCCAGTTCCTCGGCGATGTCCGCCGAAGTCACCGAGCCGAACAGCTTCCCGTCTTCGCCCGCCTGGACCGGGATGGTGAGCGTCAGCTTGTTGAGGGCCGTCGCCTCTTTTTCCGCCGCGTGCCGGGCTCGGTTGCGCCGGATGGTGGTCACGCGCTCGTGCTCCTGGAACATGCGCGCGCCGGCGCTGGTGGCTTCCAGCGCCAGGCTGCGCGGCAACAGGAAGTTGCGGGCGTACCCTTTCTGCACCTTGACCGTGTCGCCGCGGCGCCCGAGGCCGAACACGTCATCGAGCAGGATCACGTCCATGGTTTCCGTATCCTCTCCGCGGGCGTCCGCCGCCCGCCGTTGTTCCCGGCGTCTTGACCCGAGGCTAGCGATACGACTCGCTGGCGAACGGAAGCAGGGCGAGGTAGCGGGCCCGCTTCACCGCGCGGGTGATCTGGTTCTGATGGCGGGCGCAATTGCCCGAGATCCGCCGCGGCACGATCTTGCCCCGGTCGGTAATGGCGCGCTGCAACCGCTTCTCGTCCCGGTAGCTCACGAAGACCACCCGGTCGATGCAGAGTTTGCAGACCTTCTTGCGCATGTCCTTCAAGTCACGACTTCGCATCGAATTCCTTCCTTCACGCCGGACCGGTCCCGGTTCGGCTTGTTCTCATCCTGCCTCGGCCTAGGCCCCGGGCAGCTCCGATTCGTCGCGGTGCCCCGCCCCTTCACTGGGCAGGCTGCGCGTGGGTTCGCGGCTGGGTTCCGGGCGCTGCCGGCCGGGATCTTCGCCGTGGTGCTCCCCCGGCGGAGGCGGCTCCTCCGTATGATGGGATCTCTCCTCGGCGCGCCCCTCGCCATCGTGCCCCGAACCCGCTCCGCGCGAGTCGGGCCCCGACAGGAAGACCGGCGCGATCTCGAGGTTGTCGGCGTAGACCTCCACCACCGTGCGTCTCTCCCCGCTACCGGCGATGAACGAGCGGGAGTGCAGCGCACCCTCCACCATCACTCCCTGGCCCAGCGCCGCCTCCTGGCAAACCCGAACCGCGAGGTCCTGCCAGACCACCACGGTGAAGGTCGAGAAGGTCTCCCGGACCATGCCCCGCCGGTCCCGCAGGAGCCGGCCGGTGCGCACGCGGAACGAGGAGACCGGCACGCCCGAGGGGGTGTGCCGCAGCTCCGGCTGTTGCTGGATGAAACCGGTCACGATGACTCGGTTGATTCGCGGAAAGGCGTCGGATTCCATCGTTCGCAATCTCCCAGGTACCGGGGCCTTCCGCTAGAGGGAGGCGCCGTCGGCCGGTTCGGCCGGAGTGTCGTTCATCCCGGCGGGCGGAGCGGGCCGATCATCGGGCGGAGCCGGAGTCGGCGCCGCGGACGCTGCCGGGGAACCGAAGCTCGGCGGCTCTCCGGACGGTGTTCCCTCCGCGCGCCGCGCATCGCCTTCCGTGCCGTCGGGAGCTCCCTCGACCCGCGGCGGTGCGATCGGCCCCTCGCTGATCACGGTCATGTAGCGCAGCATGCGCTCGTTCATCCGGAACCGCCGATCGAGGTCCTTCAGGACGCCGGCGTCGCTCTTGTAGCGCAGCAGGGTGTAGATCCCCTCGTGGACCTTCTTGATGTCGTAGGCCAGCCGGCGGCGGCCCCAGCGATCGATCTCGATGATGCTTCCCCCCGAGGAGGTGATCAGGTCGCTGACCGCCTGGACTTCGGCTTCGAACTCCTTCTCGTCATACGTCGGGTGGAGGACGAATACCGTCTCGTATTCGCGCAAGGGCGAACTCCTTTCCGGGCTCAGGGAAGAGCCCAACGGGATGGCCTGCCTGCTTCCGCCCTGTCCGTCCCGCACGGGACCGGGCGATGGAACGAGTCCCGCCCCGCGGTCTGCGTCCCAACGGGACCGCCTTGGGCTGCGGCACTCGTGAAGCCGGACGACGAGCGGCCTGGAGGTCCGATTCCGCGGGCGGGCGGGGAGCCCGCGCCGCGCGATCGACATCCTTCGGAAAAGCGCCCATCGCTATGGACGGTGTGACCGGCGCGAAGCCGGCGGCACCGGATTCGGGCATTCTCCCAGTTTCAGCTCGGGGTTGGCAAGCCCCCAGATGTGCCGGGGCGTCCCGTCTGGCGCCTTTCCGGAGACTCCGCAGCCGACGGGGACGGCTCCCCGGCTGCCGGAGGCCCCGGGTTGCAGGCATCCATCGCAACCCGCAAGCCGCGAATGACAGCCACGGCAACGGCTTCGGCCGCCCGGAGCGTGGCTGCCTCCACGGTGCTCCAGGCTTCGCCCGCAAGCGGCTCCAACACGAAGTCGGCCATGTCGATCCCCTCCGGAGGCTCGCCGATGCCAACCCGTAGCCTGGGATAGGCGGAGGTCCCGAGCGCCTGCTCGATGGAGGTCAGGCCCCGGTGGCCGCCTGCGCCCCCCGCCGCGCGGAACCGGAGTCGACCGGACGGCAGGGCGGTGTCGTCCACCACCACCAGCATCGCATCCGGTGGAATCGACCGTTCCGCCAGGAGATCTCGGACCGGCTCGCCGCTGCGGTTCATGTAGCCCAAAGGCCGAGCCAGAAGAACGTCGGTGGAGCCGACCCGAACGGCGGCCTCCTCCCGCGCCGACTCGCCGGCGCCGGCCGGCGTCCAGCGCCCCGCACCCAGGATTCGAAGCCGCTCCACGACAAGAAACCCGGCGTTGTGCCGGGTTCTCTCGTACCGGGGCCCGGGATTCCCCAAGCCCACGATCAATCGGATGTGACTCACCGGGAACGCGTCGATCAGCCCTTCTTGCCCGGCTTGGCCGCCTTGTCGCCCTTGTCCGCTTTCTCGGCCTTCTCAGGCTTTTCGGCCTTGGCGCCCTTCTCCGGCTTGGCCCCCTTGTCGGCCTTGCCCGCGTCCGCCGCCGGAGTCTCCTCCGCAGCCTCCGCCACCGGCGCCGCCACCACTTCCTCCTTCTGCTTCCCGGCCACGGTGACGATCACGCGATCCGCGGAGTCGTGCACGTGGATGGAGGGCGACACTTCGAGGTCGCGCACGTGGATGGAGTCGCCGCGCTCCAGCGCCTGGATGTCCACCGTGAAGCCTTTCGGAATGTCGCCGGGCAGGCACTCGATGTCGAGCTCCCGGAGGAGATGCTCCACGATGCCGCCTTCCTTCGCGCCCACCGCCGTCCCCTGCAGGTGGATCGGAACGTGGACCCGCACCCGCTGCGTCATCGAGATGTGCTGGAGGTCCACGTGCAGGATCGCCTGGTCGATCGGATTCCGCTGCACGTCTTTGATCAGCACCGGCACCGGGGCGCCGGACCGCCCGGAGATCGTCAGCTCCAGAATCTCGCTGCCGGAAGAGATGTGCCGCAACATCTGCTCAAAGGTGTGCCCGTGCAGCGCGACCGGAACACTCTCCTCCCCCGCTCCGTAAAGGACGGCCGGGATCTTCTTCTCCATGCGCAGGCGACGGGCATGACCCTTCTTTCCCGCCTCCCGCATTTCCGCCGTGATCTGCACCGCACCCATGACGTTTCCTTCCTCTGTGTCCGATACCCCCGCGCGCCGCCGCCCGGCGCGAAGGGTCCAGTATACCACGTTGTCTAGACGAAGAGCGAGCTGAGCGACCGCTCCTCGTGGATCCTCCGGACCGCCTCGCCGAGCAGGCGGCTGACCGTGAGGATCCGCAGCGACTCCCAGCGCTGCTCGGGATGCAAGGCGATGGTGTCGGTCACCACCACTTCGCGGACCGGGGCCTCCTGCATGTGCCGAGGCGCCTCGCCGGAGAGAACCGCATGTGTCGCTCCGACATAGATTTCGCGCGCTCCTTTCTTGCGAAGGGCGCGCGCCGCGTTCGCCACCGTCTTTCCGGTGGAGATCACATCGTCGAAGATGATGACGTTTCGCCCGTCGACCTCGCCGATGACGTTGATCACCTCGGAGTCGTCGGCCCGGGTGCGCCGCTTGTCCACCAGCACGAGCGAGGCGTCCAGGCGCTTGGCATAGGCGCGCGCCATCTTGATCGACCCCACGTCCGGAGCGACCACCGTGAGGTCGGGGATGTTCTTGTGCCGGAAGTAGTCGATCAGGACCGGCGCCGCGAACAGGTGGTCGAACGGAATGTCGAAGAACCCCTGGATCTGGCTCGAATGCAGATCCATGGTCAGCACCCGATCCGCGCCCGCCACCGTGAGCAGGTTCGCGACCAGCTTCGCCGTGATCGGAACGCGGGGCTGGTCCTTGCGGTCCTGCCGCGCGTACCCGAAGTAGGGGATGACCGCCGTCACGCGGTTGGCGGAGGCCCGCCGGGCCGCGTCCACGATCACCAGGAGCTCCATCAGGTTGTCCGCCGGGGCCCCCGTCGGCTGGATCACGAAGATGTCGCAGCCCCGGATGTTCTCGTTGATCCGAACCGAGATCTCCCCGTCAGAGAAACGCCCGACCTCGGCTTCGCCGAGCCCGACCTGCAAGTGCCGGCACAGCTCCTCGGCCAGGGCCGGGTTTGCCGTGCCCGTGAGAACTCGTAGCGTGTCCACCAAGCTCCCGCCTGTCCCGGCCTACGGGGCCGGTCCGTCCGCGAACCCTTCCGTCCCGGTTTCGGGGCCCGGGTTCCCCCGAGGCTTCGTGCCTCAACCGCGCATTGCGACAGTCTAGCGCAGGCCGTTCCTTCCGGCCAAGCGCGCACGCCGGCGCTCCCGGAGCAGATCCCGCAACCTGGCTGGGGCGGGAGGATTCGAACCTCCGAATGCGGGAACCAAAATCCCGTGTCTTACCACTTGACGACGCCCCAGCACGGGGACTCGGCTCAGAGGGCCGAGCCCCACACAACAAACGAGTCGCGCACGGAAATCGTGGGCGACTCGCGATCCGAACCGAACCCCGATCCGAACCGAACCCGGCCCGGATTACTGCACGACCGCCGTTCGCTCCAGCTCCGCGGCGTATTTGGCCAGGATCTCATCTTCCATCCACTGGCGCGTCGCCATGTTGATGGGGTGGCAGAGGTCCTGGTAGCCGCCGTCGGGCTTGCGCCGGCTGGGCATGGCCACGAACATCCCCTTGTTCCCGCGGATGATCTTGAGCCCGCGCACGACGAAACAGCCATCAATCGTGATCGTGACGAACGCCTTCAACTTCTCGTCGTCCCGCAGGGAAATCCTGACCTCGGTGATCGTCATGGCGCCAGCCTCGGGGTTGTCTGCCATGGGACTGTGTCTCCCTAACGCCCCGTCTCCCCAAACGCCCCGTTTTCCAAACGCCCCGCTTTCCAAGAGCCCCGCGTTCGAAACGCCCCGCTTCTCTCCTCGAAGTTCGGCCCTTCCGGGAGTCCGGTCACCGGAGGCGTCCTGCCCCACCGGGGGCCGCGTTCCCTCCGAGCGCTGCTCCCCTTCGCACGCGCCTCGTCACGGTACGACACTGCACCCGCACCGGGCCGGACGAAGGCTCTTCGCCCAGTAGCCCGCCGCCGCGAGGTGGTCAGCCCACTCACTCGCCCGTCGCGCATCGGGAGCGACCCCGAAGACCGCGGACCCACTCCCGGTGATCCGGACGAACCCTGCCCCGAGGTCCCGAAGTACACCAAGGATCGTCGCCACCGACGGTTCCGCTTCCACCACAGCCGACTCCAGGTCGTTACGGAGCAGGCTGAGGCCCGAGGTCCAGAAATCCCCTGGAAACCCACGGAACCGGATCTTAGAGAGGGGACCTTCCTCCGTCAACCCTCTTTTCCCACGGCGGTAGATCGTCGCCGTCGAGAGCGCGACATGCGGATGCGCGACGACGAGGTGGCGCCCCGGCCAGGGCGGCGCCGGGCGCAGCCTCTCGCCACGACCTGTCGCAAGTTGAGTCCCGCCGCGGAAGAAGAAGGGAACATCCGAGCCCAGCACCGCCCCCAGCTCCTCCAGCCGCTCGACGCGGATCCCCTTGCGGCGAAGCAGCCCCAATCCGAGAAGGACCGCGGCGGCATCGGCGGACCCGCCGCCCATGCCGGCGCCCACGGGGATTCGCTTCGCCAGCTCGATCCGCACCCCCGGAAGCTGGCCGCGCAGCGGCGGGATCAGGCCGGCGGCGCGGACCGCCAGGTTCTGCTCGGAGGGGCCCAGGTCGAGGCCGGACGGACGGACGCCGAGGACCACCCCCGGCTCGGGGCTCAGGGTCAGGGTCACGGTGTCAGCCAGTCGGACCGCCTGCAGCACGGTGACGATCTCGTGATAGCCATCGGGGCGCTTGCCCAGAACCTCCAGGCCCAGGTTCACCTTGGCCGGAGCAAGCACCACGACCCGGGTCTTCCCCGCCTCGCCTCCGTCTCCCCGCGGCATGGACACCCGTCGATTTCCGCCGCTCAGGCGCCGGGACGCGTCACGAGGATGACCAGGATGACCGTAACCACCCAGAGCAGGACGTTGATCAGGATCGGCACATCGGACAGAAAGACTTCCGAGGGAGACCCGCCTCGCTGATGCCGGTACACGAGGTAGAGGTACCGGAAGACGCCGTAGATCACGAAGGGGACCGTGTAGACCAGCTTCTCCGTGCCGAACCTCTCCACGGTGGCCGGGTTCACCGTGTAGATCGTGTAGGAGATCACCGTGGCCGCGGTCACCACCGGGATGAGCTGGTCGACCAGTTCCGGAGGGTACTCCACCAGAGTCCGGCGGTGCCCCTCGGCCTGGTCGGCCAGAAGCGCGCGCTCCTGGCGCCGCTTGCAGACGGCCAGGAAGAGGGCCAGGAAGAGCGTGCAGACCAGGAGCCAGGGAGAGATCTGTTCCCGAACGCTCAGCGCCTCGACTCCCGCCACCGCGCGCACGACGAAGCCGAGCGCGATGATGATCACGTCCAGCAGCACGACGCGCTTGAGCCCGAACGAGTAGGCCAGGTTGAGGCCGAGGTAGACGCCGGCCGTGATCACGAATCCTCGCCCGAGCGGGAGGCTCAGCGCCGCCGCCAGACCGAGGAGGACGACGACCAGCGCATAGGCGGCCGGCCGGGACAGCCTCCCCGACGGGATCGGCCGCAGCCGTTTCTTGGGGTGGAGCCGATCGGCCTGGGCATCGCCGAGATCGTTCAGCGTGTAGACCGCGGAGGCGAGCAGGCAGAACGCGAGGAAGCCCTCGAACGCTCGCAGCAGTTCCCGCGACTCGGTGAAGTGGAGGCTGAAGATCACGCCCGCAAAGAGGACCGCGTTCTTGGTCCACTGGCGCACCCGCATCTGCTGGAAGAGCACTTTGATCATGCCGTGCCCGCCGGGCCCGCGCCCGTCAGCTCCCGAGCGCCGCGAGAAGCTTCGCGCGCCCCGCCGCCACCGCCTCCGAGAGACGCGAGGGATCGCCCACCCCGGCCATGGCCAGGTGCGGCCGGCCTCCGCCGCTGCCGCCTACCGCCGAGGCGGCCGCGCGGACGATCTCATCCGCGCGCACCTTCCCACCCGCCACCAGGTCGTCGGTGACCACCGCCAGGAGCGTGAGTTTCTTCCCGCTCGTCACGCTGATCAGCGCCGCGCCGGTGCCGAGCTGCCCGCGCACGCGGTCTCCCAACGCCCGCAGGTCGGACCCCTCCTCGACTTCGAGCGCCCCCACGAGGGCTCTTCCGGCGGGCAGCGCTTCCGCGCCCGCCAAAAGCGCCCCGAACGCGTCGTCCGGTCCGCGCGACTTCAGCTCCTGCACCTGCTTGCGCAGCCGGGTCAGCTCCTGCTGCAGCGACTCGACCCGCTGGGGAACCTCGCCGGCGCCGGGGAGCGTCCGCGCGAGCAGCCCCACGGTGGCGAGCGCTCGCTTCGCCTCGCGCACCGTGCCGCGACCGGTGAGCGCCTCCAGGCGCCGCGTGCCGGCGGCGATCCCGCTCTCCGACGCCAGGAGAAAGGCGCCGATCTCGCCGGTCCGCCGGACGTGCGTGCCGCCGCAGAGCTCGCGCGAGAACTCCCCCACCTCGACGCGCCGCACGCGATCGCCGTACTTCTCCCCGAAGAGGGCGGTGACTCCTTCGGCCAGCGCGGTCTCGTACGACGACTCCGACACCTCGACCGGATCGTCGTGCAGGATCCGCTCGTTCACGATCTCCTCGACCGCGGCGATCTCGTCCGCACTCAACGCGCGGGGATGCGTGAAGTCGAAGCGCAGGCGGTCGGGCGCCACCAGGGAACCGGCCTGCTGCACGTGCGGGCCGAGAACCCGCCGCAGCGCCGCCTGGAGGAGGTGGGTCGCGGTGTGGTTGCGCTGGCAGTCGCGCCGGGCGTCCGCATCGAGGCGCGCGGTGACCGGACCGTCGTGGAAGTCCCCCGCCTCGAGCGCCACGCGGTGGCGGATCTCGTCACCGTGGTGCACGGTGTCGAGCACGCGGGCCGCCAGACCGCCCCCTTCGAGCCGGCCGGTGTCGCCGACCTGGCCGCCCGATTCGGCGTAAAACGGCGTCTCGTCGAGGACGACCCACCAGGTCGCCGGTTGACCGGCCTCGCGCGGGATTTCGGCCACCCGGCGGATGCGCGCCTCGAGCTCCATGGTCTCGTACCCGCGGAAGACCGAGTGGGCGCCCTCGGACACGACCTTCCAGGACAGCGACTCGCCCGCCGCCTGATAGAACCGCGCGCTCTTGCGGGAGCGCTCCCGCTGCTCCGCCATGGCGCGCTCGAATCCCTCGAGATCGACCGCGAGCCCGCGCTCGCGGGCCAGGAGCGCGGTGAGATCAGTCGGAAACCCGTAGGTGTCGGCCAGGAGGAAGATCTCCTCCCCGGGCAGCGTGCCCGACGCGGCGTTTCGCGCCACCGCCTCTTCGAAGCGGGAGAGCCCCTGCTCGACCGTCGCCCCGAAGCGCTCCTCCTCCAGCCGCAGGCCCATCCGCACCGCCGGCAGGGCCTCGCTCAGCTCGGGATAGGCGTTCCCCATCTTCTCCACCACGAGACTGGCGAGGTCGCCGAGAAACGGCTGCGTGAGCCCGAGACGGTGCCCCTGCACCGCGGCCCGCCGGAGGATGCGGCGGATGACATAGCCGCGCCCCTCATTGCTCGGCATCACCCCTTCGGCCATGGTGAAGGTGAGGCCGCGGATATGGTCGGCGATGATGTTCATGGACGAGCGAAGCGCGCCCTCGTAGGGCTTCCCGGACATCTCCTCCACGCGGGTGATCAACGGACGGAAGGCGCCCGACTCGAAGAGCGTGCGCTTGCGTTCCAGCACCATGGCGATCCGCTCGAGGCCCAGGCCGGTATCGATTCCCCGGTTCTTCAGGGGCGCGAGGGTGCCGTCCGGCTGCATGTCGTACTGCGGAAAGACGACGTTTCCGATCTCGATCCAGCGGTCGCAGTCGCACCCCGGACCGCACTCCTCCCGGCCGCAGCCGAGATCCTCGCCCAGGTCGTAGTAGACCTCGGTGTTCGGTCCGCAGGCCCCGGTGTCGCCGGCGGGGCCCCAGAAGTTGTCCTTCTTGCCCAACCGGTAGATCCGATTCCGCGGGATCCCGATCTCCTTCTCCCAGATCGCGAACGCTTCGTCGTCTTCCTCGTAGACCGAGACTTTGAGCAGGTCCGCCGGGAGCTTGAGGAGTCCGGTGAAGAACTCCCAGTTCCAGGCGATCGCCTCGCTCTTGAAGTAGTCGCCGAACGAGAAGTGGCCGAGCATCTCGAAGAAGCTCAGGTGCCGGGGGGTGAAGCCGATGTTCTCGAGGTCACTGGCCCGGAAGCACTTCTGCACCGACGCCGCCCGGGTGTATTCCAGCGGCACCAGCCCCGAGTAGAGCTTCTTGAACTGCACCATTCCCGCGGACGTGAACAGCAGCGTGGGGTCGTCGCGCGGCACCAAAGGCGCGCTCTTGATCACCCGGTGGTCCTTGCGGCGATAGAAGTCGAGGAAGGTCTCTCGAATGAACGACGGCGTGTCCTTCATGGCTCGGCGTGTTCCTCACGGCTCGGCGGGACCTGGGCCCCGCCCGGCCACCCGTCGGCTCGCGAAGCGCAGGTCGGCTCCACCAGTCCCTCAGGGCTCGTTGTCGGTATCCGGATCGTCCCCGCGCCACTCGTCGCCCGCAGGGGGCCCGTCGTCCGCGTGGGGTACGGCGCCCCCGAGGACCGCGCGCAAGGCCTCTGTCACCACCGCCGCCGCGAACCCGCGCGCGGCCAGCAGATGGGCCAGTCTAGCAGGATTCGCTCCGGCCGGGCGGAGCTTCTTTCGTGCCGCCGCCTCGGCCAGCACCGGCTCCGGGTACTCGCGCGCCAACTCCCGCAGCCCTTCTTCGACGATCTCGGGCGCAACGCCTTCCCGCAGCAGGTCCCGGCGCAGAAGCCGATGCGAGCGGGGGCGGGTGCGGGCCTGGGTGGAGAGCCAGAGCCTCGTGAAGCGGCGGTCGTCGACCAGGCCCTGCGTCTCCAGCTCGTCGAGAACGGCGCCGACGACCGATCGGGAGAACCCGGCCCGGGCCAGCGTCAGGGAGAGGCCGCGCCGCGACTTCTCCATACGCGCGAGGAGGCGAAGGGCCCGCACCCGGGCCTTCGCCTCCGGAGTCTCGGGCGCGCCTTCGGAGGCGCCGCGCCCGGGTTCGACGGGTCCGTCAGTCACGCGGCTGGGCGGCCCGGCGGGACGAGGGCGTCTCCCGGACCTCGCTCACCGGCTCCCGCTTTCCGGCCGGAGAGGCGGCCTTGCCGTCCGCGCGGCCGGCCTCGGCCTTCGCGTCGGTCTTCATGCCGGATCTGGCGTCGACCCTGGCGTCGGCCTTGGCGTCCGCCGCCGCGGCGCCTTTGGCCGCGCCCTGGCCGTTCCCCCCGGCCTCCGCGGCGGAAAGGCCCGCCGCCACCCGGATCTCGCGCTCCAGCCGCCGCGACAGGTCGGGGTTCCCCTTCAGCGTCTGGCGGGACTGCTCGCGCCCCTGCCCGAGCCGGTCCGGACCATAGGAGATCCAGGTTCCGGTCTTCTGCAGAAGTCCGGTGTTCAACCCCTGGTCGATCAGCTCGCCCGTCCGATCGATCCCCACGTTGAAGAGGATATCGAACTCGGCCGACTTGAACGGCGGCGCGACCTTGTTCTTGACCACGCGCACGCGGGTGCGGTTGCCGATCGTCACCTCGCCGTCCTTGGTGCTCTGGATCTTGCGGATATCGAGGCGCACCGAGGAGTAGAACTTGAGCGCGTTGCCGCCGGTGGTGGTCTCGGGATTGCCGAACATGACGCCGATCTTCATCCGGATCTGGTTGATGAAGATGACGATGGCGTTGGATCGCGCAATCGCCCCGGTGAGCTTGCGCAACGCCTGGGACATGAGACGCGCCTGGAGGCCCACGTGGGCATCGCCCATCTCCCCCTCGATCTCCGCGCGCGGCACGAGGGCGGCGACCGAGTCGATCGCCACGACGTCGACCGCCCCGCTGCGCACCAACTGCTCCGCGATCTCCAGCGCGTCCTCGCCGGTGTCGGGCTGGGAGACGTAGAGGTTGTCGGTGTCAACCCCCAGGAGCTTCGCGTAGTTCGGGTCGAGAGCGTGCTCGGCGTCGATGAAGACGGCGTTGCCGCCCATCTTCTGCACTTCGGCGATCATCTGCAGCGTCAACGTGGTCTTGCCCGAGGACTCGGGGCCGAAGATCTCGATGACCCGGCCGCGCGGGATTCCTCCGACCCCCAGGGCGATGTCGAGCCCGAGGGACCCCGAGGGGACCACTTCGATGCTGGCCAGCGGCCGGGCGCCGAGCCGGATCACGCTCCCCTTGCCGATCTGTTTCTCGATCGCAGTGATCGCGGTCTCCAAGACCTTCTCCTTCTCCTTGCGGTCGTGCTCCTTCTTCTCCTGGCTCTTGCGATCCTGGTCGCTCATCGTGCTCTCCTCTTCTGACAAGTTCTGGCGATCCGGCCCGCTCCGTCCGGGCCAGGCCGCGGGGTTTGGGGCCGCTCTCTTCAGGATGTAGCGGTCGCAATCCGCAGGGGCGTGTACAGGGGACCCTGGGGCCTCAACTCGCTGCGCATCAGCGCGACGGTCCGGATCGTAAAGTCGGTCGCCGGCCAAGTCAAACCGGAGGTCCAGGAGGGATCGAGCGTCAGACGCCGGTCCCGGGCCGTCCGGCCGATCGTGAGGTGGCTCTTCCACGGCTTGTCCGCCGGGCCGAACCCCGCCTCGCGAATGCGAAGGTCGATCTCCGCCGCCAGGGCGGACAACCGTCCCGCCCGATCCTCCACCCCGATCCACGTGACCTGGGGGCGGCCCGGGGAGGGAAACGCCGAGATCTCCGTGATCCGCGCCCGCACCGGCTGGAACACTCCCTCCATCGAATCCACCACCGAGGACGCCTTCTCCAGCGCCTTGCGATCCAGATCGCCGAAGAAGCGGACCGTCAGATGGAAGAGCGAGGGATCGACCCACTTCACCGAGCCCGGGGGGAACCGCCCGCGCGCCTCTTCCTGCAGGGTCGCCGCGGCCGCCACCATCTCCTCCGGCAGAAGCAGGGCCAGGAATGACCGGGTGCGTTCGCTCATCGGCTGGCTCTCCGCCGCGTGGCGTTTCCTTCTGTCCGGGCGCCGGCGCGGCCAATAGTGCCGGCGCGCCCAATAGTGCCGGCGCGACCAACGGCGCCGGCACCAGCGCCGGCCGCGGCGCCGCCCCCGCGCCGCGCGCGTCTGGTCTCAGTGTCCCGGGCTGCCCGGCGCGGAGCCTTCGCTCCAGGCCGGAGTCCCGTCGATCGGCAGTCCGGCCAGGTGCCGGAACAGCAGCCACAGCGCGGCGAAGACCGCCCGGTGGGTGACCGACTCGCGGCTCCGGCCGGGAAAGATCCGCCGCAGGTGCGCCTCGCCCCTGGCGCTGGCGATCCCGAGATAGACGAGCCCCACCGGCTTGTCCGCCGTGGCCCCGTCCGGCCCCGCGATCCCCGTCGTCGAAATCGCGACGTCCGCGCCGGTGATCCGGCGCGCCCCGGCCGCCATCGCTTCGGCGACCTGCGCGCTGACCGCGCCGTGGTTCAGCAGGGTCCCGAGCGATACGCCCAGGAGTCTCTGTTTGACGTCGTTGTCGTAGGCGGTCACCGACCCCAGGAAGTAGGCGGAGCTTCCCGGCACCCGGGTCAGCGCCGCCCCGACGCCTCCCCCGGTGATCGATTCCGCCACCGCGATGCGCGCCTGCGCTGCCCGCGCCAGCTCGCCGACCCGCTGCTCCAGCGGGATTTCGCCGGTGGCGTAGACGATGTCCCCCAGCCGGTCCCGGATCTCCCGTGTCCACCCGTCGAACTCCTCCCGATTCATGCCGGCGTCGGGCCGGCGGACGAGCCTCAGGTCCACGCCGCCCCACTGCGGGAGGTACGCCACCTCGCACCCGTCCGGCGGTTCCTTGCCGATCCGATCCGCCAGCACGGTCTCGGACACTCCCGCGGTGCGAAGGGTCAACTCCCATCCGCGGGCGACGCCCAACCGACGCTCGATCATGGGGAGCACGAAGCGTTCCACCAGCGCGCGCATTTCTTCGGGGACGCCCGGCAACGCGACCAGGAATCCGCCGGACGGAGTCGCCAGCAGGATTCCCGGGGCCAGGCCCACCGGGTTCAGGAGGATCTCGGCGCCCTGCGGCACGAGAGCCAGGCTGTCCGCCGAGGGCGGCGCAACGCGACCGCGCTCGCGGAAGATCCGTTCGATCTCCTGCCGCACATCCTCGCGCAGGACGAGGCGCCGCCCCATCACCTGGGCCAGGGCGCGGCGCGTGATGTCGTCGGGGGTGGCGCCGAGGCCGCCGGTGACGACGATCCCTTCCGCCCGGGACAGGGCGGTCTTGAGCGCCGGCAGCAGCAGGTCTCGCCGGTCGGGGACGGTCGAGTGCCACAGCGGGGGCACGCCGAGGCGGTTGAGCTGCCGGGCAAGATAGTGGAAGTTCGTGTCGAGGGTGCGGCCGTTCAGGATCTCCCCGCCGATGGTGAGGACCTCGAGCTTCATGGCCTGACCGCCCGCGCCTGCGCTCTTCGGCCGCCCGCTATGGCGCGGGCCGCGCCGCCAGGAGGGCCGGCCAGAGCAGCTTCACCAACCGCAGGAGCAGATTGCCGTAGACCGCGGCCATGATGTCGTCGGCCATCACCCCCCAGCCCCGCCGCAGCGATTGGAGCTGATACGCCGGCGGCGGTTTGACCACGTCGAGGAGGCGGAAGACCAGGAAGCCGGCGACCGCCAGCTTCAGCGGATCGACCGCGGGGCCCATCCACGCGATCGTGAGCAGCACCCCCGCCACTTCGTCGATGACGATCGGCTTGCCGTCGTGCCCGTAGATCGACTCCGCCCGCGTGGCCAGCGGAATCCCGGCCCCGGTGACCACCGCGATCACGGCCAGCATGGCCAGGGGCGGAATCGGCTGGTGCGTCTGCACCCACCACCAGATCACCAGCGTGACGAAGGATGCGAACGTCGCCGGGGCCACGGGGAAGTGCCCGGTGAAGAAGAACGAGGCCCCCAGTCGGATCAGGAATCTCCGCATGCGGGCGACTCTAGCAGAACGAGGGCCGGGTCGCCATGGGCGGCCCGGTCCTCGTTCCCGGCGGGCTCTCTGCCGGAGGCGTGGCTCTGGGTTCCGGGCCGGCGGCCTACCCCTCCGTCCGCCGTCTCACCGGGCGGTGTCCGCACGGAAGATGTTCTTGATTCGGCCCCAGCTGGTCCGCTCCGTTGGGACCGGCGGATAGCAGGTCTCCAGGTTGCACGGCACGACTGGACCGAGCCACGTGTACAGGCATTCGGCCTCGATCGTGTACGTGCATGCGCCCGTCGCAAAGTCACAGCAGGCGCCGGGCGGCGGAGGCAGTCCCGGACAGGTCTCCGGCGTGCACGGCACCCCGGCCCCGAGCCACGCATACGGGCAATCGCCGACCGTCGAGATGAAGCAATAGTTGGCCATGTTGTCACAGCAAGCACCCGTCGGCCCGCACGGATTCGGGAAGCAGTCGTAGTCCGTCTCCTGCCAGACACTCGGGGCCGGGCAATCCGCCTGCGTCGTCAGCGTGCACGCGCCCTCGGGCGAGCAGCAGGCGGCCAGGGCAGTCGGATCGGGGGCGGGACACGGCGTGTAGCCCGGCGTGCCGAAGCCCAGGCTTCCGTAGTCGATGATCGGGTCCTGGTGCGCGGGGACGGCATCGTCAAAGAAGAAGCGATAGGCCGGATTGCTGTGTGGCGCGGTGCTCCAGGTGGGGTAGCCGTACATATCGCCGTTCTCGGTGTAACCGTGGCCGGTGAAGTAGAAGAGCCGGACTACCGTTGTCGTCCGAGGGCCGGTGGGGAAGCTCTGCCCGATCTCGCCGCCACTGGCGTCCGGGAAGCCGTTGGTTCCGATGTAGAAGTCGGTGCCGGGCCCGCTTTCATCCGGGACGAAGCACCCGCCCGGCTCAATGAGCACGTACGAGTACGGAGAGCTGGCGAACTCCGGGAACAACGTGCCCCAGGAGACGGCCTTCAATCGCGGGCTGCTTCCTTCCGGGAAGGCCGCATACACCACCCAGATCCGGTTGAAGTCGTCGATCGGAAGCTGGTTGTCGACCTGGGCACAATCGCCCGGTGGATCGCCCTCCGGCGGCCAGGGAATGTCGACGTCGCTGGGAACGATGCCGGTGTCATGCACCCACAGCACACCGCCCGCATTCGGGCCGGCCAGGGCCGCCGAAGCCAAAACACACAGAACACCCAGGATCAGGATCGCGGTTCGCACGGCAAGGCCCTCCTCTCTTCGCTTTCACCGCCGTCGACGCCACCAGAGCCTGCGGTCCGCCATTCCCCGGCAGCGGAACGATCCTGATATTAGCAGTTCCGGTCCGCGATTGCCACTGTCAATTATCGCCCGGGCAAAGAGATACCGGCTCAGCGATCCCGCTCGCCCACCCACCTCCCGCGCAACACGCTGCGCGCGATCGCGGAGAGGGTCTCCAGCACGCCGACGCCTTCGGAGGCGACGGAGGGAAGGCGCGGCCCGCGTTCTCCCAGTCGATCCAGCACCGAGTCGATGTCGGTCCGCGGTGTGAGCGGGTGGAGATCCTGCTTGTTCAGTTGGATCACCCGCGGCAGATGATCCCAGCCGCACCCGCACGCCTCGACCGCCTCGTGCGCCTCGAGGAGGCTCTGCACGTTCTCGCGCAACCGGCGCGAACGGGCGTCCCAGACGAACACCAGTCCGTCCACTCCCTGCAGCACCAGCCGGCGGGTGACCCGGAAGCGGGGCTGTCCCGGCACCGTGTACAAGCGCAGCCTGACCGGCACGCCATGGCCCGGGTCGAGGTCCAGCGGAAGGCAGTCGAAGTAGATGGTGCGCTCGCCGGGCGTGTCGAGCGTGATCAGCCGTCCCCGCAGCTCGGGACGCAAGCGGGCATGGAGCCACTTGAGGTTCGTGGTCTTCCCGGAGAGTCCGGGGCCCCAGTAGACCAGCTTGACCGTGGCGCCGGCCAGGGCGGCAAGGTCCGGGCGCTCCCGCCGCGCTGTCACGCCGCTCCCCGGCGGTGCGGTGATCAGCGTCATGCGCGGTTCAGGCCGATGGGCCGAAGAGCCGCCCCAGACCGTCGTCGATCATCCGATCCACGTCCGATCGATCGTTGTCCAGGTCGAGGTCGGCGTCCAGCACCTGCCGCTCGAGCAGGCCGAGAAGCGGCTGCGTGGTCTCCTCGAGCCGGCGGCGTTCCGCCCGCATGGCATGGCGCACCAGGCCCAGCGTGGTCCTCGCGTCGAAGACCACGGCGAGCACCAGGAGCGGGTGCAACGGGGCCAGGACGACGCCGCCATCGATTCCCTGATGCACCACCCACTGCATCGACTCCTCGCCCAGGAGCAGCGCCATCTCCTGGGTGGCGAGGTAGTCGCCCACCGCGAGCGAGGCGAATGTGCCGAGGTCGAAGGAAGGCTCTTCTCCAGCATAGGTCACGGCGTTGCCGGAGGTGTCGAGCAGGATCGCGGTGGACGCGCCGGCGCGCCGCAGCATCCGCTCCAGCTCCTTCCAGACCGAACCGAAGTGGAGATCCCACTCTCCCGGGATCGTGGCGTCTTCCATGACCGGTCCCCCCTGGACGACGGGAATGGGGAATCCCCGACGTTCATCGCCCCGGACCGGGCGGCCCGGAACGTGCCCGCCGCAAGAAGACGCAGAATCACGCGAGGCTGTCAAGAGGGTGGTGGGGCGCGGAAGTGTCCCAATCGAGCTCGGACATTCCTACGCAAGGTGAGCCTTTGCGGTCAGTCGAAGAAGCGCTTGGGCAGACTGAACCTTCGAATGATCTGCTGGAGAATATGAGGCATGACTTCGGGATTCCTGCCGTGACAAGGCACTGGGCACGACTCCGCTCTTCCATTGATATCCGGATGGTAGATCATCCGGTGGCTCCCCTTGCCCTTGTCTTGATAGATCTCGAATCTGCTGTCGTGTTTTCGCAGCCGGCGCACCAACTCTTGTAGTCTTATTGGGTTAGGCATCGGCCAATTCGAACTGCACTTTCTCTTTCCTCGATCCGGGGACTAGCGGAACGCTCGCAATTCTGCGGTTCAGCTGAGTAGGGACCCGGGGAAACCTGTCCTGGTACTCCTGCTGGACGCGCAAGAAGGTCTCCAGCACAGAAGGAGGTGCCGGGTGCCAGATCAGCGCAGGCTGTCGCTTGAACAGCGCAAAGCCGATTTGCGCGCCTACGAGACCCAGCAATTCGTCAAGTGCCTCCTGAAAACTGGCCCCAGCCCCCACCAGGTCCATTTCGAGACAGTGAGCGGTCCATCTTGTGCCTTCGCGAGTTCCAAGAACGCGGATCGACAGATCTGACCCTGGCGGTGTGGATTTCATGGTTTGAAGATACCCTCACCATGTCCTTAGTGGGAAAGATTGCTTCCGGCCCAGTTGTCGGCCTGCTCTCCCCTGCCCACAAGCTCGAAAGCCAGAGACCATTGTACCCCACTCCGCAGATCCGGGTTCAGCGCCCCCGTATACGACTGTCATGTAATTGGTTGCGCCGCAACCCCGGTGGGCCAGACGGCCGCCGCGGCTTCTCCGGACCCTACATCTCCGCTCGTCCCTCCAGAGCGCGCACCAGGCTCGCCTGGTCGGACAGCTCCAGGTCGGAACCGATCGGGACGCCCCGCGCGATGCGGGTCACGCGCACTCCGGCCGATCGCACGCGGTCGACGAGGTAATGCGCGGTCGCCTCCCCCTGGGCCGTGGGGTTGGTGGCCACGATCACCTCCGCGATGGCCCCCTCCGCCACCCGCGTCTCGAGCTCCCGGATGCGGAGCGACTCCGGCAGGATCCCCTCGTTGGGAGCGAGGCTGCCCCCGAGCACGTGATAGAGCCCCCGGTAGACGCCGGTGCGCTCCACGGCGACGACATCGGCCGGCTGCTCGACCACGCAGAGGAGCGTCGTGTCGCGCCGCGGGTCGTCACAGATGCGGCAGCGCGGCCCGTCCGCGATGTTGCCGCAGACGACGCAGATGCTGGTCTCTTCGCGGAGCCGCCGCAGGGCCGAGCCCAAGGCCACGGCCTCGGCGGCCGGGACCCGCAGCAGGTGGAAGGCCAGCCGCTGCGCCGTCTTCCGCCCGATGCCGGGGAGGCGGGACAGCCGGTCGACCAGCTCGCCCAGGGTTTCCGAACCGTATTCCACGCCTGGCGACTCCTAGAACATCCCGGGCATGCCCATCCCGCCGGTGAGCTTGTTCATCTCCTCGGCCATCCGGTCGCGGGTGAGACGCAATGCTTCGTTGGCGGCCGCGAGGACCAGGTCTTCCAACATCTCGACGTCCTCGGGGTCGACGACGTCCTTCTTGATCTTGACCGAGACCAGCTCGCCCTTTCCGTTGGCGACGGCGGTCACCATCCCGCCGCCGGACGTCGCCTCCGCGGTCTCCTCCTGCAGCCGGGCTTGCGCCTCCGCCATCCTCGCCTGCATCTGCTGCGCCTGCTTCATCAGGGCTCTCATGTCCACGGGGTACGCTCCTTCTGCTGCCGTCTCCCCCGCCGCCGGAGAGGTCGACCCGCGGCGATGGGCTGAGGTCTTCTGCTGTGTCCTAGGCGGGGCCGATGACGTCGCCGCCGAAGAGGTCCACGATCCGGCGAATGCCCTCGGGCGAGGCGGTGGGAGCTTCGGCGATCGACTTCCCCCGCGGACGCTTGGCGCCCGAGGCATTGCCGCCTTGATCCGCGCCCGCGGTCGCCGCTCCGTTCGGCGCACTCGCGCTCCCCGGTCCCGCGACTCCGGTGGCTCGGTCCGGATCCGCCGCCGCTCCGCCCGGGGCTCCCGACTCGGGACCGGCGCCCGGCGGCGCGGGCTCGAACTTGACGCCGAGCGGGCGGCCGAACGTCTCCCGGATGAGCTCCATGATGAGCTGGCGGTTTGCGGTCTTCTCGAGCTGCCCCTTCTGGAACGCGCCGTAGCGCGGCACCGCCACCTTCAGGATCCGTTCCTCTTCCCCCAGGACCGCCGAGCCGCTCAGGGTGGCGCCCAGCGCGGCGCGGCGCGCTCCGAGCATCTGCAGGAGCAGGACCCACGGGTCGCCCGCCACCGCGGGAGCGGGCGCCGGCGGCGCCGGGGCCGCCATCGGTGCGGCGCCGCTGGAGGACGAGACGGAGGCCGACGGGGCGTCGAAGGGGGCATCCGCCGAGGGAGCATCGTGTCCGGGCGCCGGCTCCTCGCCGAACGCGGCGGCCGAACCCACCGGCGCGGAGGGGTCGCCGGCCGCCCCGGAAGCGCTGGCGCGCCGCGCCCTGCGCAATGAGCCCCTGCCGTCCATTCATGCG
>CAYYQN010000048.1:0-35558 GCA_964473865.1 uncultured bacterium | reverse complement strand
CACGCCGGGAAACGGGGCACTGTCGCCGTGGGGCCGATACACCTTCTTACAAGCCTTACAAGCTCACACATTTGGTCCGACACAACCGCGGGAAAGGCGATCTTGCACCTACTCGTGCGCCAACCCGGTACCGTCCGACTCGAGCTCTTCGACCTTCGAGGCAGGGAGGTGGCAATCCCGGTAAGAGACCAGCCGGTGTTGCCGGGAGAGATAACGCTGGGCCTCGACGGTCTCGATCGGTTCCCGTCGGGAATCTACTTCGCGCGCGTTTCGATCCAGACCGCCGGGAGGGAGATTGCCCTGAGCACGAGAATCATGCTGATCCGCTAAATTCGCCGTGCTCCACGACCACTCCATCGGGATCAAGGCCGTAGGGTCAAACTAGCCTCAACGTGACATAAATCGGTGGACTGATGATGGAAAGAGCGTAAGCGATCAGCCAGCGGAGCCTTCCCGACCTGACCCCAACTGAGATACAACCCTCCTTGGGCGCGCGTCCGCGCGCTCGTTTCTTTCCGGTCACGACGAGGAGGGCAGGATGCAGGTGTTGTCGAACGGCCGCTGCATGGTAACCGGTCAGAGAACGGAGTCCGGTTTGTGCTGGACATCGGTTACCGCGCGCGGTCCAGATCCGACCGCAGCGGGTTGGCCGCGAAGTGCTCCTTCCACAACCGCGGCGTGAGCTGCGCTACGTCCTTGGTCGGGTGCGTGTCGATCCGTTGCAGGACGTCGACCAGGTAGACGTAGGGGTCGATCCCCTGCACCCGGCAGGTGTAGATCAGGCTCTGGATGATCCCGACGTACTTCGCCCCCAACCTCCGTCCAACAGAAGAGCCATGCGCGCCGGCCCATCGCGATCGGCCGGATGGCACGCTCCAGGTGGTTGGTGTCCATCGGAACGCCCGGGTTCTCCAGGAAGACCCGCAGGGCCTTCTCGCGCTGCAGCGAATAGCCCACCGCGTGCGTGAGCGGGCTCGACGGAAGCAGGATCTCCTCCCGCTGAATCTTCCTCAGCTTCTCGAAGAAACCCTCCACCAACGGCCGATAAGAAAACCGAACGCCCCCCCGGCCCCGGAACCCACCTCAATCCGCTCGAAACAAGCGTAGCCGCGTCCCGCGGTTATGGGCAGGACGATTTCTGGGCCGCGGGCAGAGGCCACATGTCGCAGCACACCACCGTGATGGAGCCAGCCCGACGCCGTCCCAGCCAGGTGAAGAACCGCTCCATGGTCTCGCCATCCCGGTTCTCGCCCACCCAAACCAGGGAGCCCCGCTCCAAGTCGTAGACCAGGGTCAGGTATCGCTGCCCCTTGCTCCGCGACACCTCGTCGATCCCGATCCAATGGAGCGGGAGCCGTTTCCGTCGCGTCAGACCCCATGCCACCGCCGCGCCCACCGACCCGGCCACGGTCTTCCAGTCCCCTCCGTAGTGCTCCGCCGTCTCTTTCCAGGAAAGCTGACGAGCCCGCTGCGCGATCACCCGCGACAGCGCCCGCGTGATCCGTTGCCACGGCCCCGCCCACGGCAGATGCTCGATCCGCGGCCCACAGGCCGGACATGCCAGCCGCACTGGGGCGTAGCGAAGAACCAGGGTCTGGTCCCGGACGCGAAGATCCTTCCACTCCCGCACCGGCCGGTGCCCGTGGATCTTCGAGGTCTCCCGGGAACAATGGCTGCAGCGCAGCCGCCGGTTCGGAATCCGCTCGATCACCGCCACCATGTGGCCATCCTGCTCCAGAACTTCTCCCACCCGATGGGCTTTCAACCCCAGCCCTCTTCTGATACATGTCTCCAAGCGCATCGGCACCTGCCCTCCTTCCGTAGATCCGCAAGTCCACGAAAGGTAGCAGACAACGCCGGTGCGCTCTGTCTCTCACACAGTTACCCCAACCACACTTTCAGGAGAGGAACCGCATTTTCTTGGTCGACCTGTTCCCCGACGCAGAATGTGAAACCAAATGGTGGGCATGGGTGTGCGAAACGGCGCACTGCGCTCCCAAACATTTCGCCCGGCAGTGTCCCGAGGGATACAGCCCTCCCCACCATTTCGCCCGGCAGTGTCCCGCGGGATACGACGATCACGAAGACATAGACGACGGCGAAGAAGGCGGTGTGCGGGATGAGGAAGTCACCGGCCCGGACCTCCTTGGCGTGGTTCTGCATGAAGGTGTGCCAGGTCTGGGTCTTGCGGGGTCCATCGGTGCGCCGGACCATGTAGCGCCGGATTGTGCTGGCGGAATGGGGGAACCCGAACTTGGCGTCGAACTCCTCCGCGATCCGGTCCTCGCCCCACTCGGGGTGGTCGCTGGAGATCCGGCGGATGAAGGCGATGTGAGTTCGGGGAATCCGAGGACGGCCGACCTGGCCGGACTTCGACCGTCGACGCCAGAAGAGCCTGAATCCCTGACGGTGCCAGGAGATCACGGTCTCGGGCTTCACGACGATCAGCGAGCTATCCCATCCCGACCAGAGTCGTCGGAGGATGATCCAGAAGAGCCGATCTCCGTTTCGATGCCGGGTACGTGGTCGAGTCCGTGGTAGACCGTGAGTTGCTGGCGCAGGGCCGCGTTCTCCAGAGTGAGGCCAGCCCTGCCCAGGAAGGCGGCGCGAACGAGTGCAACGAGTGCCGATGTCAGTGTGTCCATGAGGTCGAGGAACGTACCATAGGTCCTGGCAAGTTCGTGCGGCAGGGAAGGTACGGGGTTTTCGCGGAGGACGGCGATATGGCCAACCTGGGACACGCACGGCGGACCATCGGTTCTCCGCAAGAGGCGGCCGGGGGCGTGATCTGCCGGGCGCCGAACGGCTATCCACTCCGAGATGGATTCCGGGCTCTGACGGTTGGCGAATTGGTGCCCGCCAGGTCGTCAGAGTAGGAGCGCCCCGGGAAGCACCCGGGACGATCGGCGATTCACGACCTCGGCCACCAACATCCGGAGGCCCGGCACCTCTTGCGGGACACGTTGGTCGGGATCGCCCCGCTCAGTACTCCGCCGGCAGCTTCGCCATCTCCTCGGCGGTGAACACCGGACCATCCTTGCAGACGTAGACCGGACCGACGTTGCAGCGCCCGCACTTGCCGCAACCGCACTTCATCCGGTTCTCGAGCGTGGTGTAGACCCGCTCCGGCGGGAACCCGAGCTTCGCCAGCACCGGTAGCGTGTACTTGATCATGATCGGCGGACCGCACACGACGGCATACGCGTTGTCCGCCTTCGGCGCCGCCTTCTCCACGATCGCCGGCACGAAACCGATCTCGTGCTTCCAGTCGGCCGTCTCGCCGCCCGGGTCGACCGTCTGCCAGAGCTTCACATCGGACCGCTTCTCCCACTCCGCCAGCTCGCGTTTGTAGACCAGGTCGGACACGGAGCGCGCCCCGTAGATGATCGTGACGTCCTTGAACTGATCCCGCAGATCGAGCGTGTTCCAGATCACGCAGCGCACCGGGGCCAGGTCGATCCCGCCGGCGATGAAGACCATGCTGGCCTTCTCCATCCGGTCGAGCGGGAAGAAGTTCCCGTAAGGCCCGCGGAACCCCATGGTGTCGCCTTCGTTCAGGCCCCGCATGGCGTTCGTGGCCTTCCCCACCGACTTGAAGGTGCACTCGATCGAGCCCTTGCGGGTCGGAGAGGAGGCGATGCAGAACGTGCACTCCCCGGCTCCGAAGACCGAGTACTCGCCGAACTGCCCGGCGCGGAAGTCGAAGCTCGCCGCCACCTCGGGATCGAGGAAGCGCAGCTTCAGTGTCCGCGTGTCGGGTGTCTCGTCGATGATCGAGTCGATCTTGACCAGGTGCGGCTGATACAGGTTCATCGCGAAGCCTCCAAGACTGAGAGCGCATCCATCAGCATATGCAGCTGCCGTTCCGTACTACCTACCACGCCAATCCATCAACCACAACGCAGGCCCCCAAGGAGCTGACCATCCCCGAAACGGGGCGCGTACCCCACAGCGCTGGCCCCCCGAGGAGCTGGCCATCCCCGAAACGGGGCGTGTACCCCACGACCGAGGCCCCCGAGGGGCTGGCCATCCCCGAAACGGGGCGTGTGAGCCGCGCGGGAACAAGCGCGCCATGCCCCGTGATCCATTCGCGCGAGCGAACCCGAGGCGCGGGCCGGGCGTTCCGGTGACCTCGAGCCCGCGCCGTCCCCGTAGAGGGGATGGCCCTCCGAGGGGGGCCGGTCGAATCCGAACCCGAGGCGCGGGTTGAGCGTTCCGCTGACCTCGAGCCCGCGCCGTCCCCGTAGAGGGGATGGCCCTCCGAGGGGGGCCGAACCGAAGGGATGGCCGGACGACGGGGGCCGGAACGGACGAGACCACGAGGCACGGGTGTGCTCACGGGGTCCGGGCTTGGGGGCGGATCTCATAACGATATACATGGCAGACCGTTACGACTGACAACAGAACAAGAACACCGAACCGAGAGACACTGTTGCTAAATATGCGGCCACGTCGCATATTTAGCACATGTGGATTCCTCGTGACCTCGAACCTCGGCTACGGCATGCCGTTCAGACTCGCCCGGTCGTGGTCCTGACGGGAGCACGCCAGACCGGCAAGACGTCAACCCTGCGCCGGCTGTTTGCCGACTACGCCTTCGTGTCTTTGGACCTGCCCACGGAAGCCGAGCAGGCCGAAAAGGAACCAGAGGCGTTCCTCCAACGCCACCCCGCACCCGTCATCATCGACGAGGTCCAGTATGCGCCGGACCTCCTCCGCCACTTGAAGGCCAGAGTCGACGCGGATCGCGCGCAATACGGCAGATACCTGCTGACCGGATCACAGAAGCTGACACTGATGACGGGAATCTCCGAGTCGTTGGCTGGACGTGCCGACATCATCGAGCTCGAAACGCTCGCATTCTCGGAGATCGACCCGGTGGCTCCAGGCTCCCGCCTGGAGTCGATCATGATCCGGGGTGGGTTTCCGGAGCTCAACGCCAACCCGGAGATCGATCCAGTTGCCTTCTACAACTCATACATCGCGACCTACCTGGAGCGCGATGTCCGGTCTCTTGCGAACATCGGGAGCCTGCGGGACTTTGAGCGATTCCTCCGTTCCTGCGCCCTGCGGTCAGCCAACCTGCTCAACAAGGCCGATCTCGCACGCGACGTCGGAATTGCGCCGTCTACGGCGAATCAATGGTTGTCCGTGCTCGAGGCTACCGGACAGATCGCGTTGTTGGAGCCGTGGTTCTCGAACCGCACAAAGTCGATCGTGAAGAGCCCGAAACTCTACCTCGCCGACACCGGGCTGCTCTGCGCCTTGCTGAACATTCGGTCCGAAGACGCGCTCCGCCAGTCTCCCGCGGCCGGGGCGGTGTGGGAGACGTTCATCTTTGCACAGCTTCGCCATCAAGAGCGCATGGCCCAGCGGGCGCGAAGCCTGTTCTTCTGGCGCGATCGGACACGAGAGGTGGACTTCGTTGTCGAGCGAGGTGGTCGGTTGGAGCTTTTCGAGGCTAAGTGGACCGAACTGCCGGATGCCGGCGATATGGCCAACCTGGGACACGCACGGCGGATCATTGGTTCCCCGCAAGAGGGGACCGGGGGCGTGATCTGCCGGGCGCCGACCGGCTATCCACTCCGAGATGGATTCCGGGCTTTGACGGTTGGCGAATTGGTGCCCGCCAGGTCGTCAGAGTAGGAGCGCCCCAGGAAGCACCCAGGACGATCCGCGATTCACGACCACGGCCACCAACATCCGGATGCCCGGCACCGCTTGCGGGACACGATATTCGGGATCGCCCCCGCTCAGTACTCCGCCGGCAGCTTCGCCATCTCCTCGGCGGTGAACACCGGACCGTCCTTGCAGACGTAGACCGGCCCGATGTTGCAGCGTCCGCACTTGCCGCAGCCGCACTTCATGCGGTTCTCGAGCGTGGTGTAGATCCGCTCCGGCGGGAACCCCAGCTTCTGCAGCACCGGCAACGTGTACTTGATCATGATCGGCGGGCCGCACACGACCGCATAGGCGTTCTCCGCCTTGGGCGCCGCCTTCTCCACGATCGCCGGCACGAAGCCGATCTCGTGCTTCCACTCCGGAGTCTCCCCGCCCGGGTCGACCGTCTGCCAGAGCTTCACATCCGCTCGCTTCTCCCACTCCGCCAGCTCGCGCTTGTAGACCAGGTCGGACACCGAGCGCGCTCCGTAGATGATCGTGACATCCTTGAACTGGTCGCGCAGATCGAGCGTGTTCCAGATCACGCAGCGCACCGGGGCCAGGCCGATCCCGCCCGCGATGAAGACCATGCTCGCCTTCTCCATCCGGTCGAGCGGGAAGAAGTTCCCGTAGGGCCCGCGGAATCCCATGGTGTCGCCTTCGTTCAGGCCCCGCATGGCGTTCGTGGCCTTCCCCACCGACTTGAAGGTGCACTCGATCGAGCCCTTGCGGGTCGGAGAGGAGGCGATGCAGAACGTGCACTCCCCGGCTCCGAAGACCGAGTACTCGCCGAACTGCCCGGCGCGGAAGTCGAAGCTCGCCGCCACCTCGGGATCGAGGAAGCGCAGCTTCAGTGTCCGCGTGTCGGGTGTCTCGTCGATGATCGAGTCGATCTTGACCAGGTGCGGCTGATACAGGTTCATCGCGAAGCCTCCGTCGCAGTGGGCGCTCCGTCCTTGGCCGCCAGCGCGGCGATCGTCTCGACGATCTCCGGGAGATCCATCCCGCCTGGACAATCCCGCACGCACCGGCCGCAGCCGGTGCAGAGCGTTTCCCCGAACTTCTCCGGGTAGATGTAGAACTTGTGCATCACCCGCTGCCGGAAGCGGGCGTTTTGCTGCTCGCGCGGGTTGTGCCCCGAGGCGTGGACGGTGAAGCGTCCCGTCTGGCAGGTGTCCCAGTTGCGGCGGCGGGTTCCTTCGGTGATCCCCTCCGGCTCGTCCACGATGTCGAAGCAGTGGCAGGTCGGACAGACCGAGGCGCAGGCCCCGCACCCGTGGCAACGAAACGCGATCGCCTCCCACAGCGGATGCTCGAAGTGATCAGCCAGCCAGTCGTGCACCGAGCCGAGGTCCACCGGCCCGCCGATCCCGCCCGTGCCGACCGACGCCGCCGCCACCGCCGGCGCCGCGCTTGCCGGAGCGTCCGTGAACCGGTTCGCGTGCGCTGTGATCAGCTCCTCGCCCTTCTCCGTGACCGGCCGGGCCAGGAAGCCGTTCGCATCCGGATAGAGCACGATGTCGGATCCCTTCTCGGTCTCCGGCGAGAGCCCCACGACCCGGCAGAAGCAGGAGCTGTCCACTCCATTGCACGCGAGTGAAATGATGGTGGTGGCCTCCCGGCGTCCGAACCAGAGTTCGTCGCGGTAGTCCCAACCCATCACCTTGTCGAGAACCAGCACGCCGGCGGCATCGCAGGGGCGCGCCCCCAGCACCACCCGGGGACCGAACTGCGTCGAGACCGGCTCCAGCGTGATCTCCGACTGCTTCTGCTTCCACGACAGGAGCGGCTCCGTCGCCGGGAGGAACTGCTCCTTCAGCGATCGCCGGGGCATCCCGTCGTTGAGCGCAACCTCGTCGAACTTCGCGACCCGGCGATAGTCGACCTTCCCGTCGGGAGCGCGCGCGGGAGCGATGACCTCGGTTCCGCCCTGCACGAGATCGGCCACCCAGGCCGCCAGGTTTTCCCGTGATATCAGTCTGGTCTTCATGACGCGCTTTGCTCCCGGCCGCACCACCCCGGCCTCAAAGTATGAACTCCTGCGTGTCGTTCAGCTTGTAGCTCCCCACCGGCGCCGGCACCTCGGGATCATCCGTCGCCCGGAACTCATAGCGTTCTTCCACGACCTGCGCGAGCTTGCGGTTGAGCAATCCCAGCGGGATGTCCGCGGGGCACGCCCGTTCGCATTCGCCGCAGTCGCAGCAACGGCCCGCCTGGTGCAGCGCCCGGGTCAGATGCCAGGCCAGATTGGCCCGTCCGGTCGGCGACGATTCGATCCACTGCGGTACCGTCTTGTCCGCCACGCAGCGCTCGCAGAAGCACATCGGGCAGACTTCGCGGCAGGCGTGGCAGAGGACGCAGCGAGAAAGCTCCTGCCGCCAGTAGTCCCAGCGCTGCTCGGGGGTCATCTCCTCCAGCCTGGCAATGCGCGACGCGCGCTCCGTGGCAACCGGCGGGGCGGGCGGCAGCTCGCCCACCAGATGATCGACCAGCTTCGGCTCCCGGATGTCGCAGTTGGCGCAGCGATCGGCGACCGTCTCGGGGGAAAGCTCCGGATTGCCTTCGCAACCGCAGCGCAGGACGCCGCCGCAGCGCACGCCGATGATGACGACGTCTTCGCGCTTGATCTGCGTTTCCCGGATCAGACCGGCCACGGCGCGCGCATCGCAACCCTTCACCACGACCGCCTTCTTCCCGAGCGCGCCCAGATGGTTCCGCCGCGGGGCCAGGTAGGTCGCGAGGTTCTGCACGCAGCGCCGGTCGAAGATCAGCCTGCCGGTGTCGGCGGCGTCTTTGACGAACGACGGGCGCACCCCGTGCGGCCCTTCCTCGTACCCGATGACGACCCCCACCGTCCCATCGGTAAGAAGCTTCTTCGCGAGATCTCTCAGCGCCTGCATGTCTGCCTCCGCCCCAGTCCTCGCCGTCCCCGCGGACCCGCTTCCGGCAGCGGGGCAATCATGATCGCGGCGCGAGCATCGACGGTCGATCCGCTCATGACCGCCTCCCCGCCAACTCGCGATATTGCCTGAACGGACCCATCTCCCGCACCCGCGCCACCGTGTCGTTCACCACGTCCCGCCACTTGCCCCCTTCGGAGGCCGAGACCCACGAGAACGTGATCCGCTTCGGATCGATCCCCATGAAGCTCGCCAGCTCCCGGAAGAGGGCGAACCGCCGCCGCGCGTGGTAATTGCCCGAGGTGTAGTGACAGTCCGCGGGATGGCACCCCGAAACGATGACCCCGTCGGCACCCCGCTCGAACGCCTTCACGATGAAGAGCGGATCGATGCGGCCAGTGCAGGGCAGGCGGATGATCCGGACGTTGGGCGACATCTGCAGGCGGCTGGTTCCGGCCAGGTCGGCCCCGGTGTAGGTGCACCAGTTGCAGACGAAGGCGGTGATCTTCGGCTCGAACGCTCCGTTTGGTGTTTCGGCCATGACCTCTCCTCTACAAGACCAGCGCGTTGATCGCCGCGTAGATCTGCTCGTCGGTGAATCCGGCCAGCTCCACGCTCTTCGACGGGCAGGTCGCCTGGCATGTCCCGCAGCCCTGGCATACGCCCGGGTTGACGTCGGCCACCACCTTGATGAGGTTCCCCTTCCGATCACGAATCTCCTTGGTGGTGATCGCGCCGTAGGGGCAGACCCGCTCGC
This sequence comes from uncultured bacterium, assembly GCA_964473865.1. Lineage (GTDB taxonomy): Bacteria > Eisenbacteria > RBG-16-71-46 > CAIMUX01 > CAIMUX01 > CAIMUX01. Next base: position 26,240 of record CAYYQN010000048.1, on the reverse strand, counting down.
AGTGGAAGCAGCCGGTGCACAGGTTGATGTCGACGCGGGCCACCGTCGGCTCGCGCTCGAGCTGATCCTTGCTGAAAAGTCCCAGGACCTTCGCCGCGGTGGCCGACGCCATGGCGACCGAATCCGGGATGTCCCGCGGCGCCTGGCAGGCTCCCGCCAGATAGACGCCGGCGGTGTTCGTCTCCACCGGGCGGAGCTTCGGGTGCGCCTCGTTGAAGAAACCGTGCAGGTCATAGGACGCGGAGAGCCGCTGCGCCAGCGTCTGAATCCCCGGCTGCGGGCGCATGGCGGTGGCCAGCACCACCATGTCCGCGTCCATCAGGATCGGCTCGCCCGAGAGGGTGTCGTACCCCTGGACCTTGATGACGTCTCCGTCCCGGTAGAGGCGGGAAACCCGGCCGCGAACGTAGCGGGCCCCGTCCTCTTCGATGGCGCGCCGCGTGAACTCCTCGTAGCCCTTGCCTCCGGCCCGGATGTCCATGTAGAAGACCGTGGCCACGCCGTCGTGGACCTTGTGCTTGTACAGCATGGTGTGCTTGGCTACGTACATGCAGCAGATCTTGGAGCAATACTCGATACCCTTGGCCGGATCGCGCGAGCCGATGCACTGCAGGAAGACGATCCGCTTCGGCTCCTTGCCGTCGGACGGGCGCAGGATCTTTCCGCCGGTGGGTCCGGAGGCCGAGGCCAGGCGCTCGAACTGCAGCCCGTCGATGACGTCGGGAATCGTGCCGTAGCCATACTCGCCGTAGCCGGTGATCCCGGCCGGCTGGTCCTTCCCGATGGTGTAGAGCTGATAGCCTGTGGCGACGACGATCGCGCCGATGTCCTCCATGATGAAGGTATCCTGCTGGTCATAGTCGATCGCCTCGCGGGAACAGGCCTCCCGGCATTTCGCGCACGCGTCCTTCTTGAGTCCCTTGGCCCGCCCCTTGAAGAGCGCGCAATTGACCCGGTCGATCACCGGGATGTTGGGCACCGCCTGCGGAAACGGCACATAGATCGCGGTGCGCTTGCCCAGCTCCGCGTCGAACTCGGACAGGATCTTCTTGTTCGGGCACGCCTTGGTGCAGGCGCCACAGCCGTTGCATTTGCTGGCGTCGACGCTGCGCGCCTTCTGCCGGATCTTTACCTTGAAGTTGCCGATGTAGCCGTTGACTTCCTCCACCTCGGCGTAAGTGATCAGCTTGACGTTCGGGTGCTGGTAGAGCTCCACCATGCGCGGAGTCAGGATGCACTGCGAACAGTCGAGGGTGGGGAAGGTCTCGGAAAGCTGGCTCATGTGGCCGCCGATCGACGGCTCCTTCTCCACGACCACCACCTCGGCGCCGCCGTCGGCGATATCGAGCGCCGCCTGGATGCCGGCGATGCCGCCGCCGATGACGAGCGCCCGCTTGGTCACCGGGATGCGAATCGTCTCCAGCGGGACGTTCCGCTTGACCTTCTCGACGATGGTCCGGCAGACCTCGATCGCCTTGTCGGTGGCCTTCTCCCGGTCCTCGTGGATCCAGGAGCAGTGCTCGCGAATGTTGGCCATCTCCGCCAGAAACGGGTTCAGCCCTTCGGAGGACACCGCCCGGCGGAACGTCTTCTCGTGCATGTGGGGCGAGCAGGCCGCCACGATGACACCGTCCAGTTTCTTCTCTCGGATCGCCTGCTTGATCTGGAGCTGCCCCGGGTCGGAGCACATGTACTTGTAGTCGACCGAGTGCGCAACGCCGGGGAGATCCCGCAGCGCCTCCGCCACCCGCGCGCAGTCCACCGTCCGGCCGATGTTCTCACCGCAGTGGCAGACAAAGATGCCGATGCGGGCCATCAGGCCACCCCCTTCCCGGATGGTGCGGCTCCCGCAGATGCCGGGGTCTTGGCCGCCGTCTCCGCCGCCTTGGCCGCCTTGGCCGCCTTCGCGGCCGCGGCTGCCGCGGCCGTCTCCGCCGCCCGCTTCACGATTCCGTCCGTTCCCACGAAGTGCCGTCCCAGGCCCATCGTCTGCGGGGACAGCCCGAGCGACAAGCCGACCAGCTCCGTCAGGAAGACGACCGGCAACGCGCTCCGGCCCCCATCAAGCATCGCCTGCTGCCGCAGATCGAGGTTGCTGTGGCACATCGGGCAGGCCACGATCACCGCCTCGGCGCCCGCCTGCCGGGCGTCGTCCAGGATGGCCCGCCCCAGACGCACCACCGACGCGGTGCGCGAGAGCGAGAAGGCCCCGCCGCAGCACTCCGTCCGCATGTTCCAGTTCACCGCCGTGGCGCCGGTCGCCCGGCAGACCTCTTCCATTGAGGTCGGCTGCTCCGGATCGTCGTACGTACAGAGCTCCGGCGGCCGCACCAGCAGGCAACCGTAGTAGCAGGCGACCTTCATTCCTTCCAGTCGACCGGCCGCCTTCTCGGTGATCTGCGGAACGAGCGCCCGGTAGAGCTCCAGGATGCTGCGGACTTTCACCGTGTTGGCAAAGGGCCGGGCCAGGATCTTCTTCACCTTCGCCTCGAGAACGGAGTCAGAACGCACCGCGTGGCTGGCGGCGGCAAGCCGGTTGAAGCAGGCGGCGCAAGGCGCGAGCACCTCCTGCATCCCCTGCTCCTCGGCCAGGGCGAGGTTACGGGCCGGCAGGGACACCGAGAGAAGATGATTCGTCGCGTGTCCCGAGGTCGCTCCGCAACACGACCAGTCGTCGATTTCCTTCAGCTCGACGTCCAGCGCGCGGGCGACCTCCCGCACGCTCTCGTCGTACTCCCGCGACGTGGCGTGGAGGGAGCAGCCGGGGTAGTAGCCGATCTTGATCATGACTCCCTCCCGTGCGCGGCTGCCCGTTCGGCAGCGGCTTCGCGCTCGCACGCTTCGAAGATGCGGCGCACGTCGGCCACCCCCTTGATCGGGCTGGTCACGAACTTCAGCTTGCCGCGCGTAATCATTCCCGGCGTGGAGAGCACATCGTTCAACAGCTTTCCGGAGCGCATCTTGTACTGGACGACCAGGCCGAACTCGAACATGCGGCCGAAGGCGCGGATCTGGTCCAGAAACGAGCGATGGAACGCCCCGATCGCCCGCGGCGACCGCGCCACCGACATCTCGCGCAGGCCGTCGATCATCCGCGCGGGGTCGCAGCCGTTCGGGCAGCGCGCGGTGCAGGTTTCACAGGTGAGGCAGAGCCAGATCGATTCGCTCCCGAGCAGCGCCTCGCGGCGGTCGTTCAGGATCATCCGCATGACATCATGCGGACGGAGCGTCGTCTCGATGGCCATCGGGCAGCCGGCCGAGCACTTGCCGCACTGATAACACTCGGCGGGGTTCTGACCGATCTGGCCTCTGAGTTCCTCGGCCAGAGTCGCAGGCGAGGTGGCGTGGCCGTGTGTGCCGGATGTGCTCATCTGACTCCTCCCCTCCATTCCCCCCCGTTTCCGGGCAGCAACACAACATCTCAGTGTACACCGCACGTCTCAACGAGGCCAGGAAATTGGGCATAGATGTTCTTCTCATCGGCCCCGAGAAGGACGCGATGCACACTCGATATGGATTGCGGGACTTTGAGTTGGAGATGCGGTCGCAGCGAGACAGTGCCCCCACGGGCGGCCGGGCAATCCGGTGCGCGGGCGTCCTCGTCGGAGGGTGCGGACTCGCTTGCCCCGGCCGCCCCGGCCCACCTACTGTCCTCAGGATGGCCGGTCCCCGGGGCGCCTCGACGGGACGGTTTCCTCGGACTCGATGGAAGGAGGCCCACGTGCCGGAGCCCAAGATGCCAGATCACCACGGAGTGGACGTTTCTCGCTCCGGCGCGCACCCGAACGCGACGGTGCGGCTCCTGTACGAACGGGGCAGCTGCCGGGTGTTCCGCGACGAGAAGATCCCCGCCGACATCCTCGCGACGGTCCTGGGCGCAGGGACCCATGCCCCCACGGGCGGCAACCTCCAGCCGTATTCGATCATCCAGATTGAGGATGAGACCTCTCGCCGCGAACTGGCGGAGCTCGGGGCACAGGCGCTGATCGCCCAGGCGCCCGTGAACCTACTCTTCTGTATTGATTATCACCGGTTGGAGCGGTGGGCCGGGCTCCTGGACGCCCCCTTCACGGCGAACCGGTCGTTCCGGCACTTCTGGATTGCCTTCCAGGACACGGTCATCTGCGCGCAAAACATCTGCACCGCGGCCGACGCGCTCGGGCTGGGCTCGGTCTACATCGGAACGGTCCTGGAGTTCTTCCCCCGGCTCCGAGAGATGTTCCGCCTCCCGGATGGGGTGTTCCCGGTAGTCCTGCTCTGCCTGGGATATCCCGGGGGCCCCGTCGCGGTGAAGCGCAAACTCGGGACCGAGACCGTGGTGCACCACGAAGCCTATCTGGAGCTGTCGGACCAGGCCCTGGTCGAGGCCTACGACCGCAAGTACCCGGGACTGAAGGTGGAGGCGACTCCGGAGCGCGTGGAATGCATCGCCGCGGTCTGCCGCAAGGTCCACGATGAGGCCCGCGCGCGCCGGTCGCGGGCACGAATCGAGGCTGACGGCTTCATCAATCCGGCCCAGCGGTACTTCGGCCTGCACTATCGCGCCGACGAAATGCCGGAGGGAAACGACGAGTACGTCCGCCTCACCGAGCAGTTCGGGTTCCGGTGGTTTCGTTGACATCGACTCCGAGAACGATTCGAGGGAGGCGCAGCCCGATGATTGAACGGCCGGACATCCGGGAGCAGCGAGCGGGATGGCCGGGGATCCGGTCGCGGGCACACCCGACCGCCTGTCGCCTCGCAACCTGCCTCGTCGCAACCCTCCTGGTTGCGGGCGCCACCGGGGCGGTCGAACCCGCGCCGCAGGCGGGGTCGAGCCTAGAGTCAGACGGCGCGCCCGTACAGCTGATCGAGAGCTTCCCCATCGAGACCATCCTCGACCACCCCGACATTCCCGAGGCCTACGAGACCTGGAAGGCCATGATCGACGGCGCCACCCGCTCGCTCGAGTTCGCCGAGTTCTACGCCAGCGGTGAGCCGGGCAACCGGCTCGAGCCGATCGTCGCGGCGGTCGAGGCGGCGGCGACGCGCGGGGTCAAGGTCCGATTTCTGTCAGAGAAGGGTTTCTACAAGACCTATCCCGAAATCATCGATCGGCTGAAGGCCCGGTCCGGCATAGAAGTCCGCTTGTACGATACGAAATCCCTGATGGGAGGCGTGCTCCACGCCAAGTACTTCCTCGTCGACGGACAAGAGGCATACCTCGGCAGCCAGAACTTCGACTGGCGCTCGCTGACCCACATCCAAGAGCTCGGGATGCGAGTCCGCGTGCCGGAGCTGGTGCGCGCGTTCTCGGACGTCTTCGAGACCGACTGGGATCTCGCCGGCGGCGCCGATCGAACGTATCGCCATCCGGTCCCCGCGGGCGGCTATCCCTTCCCGGTCGCGGTGCCCCTGGGCGGCGATACGGTGCGCGTCACCCCCGTCTTCAGCCCCCGCGGGTGGCTGCCGGACGAATCGCTGTGGGATCTGCCCCGCCTCGTCGAGCTGATCGACTCGGCCCGCTCCACCGTCCGCCTCCAGCTCTTGACCTACAAGTCCACGGGCCGGAGCGAGTACTTCGACACTTTGGAGACGGCGCTTCGGGCCGCCGCCGCGCGTGGGGTCGCCGTGCAGTTGCTCCTCTCCGATTGGTGCAAGCGCTCGGGCACGATCGAGGGACTGCAAAGCCTGGAGCCCTTGCCCGGCATCGAGGTGAAGCTGGTGACGATTCCGCCCTGGTCCGGCGGCTTCATCCCGTTCGCGCGCGTGGTGCACTCCAAGTATCTGGTGGTCGACGAGGACAAGGCCTGGATCGGCACCAGCAACTGGGAGAAGGACTACTTCCATCGCAGCCGCAACGTCGGGCTCATCGTCCAGGGACGCGGGATCGCGGGCACGCTGAACCGCTACTTCCTCGACGGATGGACCGGCCCGTACGCCACGGCGGTGGACCCCTGCGCGAGCTACACGCCGCCGCGGATCGGGGAGTAGACCGACCCGCCACGGGGAGTCGGCCTGGCGCCCTAAGGCGCGGTCCAGCCATCCCCGAAGTGCGTCGTGAGGTTCTGCCCGCCTCTCGTGCGATTCGGCGTCGCACAAGGCCACCCTGGCGTCGCGCAGTGGCTCCGGCCCCAGTCGGGCGGACCGGTCGCGACAGACTCCGATGGGCCGGGTTCCGCCCCGCGGCGGCGCGGCGACCTCGATGGGAAGATGGAGTCGACGCCACATTTCCGCGTCCGGTCGTCCGGAGAACGTCATCCAAAGCAGGTCTTGGTTCCAAGGCCACTCTCGGGCTCGGAGAGTGTCTCACGCGGAGTGGGAGAAGATGGAGCACCAACATGACCCGCCGGCGACACATTTGTCATCGCGGGTCCAGGAGATAGATGCATGAACAGGAAATTGTCGGTAGCCGACGAGTGCCGGAATCGCGGAAGAAGCGCGGCCGTGGTCGCGTACTCACGGCGAATTCAGACGCTCTTCTGCGCGATCGTGGCCCTGATGCCGCTGTCCTCGTTCCAGGCGGTTTCAGCCCAAGGGTACAATGTGACAAAGCTGGTGTCGGACATTCCCGGCTACGCCCAATTCACCGATCCCAATCTCGTCAACCCGTGGGGCATTTCCGCGAGCCCGACCGGACCTTGGTGGGTATCGGATGCGCACACCGGGGTGGCATCGATCTACAACGGCCTCGGCCAGCCACAACCTCTCGTCGTCACGGTTCCACCAGCTCCCGGCGAAACCCCGCCGTCCTCACCCACGGGTCAGGTCTTCAATGGGGGGAGCGGCTTCGATTCGGAGCGTTTCATCTTCGCCACGGAGGACGGAACGATTGCCGCATGGAAGAACACGTACGGGACGACGGCGATCGTGCGTGTCGACAACGCCGGATCCGCAAACTACAAGGGCCTCGCCATCGGGCACAGCATCACCGGTGATCAGTTGTACGCGGCCAATTTCGACACCGGCGTGATCGACGTCTTCGATGATGGATACAACCAGGTCTTTGGGGGAGGCTTTACGGATCCCGGCCTCCCCGCGGGATACGCGCCGTTCGGCATCCAGAACCTGGGTGGCTCGCTCTATGTAACGTACGCGCTGCAGGATGCCGGCCACGAGGACGACGTCCCCGGCCCAGGTAACGGGATTGTCGACAAATTCGATCTGGACGGTAACTTCCTGCAACGGGTGATCTCGGGCGGCAACCTCAATTCTCCCTGGGGCCTCGCCACCGCTCCCGCTACGTTCGGCGAGTTCAGCAACGCGCTTCTGGTGGGCAATTTCGGGGACGGCCGCATCAACGCCTACGATCCCGTCAGCTTCAACTTCCTCGGAGCTCTCACCGATGGCCTGGGTAATGAGATCGTGATCGACGGGCTACGGGGGTTGGGATTCGGCAACGGGGGAGCCAGTGGGGCAGCCAATTCGCTCTACTTCGCCGCCGGAATACCGGGCGATGGAAGCATCGAGGACCACGGGCTCTTCGGCAAAGTTGCCCCGGTTCCGGAGCCGACCTCCTTGGCGCTCCTGGCGGCCGGCCTCTGCGGCATCGTGGTCATCGGCCGGCGCCGGAAGACACACGGCGTCGGCTGAGGATTGGTCCAGTTCGGGCGTCGCGCCGAGCGTCCGGGGATCGGACTTGGGACGTAGGCCCATCCTCCCCACTCCTTGGTAAGCGGGGAAACGCCTCGGCCGACGCCCCGAAGATACACAATAGCGGAGCGGCTTCGCTCTACTCCTCCCGCCGGGCAACCAGCAGGGTCAGATCGTCGTCCAGGCTTCTCCCGCCCGTGAAGCGCTCGAGTTCGGTGATGCACGCCTGCAGGATCTCCTCGGCCGGCTCCGGGCAGTGCTGCTGCACGACGCGAGCCAGACGTTCGGATCCGAACAGCTCGTCCTCGCCTCCCCGCGCCTCGGTCAGTCCGTCGCTGTACAACACCAGCAGATCCCCGGGGGCCAGGGTCAGCCGGTCGCATTCGTACTTCGCCGTACGGAACATCCCCAGGGGAAGTCCGCCCGCGGCCGGCAGGAACACCCGATGGTTGCACACCACGATTGCCGGAGGATGTCCCGCATTGCACAGCTCGATCACGCTACCCGAAAGACGCGCCCCGATTGCCGTCGCGAACTGACTCAGGGATGTGCTTTCACAGAAGAATCGGTTGACTCGCGCAAAGAGCTCCGGCAGCGACCAGGCTTCGTGCATGACGGTGCGAAACGTCGCGTGCAGGTGGGCCATGAGGATGGAGGCGGCAATCCCCTTGCCGGACACGTCGCCCACAAAGAGCGCCAGGTCCGCGCCCCCGGGTCCGGGAATCAGATCGCAGTAGTCGCCGCTCACCGCCAGCCGGGGCCTGAATCGATAGCAGACGTCCCACCCGCCGTGCCGCCCCTGTCGCGGGGGCAGCAAGCCGGCCTGGATCCGGGACGCCAGCGCCAGATCCTCTTCGAGGCTCTCGCGGTCGGAGGGACTCAGGTCATCCAGGCACACCCGGACGAGTGGGTCGGCGGAGAGAAGCTCGGGCTCGATCGCGCCGCGGCAGACCTCGCAGGTGCCGAACGTGCCGCCGTCGAGCCGGCCTAGCGCGGCATCCACCTCCCGAAGCAGGCCCCGGAGTTCAGACGGCTCGGGCTCGTCCCGGACGGCGTCGCGCAACCTGTCGCGCCGCGCAACCAAGCCCAGGCGGAAGAACTCGGCTTCTCCCGAAGTCATAGACACCTCCGCGCGCGTGCCGCGCGCTCGACTCCCGCGGATCGGATCACAAGCTCCCCGACGTCTTCGATGATCCGCCCGGGCGTCCGGGAGGTGGAAATGTGACGCTCTCCGGCCGGTGGGCATCCTTTCAGCGCAACACCAGCAGTCGACTCACTCCCGCGGCCCCCGGGGCCCACAAACGGCCGAAGTAGGTCCCCGCGGGGACAAGGTGACCGGAGTCGTCGCGGCTGTCCCAGACCACGGTGTGGTCACCCTCCGGCAGAGGACGACACCAGAGGGTGCGAACCAGGCGCCCCCCGGGGCCGTACACGCGAACTTCGACCGGACCGCCAACCGGCAACCGGAAGCGGATCGAAGTCTCTCCGATGAAGGGATTCGGGAGAACGGTCAGGCCGCGCGCCGGGACGGCGACGGACGCCGGCGTCGAGCTGGTGGGAAGGCGAAGCAGGGCTGCCCAGGCGTCGATCACTCCCCAGCCATAGGCGTTGTCTTCGCCGGCGGGGCCTTCGTCCCGTGCCGTCGCCATCAGGATCTCCTTGATGGCATCGACTTCAAGGTCGGGGTCGGCGGAGCGGAGGAGGGCGACCACTCCGGCAACGTGAGGGCCGGCCATGGCGCTTCCGCTCCACACCTCATAGCCGGCGCCGGGCACGCTGGAGTAGATGTCCACCCCCGGAGCCACCACCTCCGGCTTGATCTTGAGCGGGTCCGGCACGTCGCAGCCGCTCGGACCGCGGCTGGAGAAGTATGCGATCGGGTACGGAAAATCGGGGCCGGTCGCGTCCACCGTGCCGACGGAAAAGCATTCGTACGGCGTGGCCGCCAGATCGGCCGGCGACCGGATTGAGCCCGGCGCCGGGCCGTCGCCTCCCGCCGACCAGGTCAGAACGGTCCCGGCCGCTTCGCAGTTGGCAATGAACGGCAGCCAGAGGGAATCGCAGTCGTCGTAGCCCAGCGCTTCGTTGACTCCCCAGGAGTTCTGGACGACATCGGGGACATCATCGACCGTGGCGGGATCTCCGTCGGGATCGGCGAACCACTGGAAGCAGGCGATGATGTCGAAATCGAATGCCGGGCCGACCGTCTGCCGCAGGGCGTTCGTGGCGATCCACTCCGCACCCCAGGCCACGCCGATCGTGTCCTGGGTCGCGGCCCCGAGACCGGCGAGCGTCCCCATGACATGCGTTCCGTGTCCGGAGGCATCGTCGTTCGGGTAGGTCGTATGGGTCCCGAGGACGTCAAGCCAGCACTCCGACGACGGGTGACCGTGGTTCCCGCGCCATCCGGTCTGCAGGGCCGGATGGTGCCCGTCCACGCCCGTGTCCAGATTCGCCACCAAGGCGCCCGCGCCGTTGATTCCGAGCTCCCGCCAGACCCGTGGGGCATTGACGGCCCGGACTCCCGAGGCGACTCCGATTCCCCGGGTGCCGCCCCCGATGGCTTCCGGGAGCCGGCGGCTGACCGGGTCCGTCGACTCGGGACGAAGCCCTGGCTCGACCGAACGGACTTCCGGCCGGCTCGCAAGGCTTTCGATTGCGCTTCGAGTCGCGCGGACTGCCACCACGTTCGAGATCCAGTAGGGCGCGTACCTGGAAACCTCGCCCGCGGCGGACCGGATCTCCAACTCCCTGAGCAACGGCTCCTGACTCTCGCGCGTAACGGATTGGAGCGCCTCGACCACCCGGCGATGTCGCTCTCGTCTTGTGGCGTGCTGCGACTTGAGGGCCCGGTCCAAGGCCGGAATGTCGGCCTGCGCGTCCAACACGAGGAGGGCGGAGATCTGGGCGGAGGGCAAGAGACCGGTCAGATCCGCCTGGACCCTGGCGTCGATCCTTCCGGCCGGGGCGCCCGTCGCGGACACGACTGTGAGAATCAGTGACATTGCGCCTGCGACGATTGCCGGGAGGGCATGCCCGGACTTCGACCGGGGGACAGCCGCCGTGTAGATCGAGAGAACTCGAGCATGCATAGGAATCATGACCCTACCGGACCACGACGATTCGAGCCACCCCGGTCTCTCCTCCGGCAGAGAGGTGCAACCAGTATGCCCCCGCCGGCACCAGGTGCCCATTCTCGTCGCGCCCGTCCCACCGCAGTTCGCTCCGGTCGCCGACCGGGCGATCGTCCCGCAGCGTGCGGACCAACCGGCCGGAAGGATCATGGACGCTGGCCTCAGCGGGCTCCCGGAAGCGGGCCGCCAGATGGAACACCGTCCGCCCGGAACTGGGGTTGGGCACGGCTCGCAACCCCGCGGGCGGTCCGATGGCGTTTTCTGCCCCGACGCCCGATGTGGGGTCGCATTGCGCCGGCAGAATCTGCAGTCCCGCCGCCCGGTCGGCGACGAAGATGCAGTTCCCGTCCGTGGCCAGCTCGTAGGCATAGTCCGGAGTCTCTGCCCCGCCCACGAGTCTTGGGCTCGCCGGGCTCGTGATGTCCACGATACGCGTCCCGTAGACGCTGTCGGTGAGGTAGACATACCCGCTGTGGACGGCTACGCCCCAGGAATCTCCCAGCGTGTCCAAGGTGCCCACGATCTGCGGCGCATCCGGGTCCTGGACGTCGATCACGTGGAGGTTCGAGTAGCCGGCCGCAACATAGGCGTACCCATCCGAGACGACAACTCCGTAGGCACCGCCGGGCGTACTCACGTGGCCAACGAGCTGTGGATTGCCCGGATCCGCAAGGCCGATGACATCGAATCCCCCGCTGCCTCTCACGAGATAGGCGTATGCGCCCGCGATCGCCACATCCCAAGCCGCGCTCGAGGTGGCGATGCTGCCGAGTATCTGCGGGTTGTACGGGTCCGAGACGTCGATCACCTGCAGCCCAGCCGAACCATCCGCGATGCAGGCGATGCTCCCCGCCACGTCCACGCCGTTCGCCACGCCCGGGGTGTCCGCAGAGCCAGTGATGACGGGGTGGTACGGGTCCTGCAGATCGACGATCTGGAGGCCGGACTGGAAGTCCGCCACATAGGCGCGCGAGGCGCTCACGGCCACCCCCCGAGCGCTGGAGGGCGTGTCGATCGTGACCACGATCTGGGGCTCCCCGGGATCCGCGACATCGATGACCTGCAAGCCGGAGGTTCCGTCCGCGAGACAGGCGAATTGGCCGCAGAGGGCAATGTCGGTGGCGTTGTCCGGAGTATCGACGCTGCCGATGATCTGAGCGGGCTGCGGTTCGGAGACGTCGACCAGTTGCAGTCCGTAGTTTCCGTCCGCGACACACAACAGATTCGCCGTCGCCAGAAACGCGGATCCTCGGGACGAACCCGGCGTGTCCACCGCGCCCACGATCCCGGGATGCAGCGGGTCGCTGATCGCGATCACCTGCAGACCGGTCGAGCCGTCGGCTACGTAGGCATGCGCGCCGGCGGTGATCACGTGCATGGCCGTCCCGGGGGTGTCCACCGCGGCCACAATCTGCGGACTCGAGGGATTGGTCACGTCGATGACCTGGAGTCCCGAGCCCACATCCGCCACGTAGGCGTAGTTCCCGGCGATGTCGACCGCATACGCCTCCCCCGGCGTGTCCGCGCTGCCGACGATCCAGGGAGCGACCGGGTTCGTGATGTCGATGATCTGGAGCCCGGCGAGCCGATCCGCGACAAACGCGAGTGTGCCCGAGAGAACCACCCCGTAGGCAAGCCCCGGCGTGTCCACATTCCCCACGATCTGCGGGATCGCCGGGTTGCTGATATCGATGACCTGCAGGCCGGCCTCGTAGTCCGCAACATAGGCGTAGTCGCCGGAGACCGCCACCCCCCATGCCCCGCCGGGCGTGTCGACGCTTCCCACCAGTTGCGGAGCCGCGGGATCGGCGACGTCGATGACATAGAGGCCGTACTGATCGTTGGTGGCGACTGCGTAGTGGCCGGAGAGCGCCACGTCGCTGGTGTATCCCGACATCAAGAGAGTTCCGACGGCCTGCACGTGGCCCGGGTCGCTGACGTCAAAGACCTCGAGCCCGTAGTAACTGCCATCGGCGACGTAGGCCAGGTGATCGGAGACCGCCACGCGGTAGGCGCTCCCCGGGGTGTCGATTCCCCCGGCCCAGTGCAGGTACTCTCCGTAGTCGATGCATTGGGCGCCGACCAGCGTCCAGAAACCCAGGGAGCACAACCCCGCCACAATCATGGCGATGACGAGGCCGGGGCCGCTCCGGCGGCCGTCGGGGCTTGATACCCGTAGAGACGGCCGCGGGTGCCGTCCGTCGGAGACGCCAGGGGCTGCTGTTGCGTGCATGATGATGTCCTCCCTCTGTTGCTGACGCGCGCCCGGTCACCCCTCACAACCGCTCGATCTTCATCTCCCCCTGTGAGTTACGCCAGATTCCGGCGCCGCAGCGGCATCGCCGACCCGTACGCGCACCCCCAGGTATCGCCGCTCACAATTCTACACCCATCTCTGGCCGCCGGCCACTAACGTGGGCATACTTGGGCCATGGACGGCCATCCTCCGAGCACCCACGACAAGGCGCTGCAGATCAACATCGACGCGCAGCGCTACGGCACGTTCGCCGAGATCGGCGCCGGGCAGGAAGTGGCCCGCTGGTTCTTCCATGTCGGAGGAGCAGCGGGGACGGTGGCCAAGACCATTTCCGCCTACGACATGGCAGTCTCCGACGCCGTGTACGGCCCGACGAAGCGATACGTGAGCCGGGAGCGGCTGCAGGCGATGCTGGACCTCGAGTGGTCGCTCCTCCTCAAGCGCCTGCAGACCGCGCGCGGAGCCACCAGCAAGTTCTTCGTCTTCGCGGACACCGTGGCCGCTCGCAGCTGGAGCCGCGCCGAGGAGGGACACGGGTGGCTGGGCATCCGGTTCCAGACCGCCCCCGGCGGTCCGGCGGAGCAGATCATCATCCACGCCCGGATGTGGGATCAGGACAACGCCCGCCAGCAGGAGGCGCTGGGGATCCTGGGCGTCAATCTGATCCACGCCGCCTTCTGCCATCACGAGAGCCCGGAGACCCTGATCGGCGCGCTGATGGATGGCCTCACCCGGGATCGTATGGAAGTGGACATGATCAAGTTCTCTGGCGAGACCTCTTGCGACGTGGACAACCGCCTGATGAGTCTGCAGCTGGTGCACCAGCGCCTGACCAATGCCGCGTTGTTCGCTCCGGACGGCCAGGTGGTGGAGCCCGCGGAGCTGCTGCACGCCATGCCCGTGATCATCGAGCGGGGAAGCTTTCGGCCGATCACCCGCGTCACGCTGGACATGCTGGAACAGGCGCTGACACTCATGCGCGGCGACGCCGCGGGAGAGCGCCGGGACCCGGTGGCGCTCATGGAGATGACTCTTCGCAACCTCCTGACGCCTGATCTGCGCGTGGACCACTCCGACTTCCTGGCCCGCATGGACACCCTGCGGGCGATCGGCCGCACGGTGATGGTCTCCAACTACTCCCGCTTCCACAACGTGACCACCTACCTGAGGCGATACACCAAGGACCGCATCGGGATGGTGCTGGGCGTGCCGACCCTGGCGCAGATCTTCCAGGAGAAGCACTACGGCGATCTGGACGGCGGCCTCCTTGAGGCATTGGGCCGGCTCATGAGCGGACCGGTGCGCCTCTATGTCTATCCGCTGCGGGACACCCGGACCGGCGAGAGCACCTCGGCGGATTCCTTTGCTCCCCCTCCGCACCTCGTTCACCTCTACGAGCACCTGCGCGAGAACGGCCGGGTCGCCTCCATCACCCCCGGTCCGGGGATCGGCGCGACCGTCCTGCCGCGGGACGTCATGGCCATGATGAAGGCCGGCGACCGATCGTGGGAAGAATACGTGCCTCCGAAAGTGGCGGCGCTCATCAAGGAGCGGGGGCTCTTCGGTCATGCGCCGACTCCGGCGCCGGCGCCCGGAACGGCGCACGGAACGACGCCCTGAACCGGAAGTCCCAGCTTCGTTCTGAGAAGCCCCGCCTCCGTCCATAGCCACAACAAGACTCGCCGTCTCTGATCGTCGACGAGGGGACCGCCCTCGCTGCCTGTTCTCGCCTCAGCCCGTCCAGCCCGGAGAGACACCCGCTCGCAGGCGTTCTGCGTGGACAGTCGCATGGCCGCGCAGATACGATTATCGGTTTTCCCGCAGCGCCGACAGTTGACCGGCGAACACAGGGCGGGCGGAGCGCCCGGGGACACCCCTGGGCGGGATCGTTCCGACCGGGTGCTGCCGGCGCACCTTCCCCCAAGCGGCAAGGAATTCGAGGAGGCCGATATGTCAGATACAAACCCCATCCGCACGAAGGACAGCGATCCGCGTCCACGAAGGACGCTTCGCGGCGTCGCGGTCTTCGCTGTCGGCGCGTTTTTGGTCGGGCTTGGGCTATCGCAGCCCGCCCAGGCTCGACAGTACTGCTATTCCTGCGTCTTCAACGGAACGCAGGAAGTGCCGCCCAACCCTTCGACCGCGATCGGCGGCGGCCAGTTCCTGATCGACACGGACGCCAACACCGTCAATTTCCATCTGGTATACACCGGACTCGGGGCGGCAGAGATCGCGGCCCACATCCACGGGCCGGCCGCGCCCGGGGTCAACGCGGGTGTCCTCTTCCCGTTGCCCATGGGGAACCCGAAGGTCGGCGTGTGGGCGTATCCCGAGGCGATGGAAGCGAGCATCCTCGCCGGGCAGACCTACGCGAACATCCACAGTGGCGCGGTTCCCGGGGGCGAGATTCGCGGGCAAATCGTCCCGTTGAACGCCCAGTTGAACGGCGCGCAGGAAACGCCGGCGTCTCCGAGCCCGGGCACCGGTTGGGGCGTGTTCTCGATCGACCGGGCCACCAACACGCTCCAGTACTACATTGCGTTTGGCGGCACTCTGGCGGCGGAGACCGCGGCCCACATTCACGGCAGCGCGCTCCACCAGGTCGCGGGGGGCGTCCTCCAGCCGCTTCCGCTCGGTTCGCCGAAGATCGGCGCGTGGATCTACCCCGAGGCGCTCGAGTCCGACATCCTCAACGGAAGGACGTACGTGAACATTCACACGGCGGCCTTCCCCGGCGGGGAGATTCGCGGGCAGATCGTGCCGATCGTGGCACCCTTCGACGGCGGGCAGGAGGTGCCGCCGAATCCGTCGCCGGGCGCGGGCATCGGGCTCGTCGCGAACGACGATGCTGCGGCCACGCTCAGCGTCGACGTTCGATTCGCAGGCATGGCCGGCGCCGAGATCGCCGCCCACATCCACGGGTTCGCGCCTCCGGGCGCAAACGGCGGGGTGCTGATGCCGCTGCCGGCCGGCACGCCGAAGCTCGCCACCTGGGTCTACGGGGTGGCGAATCAACCCGCGGTCTACGACGGCCGAACCTACATGAACATCCACTCCGGGGCTTTTCCCGGCGGCGAGATCCGCGCGCAGATCATGTGCTTCCTGACCGCGCCGTCGTCGGACGTCCCGGATGAGGTCGTGATGGCGACGGATCGCCTGATGCCGGGATCGCCGAACCCGTTCACGCGCTCCACGAGCATCGGATTCCGTCTGGAGGAACGAATGTCGGTGAATCTGGGCATCTTCGACTCGGCGGGGCGTCGCGTCGCAAATCTCGTGTCTGGTGACCGGCCGGCCGGCAGCCAGTCGGTGAATTGGGATGGAACCGACGATCATCATCGCCGTCTGCCCAGCGGGGTCTACTGGGCCGTACTCGACACTCCGGCCGGCCGGAGCACGCGTTCCGTAAATCTGCTGCGCTGATTACCGAACTGACCGTTCTATCCGCGCAGGGAGGCCGCGACCCCGGAGTGGGGAGCGGCCTCCGCTCTTTGAGGCGCGCCATGGCGCGCCCCGCAGGCCCCGCTACCTCTGGTTCGCCTGCAGGATCTTCTTTCGCAGCCGGATTGAGAGCGGCGTGACCTCCACGAACTCATCCTCCGCGATGAACTCGATCGCCTGCTCCAGGTTCAGGATGCGCGGCGGGACCAGCCGGATCGCTTCGTCGGCGGTGGAGGCCCGCATGTTGGTCAGGCGTTTCTCCTTGGTGATATTCACATTCATGTCCCGCTCCCGCGAATTCTCGCCCACGATCATCCCCTCGTAGACCGGGGTGCCCGGAGCGACGAAGATCTCCCCCCGCTCCTGCAGGTTGTAGATCGCGAACGCGGAGGCATTGCCTGCCCGGTCCGCCACGAGGGAGCCGGTCAGACGCATCGGAATGTCGCCTTGCCAGGGAATATAGCCGTGGAAGAGCGAATTCAGGATGGCCGTGCCGCGGGTGTCGGTGAGGACCTCGCTGCGCAGGCCGATCATTCCGCGCGTGGGAACATGGAACTCCAGACGCACGCGGCCGGTGCCGTGGTTCACCATCTTCACCATCTTCCCGCGCCGGACGCCGAGCTTCTCGATGACGATACCGAGATACGACTCCGGGCAGTCGACCACCAGGTGCTCCACCGGCTCCTGCAAGACCCCGCCGATCTCCTTGGTCAGGATCTCCGGCTTGCCCACCATCAACTCGTACCCCTCGCGGCGCATCGACTCGATCAGGATCGCCAGCTGCAATTCGCCGCGGCCGAGGACCCGGAAGGTGTCCGGCCCGGCCCCCGGCTCGATGCGGATCGAGACGTTGGTCAGAAGCTCCTTGTCGAACCGCTCGCGGAGATGGCGCGAACTGACCTTGGTTCCTTCCTTGCCGAAGAGCGGGGAGGTATTGATCGTCATCTGCATGCCGATTGTCGGCTCGTCGATCGCCACGCGCGGCAGCGGCTGCGGGTTTTCGGGATCGCAGATCGTCTCTCCAATCGTGATCCCTTCCACTCCCGCCAGGGCCAGCACCTCCCCCGGGTGACCCGTCGTCTCCTCGTTGCGCTTCAGCCCCTCGAAGGAGTAGAGCCGGGTGATGCGCGTGCGCTGGACCTCGCCGTCCAGCTTGACGATGGCGACTTCCGACCCCACCGGTAGCGTGCCGGCGAAGACGCGGCAGATGGCCAGGCGGCCGAGATAGTCGCTGTAGTCCAGATTGGCGACCTGCGCCTGGAGCGGAGCGGCGGGATCGCCGGCCGGCGGTGGAATGTGGTCCACGATGGCGCGGAACAGGGGGCGGAAGTCGGTGGAAGGATCTTCCGGAGTCTGCTTCGCGATTCCCCGTTTGGAGTCGGTGTAGATGATCGGAAAGTCGAGCTGATCCTCGGTCGCGTCGAGATCGATGAAGAGATCGTAGATCTCGTCCAGCACCTCCGCGATGCGAGCGTCGGGACGATCGATCTTGTTGATCACCACGATGGGAGGCAGCTTGGCCTCCAGTGCCTTCATCAGCACGTAGCGGGTCTGAGGGAGCGGGCCCTCGCTGGCATCGACCAGGAGCATCACGCCGTCCACGATCCGCAGCGCCCGCTCCACTTCACCGCCGAAGTCGCTGTGCCCCGGCGTGTCGACGATGTTGATCTTGATCCCTTCGTAGTGGACGCCGGTGATCTTGGAGAGGATGGTGATGCCGCGCTCACGCTCGAGATCGTTGGAGTCCATGACTCGCTCCGCGACCACTTCGTTGGCGCGGAAGACGCCGCTCTGTCGGAGCAGGCCGTCCACCAGGGTCGTCTTGCCATGATCCACGTGCGCGATGATGGCCACGCTGCGGATCTTGTCGTTCTGAATGCGATGCGGCATGCGGCTCCTTGTCCCTTCGGGGCGACAACGTCTTCCTTCGATACCAGATGGTCAGCGGGGGTCTTCCGATGCCGGTCTCATGAGGCAGAGCATCAATCCGCAGGCCACTCCGGGCGAGTCACCTTCTGGAGGAGAGCAGGCGACCGGATGAGCGAGCATAGCCGGGAATCCACCCGGGTGCCATCGGAATGTGATCGCAAGCTTCCGAGTCGGCCGGCGGCAACGGGTTGCGCGGGGCGACGCGCCTGCCGTCAGGGCGAGGGCGGGAACCGCCATCACCAGGCGATACAGCGGGCAGCGCTGTGCCGTCCTCCCGTTCAACCCGGCTCCCACGCGACGTCGAGAGCCTTCTCTGCTCCCGCCCCTTCTGGTAAGATCGAATCGCTTCCCGTATCGCACCTTACCCGTACGGCGCGACAGGCGTCCAACCCCGGGGGGGAGAAGCCGAATCATGATGGGGAGGACGCTCTCGTCCCGGCGACGCGGCCATCCGGGTCCCTCCGTAGTCCGCGGCGACCGCCGGTTCTGCTCGGTTCCGGTTGGCCGTCGCGGCACTCGACGGGTCAGGTCCTTCAGCATCCTGCTCGGGGCGCTGGCGATCGTCGTCTTCGTCCCCTCTGTGGGCCGCTCCGCCCGTCCCCAATCGGACACCGGCTGCCCCTCCCCACCGGCACCCGGCATGGAACCCGGCGAGAATTCGCCCCGCTGCGCCGGCGTGACGCACGGCTCGTTTCTCAGATCTGACGGGACGAGCCGCCGGGAAGTTGCTTTTCCCTGGTTCACCATGCAGCTCGCCGAATCGGTCAGCGCCGCTGATTCCGCCTACGTCGTCGACCTGATCCAAGCCGTGACGCCGTGTATGATCCAGATGCTGGGCGCTCCGCGCGCGCTGAGCAGCTTCCTCTTCGTGACCTGGGAGAGGTCCTTCGCAACCTACAGCGTCTCTGGCGTGATCACGATGTTCCCGCGCGTCGAACGGCGCGGCCGGGATGACGATGGTGACGGCCGGATCGACGAAGACGGGTCCGACGGCCGGGACAATGACGGAGACGGCCGGCTCGATGAGGATGGCGAATTCGACGAGATCTGGGATGCCACGTTTGTCCATGAGCTCGCCCACGGCTTCCAAATCGGCACGGACTACGCGCCTTTCCCGGGGTCCTCCGGGTGGTTCGAGGAAGGATTTGCAGACGCGGCGGAGTACGTGGTGGGCGAGTGCGCCCAGGCCGAGCATCCGGGGCGCCGCTTTCACGCTAGCTACCCGAATCTGGCGCTTGCGGCGTACGACCTTCTATCGGCCGGAGGCGCACAGGTGGCCGGGGGGCCGTTCAACCTGCTACCCTCGATATGGATCTACCGCGGCGGGTCGGCCGCTCTCCTGATCGGGGTTTCCGCCGAGCTGGCCGCCGGGCGCGTATCTCCCCATCCCTTGGAGCGGCTCATCCGCGAGGTGGCCGCAGAGGGCCGCGATGAGAACTCCTCCCTGGCCCGTGCGATGGATCGCGCGTGGTTGGCGCCGATCGACGGCCTGAGCCCGCCGAGCCTCTGGTATCAGACCCAACCGATCACCAGCTCTCGGACCCGCAGCGGCGATTTCCTGACCCTTCATCCCTTCCACAACGAAAGCGGGCTCAATCCGACACTTCTGGAGTCCTTTCGATACCGGCGCGAGTACGGGACCCTATCCCGCAGCCGGTACCCCGGCATCTTCCGGTACGTGGATGGTCGCGGAGTCATCGTGGCCGAACAAGCGGATGCCAAGGTGCCACCGCTTCCGCCGGGAGCGTACGCCGTCGAAGTCGCCGATAGCTCATCCGGGATTCTGCTCACGGCCCGGACGCACGTTCTGGTCACCGCATCCGCTCGACGATGGTCCGACCTGCGGGGCGGCGTGGCCTGCGTCTTCGTCGGAGCGGACGGGCGGGTCGTCGATCTCTCCGGGGTCGAGGTCGATGGCCGGGTGGTCGAGGAGGTCGGCGGCGGCATGCTCGTCGTCCCCTGGTCGCGGAGTGCCCCGCCCACATCATTCACGTTCCGCCACGATGGACGGACGCTCGCCACCATTACCCGCTTGGACAATTTCGCTCGCGTGGTCCCGATACCAGTCGAGCCGTCGCCGTATCGTGGAGCCATGGGTTGGGTCCCGTTCCTGCCCATGGCGGGAGACAGCATTGAGCTGTTCTTGCGCCGGTCCGAGAGCGATCTTCCTCAGGACGACTCCGGAGTCGGGATGGCCGTCAGCCGGTGTGACGGGGTCGACACCCTGGCCCTGGCACCGGATCCCGCCGACGCGGATCTCTGGCGAGGAAAGACCCGCGTCCCGACCTGCTCCGGCAGTGTCGAGTTCCGTCTTGCCTTCCGTGCCGATTCCGCTTCCGCCTGGCAATGCCTGGATGCGTATGGCGGTCCGTACCGGATCCAGGTGGGACTGGACCTACGCCCGGCGGTGATCGGGTGGCGATACGACGGAACGCTCAACGTCCAACTCGATCGTTCGTGTGATCCGGCTCTGTTCTCGCTGCACACGCAACGGGCCGGTGAGGACTGGACTCATTGGGCGGCCCCGCCGACCGTCGCGCAGAACGACCCGATGGCCGTGACGTGGACGTTCCCCACGGACGTGTCCGGCTGCGCATTTCGCGTTCTCTACGGAACCGATCGAAGGTCGAGGCCGGTATTCGAATCCATCCTGCCGCCCTCCGGCCGCGATCCGGACGTTCTGATCGAGCGCCCGTTCCCCAATCCGACCTCCGACGGTGTCCGGTGGTCGCTTCGTTCGTGGGATCCGCTGCATGTCCGTCTGGACGTGTACAACCCCGAAGGGCGTCGCCTCGGCGCCTCGCAGGAGATCACGGTCGCCCCGCGGGACGGTGAGCTCCGGTGGGATGGAACGGCGGGAGGACGCCGCCTTCCGCCGGGAGTCTACTGGCTGCGGGCTCGCCTCGACCATCGGACCGCGAGCACGCAGAAGATCGTGGTTCTCAGATAAGTCGATCCCGGCTCTGCAGACCCACACCCGATTGGTCGTCCGCCTTCACGGCCGATAGCGCCGCCCGGCTGGTCGATCGCCTCCTGCCCGAAGAGGATGGCCTGCAGGGCAAGCCGCTCTGTGCCTCGGTGGCCCCCTTCGAGGACAAGCGGGTTCTCGCACCATGCGGCGCAGTGTGAAAACGTGCACGATCGGGAGGCCCTGGAACGTTTGCTGCGCTATGGTCTGCGGGCTCCGTTGCCGCAGGAACGTCTGGCCCGGCGTCCCCCTCTGGGGCCGCCCCGACGGGAAGGTGATCTATCGCCTGCGCCACCCGCTTGCCCCCGGGGAACCGGGGTGGCCGAATGCACAGGAAGCCACCGCCCTCGTCCACGGTGCGAGACGTCCGACTGACCGTGGAGGCGCTCACCGGCTCGCCCAGAGTCGGCAGCAGCCGCCGCGACCTTGACGCTGGAGAAGACGGACATGTATAATATCCAGGTGGTGAACGGAAGGAGGTCCGTTTTGATCTCTTGCGTGCAGAGGCCCTTTGTCGCCGAAGGCCCGCCGATGCGGACTCGCGCGGGATCGTGGCGGACGCTTCTTCTCGTCTTGTTCCCGATCGAGCTGCTGGCGTCGGGGTTCGTTGCGGATGAGGCCCGGCCTTGGCGCCTGGACCCGATAGACGTCGGCGGCGTGGTGTCTGCCAGCTGTCAGTGCGCCTGCGACTCCATCGGGGACGGTCAAACCGGGTCGATGCCGGGAATGGTCACGGCGGCCTGTTCCTGTGGACACATTTCTGTCCGGGGGGACCTGGCGCTTTCCGATGAGCAGATCGATCTGGGATCGGTGGTCAGATTCGATCCTCCTGATACATGCGGGTGTCCGATGGGCTCCTTCTTCTACTGGGTCGGTCCAGACACCGTGCCCATCGCGACCGTGAGAGTCGTGCGGGAAGACGGCGACGGTCCCACCGGGAGGCTCACCGGGCATTTCAGCGGATGGGGTGGATTTCACTATGCCATCTGCGACACAACGGGCGTCCATCCGTTCTTGGTCTCATGTTCGAGTCCGGCCGGATTCGATACCTCGCTCGCCGAAGTCGAAAACGGTGCCGAGGTGCGCGTCGGTACGCAGGCGCTCGCAAGCGGAACCTATGAGACGGAATGGGGGTCTCTCGATCTCTCGTTCGATGTCCAACTGCGCTTGCTCGATTCCTCGGCCGGGGCCTGCTGTCGCGTAGGAGGTCTCTGTGAGGTGACGACCCAGGCGGAGTGTGCGGACTCGAGCACGTGGCAAGGGGCGTCCACGAGCTGCAGCCCGGACCCGTGTTTCGAACCACTGGGTGCATGCTGTGCCATCGACGGGACGTGTTCCATTGCGCCTGCCGGGGCCTGCGGCAGCCCGGCCGAATGGCACGGACCCGGGACGATCTGCGGCCCGGAAACATGCCTGACGGCGGGCGTGGAAGGCAACCTGCGATCAGGGAGTCTGGTGCTGCGGGCTAGCCCCATACCTTTTGGGAATCACTTGTCGCTGGAGTTTGCGGGACCGGCTCGCGCCGGCGCCGACCTGCGCATCGTTGACGTGTCCGGGCGGCAAGTTCGACATGTCTGGGCGGGCCAGATGGACGGAAGACCAGCGACGATCACGTGGAACGGTCGTGATGATGCCGGCAGACAAGTTGCTCCTGGCGTGTACCTGGTGCGGCTGGAGGCAGGCTCGGAATCTGTCGTCTGTCGCCTGGTGAAGACGACGGAGTAGGGCCAGGGTGCGTCTCCGGCTGCATTTCGTCTCTCTCGGCGCCTGCGCTTCGTAGCACTCGCTCCACCTGCCACCTATGTGAGCGAGCCCGGCACTCTCGACTTCGGAATGCCGGGAGATTCCTCGACAGGCCCAGGCGCCGCCACGTCCGCACGGTGGCGTTTGGCGGACTGCGGCAAGACCCGGCTGGCCGCGTTCGGAGCAGCAGCCTCCGGGACAAGCCCTGCTGAATCGCGGTCTCCGGCTCGGGTCTCAGGTCCGGGCAACACGAGCTGAGGCAGAATCGGAGCGGGGTCCAGGCGTCGCCTGGGCTTCCAGGCGGAGCTCCCCCTCGGGCCTGGCGCGGAGGCGCCGTCCATCGGGTCCACATGACGGCAATCGGAGGAGCAGGCCCCGCCGGCGCCTCGTTCCCCCGCTCCCATAGCGCTCGCCGGCATGGCGTCTTCGCGAATCGCAGCCGCCTCCGCAAGCTCCTGCCGCCGCCACCACCTTCGCGGGACTCGCGGAAGGTCGAGGCCCGCAGGAGACCGCGGCCACCTCGGCCGCGGAGGGCGGCGGTCCGGCCTTCCTATCGGCTTCGTTTCATCAGGGCGGTCTCGCCGGCAGGGCTCCACGGAGAGACGGCCCCACTCCCATCGACGACGCTCAGCTCGCCGCCTCTGCCCTTACACCTGCTTGCTGCTCCGCCGCTGCCTGAGTCGCCAGCCAGCCACGGTCCCGACCGCCAGAGCCAGCAACGCGACGCTCGCCGGCTCGGGCACCGGCGCGGGGATTACCGCGAAGTTCGCGGCCGTGAACGTCGCCATCTCATCCCGGCCAGGCTCACCGGCGAGGTTCGTGAGCCGAGCGAGGATCTTCAAGTCCGAATCGCTCTGGTTGAGGTCAGTGGAGTAGACCAGTCGGGCCAGATCCAGGCCGCTGTTGAAGTAGACGAAGAACCCCGGAGCCGGAGCCGTGAGCTGCGCGGCAATGAGGTTGGCAGCTGTGCCGGCGCCGAAGGCCGTGCCCGGATCGCCGTCATTATCGAACGTCCGGAGCACAATCGCGTCGGCGAACGCCGGCAGGTTGCCGACGACGTCGTTGGCGAACGTGAAGCTTCCGGGAATACCGAACACTCCCGAGTCGAACGCAAACACGTCGCTCGCTATGGAGAACGAGAGGAAGGTCTCATTGCCGACAATCTGACGGCCTGGGATCGTCAGGGCGGCGCTGCCGGCGAATGGGTCCGTGTTGAACAGGATCGTGGCCGCCCGCGCCAGCGTGCCGAGCAGCGCCAAGGCCGCAAGGAAAATCATCATGTACCGATTCAGCTCCCAGACTCCTATCTTCAGTGATTGTCCCGATTGTGTCTTCAGGGGTGGTCGCCGGAATCGCAAGCACATCCGGTGCAGTTGGTCAAATCCGGAGACCATACAGCACGCGTGGCCCGATGCAACTCGGATTGCACAACCGGTCGCGAAGGCCAAGAGGCGTCCCCGGCGCTCAATCGCCATCTGATATGGTCCGTCTCGCGGTGGCCTTCGCGCGGGCCGAACTGTCTCGGCAGCGCGCATCTTTCTGGTTTCATCGGTGGGAGAAAGGTCTCTCGCCGCCCGCGAGCGTGATCAGCTGATCAGGGAGAATCCCCGTCTCGATGAGCCGCTGGCGAAGCTCTGCGTGGCCATCGACGCGCAGCACCTGGCCGCTCCGGCCGGGCTTGAGCTCGCGAGACCTGCTGCGAGCGACTTGGGGCCAGGGAGTGGGGGTTGGGCTGCCGTTCAGGTGCTCTATCGGCACCCGCAGTCGAGACACCGGCCAACCTCGTGCTCGGCTGCAAGAAGTTGGTCTCCGACCGAGTTCCTTCTCCTCGCGAGTCGGTTGGCAACGCCGACCAGGTCGCTCTATACTCTGCCGTTTGGATCGCTCTTGGACCACGACCCACAACAGAAGGAAAGGGAGGCATTATGCGCGTCCTCGCAATCGCCCTGATCTGCACGGCGCTGGTCGGTTCGGCGTTGGCGCAAGGCGACAAGCCGGCGGAGATGGACCACCAGCAGATGATGAAAGCCTATGAAGAGGCAGCCAAGCCGGGTCCGGAGCACGCCATGCTGGCCAAGACGGCCGGCCGGTGGGCCTGCACTGTCAAGTCCTGGATGGACCCGCAGGCCGAGCCGATGGTCTCCGAAGGGACCGAAGAGCCGGAGATGATCTTCGGCGGCCGCTACCTCGTCAGCAAGTTCGAGGGGAGCATGATGGGGCAGCCCTACGAGGGGAGGGGGACCATCGCCTACGACAAGGGCCGGAAGAAGTTCGTCGGCACCTGGTTCGACTCGATGGGGACCGGGATCTTGAGCTACGAAGGCGGGTACAACCCGCAGACGAAGGAGCTGGTCTGCCACGGTTCCTACGTTGATCCCCTAAGCGGTCAGGAGCAGCGGGCTCGTATGGTCTCCCGCTTCGTGAGCGACGATCAGCACGTCTTCGAGATGTGGGGTCCCGATCCGCAGGGGAAGGACGCCAAGTGGATGGAGATCACGTACAACCGGGCACAGTAGCGCCAGCCGGCAGCGGCGGCCGCGGCACGCGCTTGTTAGGTGCCCGATTGCCTCTTGACGGGAACCTCTACGCCGCACTTCTCATGAAGCAACTGCAAATCATGCCATTGCTTCTCGGGTAGCTCATACCCTTTATGACAGTAGACCTGCATTTCAGTAGAAATGCAGTTGACAGCATGCCCAGCGATTATTCCTTTGCCTGCCAGAGCTTCCTTCTTGAAGACAAACTCGTCGGCTTCCGTCCATGCAGGAATTCCATTCCCATGTCCATCAAGGCATATTGCATGAACATCAAACTCACGCCCCTCCTTATCCTGCAAGACAAAAGCTGTTGCGGTTGTATTGCCTGCGCTGTCAACAGCCCAACGATTCTCTGACCACAGCTCTTTGAGGGTATACCCATCCTGGCTAAGGATTTCGCTCATTTGAACCATGTCGTCCAGAAGAAGGATTGCATCAAGGTCCTTGTGTGGACGCGACTGCTCTCCCAGCAGTGCATCAATTCCCCATCCGCCGGTCAACCAGATTGGAATTCCTTTGTCCGAAAGGCGGCGATAGAGACTTACGGCATCTTCAGCGTTGACCATCTTGCTTCCCACATTTCGGTTTACCACTTAAGGGTACGTAACACCGCGGTTCAGCGGGCGGGGCCGCGTAGCGGACCCGAGCCGCTGCAACCG
>CAYYQN010000047.1:0-37932 GCA_964473865.1 uncultured bacterium | reverse complement strand
CCCGGGCGTCCGAACCCGGCCACCCGCTGCCGCCGGGGCCAGCGCACGCGCCGGCGCCGGGCCGGCCGCGAGCGCCGGCCTCCTGGCCTAGGCGAGCCCCGCGACCAGCTCGGGCGTTTCCCCTCCAGACGTCGCCTCCGACGCTTCCGAAGCCGCGGCCGGAACACGCCGGCGCACCTTGGCCACGACCGTGTAGATCGCGGGGACCACGAAGAGCGTGAACGCGGAGCCGATGATCATTCCGGTGACCAGCATGATCCCGATGCTGTTGCGCGCGCCGGCGCCGGGCCCGTGGGCGAAGACCAGGGGGAGGTGTCCGAACACGGTGGCGGCGGTC
Organism: uncultured bacterium; assembly: GCA_964473865.1. Classification (GTDB taxonomy): domain Bacteria; phylum Eisenbacteria; class RBG-16-71-46; order CAIMUX01; family CAIMUX01; genus CAIMUX01. Next base: position 37,595 of record CAYYQN010000047.1, on the reverse strand, counting down.
GTCATCAGGATGGGCCGCAAGCGGGTTCCCGCGGCCTCGATGACTGCGTGCAGCCGATCCTGTCCGGCCTCCTGAAGATGATTCGCGAACTCCACGATCAGGATGCCGTTCTTGGCCACCAATCCGACCAGCGTGATCAAGCCTACCTGGCTGTAGATGTTCAGGGTGGTGAAACCGAGGAACGAGAAGAGCAAGGCCCCGGACAGCGCGAGCGGAACGGAGCCGGCCAGGATCACGAACGGATCCCGGAAGCTCTCGAACTGCGCCGCCAGAACCAGATAGATGAGGATGGCGGAGAGAAGGAAGATCGCTAGGAACTTGCTGCCCTCCGTGCGGAGCTGGCGCGACTCGCCGGCGTAGTCAATGGCATAGCCGGGCGGGAGGATGGCGCGGGCTTCCGTCTCCAGGTAGCGGAGAGCCCGGTCCAGCGAGATCCCGGGCGGCACCACCCCCTGGATGCGCACGGCGTTGAGCTGCTGGAAGCGCTTGAGCTCCCGGGGTTCCGTCGTGGTTCGCAGCGTGGCGAAGGTGGACAGGGGGACGAGCTTCCCGTCCTGTCCGCTCACGTAGATATCCTCGAGCTGCTCCGGGGTGAGTCGCTCGCTGCGCTTGATCTGCGGAATGACCTTGTAGCTTCGTCCCTGGATACTGAACCGGTTCACGAGGTCTCCGCCGAGCATGGTGGACAGGTCCTGGCCCGCCCGGCTCATGTCCACCCCCTGGGAACGCACTTTGTCGTGGTTGAACACCACCTCGGCCTGGGGCTGATCGAACTTCAGGTCCGAATCCGCGTACATGAAGAGACCACTGGTATAGGCCTTCTGAACCAGTTGGTTGGCGAATTCCGCCAGCTGCTGCGGCTCGGCGGTGGAGGCGATCACGAAGTCGACCGGGAAGTCGCCTCCGCCCGGCAGCGCCGGAGGAACCATTGGGATCACCCGCACTCCGGGAATGGCGCCCAGGCGGGGCGACGACTCCAGCAGCAGCTGAGCCGTGCTCTTGTCCCGCTCACTCCAGGGCTTCGTGACCATGCCGCCGAAACCGCCGGTGGGGTAAGTGATCTGGAAGGTGTTGTCGGTCTCCGGGAACGACTTGTAGACGTCGTAGACCTTGCTGGCGAAGAGCTTGGTCTGGTCGATGGTCGCGTTGGGCGAGGCCTGGATGATCCCGAAGACGACGCTCTGGTCTTCGTTCGGCGCCAACTCCCGCTGGGAGAACATGGCGAACGGAAAGATGAGCAGGGTGAAGGCGGCCCAGACCACGAAGACCACCGGCCGGTAGCGAAGCGTGGCGCCGAGGGCGCGGGTATAGGCCCGGCGGACGGCCTCGAAGTGGCGGTGGATCATCCCGGCGAATCCGCGCGCGCCCGTGTCCGGTTTGAGAAGCTTCGCTCCCATCATGGGGGAGAGGGTCAGGGCGACGAACCCGGAGACGATGACCGCTCCCGAAAGGGTGAATGCGAATTCGCGGAAGAGGGACCCGGTGAGGCCGCCCTGGATGGCGACGGGTGTGTAGACGGCGGCCAGAGTGATGGTCATGGCGATGATCGGCCCGATCAGCTCCCGGGCCGCCTCGGCAGCCGCCCGCAGTCGGTTCTTCCCCGTCCGCAGATGCCGTTCCATGTTTTCCACCATAACGATGGCGTCGTCCACCACCAGCCCGACCGAAAGGACGATCGCCAGCAACGTGAGGAGGTTGATGGTGAACCCGGCGGCTGCCATCAGGAACACGGCGCCCACCAGCGAGATGGGGATGGCGACGAGCGGTATGAGCATGGAGCGGATCGATCCGAGGAAGAGGAAGATGATCACAATGACGATGAGGAGCGTTTCCGTCAGGGTCTTCAAGACCTCGCGGATCGCGTGATGGATGTAGACCGTCGAGTCATAGGGAATCCCGGCCTTCATACCCACCGGGAGCTGGGCCTGGATGCCGGGCATGGCCTCGCGCACGCGCCGAACGACTTCGAGCGAGTTCGACGTGGGGAGCACCCAGACACCCATGAACGTGGCGGTCTCGCCGTTGAAGCGGACATCCTGCTCGTAGTCCTCGGCCCCGAGCACGACGTCCGCGATCTCGCCCAGGCGGACCATGGCGCCGTTCTCCTCCTTGACGACGAGCTGGCGGAACTCTTCCGGGGTCCTCAGGTCGGTGTTCGCGACCATGTTGACCGAGACCATGGATCCCTTGGTGCGACCGATGGCCGCGAGGTAGTTGTTGCGGGCCAGGACATCCCGGACCTGCGAAGGGGAGATGCCGAGGGCAGCCATCTTCTCGGGCTTCAGCCACACGCGCATGGCGAAGGTGCGATCGCCCAGGATGTCCGCCCGCTGCACGCCTTCGATGGAGGACAGCTTGGGCTGCACGACCCGCGTCAGATAGTCGGTGATCTGGTTCTGGTCCAGATCCTCCGACGAGAACCCCAGATACATGGCCGCGAACTGGTTGTCGGCCGTCTCCAGGGCAATCACCGGCGCTTCGGCTTCGGGGGGGAGTTCGTTTCGCACCTGGGCCACTTTGGACTGGATCTGCGTGAGGGCGGCATTGGTGTCGTAGTTCAGCCGCAGGTGGACGGAGATCGTGCTCAGCCCCTGGGCGCTGGAAGACTCGACGTAGTCGATCCCGTCGGCACTGGCGATGACCCGCTCCAGGGGCGTGGTGATGAATCCCCGCACCAGATCGGCGTTTGCGCCGATGTAGGCGGTCGTGACCCGGACCACGGCGATGTCGCTACGGGGGTATTGTCGCACGCTCAGCGAGCGGATGGCCTGGAGTCCGGCGATCAGGATGATCAGGTTGACCACCACGGCCAGGACCGGCCGACGGATGAACAGATCGGTGAACTTCATCAGCTGTCCTCCGGGCGCGGAGCCGGGTCGTTCGAAGGCTGCACCTCGTTGTTGACCATAATCGCAGCCCCGTTCCGCAGTTTGAAGACCCCCGAGGTCACGACCTCCTGGCCCGCAGCCACCCCGGTCAGCACGGCGACCTGATCTCCGCGCGCGCCGCCGAGCTTGACGAACTGCTGCCGCACCCCCTGGTAGCTCTGGCCGTCGGGATCCTTCAGCTCCTCGACCAGGAACACGGAGTCCCCGTACGGCGCGAAGCTGACGGCCGATGCCGGCAGCGTGACCACGCTGGTGCCGGGACCCCGGACAGCGGACACTTCCACGAACATGCCCGGGCGCATCGCCGCGTCGGGGTTGTCGAAGGTGGCCTGGATCTGCACGTTACGGGTCGCTTCGTCCACGAGCGAGTTGATGGCGCTGATCCGGCCCGTCCGCTGCTGGCTTTCCGGTCCGTCCACGGTTACCGTGACTTCCCCTCCGACGCGGAGCGCCGCCACCTGCTGCTGGGGCACCGAGAAGTTGACGTAGATCGGATCGAGCGACTGGAGAGGAACGATGGGATCCCCGGCATTGAGGTACTGGCCCAGGTTTGCCTGGCGGATGCCCAGGTTGCCCAGGAACGGGGCCCGGATCGTCTTGCGCGCAATGGCGGCCTCGATTTCGCCCACGCCGGCCTCGGCGCGCTTGAGGTCCGCGTAGGCCTGATCGTGCTCCGCCTGCGACATCACGCCCTTCTCCGTCAGCTGATCGACCCGCTGGAAGCTCAGGGCCGCCAGGTCCCGCTGGGCCTGGGCCGCCGCGAGTTGCGCCTGCTCCTGCCGCGTGTCCAGCAGGACGAGAATGTCGCCCGGCCGTACCGGTCGGCCGGACTCGAAGACGATCTTCTCGACAATGCCCGGCAGGTCAGCGCTCACCATCACGCCGTGCACCGCCTGCACGCTGCCGATCGAGCTCAAGGTGGACGCCCACTGCTCCGATCGGGCCACCGTCGTGGTCACCGCCTCCGGAGGCGGCCGGTAGGCCTTGCCCTGAGCCATGGCGATCTGGATCTGGCGAAACTTCACGAAGCCGACGGCTCCCGCGAAGAAGACCACCGCCAGAAGCGTGAGAATCATGCGCTTCTTCATGACAGAGACACCTCCCTCGAGACTAGGCTTTCAATCAGAGCCGGCCGCGTTCCGGATCCAGACCCCACTCCGCGACCAGCGAGCCGGTGGCGCGAGATACCTCCACGCGCGCGATCCGGTAGTCGGTCAGAGCCGAGATCTCGTCGAGCCGGGCCCGCGACAGGTCGTTTTGTCGGGTGAGCACGAGAAAGTTGGTGGATCGGCCCACGTCGTACCGATCCCGCTCGGCGGCGAGCTGGATTTCCGCCGCCTCACGACCGGCGCGAGCCGCGGCGATTCGTTGCTCTGCGGTTTCGAGTACCGCGGCGGCGTCTTGGACCTCTGCCCGGACGGCCTTCCGCGTACGGGCGACCTCCGCCTCTGCCTGGCGCGCGGCCCGGTGAGCCGCCGCCGCGGCCGCGCGGGCGGTGCGGTTTCGGATGGGGAGACCCAGCTCCAGCGCGACGCGGGCCGAGTTGAAGTCGCCGTCGCCCAGAGTCCGGAAGGAGCGGCGCCACTTGCCGTCCAGGGCCGGGGGAATCGGGTCGTCCGGCCCGGAGTCGTTCTTCGCTCCGGCGAGACCGAACCGGTCGTACGAAAGGACCGCGTCCAGCGCCGGCTGCTCCTCGTTGCGCGCCAGTGCGCCTTCGGTCCGAAGACGCTCCAGATCGGCCTCCCGCGCGGCGATTTCGGGACGTCGCGCGAGCGCCTGGCCGACAAGATCGCGCACGTCCACGGCCGCCGCCCCGACTGTCGCCGAGTCGACCGGCACAATCCGCTCCGGCCAGAGGTCATCGTCCTCGCCGCGAAGGATGAGCCGTTTGAGCGCGTTCTCCGCCCGGGACACGCCCTCGCGCGCGGAGAGGAGGTCTCCCGTCCGCCGCTGCAGCTCGGCGCGAGGTTGGGCCAACTCGGTCTCTGGCGCGGTCCCGCTTTCCACCCGCTTCTGGGTTTCGTCGAGCTGCTCTTCGGCCAGCCGCACCGACTCGCCGAACACCGCGAGCTGGAGCCGGGCGGCCAGCAGAGTCCAGTAAGACCGCTCCACGGCGGCAAAGACTTCGGCGACCGTGCTCGAGAGCGCCGCGCGGGCCTCCGCCTCCCGCAAGCGGGCAACGCGCACGGACCGACGCGCCGGATCTACGGATCGCCCGCGCAACAGAGGCTGCCGCAACTCGGCTCCTACCTGTGTGGTGTAGGAGGGGCTGAGGATGTCGAAGATTCCGTCGGTGGTCCGGCGGGCGGCCGCTCCGCGCACCGAGAGCGATCCGCCGGTGGGGAGGAGCTGACGCAACGAAAGCGCCCCTTCGGCTGTCCGCAGGGTCGGGGCCAGCTCACCCGGCGGCGCCCCGGAGAATGACGAGCTGGACGGCAGGGCCGAGGTCTGCCAGCCGCCCGACAACCCGAGCTGAAGGTCGTAGGCGCCTCGCGCCCCGCTCACTCCCGCCTCGGCCGCGGCCAGCGTCTCCTGGCTGATGGCGATCTCCTCATTGCCCTGAAGGGCCAGATCGATGGCCTGGCGGAGCGTGAGGGGATGATCTGCGGCGACCGCTCCACCCGCGGCGGCTCCCGCGAACGCAGCGGCGACAAGGAATCGCCGGAACAGGCTGGTCGGTCTCATGCTATCTCTCCCTGTATGTCGATCTTCTGCAGCCGCGGATCGAGGGTGTCCGCGAACTGCGACAAGCATCTGCAGTCGGTGCGCTCGAGGGCACGCAGCTCACACTCGGTGAGCTCGAGGCCTCGTTCCCGCAAGCTGTTCAGAGCGGTCCGCGGATCTGCCGCGAACTGCCGGCGGAACGCTTCGTCTGTGGCCAGGAGTCCGATGACCCGTTCCACGTTTTTCTGGCTCATGGTCCAATCTCCGATGCCATCGTCTGCAAGAGCGTTCTCGGAGATCGGCAAGAGCGGTGCCAGCCGCCGGCGAATTCGTCGTAGCGCTCGGGATCTGATGCCGGAACGGTGTATGGAGATTGGCCGGAGTGCTGGAAGGGGAGACTCGGATCGAAATCCGTTGCGGAGAAATCGACACGTTGTCGATTCCTCCACAGGCCACGGAGATCAACGCGATGTCATCTGTCTCACTTGTTCCGCGTGAGGTTGTACTTCTCAAGGCGCGTGTACAACTGGGCGCGAGTCAGGTTGAGCAGGCGCGCCGCCCGGGACTTGTTCCCCTTGGCCTGCTGCAGCGCCTTGAGGACGAATTCGCGCTCCATGGCCTCGAGATCGACGCCTCCCGGCGGGATGGGAGCGGAGTCTGCGGGGGGCGCCGCGGCGACGGCCGGCGCCCGAGCCTCGCCGGGTGCCGCGATCGCCGGAAGATGCGAGCGCGTGATGAGCCCTCCGTCACAAAGGAGAATGGCACGCTCGATCGCATTGCGCAGCTCGCGGACGTTGCCCGGCCAGTTGTAGGCCAGGAGCCATTCGCGCGCGTCCCGAGAGATTCCCGCCGCGGGACGGCCCATCGTCCGGCCCAGGTCCTCGAGAAAGGCCTCGGCCAGGGGCAGCACGTCCGGACGGCGCTCGCGCAGCGGGGCGATCGGGATCTGGAAGACATTCAGCCGATAGAAGAGGTCCTGGCGGAATGAGCCGGTCCGGATCGCCTCGGCCAGGTCACGGTGGGTGGCCGCAATCACGCGCACGTCCGCCTTGAGGGTGCGAGTGCCGCCGAGGCGCTGGAACTCGCGCTCTTCCAGGAACCGGAGGAACTTGGCCTGGACCAGCGGGCTCATCTCCGCGATTTCGTCCAGGAAGAGGGTGCCGCCCGCCGCCTGCTCGATGCGTCCGATCTTGGTTGCGATGGCCCCTGTGAAAGCCCCCTTCTCGTGACCGAAGAGCTCGGTTTCCAGGAGCTGCTCGGGAAGCGCCGCGCAGTTGATGGCGACAAACGGCCGGTCTGCCCGCGGTGACCCGCGGTGGATCAGGCTGGAGATCACTTCCTTGCCGGTGCCGGATTCCCCGGTGATGAGCACGGTGGTGTCCGAGGCTGCCACCTGCCGCACCGCCAGCAGCGTCTCCTTCCAGGAACGGGAGACTCCGACCACGGGCCCGCGGTTGCCGGACTCGAGCTGGCTGGCCAGGGTCGCCACCGTCGCCTCCAGACGTTCCGCGCGCTCCTGGGCTTCCGCCGCCGCTCGGGCTTCCTCGGCCAGGCGATGGTGCGAGAGCATGAGCGCAACCCGGTCGGCGAGCCGGGCGCCGATCTCCACATCCTCGCGCTCGTACACGTCTGGTCGGCGGTGGAGGAATCCCAGGCTCCCCTGGGTCCGGCCGGACAGGAGCACGGGGACGCGCAGGAACGCGCGCATGCCCGAGGCCAAGAGCAGACGGTCGCGCTCCGTATTGGGGAGCAGATCCGCTTGGATGTCCTTCACCAGCTCGAATTCGTGCGCGCGGCTGGTGGCCTCTTCCGGCGTGAGAGACAAGGGGACTGCCGGGGCTGCGGCATCGGCGACGCCGGCCAGGGCCACGACGCGGAACGACTGGGACGCGACGTCCAACTCGGTCAGGGCCAGCAGATCGTGCGGCAGGATCGGCTTCACCTCGTCCGAGAGTCGAGTGAAGACTTCGCGCACGTCGAGCGATTCGGCGAGGGTCGCGAAGAGGGTCTCCAGCTGCTCCAGGCGCGTCCGGCGACGCCGCTCGGCGTCCCAGATCCGCCAGTGTTCCACGGCGGCTCCCAAGAGGGCGGCGATGGGCCGAAGGAGCTCCTGGTCTTCATCCGTGAAGGCGTACGGCCGACCGGCGGCCAGCCAGACGCCGCCCCAGTGGCTCGCCCCCATGCGGAACGGTTCCCACAATCCCGAGCGGACACCTCCCCGGAGCGCCTGGGCGTCGAAGGGGAAGTCCGGGTCAAACTCCACCAGGGCGTCCTCGATCCGAGGACTCGGGGCGGGCCGTGGGCGCAGTCGCGGGGACCATGCGGTCATGGGGATGATGTTCGGGCGGTCCGACTGCCGGTCCTGGCAAGGAAACGTGCAGGCGTGAATCGCCGCGCGCTCGGCGTCGATTGCGCGGACCACTCCCATGGTATCGAACGCAATGAGCTCGCCCGCCGCGGCCGCGACGCGATCGAAGACCTCCTGCAGCTCCATGGTCTCCGAGGCCAGAGCCGCGATTCGCGAGAGCACTTCGGCCACCTTCTGGGCATCGACCACCGATCGAAAGAGAGCGTTTGTCTGGGGCATGGGCGAGGCGTCCTCCACGGTCAGACCGCCGCTTCCGGGCGGAACCATCGAGTCTCGCGCGCGTCTCGGGCGATGGGCAAGTTGAATTCGCGGCCGGGGTGTTGGGTTTCCGCTGATACTGCTCGTATCTGTCGCGCCACCTGTCGATCCCGGGAGACTCGTCCAGGTCGATCGAAGCTCGGCCCGGACGAGACGGCGGCGAATCGGAAGGAACGGGGAGCGCGCGGGGACGGCGCTAGGCCCCGCCCTTCCGCAGCTCCTCGAGCAGCTCCCGCTGTCGTGACGTGAGGCTGGCGGGTACGGTGACCATGATCCGCGCGACGTGATCGCCTCCGCGAACTCCCTGGCCCCGCAGCCGCAACTGGGTGCCGGAGGAGGTGCCGGCCGGGATCGTCAGATTGATCCGTCCGCGCAGGGTCGGCATCGGCATCTTGCCCCCGAGGGCGGCCGTGGTCAGGGGAACCGCCACGTCGGAGTGGATGTCGTCGCCTTCTCGGCGGAAGATCGCGTCGGGACGCACGCGCACCCGCACCAGCAGGTCCCCCGGCGGTCCGCCGCCGCTCCCGGCGCTCCCGAGCCCGGCGAGGCGGAGCGTTCCACCATCCTCCGTCCCCTCGGGAATGGTGAGGTGCAGGGTCCGGGTGCGCTCGACCACGCCCCCGCCGTGACACTCCGGACACTCCTGGGCCGGATCCACGCCGGTTCCGTGACAGGTGGGGCAGGCGCGCGTGACCGTGAAGAACTGCCCCTGCTCCCGCGATTGGACCGTGGTGCGCCCGCTTCCGCGGCAGGTCGGGCAGTGCGGGTTGTCTCCTACCGCGCCGCGGCCGCCGCAGCGCGAGCAGGCCACGTCCCCGGAAAGCGAGACCGAAACCTTTCCACCGAGGGTGGCGGTCCGAAAGTCGATCTCGAGGGCGACCTCGGCATCGTGGCCGGGCCGGCCGGCCCCGCGCGAACGGTGGATGCTCTCACCGAATCCGCCGCCGAAGATGTCGCCGAAGCGCCGCAGGATCTCGTCGATCGACATCGCCTCGAATTCCGGCTCGGCATAGGCGGGACCACCGGGCGCGGCCGACGCACCGGGCCCCGCTCCCGCGCGAACCCGGCCGGCGAGCGCGTCGTCATACTCCCGGCGCTTCTCCGGATCCGAGAGGACCTCGTACGCTCCGGCCAGTTCCTTGAACGTCTCCTCCGCCTTCTTGTTGCCGGGATTGCGGTCCGGATGGTGCTTGAGGGCGAGCGTGCGGTACGCCTTCTTGATTTCTTCGGGAGTGGCGGTGCTCGATACGCCGAGGATCTCGTAGAGGTTTCTCATCGCGCGCCCCCGGGGCGCAGGCGCCGGATCCGGATCTGGAGCGTCTCCTCCGTGAAGCGAATGTCCGGGCGCTCGCGGTCGAACCCCTCCGGCACGGGAAGGATGCCGACGAAGGTTGCGGGCTCAGGCCACCTGCGGAAGGCGCGCACAATGAGGACTTCGCTCGCGATCTCCACGTCGATGTCGGGTTCGACCACATCCTCGAGCGGCACGAACCAGCACAGACCGCCCGCCTCGGCGGCCCACCGGGAGATCAGCTCCCGCACCCCGGGCGCTTCGCGCATCAGAGACGCGTGACGGCAGCGCAGCCGGGCGATCTCTCTCTCGATGTCGTCGAAAGGGTCGGGACGCATACGAACCCTCCTGCGGGGAGTCTAATACGGGTCTTCGGCGGTTGGCCAGAGGCCGCAGGAGGCGACTCCCGGGGGACAGGGTAGGCCGGGTCCTTCGCGACGACAGCCGCGAAGACTTCGCCTGCGCCCGCTACCGGGGCTATGCTCCACCCGGAAATGCGGGATGTGCGGCGGAGCGTTGCCGCGGGGTGAACCATGAGGGATCAGATCTGCGCCCGGGCCGAGCGCGGCCGTTCAGCGGCGCGCCAGGCCGCCATCGGCCTCTTGATTGCGCTCGGGTTCCCGGGCGTGCTGGCTGGCGTCGAGCTCGCATCGTCGCGATGCTTCTCCGCTTCTCGGTGCATTTCTGCTCCCGCGAGTCTGCTGATCCCGGCGGCCTTCGCCGAGTCACCGGCTGGCGTCAAGCTGCCCGGGCCGCAATTTCGAGGTCCGATGTCTCTGGCGGAGACTCTGCAGCGGCGTCGGTCGACTCGGACCTTCGCCAACGACTCGCTCTCGCTCGCGGACGTCTCGCAGCTTCTCTGGTCGGGGCAGGGAATCACCAGCGCGCAGGGCGGCAGAACCGCGCCTTCCGCCGGCGCCCTGTATCCCCTCGACCTCTTTCTGGTGGCCGGACGCGTGTCCGGGCTGAGTCCGGGCGTGTACCGGTACGAACCTGCGCATCATGCGCTGGCAAGAACCGCGGCGGGCGACAGACGCGCGGCCCTGGGCGCCGCGGCCCTCCATCAGGCCTGCGTCCGGTCGGCGCCGGCCGCCATCGTGATCACCGGGACCTACGGGCGCACCGCGCCGAAGTACGGCCAACGCGGCGCCCGCTACGTGCTGATCGAAGCGGGATGCGCCGCGGAGAACATCTGTCTGTCCGCGACGGCGCTCGGGCTCGGGTCCGTGATGGTGGGCGCCTTCGAGGATCGGCAGGTCGGCAGGGAGCTGGCGCTCCCGTCGGAGGCGGAGCCGCTCCTGATCGTGCCGGTGGGGCGGCCGGTCGAACATGACCCCTGGTAGATCTGGCAGGAATGTCCGATCCTCCCCGCGTTGAGTCACACGGGGACACGAAGTCTTGAGCGAGGAGGAGTCTGCAATGGAGAAGGGTCTGCGGGAACGATTCCTGGCGGGCTGGAGCCGGCACTTTCCGGGCGCCGAGCTTCCGGTCGCCTTCTGGTATACCGACGGCGACGCGGGCGTCCCGCTGGTCAAGGCAAAGGACGTGGAACGCTGCCTCATCGCGAATCTGGCGACGATCCGGGCGGGAACGCCGATGCGGTTCGGCGTCGACTCGGTCGGCTGCCCGGGCGGGCGGCGCTATTGCGGGTTCAGCGAGACCCTGATGCCCCAGTTCAATTACTTCCTCTCCTACGGAATCCCGGGGAAGCTCGAGGGAGAGCGCTACAAGAAGTCGCCGGAGCTGGTGGCGGAGGTGATGGCGCGCGCCCCCAAGCTGAAGGCGCCGGCGGCTTCGATCGTATTCAAGCGCTGGGACCAGCTCACTGATGCCGATGACCCGGCCGCCGTCATCTTCGTCGCGGAGCCCGATGTGGTCGCGGGCCTGTTCACGCTGGCCAACTTCGATGAGCCGGGGCCGGACGGCGTCATCGCTCCCTTCGGCGCCGGATGCGGCACGGTGGTGCTCTACCCGTACCTGGAGCAACAGGCCGAGCGTCCCCGCTGTGTGCTCGGGATCTTCGATCCCTCCGCCCGGCCGTATGTGCCGCCGAACACGTTCTCCTTCGCCGCGCCGATGAAGAAGTTCGCCGCCATGGTCGCCAACATGGACGAGAGCTTCCTGATCACTCCGACCTGGAACGAGGTGAAGCGGCGCCTGGCAACCGGAGGTTGACCCCGCGGCCCTGCCGTCGAGGAGGCTCGACCCGGGGCGCCTGACGTCCGGCCAGGCCTTTGTATCCAGTCGGGGGGTCCGGTGGCAATCCCGGGCGGCCGGGAGTAGGATGAAACCGGCCAACTTCCGGCGGGTAATGCAGTACGGGGCTTTGCCAAGAGTCTTGTGGAGTCCGTACCAAAGCACCGCGGGGAAGCGGGAAGGAGCAGCACCATGCGATCGATGGGCGCGATCTTGGCGATCCTGGGAGTGTGCCTGATGGCGTCGAGCGCGTCGGCCGGACGCATCTTCGGCGACATCAAGCTGGACGGCAAGCCGGTGGCGGCCGGGATCCCGGTGGAGATCTACCTCGCCGCGCCGGCGGGTTCGGCCACGAGCGCGGTGAAGCCGGCGCCCGTGCGGGCGGACTCGACCGCTACGGACAAGTTCGGTTCCTACAAGCTGACCGTGAAGCCCGAGGGGAAGTGCACTCTGAGCCTGGTCTACGAGAAGCAGACCGTCACGCTCGAGGTCTTCTCCTACAAAGAAGCGACGCGCTACGATCTGGTCTTGGAGAAGAAGGACGGCAAGCTCTCCTTGCGGCGGAAGTGAGCCGCCGATGAACCAGGAACCGGCCCGCAAACGGGACGCGTGGGACAAGCTCGCCATTCTCCTGCACCCGGTGGGGGGATTGCTCACCGCCGCGGCGATCGCCGTGCTCGGCTTCATCACCTCGAGCGCGCTGAACCAGCGGCAGACGGTCGACACCAACACCCGCCTCTACACCGAGCTGATGAGCCGGCGCGAGGAATCGGAGAGCGCGCTACGCAAGGACATGTGCGTCTCGATCATCAACTCCTTCGTCAACCCGAATGAGTCGAGCCTGAACGCCTCGGTGCTCAATCTGGAGATGCTCGCCTACAACTTCCACGAGTCGCTCAACCTGAAGCCGTTGTTCGAAGAGATGCGGCGGCGGGTGGTGCGCGCCACGGAGGAGGCCAGGACGCCCGAGGCGCAGTCGGAAAACGAGGCCTATCTCGAACGCCTGCAGTCGATGGCGCGGGAAATCGTACGCCGGCAGATGATCGTGCTGGAGGGCGTCGGCAAGCGCTTTGACCGCACCATCGACCTCACCGAAGATCCGGGCGGCAGCAGCCTGGAACCGGCGACCCTCACCCTGGACGGCATCCCGACGACGTTCGCGATCGACGTGCTGGAGGTGGATCGGGAAAATCGCGAAGTGCGGATCAGCCTCAGCATCGAAACGCCCGATCCGGAGCAGGGGCGGCAGACGAAGGTCGCGAGTTTCGGCGTCAGCTACTATGACTTCCCGATGATCGACAACACCCGGCTGCTGGGCGGCCAGCGGTGCGCGGTGGTGCTGAACAACATGTCGGACCAGTCGGCGGACATCACCCTGGTGCTCTTCCCCGGAAGCTATGCGAGCTTGAAGGAGAAGCCGTACTACGACGAGGTGATCCAGAGCATCCTGAACGCCAACCGGCGCATCGAGGAGTAGCCCGGCGGCGGGCCGCCCGGCCAGCGGGGATGCGGTCTTGGGGTCGGTGGCCCGAGGAGGGGAGGCGGCGGTGATCCGTTGCGAGGGGGGAACGTTCCGGCTCGACGGCCGTCCGCAATTCGTCTACTCCGGGGAGATCCACTACTTCCGTCTGCGGCCGCGGGACTGGCCGGCGCACCTGCGCGCCGCGCGCTCGGCCGGGCTCAACACGGTGAGCTCCTACGTGCCCTGGATCTGGCACGAGGCGCAGGAGGGGCAGTCCGACTTTACGGGTCGGACGCATCCGCAACGGAACCTGGTGCGTTACCTCGAGTTGGTCCAGGCGCACGGTCTGCGTTTCCTGGCCCGGGTGGGGCCGGTCTCGAACGCCGAGCTTCGCAACGAGGGCGTACCCGATTGGCTCATCCAGAACCATCCCGAAGTCTTCGTGCGCGGGCGCGACATCACGAACCTGCCGCACACCACGCTTCTCGCCTATCACCATCCAGTCTTCCAGGACTTCGTCGGCCGGTGGTTTGACGCCGTCCTGCCGGTCGTGGCCGAGCACGCCTACCCGCAGGGGCCGATCATCCTGGTCCAGCTCGACAACGAGATCGGGATGGTCCACTGGCTGCAGAAGGCCGCCGACTATGGGGACGGGACCGAGCGGATGTACCGGGACTTCCTGCGCGAGCGCTACCAGGGCGATCTCGCGCGGCTCAACGCGGCCCATGGCAGCGCCTGGCGCGACTTTGCGGAGGTGACCCAGCCTGCTTCGGGCGACGACCGCCAGGAGCCGCGGCTGCTGCGGGACTGGATGGCGTTCTACGAGCACTACTACGCCGCCTACTTTGCCACGCTGCACGCCCGGTACGAGGCGCACGGGCTTACCCTGCCGGTGCTGGCGAATATCCCCCAGTTCTATGACTTCGACGTGCGCGGGCGCGGCGTGTACGCGCCGATGACCACGATGATGTTCCGCGACTTCCCGGCCCGGGTGCCCGGTGTCCTGCTCGGCGGCGCCTACCAGATGCGCCGGCTCGACTATGAGAACTTCCACGACATCGCCATCACCACCGAGGTGGTCCGCATGGTGGGCGGCCGGGACGTGCCGGCTGCCTGCGCGGAGCTGCAGACCGGCATCATGCGCGACCGGCCGCGCCTCTATCCGCAGGACGTGGAGCTCAACCTCAAGACGTGCGCGGCCCACGGGCTCGACATCCTGAACGCCTATATGTTCTCAGGAGGGAGCAATCCCGCCGGTCTGGGAGCGTTCGGAACCTATCATGAGTGGCAGGCCGCGGTGGCACCGGACGGCCGGCGGCGCGAGCACTATGCGGCGCTTCGCGCGTTCGGGCAGCAGGTGCACGCCTTTGGCCCGCAGCTCGCCGGGACCCGCAAGCAGGCCGACGTGGCGCTGGGCTTCTACGCCCCATACTGGACAACGGAGTATCTCTTCGGCCCGACGATCGAGGCGTTGGAGTGGAACAAACTGAACCTCTTCTACGACGGACTGGCCCGGCTGCTTCAGCTCGCGCACCTGAACAGCGAGTTCCTGGATCTCGAGACGACGCCGCTGGAGGAGCTGCGCTCGCACCGTGCGCTGGTGGTCTTCTCACTCGAGTCGATGGATGCCGCGACCCAGGAGAAACTGACGGACTATGTGCGCGGGGGCGGACGGCTGCTCCTGAATCCCGAGCTGCCCACCCGCGGGGCGGGGCGCGAAGCCTGCACGATCCTTGCGGACTTCCTCGGCGTGCGCGTGGGCGGCACGCTCGGCGGGAATGCCTGCTACCGGCTGGGGGAACAGGAAGCGCTGGCCCCGGGCGGGATCACCTGGTTCGAGGCGCGAGCCGACGAGGTGATTGCCGAGACGGCGGAGGGCAAGCCTTGCGGCCTTCACCTCCGTCGGGAAGCGGGACAGGTGATTCTCGCCGGCTTCGGCTTGAACCACATGTTCGACTATCAGGTCGACCTGGTCCGGGACGTGATGGCCCGCCTCGGTGTCCGCCCCGCGATCGAGACCGATCCCGACCTGCAGGTCTGCCTGCGCTCGGACGGTGCGCTCGGGTTCCTGTTCGTGGCGAATTTCCACGACCAGCCGCGCTCCGGCCGCGTCCGCATGGTGTTGCCCGGAGAGTCGCGTCCGACGACGTTTCCCGCGCGGGGCCGGATGGTGCTCGGCAGCCGGCGCGGCTACGTGATCCCGTTGAACCTGCCGCTGGCGGGGGAGGACGTCCTGCGCTACGCCAGCGCCGAGATCCTTGCGGTGTCCCGGCACGGAGGTGAGCAGCGATTGACCGTGGTGGGGGCGCCGGAGGCGGAGGCCGAAGTGGAGCTGGTCACCGCCGCCGGAGCCGTCCGGCTCGACGGGCGCAAAGTCACCGGAACTCGGCGGGCTCGGCGGCTGCGCCTACGCTTCGCGACGACCGGGAGGCCGCAGATGCTGGTGTGGGGGTGAGCAGGGGCTGACCACGGCGGGAGAGCCGCAGACGCCGGCGCCGCGGCTGGCTCTTGGAGTTGGCCGGACGGACGGCGCTTCGGACTTGCACCCGGTGCCCCGGCGGGGTCTTCATCGGCGCGCCCAAGGCGGATCTGGACTCCCCCTGCCGGTGGGCAGGTGCGGCTACACGCCGAGCGATTCCTCCGGAGCCAGCGTCAGAGAAGAGCGGACCAGGCCGGGAATGGCGCCGATGCTTGCGGCCTTCCGCGCCAGATCGGACTTGATGTCCTGCGGGATCATGGGCAGATCGCCATCTTCGAAGTAAGCCAGCGCCTTCAAGCTGATGGCGGGATTGAACTGAGTCCCGTAGAGGGCCCGGGCTGCGCCGAGACCTTCTTCCAGAGAGATGCCGGAGTGGAAAATGGCGTGGAGGTCAAGGTAGTCCTTGGCTTCGGCTCGCTGCTGGATCACGGCAAGCTTGAGCCCGGCCAGATCAAGCAGCGACGCGATCCAGATGCCGTTGTCCTTTGCCCGGTCAGGAGGGGCCACGCAGCCGAAGGAGATCGAGCCAAAGAAGGAGAGGATGACCGGCGCGTCGCGGCCGACCGACACGGTCAGAGTGTCCTTGTGACTCTGCAGGCGTTCCGCTCCTTCGAGAATCGGGACCGCGCCGACAAGTGCCTCGGTAGCGAACGATCGGTGGCTCATGAAATCGAAATCCACGGACGGACGGTGCCCCAACCGAAGCGCGATGGCGGTGCCTCCGTAGAGAACAAAGTGGCGGGGCACCGCCCCCAATGCCGGCCACAATGCGCGCTGATGCTGCGAAAGAGCCGAGAGGTTCGGAGCAAACTCGGTCATGGGATTCGCCTCACCGGCAGCGGGGGAATGGGCACGATTCCAAACACCAGATGCCAGTAGTTCCAGGACCTGGCATCAAACACCCCAGGCGGGGCCTGCTGGAGTGACACGCGAAAGACCTCATCGGTCATCTCTGCGCGCGCGATCAGAACGTCGTCCCAGGTGCCAAGCGTCATGATCTGGCACGCGAGCCGGATCGGATCCGCCAGGGCTTCTTCTGCAGTCTTCCACCAGAGGAGCTTCGTCGCGATGGCCCGCAGCTGCGCCGACGCTTGTTGGAGGGGTTTCGTGCTCATTCGGGAGCATGGTAGCAGAATCCGGGGCCGAGTGGCCGATCAAGCTCTGATCGTCCCCGGCCCCGGATCGTTTGGGATCCTGGTGATGGACGCCGCCGCCCTCACCACTTCGGCGGCTGGGCGAACCCCAGCGTTCCGTTGTCCCGGTCGCGCAGCCGATCCCGGTCGCGGTTCGGGAAGATCCCCAGCGCCCGCAGGCCCGAAGCGTACTCGTAGCGCAGGACATGCTGGTCGGTGGCCACGCGCTCCGCCGTGAACGCGACCTGCCGGACCGAGTCATGGCGTTGTTCGCCCCATCCGGTGCCCGGATAGGAATCACCCGTGCTGCGGTCGGCCAGCGACTCGTTCTTCTCGCCCGCGCTCTTGTTCAGCGACCGGTACTCGGAGCTCGCGCTCGGCGAGGGGGCTCCTTCGCGGGTCGGCGACGGCGCCGACGGGGCCGCTTCCTGCTCCATCTGCGCGCGCGGCTGACGGTCCCGCGCCTCCTCGCGACCGCCGCGCTCGTCGTAGCCGGGACGGCCGCCCCAGAGGTCGCCGCGTCGCGTCGCCCACCACGGCCGGTGCTCGCGGAAGGCCAGCACCCGGATCCAACCCATGTCGCCGTTGGCCTGTCCGGTCCGCTCGGCATAGGACCGCTTCTCGTCCACAAACACGAAGCGCCGCACGTCATCGAGCGACGTCCGCCAGCCCTGGATGGTCGTGGTCTCCCAGGGGCTCAGCACATACATCGACTCGTTGGGCGACAGGTTCGTGCGTTCGCCGCTCACGACGTTCAGGCCGTCCACCGCGATGAGCACCCCGACCCGTTCGTGGGTGTTGTTCCGCAGCACCACGGAGTAGTTGCGACCCTCGATCGCCTGGAAGTAGTGGCGGCTGTCTCCCTGCGGAGAGCCATAGAGGGGAGCGGGGCGTCCCTCCACGCTGACCTGCACGTCCACCAGGCTGCCCTCCACCCAGGTGTCGTCACTCCAGTGGGCGGCGGCGGGGAGGAACGCAAAGGCGCCGGCCGCAATCGCAGCCAGCGCGATGCAGAGGCTCCAGCGGGACTTCATCGAGGTCTTCATGGCGGTGCTCCTTTCCGATTCCGAGGTTTCTTCGCCAGCCACGGAAGGGACTACGCCAGGGTCGCCGGGTTATTCCCGGGGGGAGTGGAAGAACCAAGGGGTTCCGGGAAGACCGTTGTGGGGAGCCCTTGTTGCATCCAAGGGAGAGCGGTACTCTCTCCGGCCGGCGCGGGGGCGCGATGAGCCCGGGCTTGGGCCCCTGAGTGCCAAAACCATTATTGTCTTGGTGTTAGCGCAGCGCGGGCCGAGCTCGAGTCCCGGGCTGGAAGGGGAGCGACACATGAAGGTTCGAGGCTATGCCGCCCGGTCTGCCGATTCCCCCCTGTCCCCGTGGGAGTTCGAGCGGAGAAGTCCCGGGGCGAAGGACGTGCGCATCCGCATCGATCACTGCGGCATCTGTCACTCCGACATCCACTTCGCGCGAAACGAATGGCAATTCACTGCCTATCCCTGCGTGCCGGGCCATGAAATCGTGGGCCGCGTCACGGAAGTCGGAAGCGGCGTTACCCGGTATCAAGAAGGCGATCTCGTCGGGGTCGGCTGCTTCGTGGGCTCGTGCCGGACCTGCGCGAGCTGCAAGGATGGACTGGAGAACTACTGCGAGTCCGGGGCCCGGATGACCTACGGCAGCCTCGAAGCGGACGGCACGACCCCGACCTACGGCGGCTATTCCACGCAGATCGTCGTAGACGAGGACTTCGTCCTGAAGATCCCCGCATCGCTCGATCCCGCCGGCGCCGCGCCGCTCCTGTGCGCGGGAATCACCACCTACTCCCCGCTCCGCCACCTCGACGTCTCCAGGGGCACGCGCGTCGCGGTGATGGGCCTGGGAGGCCTGGGCCACATGGGCGTGAAACTCGCGGCGTCGTTCGGTGCGGAGGTTACCGTCCTGAGCCACTCATCAACGAAGGCCGCGGATGCCCGGCGACTCGGGGCGCACGACTTCGTGCTCACGAGCGGGGAGGGCGCACTCGCCTCGCTCGCCGGACGCTTTGACGTCATCCTCGATACCGTGTCGGCGGAGCACGACCTGAACGCCCATCTCAACTGCCTGAAGCGCGACGGCACCTTGATCCTGGTGGGGGCCTCACCGACGCCAATTCCGATTCAGGCGTTCCCGCTCATTTTCGGGCGCCGGCGCATCATGGGATCCCTCGTCGGAGGGCTGCCCCAGACGCAAGAGATGCTCGACCATTGCGGGAAGCACGGGATCACCAGCGACATCGAACGGATCACTCCGGCGCAGATCAACGAGGCTTTCGACCGGGCGGTCCGGGGAGATGTGAAGTACCGGTTCGTGATCGACTGCACGAAGTTCTGAGCCGTCGATTCGTCCCGGCAGGTTCGAGCAGGACGTGCGCGGGGGCTCCTGCGCCAGTGGCCGCACCCCCGCCGCAGTCGCCCCGGCGACGCTTGACCGTCGCGACGCTACGCCCTTATACTTGTTGCGCTGCCACGTAGCAGCCCTGCCTGCCCAATTCCGAGCCGCGAAACCGAGGTGACCCGATGGGAACTCGTACCGGCACTCTCACGCTGATCCTCCTCCTGGGACTGACCGCTTCGCCCGCGCCCGCGCAGGACTGGGAGCAGAACGATCAGATCTTCAACCCCAGCGGGATCCCATCCCTCACCTTCTCCCAGCCGCGCTTCGCCGACCTGGATGGCGATGGCGACTTCGACCTGATGCTGGGGAGCAGTGAGCTGACGCTCCGCTACTACCAGAACACCGGGACGCCGACGAACCCGGCATTCTCCGCCGGCCCCGACATCTTCGCCCCGGTGGGTGAGCTGGATGCCGAAGTCGGCGTCGGCATCGACCTGGACGACGACACAGACCTGGATCTCGTCACCGGCGGCTTCCACGGGCTGAAGCTGTTCGAGAACACGGGGGACGCAACCTCCCCGGTGTTCGTCGAGGCCGTCGGCTTCTTCTCGGGGCTTACGACCGGCTCCAACCCCGTGCCGGCGTTCGCCGACCTGGACGACGACGGGGACTATGACCTGATCGTCGGACTGAGCGAGAGCGGTGTTCTGAAGCACTACCCGAACACCGGGACGCCCGCCGCTGCGGTGTTCGCGGAGTCCCAGGCGGCGGCCTGGTTCGACATCGGGCTCTATGCCTATCCGTGGTTTGTCGACCTGGACAACGACCTCGATCTCGATCTCGCCTCCGGTCGCGATGTCCACGACTTCGTCTACTACCGCAATGATGGCACCCCCGCGGCCTGGAGTTGGACGGCGGATGCGACGGTGCTTGAAGGGCTGGGGGGATCGACCTACTGGAATTCACCGTGCCTGGTGGATCTCAACGGCAACGGCCTCGCGGATCTCATCTTCGGCACCAGCGCCGGACCGCTGCAGTACTACACAAACGGCGGCCCGCCGGCCGACCCGCTATGGACCGTGAACACGAGCCTGTTCGGGGGCGTGCTCGACGTGGGAGGGGCCAGTTCGCCCTTCTTCTTCGACTTCGACCTGGACGGCGACCTGGATCTGGTCAGCGGCAGCCAACTGGGCGACATCAAATACTACGAGAATGTCGGAACGGCCGCCGCCCCGGCCTGGCACGCGGCGCACAGCTACTTCGCCGCCATCGATCACTCGATCTACTCCGCTATCGCCCTCGGAGAACTTGACGGCGACGAGTTGCCCGATGCGGTCGTCGGCGACCTTTCCGGGAATCTCTTCTTCCACCACAACAACGGGTCCGGCTTCATCTATGACGCCAGCGTGTTTGCCGGCATCAATCTCGGGGGCTGGTCGGTTCCCCGGCTGGTGGACATGGACGGAGACGGCGATCTCGACTTAGTGGCGGGAAAGGAGGATGGAAGGCTCCGCTTCTTCCGGAACGTCGGCGTCGGCTCCATGGCCTGGTCGGAGGTGATCGGGTTTTTCGGCACGCTCGACGTCGGGTCCAACTGCTCCCCGACCTTGGGCGACTACGACCATGACGGGGACCTCGACCTCCTCACCGGCGACCTCAGCCACGAGCTGCAGTACTACCGGCACGTCGGGGCGAACTGGCAGGAGGACCCGTCGGTAGTGGCGGGGCTCACCGCCGGCCAGAACGCCGCGCCTGCGTTCGGGGACTTGGATGGCGACGGCGACCTCGACCTCGCCGTGGGCAATTACTCCGGCACGTTCAACTACTTCGAGAACACCGGACCCCTGACGAGCGTCCCCGAAGTCGGGGCCTGGACCGCGGGCCCGATCCGACTGCAGGCGCACCCCAACCCGTTCCAGAGCCGCGTGACCCTGACCTTCAGCCTGCCGGAGCCCGCTTCGGTCGAGCTGTCGATCTTCGATGCGACGGGGCGGCGGGTTCGCCAACTCCTGCAAAGCACCGAGGCCGCGGGTCCCCATGTGATCGACTGGACCGGTAGTGACGCCGGCGGCTCCGGTTTGACCAATGGCGTGTACTTCTGCCGGCTGAAAGCGGGGAGCGCGAGCCGGACGATCCGGCTGACCCGCGTGAGGTAGGGGCCTCGTTCGCGAACCGGCCCGGGGGCGTCTTCTGCGAGCGGTAATATCACAAGCTTTGTGTCAGCAGGGGACTGATCCTTGACAGGTCGGGCGCCCCGGGCGCACGTTTGAAGCGTGGAAGTGAACGGGCCGCCGCCTGCTCTGAAGGTCGTGGGCATGACCCGGGTGTATGCCAGCCCGAGGAGAGGCGCCGGCGGATCGGAGCGTCCCATGAGAAGTGCGGCCATCGTCCTGATGCTCCTCGGCGCCGGGGTCAGCGCGACGCCCGATGCGGCCGAGATCCAGATCCCGCGGTGGGTGGTGTCCGGCGGCGCCGACGCCTCCTCGAGTCCGGCGCACACGCTGCAAGGGACGGTCGGGCAGCCGGCCGTGGGTCTGCTGACCGGCTCCGGTCAGCTGCACCAGGTCGGCTTCTGGGCCGCCTGGCTGTCGATCCCGGCGGAGCTCGACGACCCAGCCGAGGCCCTGCCGGCAACGTTCGCGCTGGGGGCGTGCGCCCCGAACCCGGTTCGCTCCACCGCGAGGGTCTCCTACGCGTTGCCGCGTGAGGCCCGCGTCGCGCTCGACCTCTATGACGTGCGGGGAAGGCTCGTCCGCCGTCTGGTCGCCGCGACGATGCCCGCGGGCTTTCATCACACGGTTCTTGATGCCAAAGGCCTCCCCGCCAGCGTCTACTTCTGCCGCCTCCACGCGGGGACCTTTGTGCAGACGCGAACGCTCGTGCTCGTCAAGTAGATGGGTCCGGCCGCCCGAGCGGCGCCATCGACAGGGAGGGCCATTCCATGAAGCACCGGGTGCTCCTCGCCATCCTCGCCGTTCTCCTCGCCCTCGCCCTTGCCGGCATCGTGGCGAGCGCCGATGCGGAGGTTCCCCGCACCGTGAGCTATCAGGGGCTCCTGCGCAACGCGGACGGCACGTTGGTACCGAACGGGAACTATCAGCTGACGTTTCGTCTCTATGGAGCTGCCGCGGGCGGAACGGCACTATGGACCGAGCTTCAGACCGTTCCGGTGGCCGAAGGGGTCTGCGCCGCCACCCTGGGCAGCGTCACCGTTCTGGATCTCCCGTTCGACACCCCGTACTGGCTGGGCGTGTCCGTCGGGGCAAATCCCGAGCTCACCCCCCGCGTCGCGCTCACCGCAGTCCCCTTCGCCCTCCGGGCGGCGGTCGCGGACTCGGTGCCGGGGATGGGCGCCGGCGCCGGAGGCTGGGTGCTTGTGGGCGATGACTTGTCCGCGGCGGTCTCCGGCGGCGTCGCCATCGGCGCCGCCCACCCGGACACCTCGGCCCTCCTGGAGCTCTCCGGAACGCGCGGCTTCCTTCCTCCCCGCATGACCCAGGCCGAGCGGAACGCCATTCCCAGCCCCAAGGACGGCCTCCTGATCTACAACACCGACACGAGCTGCCTCAACTACTTCGCCGGCGGACTCTGGCTGGCGCTCTGCGGCGACTGCGTGCCCGATTGTGCCGGAAAGGAGTGCGGCGCCGACGGCTGCGGCGGCTCCTGCGGGACGTGTCCGGACGGGATGCACTGCGAGGGCGGCCACTGCGTCTGCGACCTCGACGAGTGCGTGCCGGCGGACTCGTACTGCGCGGAGCTCGTGAGCCACCGCTGCGTCGAGCAGCCCGCCGGTTGCGGGCACTGGGTCGTGGAGGACTGCAACGACGGCAACCCTTGCACGATCGACACGTGCGATCCCGCCACCGGTTGCGCCCACACCCCGGCTCCCAACGGCACTTCCTGCGGCCCGAACCAGATCTGCGTCGGCGGCAACTGCGTGTCGTGCGCCAACAACGGGGGACCTCTGTGCGGGTCTGCGTACTACTATGGCCAGATGTGCGGCGACCAGGGGACCTACTCGCTCAATCAGGGCGGCTGCGGGAGCGGCTGGTTCCAGGTGCTGCTCCAGGAGTGCGAGGGAGGACTGTCACTGAACGATCTCCAGATGCGCGTGAATCTCCAGTCCCCGGCGGGGGACAACTATGATCTCTACGTGTACTCCCCGTGCGGCAACCAATGGGGCCAGTCCACCCAGGGACCCGGTCTGACCGACACGGTGCTGGTGACCGTCGAGGACGAGCTGTTCTCCACGCAGGACACGTACTTCTGGATTGAGGTGCGCACGCAGTCGGTCACGAACAACCAGCAGTGGTACCTGCAAGCGATCGGAAACCCGTAGCGCGGGGACGTGCGCGGACCCCAGGCGATCGCCGGGAGCCGGGCGTCAGTGAGCGGCGGCCGAACGGAAGTAGAAGTCGAGCATGGCGTTCAGAGGAACGGCATCGCGCCGCAGCCGGCTGCGCAGCGCCGCGCCTTCCCAGCAGTCGACGAGCAGGCTCGCCATCTGCCGCGGATCGGAATCGGCCGGGATGTCGCCTCTCTGCCTGGCCTCTTCCAGGCAGGCGGCGATTCGCTTGGCGATCTCCGAAAAGCACTTCTCGATCTTGCGGCGGAACTGCTCGTTGACGCCCGACAACTCCTGCCCGAGTCCGCCCAGCAGGCACCCCATGTAACCCTCTCTCCGGTAGTGCTGCCGCGTCATCTCGAAGAAATGGCGCACGCGCGCGAGCGGGAGACGCCGCTGGTCGCCCAGGCACGCGTCCAGGCCCGCATGCACCTCCTGCATGTACCGGTCGATGACCTGAAGCGCAAAGTCCTCTTTGTCCTTGAAGTGATGATAGAAGGAGCCCTTCGCGGTACGCGTGGCCGCAAGCAGTGTCTGGATGCCCAGATCGTTGTAGCCATGCTCCAGGAGCATGGCCAGGCCTGCGGTGAGCAATCGTTGTTTTGCTGATTGCGTCATCTGCGTTGGTCGACCCTGGACCGGGGGGCCAGACCGCTCACTCCGACGCGTTTGCCGGCGTCGGGCTCCTCTGCCGCCACGAGCTAGCCCTTCGTCTTCTCGATCAAGTGCTTGATGACGTGGGTATGCTCGCGCTGGGGGCTGAACATGACGATCTCCGCCTCCGCGTCGACTTTCACATTGTGTCCGGGCGGCCAGTAGAACAGGTCGTTCGCCTGGACGGTCTCCCGGGCGCCTTTCGCATCGGTGGTGGTGATCTGTCCGCGCAGGAC
The DNA here is from genome assembly GCA_964473865.1 of uncultured bacterium. GTDB lineage: Bacteria > Eisenbacteria > RBG-16-71-46 > CAIMUX01 > CAIMUX01 > CAIMUX01. Next base: position 13,251 of record CAYYQN010000047.1, on the reverse strand, counting down.
ATACCCCCAATGGGGGCACTGGCAGAGGTTGCCTTCCAATCCCTGAAAGAGCGGGGTGGTGTCGACGCCCGCCGAGAGCGTGAAGTATTCGGCACTGATCGCGCCGAAGCCGCTGACGTCGCCAAAGTTCATGCGCTGACGAATCACGGCTCCGGGGATCTCCAGCTGGACGTCGACTTTATCTATGGGTACTCGCATGTTCGTTTCTCCTCTTGATGGATGCGGATCCTCTCGACTAGACCAATCGGTCTAGTCAGTAACATACCTCATCCCCGGCGGAGGCAGTCAAGCGCGAAGTGCGACGAATCCCAAGAGCGCGACCAGGGTCTGCTCCGATGCGACTCCTGCTCTCGTTTCCCCCGGTGCGACCTTGGTCTGCTTGACGGAGTACCGGGAACGTGTTGAGATTCGGCGAGGCGAAAGGAGGCCGGCCGTGGACATCTGGAAGTTCTACGACATCACGCACCGGGAGCACCTGGTGTGCAATCCCACGAGCGAGGAGAAACTCGTCGAGCTGGTCCGTCTCGTGCGCCTCCCGCCAGCCGCCCGGGTGCTCGACATTGCCTGCGGAAAGGGTGAGCTCCTGATCCGCCTGGCGGAAGCCTATGGCGTGCATGGTACCGGGGTCGACATCTCGCCCCATTTCATCGAGGCCGCCGAGGCCCGACGGAAGGCGCGGACGCCCGGTGCGAATGTCACCTTCCTCCAAGTCGATGGCGCCGACTTCCAGGGCGACGCGCCGCACAGCTTCCGTCTGGTTTCCTGTCTCGGGGCCAGTTGGATCTTCCAGGGACACGAGGGCACGCTGGATGCCCTGGTCGGCCTGACCGAGCCGGGCGGCTGGGTGATTGCGGGTGAGCCCTTCTGGCTGCGGGAGCCTGCGGCGGCGTATCTGGAGGCCTCCGAGCTGACCAAAGAAGCAATCGGCACGCACTTCTCGAATGTCGAGGCGGGGGAGCGGCGAGGGCTGGAGCTCGTCTACACGATAGTGAGCAGCCCCGACGACTGGGATCGATACGAGGGTCTGCAGTGGTACGCGGCGGCCGAGTACGCGCGCGCGCATCCGGATGATCCGGATCTTCCGGAGCTTGCCGAACGAGTCGGCACAGGTAAGGCGGCGTACCTGCAGTGGGGCCGGGATACGCTGGGCTGGGCGATCTATGTCTTTCGGCGGCGCATCGCGGGATGAGTCGAGGCGCGCTGGAGGCGAGCGGCGAGTCGGGACGGCGTCGGAAGGGGGGATGTCCGGGCCGGAAGGTCTCCCACGATGGAGGACCATGAGTCGCGCCACCGCTGCTGGGCGTGGAGGAGGGTCGTCAAGTTGAGATTCGTCTTCTGGACCGTGTTGGTGGGAGCGGTCCTCGGGTGCGCGTCGACCGCGCCCCGAAGCCGTGGCTGGGCGCTCGCCATGATCGATCAGTGCCAGGTGGGGGCGACCCGAGAGACCGATTTCCGGGCCGAGTGGCTGGGGCTCACCCGCGATGAGCAGGCCAGTCGGCGAGGCCGCGTCGATGCGGGCAAGGATTACGGCGTGCTGCGGGTGGACACGAGGTACGACTCCCTGGGCGCGACGAGCACCTACGCGATCGGCCGACGAGTGCGCGGCGGGAGCGTTCCGGTCGCCCCCGACCGGGCCGATTCGGAGATCCTGTCGGAGCCGTCGTACAACGACCAGGGCGAGCCGCTCACGCCCGGCGTCGAGGTGCAGATCGGCGGCGAGCCGGCCGGGCGCGTCCGCATGATGCGGGACGAGGTCGAGCGGGTCTTGGTCTTCCGAGACGGCGTTCTGGCGTCGGTCGAGGAACCCACAAACTCGCACCTCTCCCCGTGACTCCGACGATGGGGAACCGGGTTGACGGGCGGAGATGCGGCTCGCGCGCCGGCGATCCGGAGTCCGCTCGCGCCCACCCGGACCTCAGAAGCCGCAATTGGGACTGAGAGTGGGCGTCCCGGAAAAGGACGAGTGCTCGCATCAACCCGCGACCGCGACCTGGAGTTCGGTGGAATCACCCTCTTCTTCTCGGGAATCTTGACATCGCGGGGCGGCCCAGACACGATACGCGGCTCCTGCATTCTGTAATGCATGGATGGCGGCTCCATTGACGTCGTTCGCGAGGACGGGATGAAGACCAGACAGCGTGAAGACCCTCTCAGAGGGCTGAAAGCGCGGTTCGCCGACAACATGAGTCGCCATCGGGGCATCACCTGGGCCAAAGTCCAGGCCAGGCTGGAGGCCGACCCCGAGAAACTGCGGTCGCTTCATGAAATGGAGAGAACCGGCGGCGAACCGGATGTCGTGGGTGTCGATCACCGGACCGGTGAGTACACCTTCTTTGATTGTTCCGCGGAGAGCCCCAGAGGCCGCCGGAGTGTCTGCTACGACCGCGAGGCGCTGGAATCAAGGAAGGAACACAAGCCGAAAGACACCGCCATGGACATGGCCGCGGCCATGGGCATCGAGCTCCTGACAGAAGAGCAGTACCGAGAGTTGCAGACACTCGGCGAGTTCGATACGAAGACGTCGAGCTGGTTGAGAACACCGTCTGACATCAGAAAGCTCGGTGGCGCGATCTTTGCCGATCGACGCTACAACCAGGTGTTCGTGTATCACAACGGTGCGTCCTCCTACTATGCGGCCCGGGGGTTCCGGGGCTCGCTGAGGGTGTAGCGGCCTGCCGACAACTGCTGGGTGTCGCTGGCGACGAGCCGATGGAATTGATCTTGAGACAGGCAGCCCTCATGCACCGCCGGTAACCGACCTCACAGATATCAGATCGCTATCCACAACCGAACGCACGTCATCGTTCGTCGAGGTCACCAAGGCTTGCGTCTTTCCCGAGGCTGTGACGAACTCGACCTCGAGGCCGGCCGAACCGCACAACTGGACCACCGCACCGAGATCGCCCTGACGGAGCCCGTATTGCGGGAGGTCCCGGGTCAGAACCACGGTGTCCAGAAGCTTGTGCTTCATGAGCCCTCCCCAATAAGGACAGTCACGAACCGGGGAGAGTCCTCGTCGGACAGGACGATCCAAACCGTCACGACGGCGATCACACCGCCGGTTGGTGTCTCGATTCTACCATAGACCCGGAACTTGCTCCCAAAGGGCGTTTCCTCAACAAGTTGGACGGTGCCTTCGCCCGCCGGGCCCCTCGCTCGATGGCCTGCCGCTTTGTTGAGATGGACTTTGAGGTCACAAAGTGTGACCTCAAAGGTGCGGTGAGGAATCATCGATGACCGGTCCCGAGGCGGTCAGGCGCCTCTGGGGGCAACGAGCCGATGGCATTGATCTTGAGTGAGCACCGAGATCTGAGATCGGGGCCGTCGGTTTCGAGACGGCGGGTGTTGCGCCTCCAGCGGGGACGCGCCGTCCTGGAGTGTGCCGGCCGCCGTCCCCGGAGCACCGTCGCCGGCTGGACGGCTCAACGTAAGGTGCGAAACCGCACAGATGCGCTCGTGCGATTCTGGGCTAGACTTAATCAGACGGCGCTTGAGACCAACTGGTCCAAGGCTCGAGCAGGACGCCCACTCAGGCCGATCGCGCCCCTCGAATAGCGGCGGAGGATCCTCTCATGATCCCACACGTTGTGGCGGTGGAGGTCACCGGACCTCACTCTGTCCGGCTGACTTTCCGAGACGGGGTCCAGAAGCGCTTGAACCTCCTTCCGCTCCTCAAGGGTCCGATATTTCGGCCGCTCCACGACCCAGGATATTTCGGCTAGGTTCTACTCGATCCCATTGCGGGCACGATCGTCTGGCCCAACGGAGCCGATATCGCGCCGGAGACCCTCTACGCCATGCCCGAAGAAGGGGAGCTTCTTCCGCACGCACGGGCGCGATCTTCCGGCAAGTCGCCACCGCGGCCGGCCCGCGCAGAAAGGGTCTCGGATCAAACGAGAGATGAGCGGCGCACTGGCCGCCGCTGAGCGCCCGGCTGGCGGGTAGGCCCGTCGAGTTTGCAGACGATCCAGATTGTCGTCCCCCTCGAGCAACTCCGTGCACTGTGCCGCCGCCGCCACATTCGGCGCCTGGCGCTGTTCGGCTCGGTGCTGCGCGAGGACTTCCACGCGAAGGCAACGCAACTTCTCACGCTGGCCCGCAAGCACGTGGGTGAGGCCTATGTGCTCGGGGCCCTCGCGCCCAAGGGGAACCCCCGGTGGCGCGGTCCCTGGGACTGCGCCGAGTTCGCCTCCTGGTGTGTCTTTCAAGCGAGCGCGCAGATCTTCGGGTGTCGGCCGCGCGGCGGAGACCCCGACACGGTGGATGCCTACACCGGATTCTGGGCGGAGGACACCGTCACCATCGGCCGGGAGATTGCGGTGGGTCTGGCCGCCGCCACCCCCGGCGCCTTCCTCCTGCGCCGTCCCGGGGGCGCGATCGGCCATGCGAGCGTTTCAGATCCGGAAGGGCCTGGTGGTCGACGGGGAGGTCGGCGCACGCACGGCCAAGGCGCTCAAGGTTGCCTGGGACTGAGAGCCGCCAGGCGGCGCCAAGAAGAGGCGACAGAAGAGAGTGCCGACGAGTCGGCACTCTCGGGTCTCAGGCCTGCGTTCACTGAAGCGCCTTCCTCTTCCGGTTGTCGAAGTACTCCTCCTCCGTGCGGGGTCTCCAGCCAGACCTACAACCAGTGCGCCAGCATTCCGATGAGCATGCAGGCGAAGAGCACGCCGATGATGGGCAGCTCGTCCGGGCCCAGGCTCTTGGAAGCCGACGCCGGGTGCGCGGTGGGGAACCCGAAGAATTGGCGAGCGAGTGGCGCGCAAACGGACCTGCAGGTTGGCCCGAAGGCGGGCCCCGAGGAGCGGTCCCCGGGGCCCCGGTGTGCCGGGTCGGTCACGGTGAGTGGGTGATCGTCTCGCCAAGGTTCAGCAAGGGACGGCCTCGCTCACGGAATCGTCGCCGCCTCACTGAGCACCAGGGTCGGCGTCGCCGGTGCGGGGGTCACAGCGGCCTCCGCGGCCGGCGCCGGCCCCTCCTCGGTGGGGGTAGTGGGACGCGACCGGCGGTAGACCGGCCGGAAGAACGAGCGCACCCGGTCCCGCTCGTTGGGATACATCTCCAACAGGCGATGGCCGGCGACCCGGCAGGTGTCGATGCTCTGGATCTTCTGGACCTGGAGCCGGCCGTAGGAGACCGACTCGGCCACGAGCGCTTGGGCGCGGCGTGCGAGCGCGGCCTCCATCTGGTCCGCGGCTGCCCGCAGGAGGGCGGCCTGCTCCTGGATCTTCGGATTGGGATCCTGCAGGCCGTGCTCGGCCAGAGACCGGACGGCGGTCACCTCGTCCGCATACGGCGAGTTGGTGATGGCCATCATGCCGCGCGGAAAGTAGGTCAGGAACTTCGGGGCGCGGCGATTCTGCCGTACATCTTCCAGGGTCGCGTTGTAGGCGCTCCGCACGGCGTTGTGGAGCGTCTCGTCCATGTTCACCAGCGCCGTCTGCGCCTCCACGACCGCACTGTGCTTGGTGCTCCAGTCCTCCATCTGGACTTTGAGCGCGGCGACCCCGGCTTCCACAATGGTCGCGATGTCGCCCGCCACCGGGTCAGCCTTGAGGTGGGCCAGGAGATAGGACATGTCCTCCAGATGACTCTCCGGAGCGTAGCGGAATGATCTGAGTGCCATGGTTGGTCCCTCCATCGGCGTCTCATCGCGCCGGCTTTCGAACGTGGAAAGATTCGCTTCTCGCGGACTCGCGGCATCCAGTGTGGTTGATCAGGCCATCACCCTCGCTGCGCGTCCGCGCTCGACGATGGCAAGCGCCGGGCCAACCGGCGCGAGGGGAGTTTGTGAAATGCCAAGTGGCGGAGGCTGACCGTGATCACGGCGGGACGCCGTGCGGGCTCGCGAGGCGACTCACGCGTGACCTATGGCACGTCCGCCGCACTCTGTGACCTTTTGCCATGGCTCCCAAGGTCACAGGGCGACGGCGGTAATCGAATCCGCGGCGGAGTGACTACCGGAACACGGAAGACTTCCGACATCGTGGCGGGTGACCGCGTGCGGCGTTCGACAGCGCCTCCGATTCCGAGGTCCGCGGGGCGGTCGCAGCAGTCGGAGCTCACCGAATCGGCGCGGGTGGGTCTGTCCATCGGTGACAGAGTGAAACCAATCGGCCCGGGAGGGTCTGACGAATGTTGACAGCGCCAACCCAACCGACTCGCGCGGGTCGGACCATGGGTGATGGAGCCGACCGTAGTCGCTGGGGGCGATCTCCCGCGCTGCGACCGGGACGAGCGGGACGCAGCCTGGAGGATGTCACAGCGTGTGCGAGCCTTTGGAACTCGTAGTCGCGGGGCTGTCCGAGTCGGACGGCGCCACCGGCGTCGGTGTTCACGGTGTGTCGCACTCGGACAGGGCGTCCACACCGGTGCCCGGGGCGCTGGCGCGCTGCGACAGCGGGGAGCGCGCCGATCCCGGACGTTTGTCGGCATGAAGAAAGCCCCGTTGCATCGGCCAGCCCTGCGTCTGTTGCCGGGCAACCGAACGATCCGAACCGGCGGCCGAGGGGCTGTCTCCACGTGACCGGGAGGCGCTCGCCGCCGGATTTGGAGCTGTCGCAGTGTGACACGGGCTTGAAACCGGTTACGCCGAGCCTGTCGTTGTGCGACCGGGCTTCCGCAGCGCTAGTCCCGGGGCGGTCAAGGTTTGTCACGACCGGCGGCGCCGGTTGAGCTCAGACTGTCACGGTGCGACAGGAGCTCCCGCGCGGATTCGCCTGAGATGGTCAGGACTCGGAGGGGTCGGAGCCGCCGCAGAGGCCGGCACGGTCCAGGTTGGGCAGGATCGGAGCCGGCGCCGGGAGTGACGCAGTCCGGGTCGGACGAGCCGGCCGCCACCGGTCCACCTGGGACCGTCAGGGTGGGCAAGGGCCGCGCATCCGGGTTTCCCCGCGGGGGCCGGATGCCGGCAGGAGCTGCGGTGCAGGTTCGTCCGGCGGGGTGGGAGCACGACACGGTGGCTGGCGCGGGCTCGGACGGTGGGGCGGAGGGGGAGTGAGGGCGAGCCAGATCCGGAAGGGTCGGTCGGGGATCTGCCCGGGAGGCCGGGACCGTTCGTCTTCGTCTTCCTGCCGAAGGCTGATCGGAGGCAATGTTGGATAGGCCTATGCCTTGAACCGGCGCTCGAGGTGCCACATCAATGCCTCCCGGCTCGGTTCCTTTGCTCGGTCGGCGGGCACTTGGGTCAGACTCCGCCGATCGTAGCCGTAGTATCCAGATCCGCACTCTGTATTAGTGCGAGGAGCGGGGCGAAGGTGATCGGTGAGGCGAGGACCGGGGATGCCGGCGCCGGGTGGCCGGCGGGGAATCCGAAGAAGCGGTGGAGGCACCATTCGAGCCCGCAGCGGGCCCCGGGGAATGGTCACCGGGGCATCTTCGGCAGGCTCAGCGCACATCCCCGGCGCATCTGTGGGGGTACGATGCGCGGCCTCCGGCCAGATTGTCGACTCATCACGCGTCGAAGCCGATCTTCCGCTTCTTCGGTGCAGGTGGCGGAGCAGCGAGTTCCTTGATGGCCTGCACCAGCAGACGGATTTGCTCGTCGTGATGGGTAAGCCTCCGTTCGAGCTGGATGACCTTCTGCGCGATCTCGCGATTCAATGCGATCGCGCGGCGAATGGCGACAAATGCCCGAACAATGAAGATGCTCATCTCCACAGCCTGTGGTGAGTTGAGGACACTCGCGGCCATGATGGCACCGTGCTCGGTGAACGCCTGAGGCGTGGTCTTGGAGAAGCGAAGGTTGGAGAGGTGGTCGCATTTTGCGACCACCTCGGCTTTCTCGACCGCCGTGAGGCGGAACATGAAGTCGACCGGAAACCGAGCGCGATTCCGTCTGACCTGTTCGTTGAGTCGCTTCGTTGGCACACCGTAGAAATGGGCCAAATCGGCGTCTACGATGACTCGTTCTCCGCGAATGAGCAGAATCCGCTGCTGGACCGTGCCCGCGGGAATGAGGGCCCTGGAATCCGCCATCCCCTACAAAGCCTCCCCACACTGTCGCGTGATCGCCCGTTTCGATTCCGGCTCGTGCACCGCTCATCAACCCCCAAAAGATAACCCCGCCCGAGGCCTTGCGGCATGTCGGGCCGGGCCATGGGTTAGCGGATGGCTTCCAGGTCACCTGAGACGGAGTTTGAGGTCACAGAATGTGACCTCAAACGTTTGATGGGGAATCGCCGATGACCGGTCCTAACACGGGTCAGGCGCCTTTGGTGGCGACGAGCCGATGGCATTGATCTTGAGCGAGCACCGAGATCTGGAACCGGGGCCGTCGGTTTCCAGACGGCGGGTGTGGCGCCACCGGCCGGGACGCGCTGCTCTGGAGCGTGCCGGCGGCCGTTGATCGCCCAGCGGTATCACAAGATGGGCAACCATAGGGGAGAGGGCACGTGCCCCTACCGGCTTTGACGGAAACGGGTGATCTCCCACCGGGAGTTCACACGGCGGATCTTGACTCGGTGTTGCGGCGATTTGGTGCGGATCCGCCTCAACGTAGATCCGTTGGACTGCGCCTGGCACGGGTCTACCAGATCGCCCGCGCGACCGGGCAGGTGGCCCGGTTCCTGGTCTTCGGTTCATTCATCACGGCCAAGCCAGAGCCGAACGACGTCGACATCTTTCTGCTCATGGATGACACGTTTGACGCTTCCGTTCTAACCGGGGACTCCCGGCTGTTGTTTGACCACTTGGCAGCCCAGGCGTACTTCGGGGCCAGTGTCTTTTGGCTGAGACGGCTCGCCGCTTTGGATGGAGAGCAAACGATGGTAGAATACTGGCAGGTGAAGCGCGGGGGCGGGCAGAGGGGCATCGTCGAGATCATCTCGGAGCCAGCATGATTGCCGATGACCTAGAGCTGGAAGTGACTTTAGAGCGAATCCAGCACTTTCAAGCGCAGGTGGCCCATCTCCGAAGGGTGGAGGTCAATCCCGTCAACTACCATCTGGCGGTGGCGGGCTTCCTGGCCGAAATCGACAAGATGCAGCTGGAAGTGCGCGAGTACCTCAGCGTGCATCCTGCAGAGCGCCAGGCCGGCGGGTAGACCCGTCGAGTCTCTCGGAAATCTGCGTGTCCCGGGTTCGTTGAGATCCCGCTGGATGGCGACTGGATGGCGACAAGGAGATCGCAAATCTCCTGATCACTCCCTACCCGCCCCCTGATCCGCACCTGCGTTCCATCCTCCTCGCGTGTTTCCTGAAGCTCCCAGGGACGGACCCTGCCCGCGCCGGCCTGGTTTGACCTTGCGCTCGCGGGCTGTGCAGAATCCTGGAGCGCATGGCCTCCGCGTTCGGTGAATGCAAATGGAGGGACCGCAGATGGAATGGAAAGATGTCTGGGCGGAGGCGATCGGGGCGGCCGAGCGGGAAGTCGGCGCTCAGGTTCCTGACGCGGTGCGATTCGTCCGGCGGATCGCCGCCGCGCGGGAGAAGCGTCTCCTCCGGTTGTTGGAGGCGATGACCGATGGGGCGCTCGACCCGGAGACGATCGAGAACGAACTGAACGAGGAGCGAGCGATCCTCGAGTCGGAGTTCCTCGCCGTGCGTGTCATGACGAAAGAGGCCGCATCGGCTGCGGCCAACGTCCTGATCGACACGATCCAAAATGCACTCGTCGCGGGCATCACGCTTCCCGTGTGAGGAGGATCCATGGCCACGGCAACGCAACTTCTCACCCTGGCCCGGGCGCACGTGGGTGAGGCCTATGTGCTCGGTGCCCTGGCGCCCAAGGGGAACCCCCGGTGGAGCGGTCCCTGGGACTGCGCAGAGTTCGCCTCCTGGTGTGTCTTTCAAGCGAGCGGGCAGATCTTCGGGTGCCGGCCGCGCGGCGGAGACCCCGACACGGTGGATGCCTACACCGGATTCTGGGCCGAGGACGCCGCCGCCATCGGCCGGGAGATTGCGGTGGGTCTGGCCGCTGCCACCCCCGGCGCCTTTCTCCTGCGCCGCCCCGGGGGCGCGATCGGCGTGGACGGTGACTTCGGACCGCAGACAGCGGCTGCCGTGCGAGCGTTTCAACTCCGCAAGGGCCTGGTGGTCGACGGAGAGGTCGGCGCTCGCACGGCCAAGGCGCGCAAGGTTGCCTGGGACTGAGGACTGCCTGGCGGTGTCGCGGATCCGTTACGGCGATGGAGGGTGGATCCCGAGGGGGGCTGCCGCTTCCGAGAACGTGACTCCATGCTCGGTGTCGGCCGACTGCGGCAATAGATCGTTATGGTTCATTAAGCGACAGCAGCGTCTGCAGCTTCTCAATGACTTCGACGACCGTCTCATTCTGCAGATGACAAATCAGTTCGGCCCGTCGTTCACGCCAATCGAGGCACTTGACTTGGTCGGACAAGACCGCTCCGGTGATGGCCGAGCCTGGGGGAATCGCGGCCTCGAAGGGATAGCCCTTCACCTGGCTCGTGATTGGGCACAGAATCGCCAGGCCGACCTTCCGGTTGTAGGGGAGCGGCGAGACGACGAGGGCTGGTCGTCTCCCAGCCTGTTCGTGCCCCGCCTGCGGGTTCAACGAGATCCAGACGACATCGCCCCTGGACGGAACGTATCGGCCGGCCATCACCAAGCCTCCCGGCCCACTGGCGGTCCGAAATCGACCTCGGCGGGGAGGTTCTTCCGGGTCACTCCGGCCAAGAGCCGAGCCAGGGTCCATTTCTCGCGGGCCAAGGGCGCCGCCACCAGCTTGCCTTCGACCAGGGAGAGATCGACGACAGACCCTTGCTTGACCTGGGCCTCTTCGGCGAATGGCTTTGGAATGCGAAGTGCCAAGCTGTTGCCCCACTTCTGAATGCGTAGACGCATGGGTTGACCTCCTTGGTGTCTACAATGAGGATACAACCGTAAAGCATGCAACGCAACGTTCAAGTCGCGGGCCGGTGTGCTGCGCTGCAGGAAGGGCGGACGGGCGGTCTCCTGGAGCAGGCGCGGGCCGACACCTTCACGCAGCGGCTCGAAAACGCCCCCCGCGCACCGCTCATCAACCCCCAAAGATAACCCCGCCCGAGGCCTAGCGGCATGTCGGGCGGGGAAGAAGTCCAGGAGTGACGGTCGGCCGACAGCTCTCATGGGTCAAGCCAGAAGCGTGCCCGTTGGCGTCAAGAAGCCGTTCTCGAAGGCGACCAGGAAGACCATGAAGCGCGGGATGTCGAACTGCGAGAGATCGAGGTCCGCGTTCTGGAGCGAGGCGAGCAGCGGGACGAAGACGATCGGAGAAGCCAGAATCGGGGCGATGAAGGGTCCAAGGTCGAACGGCGGTCGGGTACCTTGCGGGGTCTCCAGCCAGACATACAACCAATGCGCCAGCATTCCGATGAGCATGCAGGCGAAGAGCACGCCAATGATGGGTAGCTCATCCGAGCCCAGGCTCTTGGATACGGAAGCCAGTCGCGGAGTGGGGAACCCGAAGAATTGGTGCAGGAGAAAGGCGAGGCCGGCGAGAAGCACGATCTGGAGCAGGAACGGACGGAGACTTCTCTGTTTGATGAAGACGAAGACGGACAGCGCGATGAGGCCAAAGAGAGCAGCCGCAACGATGACTGTCAGTAACGGAGACATGACGTTCCTCCTTGTCTATCCCCGGCGGGGAATGGGCCCCGAGGAACGGTCCCCGGGGCTCCAGTTTGCCGGGTCGGTCACGGTTCGTGGTTGATCGTTTCGCCAAGGTTCAGCAATGGACTGCCTCGCTCACGGAATGGTCGCAGCCTCACTGAGCACCAGGGTGGGCGTCGCCGACGCGGGGGTCACGGCTGCTTCCGCGGCCGGCGTCGGCTCCTCCTCCGTGGGCGCGGCCGGACGCGGCCGGCGGTAGACCTGGCGGAAGTACGAGCGCACCCGGTCCCGCTGGTCCGGATAGAGCTCCGCCAGTCGGTAGCTGACCCGCCGGCAGGTATCGATGACCTGGAGTTTCTGAACCTGGACCTGGCCGTAGCCCGCCGATTCGGCCACCAGCGCCTGAGCGCGCCGCGTGAGCGCCGCGTCCATCTGATCCGCGGCGGCCTGCAGCAGGACGGCCTGCTCCTGGATCTTGGGGCTCGGGTCCTTCCGGCCGTGCTCCGCCAGAGACCGGACGGCGGTCAACTGGTACGCGTACGAGGACCGAATGACGGCCACCAGACCGCGCGGGAAGTAGGTCAGGAACTTGGGAGCGCGGCGGTTCTGGCGGACATCTTCCAGGATGACGTTTCAGGCGGCCCGCACCGCGCTGCGCAGGGTCTCGTCGACGTTGAGCAACGCCGTCTGGGCTTCCACGACGGCGTTGTGCTTGACGGTCCAGTCGTCCATCTGGGTCTTGAGCGCCGTGGCTCCGGTCTCCACGATTGTGGCGCAGGTCGTCCAGGATGGCGTTGCGGGCATTCCGGACGGCGTTGCACAGCGACTCGTCCGTATTCACCAGCCCGCTCTGCGTCTCCCGGGCTATCTGTAGCTTCGTGTCCCAGTCCTCAATGCGTGTCTTGAGGGCCGTGAGCTCGGCCTCCACATCGGGCAGGATCGACGCCGCCAGCGGATCGGCCTTGAGGTGCGCGATCAGGTAGGCGAGGTCGGCGAGGTGCTCAGTCGGGGCCGAGCGCAAGTTTCGGGATTTCATCGAGTCTCCTTTTTTCCGCGCCGGTGGCGCCGACACTCGAACGTTGGATCTTTGGGTTTCCGATTGGACTTGCGGCGGCCGCTGCGCATCCGAGGTCGCGGAAGGCAAGAGGTTGGCCAAAGGCAGGAGTTCGGTCGCTGTGAAAGACGAGAATCGCCGGGAGATTTGGTAAACCGCGCTGCGGCATGCGGAAGAAGAGCCCGCGGTGATCGACGGGCGAAGGGACACGGCGCGATTTCCACGGATCGCAGGTGTCACTGTGAGTGACAGTGTCACACGAAGTGTCACTGTGAGTGACAGTATGCCTGGGATGAGCGCTACCGGGAGGTGGAACTCCAAGCGAATGGGCGGTGCTTTCCGATGCGGGATCGTGGGAGGGACCCTTCACCGCGATTCATTGGCTTCCGAAATCCTCGGGAGAGCCGTATCCCGCGGGAAACTGGCTCCCGAAATGGTGGGGAGGGTCGTATCCCGCGGGAAACTGCCGAGCGAAATGGTGGGGAGGGTCGTATCCCGCGGGACACTGCCGGGCGAAATGGTCGGGAGGGCTGTATCCCGCGGGGCACTGCCGGGCGAAATGCTCGGGAGGGTCGTATCCCGCGGGACACTGCCGAGCGAAATGCTCGGGAGGGTCGTATCCCGCGGGACACTGCCGGGCGAAATGCTCGG
>CAYYQN010000046.1:0-39912 GCA_964473865.1 uncultured bacterium | reverse complement strand
GGGTTGTACCCGAGACCGGAGAGGAGGGGAAGGCTCCGAGGGTTGACCGGTTACGACCTGAAGGCCGGGGTGGCGAACCGCGGGACGGACCGGTTGTCCAAAGCCTCCGAGGAGGGCGGAAACTGCCTGGATCCGGTCCGGTCAACGCTCTCGTGCGCAATTGGGTGACGTGGGTAGTGGCCGGAAGATTGGAGATGGAGCGGGCCGATCGGGTAGCGGGACGGCGATCGGCCACCATGCGCGGCGGCACGGGAGGGTCTCCGCTCCGAGATCGGGAGGAGCCGGGCCCTGCGGACGTGGATCCTGAGGTGGACCCGGAGGGAGTCCCGTTCCCCGATGGCCCTCACCTCTCGATCTCGCGTTCCTCCACTTCCAGCATCCCCGGGGGCACCGGTTGAAGGGCCAATCCCGGCCCCGCAATCCAGAGTTGCAGGTCCTCGTCCCCCCCCTTCTCGAACTGCTCGACCCGAAGGTGATGCAGGCCGGCGGCAAGCGGCACTTCCCCTCGTTCGTCGGAGAGCCCGTGCAGGCCATCGGAATCCACCGCCAGGACGCCATCGAGGTACAGCCGGCTCCCATCATCCGAGCGCAGCGAGAACAGGTACACGCCGTCGGTGGGCACCCGCAGGAATCCGCGAAGCACGACGCCGAAGAAGTCAGGACCCGCTCCGGCGGGGAGTCCCACGTCACCGGTCCATCCTTGCCGCACCGCGGGCAACGTATCGAAGTCGGGGAGATGGTCCCAGTCTCCCTCGTAGTAGCGGTAGGCCAGACCCTGGCGTCGCGGACCCGCCGGCTCCACCGCCGGTTGTGGCGTCAGCCGACGGAACTCGCGCAGGGCGACGAACCGGTCGTCCCGGCCGGAACGGAATGCCCGCGCCTTCAGCGTGCAACTCTGGTCGATGCGCAGCGGCGCCTGATAGACGGGTGACCCCAGTCCCGGATCCGTGCCGTCCAAGGTGAAACGGATGACCGCCGTCGGGTCCGGAGACGCCAACCGGACGCGGGTGGAATCCAGAAACCCCGAGGTCGGCGTCACGATCCGCACCCCCGTGGCCGGCGCCGCGTCGACGAGCGGGGTGACCAGCGATGCCCGATCGTTTTCGTTGTGGGCGGCCGTGGCGGCGAGGATGCGGATCGCGGGATCAAGCGGCAGGGTGACCGTGCGCGCGCCGCGGGGGAGGTCCAGACGCACGCGACAGATCGGCGTGATCGCGTACGCGAGGTTGCCCCCGCGGGAGTCATGACGATGGGTACCGATCCACCCGAGTCGAGCCGGCTTTACGAACGCCGGCGTGAACCGAGCGGGGTCATCCACGAGCTTGCCGTCGGGCAGGCGATCATCCCAGGAGCCGATCGGCTCGGACCAGTCCTGCACCCACGCCGTCTGGGGCCACCCGTCGACCAGGAACTCCGCCCGGCGGTCGCCCCCCACCGAAGCAGCCAGCACGTAGAGGCGGTTCCAGTTCCCCCGCGGAAGGTCCAGACGCTGCCCCCGGCAGGTCATGACATTCGCCATCCCCGGCAGGCGCGGACCGGTGCGAAACGGAATCCCCTCGGAATCGAGCACGGCCGGGAGGATCTCCGAAGGAATCGCGCCCCCGTCGGGACCGAACTCCCCGCCCGCCTCATTGTCCACGGTGATGCCGCGCAGGTCGAACGCGAGGCTGCACGGCGCGGCCCGGGGTGGCGGCACTGCATCGGCCGGCCGGTCCAGGTCGAGACACAGCGTGCGCAGCTGCCACGGACCGAAGCCGACGCCCACTTCTCCGGTCACCGGATCGAGCGCCGGGGAGTCGGCGTTTCGCGACGCCGAGAGCGACGGAAGCGAAGGGTCGAACGGCTCCTCGGCCCCGTTCACCTCCCTCACCGACTGCACGCGCCAGGGCAGTCGCAGCCGGGCCCTTGCCTTCGCGCCGGAGAGCTCCTGGAGACGCACGATCACGGCGCCGTCCTCTTCGGCCAGCTTCAGGGCCCGAATGATGACTGGCGGTGACGGCTCCGTGCGTCCGTGCGTCGGGAACGAGGGATCCGAGCGCCCTGGCGCCGGCCCGGGCTTTCGATCCTCGGACACCCGCACGCTCCGTTCCCGCCCCACGTCCGACGCTCGCCCGTCGACGCTGGCCGCCGTCACCTGGGCAAGCGAGAACCGCTTGCCCAGGGAACCGCGGTGCGCGGGCGCCAGAAGCGCGATCAACGGCCGGTTGAGTCGCTCCGCCTGCCAGTGGATCTCTGCGGCGTGACCTGCGCCGGATGTGGCGCAGACCGCATACGTCACCGTGTGCCGGCCGAGGTCCTGCGACGCCTGATCCGCCATCGAGCGCCACCCCTCGTTGACCCGCGGCGTGTGCAAGAGCGTGAGGCGCAGGGTGGAGGCGTCCGGATGGTCCCAGCCATAGCGGCAGTCGTTCAGCACCGCTGTGGTGGCCGAATCGCCGGGAGAGGTGAGGGCCGCCCACTTCTGCGCCGGGACTTCATACATCTGCGCGGTGTTGATGCCGCGCCGCATCACGCCGACGCCGAGATCGTAGGCGGCGCGTTCGTTTGCCACGGCCAGGGGGAAGGCGGCCTTCAGCAGCGTCCCCGGCGAGCGCCAATCGATCCGCGACTCGACCTCGACACGATCGCCCGCGCCTCCCGCCGCCAGGCGGACCACCTGCACGAACTCCGATCCGTGCGCCGAACGCTTGACTTCGAGCGCCACCCGCGCCGGCCCCCGCTCCAGCACCCGCACTCGGGCCGGGCCGCTCACGACGAAGCGCGGCGGGGCGCTCAAGTCCTCGTAGTCGATCTCCCAGGCGGGCCACCGCGCCGGCTCATCGTCAATGAGCTGCAGCTGCAGCGGAGATCGCAGGAGCTCCCGGCCGGCGGCGGAATCGAGAATCGAGGCGATGTTCCCGTCCGCGTCCAGGCGAACCTGGAAGCGTTCATTGGCGAGAACGTCGGTTCCCACCGCGAGGCCCGCACCGCCGGCCCGATTGGAGGCGGCGAGACCGGCGTTGGAGTCACGGAGAGCGCGGCGCGGAATCGGACTCCCCCACCGGGTCGCCGACCGCTGCGAGCGCGGCGAGACCTGCAGATCGAACACCGCGAAGCCGACCGACGGAACGCGCGCCAGAAACGCGATGCGGATCCCCTCGGACGACACCTCGAGGAGCTGCGCCGGTGTCTCCACCCCATCCGGATCGAGGACCCGGACCTCCAGGGCCGCCGGATCGAGGTCCCGCGGCCAGGCCCTGCCCGTGAGGTCGAGCCCCGTCGATCCCCCGCCGGCGCCTCGCGCCGGCCACCGCCAGGCGCGGCTCCGGTCCCGGGGACCCTCCGCCCCCGCGCTCCACGCCGCGTTCTGCGGCAGCGCTGGTATCCAGGCCTCCACGACATCCTCGCGCTCGATGGACAGCGGATTCACCACCACAATCGGCACCCCGGCGACGCGGGTATCCAGCGCCCGGGTCACACCGCCCGCCGCATCGCCCAGGATGGCGGCCAGGCGGTTCTCCGCGATCCGCTCGTCGTTCCAGGAGAAGGCGTAGGCCTCGGGAATGCTGGTGCCTGTGAGATCGTCGTGGAATTGATGCCACAGGAAACGGATCCAGTTTTCGCGCAACGCTTCACGCGGATCAGGCAATGCGCCGAGGAGGTGCGCGCCCAGGGAGATGCGCTCGGCGGCGTCCGCCAGCGACTCGTTGCGCCGGTTCATCCGTTTCATGGCCGCCTGGGACGTGTAGCAGCCGGCGCCATGCCGGGTCATCAGCAGCTCCCCGCAATACCGCGGCAGCCGGGAGCGCAGTTCCTCCGCTCCGGGGGCGCACAGGTCGCGGGCGAACTGGTCCGACGACGCGGAGAGGACACGCACCGGCCCGCGACCGGCGAGGCTCCGCTCCAACCACTGCACCGACGCCTCGGTCGGGCCGCCTCCGGTGTCGCCGGTTCCGAAGTACCGAACCCCGGCGAACGCCCCCGAGGCCGCGCCCTGTTTCGCCACCGTGGCGCAGACAGCGCTGTCGGCGGACAGGTCGGCGGCGAGGTCCGCGGCATAGGAGCCCGGATTGAGCGCCGCCACCAAACTCGATCCGTCGACTCCCTCCCACACGCCCAGATCGAACGGAACACCGACGGCGGACCCCCAGGTCAGCTTCTGCGAAGAGAAACCCAATAGTCCGCTGTGGGCAGCCACCGCGGGCAGGGCGGCTCCGAAGCCGAAACAGTCCGGCAGGAAGACATCCTCGCTGACCGCGCCGAACTCCCGCCGGAAGAAACCATTGCCGTAGAGAACCTGTCGAACCAGCGACTCGGGCGACGGAATGTTGGTGTCGACCGCGTCCACCCAGCTTCCGGCGACTCGCCAACGCCCGGCCGCAATGGCGCGGCGCATCTTCTCGTACTCCGCCGGGTAGTACTCACCGGCGAGCTGATAGCGGAAGGCCCCCTCGAAATTGAAGGTGTAGTCGGGATAGGTGTCAAAAAAAGCGAGGTTGGTGCGCAGCGTAGCGGGCAGGTAGGACTCGATCGTCTCCCGGATGGTCCAGCGCCACTGCGTGTCGAGGTGGGCCGTGGCGACGGTGTACAATGTGCCGGAAGGGCGGGCGAGCGATGTCGCATCGACGCGGGTCGGGGCTGGCGGCGGGCCGGGCCGCGCCTGCACGTCACCGGCCTCGGCGCCCACCGCAATCATCCCGCCGATGGCGATCCCGATCGCCCGCTCGATTCGCCCGCCCGTCCTCCCACCGCGTCCCTCGCTCATGACGCCTCCCCCGCCGGACCGGAGCGTCGCCGCGCCAGTTCGCGTTGCTTCAGCCGATCGAGCAGCACCGCGCCCAAGATCACCAGCCCGAGCACGACCTTCTGCGTGTAGCTCTCGACATTCGCCAGATTCATTCCGTTCTGGATGACCGCGATGATGAAGGCGCCGATGAGGGTTCCGAGAATCCTGCCCTCTCCGCCGTTCAGGCTGGTGCCCCCGACGACCACCGCGGCGATGACATACAGTTCATAGAGCAGGCCGTAGGTCGGGGCCCCGCTCTTGAGCTGGGAGGCGGTGATGACTCCGCCGAGCCCGGCCAGCAGCCCACATCCGACATAGACCGCGAGGCGCACCCGGTCCACCCGCACGCCGGCGAGGCGAGCCGCCTCTTCGTTGCTCCCCACCGCGTAGACATGCCGGCCGAACGCGGTCCGCGACATGACGAGGTGGGCGGCGGCATAGAGCGCCAGCATCAGCCAGACCGCCCAGGGCACACCCAGGACCGGGTCGGCGCCGCGCCCCAGCCCCACCGCCGACTCGGGCAGCCGATAGATCGGCTTGCCCTGGGAAAGGATGTACGCAATCCCGCTCGCCACCTGCATCATGGCCAGGGTGGCGATGAAAGGCGGCACGCGAAACCGCGTCACCACGATCCCGGAGAGAAGGCCCACCATCGCGCAGAGGGCGATCGCCAGAAGCGCCGCCGCGAGAAGCCCGCCCGGACCCGCCGACTCGCCGCCCAGCATCCCCGCCGCGCCGGCCGCGACGACGGCCGAGAGCGCCAGGAGGCTGCCCACGGAGAGATCGATCCCGCCCGAGATGATCACCAGGGTCATCCCCACCGCCAGAATCGCGATCACGGCGATCTGGTTGGCGACGTTGCGCAGATTCGCCGGCAGCAGAAAGGTCGGCCAGCGGTATGACTGAGGCTGGAAGACCGCGGTCCCCGGTCCCTGCGGCAGCGAAGCGAGAACGGTGCGCACGACCGGAGCGCTGGCGCCGAGCGTGGCGACGACCAGAGGCGCCGTCTCCCGTTCGAGCGCGGAGCGAACCGATACCGGATCGCCGGGCGACCGGGCGGTCACGGTTCGACCCAAGCGCGCCAGTTCGCCGGAAAGCGCGCGGGCAAACGGTGAGTCCTCCACCCCGACGCGGTCGACCACCAGGATGCGGGTGTCGGGCGGCGCGGCCCGGGCCACCGTTCGCGCCAGCGCCCGTCCGGCCGCCGCTCCCTCCGGCTGCTGCTCCCGCAAGGTGATCACGGAGAAGAAGGCGCCCAGCAGAAGAAGCACCCCCAGCATCCCGTAGTTCGCGAGGAAGCGGCGGAGCCAGGGCCGGGCGCCCTCTCGGGTCGACGGCTTCCCTCGCGCGGCCAGGTCGTTCATCCGGCCTTCCTCCTCAAGGGACCGCCAGCGCCAGGACCTGCTCCGGTGTGACCAGCGCCGGCTCCCGAAGCTCCCCGCCCACGCGCCCGTCGCACAGAACGAGAACCCGGTCGCTCATGCCCAGAAGCTCCGGGAAGTCGGAGGAGATCATCACCACCGCCTTGCCGCGCGCCGCCAGACGGTGCAGCAGGAGATACATTTCGTGCCGCGCGCCGACGTCGATGCCGCGAGTCGGTTCATCGAAGATGAGGACCCGGGCGTCGCGTTCCAGCCACCGCGCCACGAGAAGTTTCTGCTGATTTCCTCCGGAAAGGTCCCGCGCCGGCTGCTCCGGTCCGGACAGCCGGATGCCGAGGCTCTCCACCTGTCGCGAGAACGCCTCCGTCTCGCGCGTGCGGTCGATCCATCCCCGGCGGGACCAGTGATCCAGATTCGGCAGGGCGAAGTTGTCCCGGGAAGAGAGCCCGAGACAGAGCCCCTGGGATTGACGGTCCTCGGTGAGCAGACAGATGCCGTGCTCGATCGCCTCGCGCGGCGAACGCAGGCGTAGCTCGCGCCCATCGAGCCGGATCTCCCCCGCGGTGGGCCGATCGGCGCCGAAGATGAGCCGAGCCGTCTCCGTGCGCCCGGCTCCCGCCAGGCCGGCAATTCCCAGGATCTCCCCGGCCGCCACCGTGAAGGAGACATCCCGCACGCGCCCGCTTCTGAGTCCCCGCACCTCGAGCAACGCAGCTCCGGGCTTCCGGTCGGAACGCGGGTACTCATCGCCAAGCGCGCGCCCCACCATCCGCTCGATCAGTCGTGACCGGTCGAGTTCCCCGATCGGCCAGGTTCCGAGGGTTCGGCCATCGCGCATGATCGTCACCCGGTCGCAGGTCCGCACCACCTCGTCGAGCCGGTGTGAGACGAAGAGCAGTCCCAATCCGCGCGACTTCAACTCGCCCAGAAGTTCCAGCAGACGATCGGCCTCCCGCGGCGTCAGCGCCGCCGTGGGTTCATCCAGGATGAGCAGCCGGGCTTCGCCAAGCATGGCGCGTGCGATTTCCACCAGCTGCCGCGACGCGACCGACAGCGCCCTCACCGGCACATCCAGGTCCAGTTCCACGCCCAGCCGGGAGAGCGCCTCCCGCGCCCGCCGCCGCTCCGACCGGGTGTCCACCAGGCCGAGTCGCGTCGGCTCGCAGCCGAGAAAGAGGTTCTCGCGCACCGTGAGCGAGGGGGCGAGAGAGAACTCCTGGTAGACGGCCGCCACCCCCGCGTGGCGCACCCGCACCGGATCGCCGAGCGGCAGCGCAGACCCGCACAGCTCCACCAGACCGCAATCCGGGCGATGCGCCCCGGTCACCACCTTTACCAGGGTGCTCTTTCCCGCGCCGTTCTCGCCCACGAGACCGTGCACCTCTCCGGGGCGCACTTCGAGGGAGGCGCCGCTCAGCGCCCGAACGCCGGGGAAGCGTTTCCCCAGCCCGGCCAGGCGCAGCACGGGTATCATTTCTTCGTGTACAGCTCGCAGGGGATGAGGATCGACGGCGGGACCGGCTTGCCCGCCAGGTAGTCTGCAATCGCCGCCACGGTCTGGCTGCCGATCAGCCGCGGTTGCTGCACCACGTCGGCGTACACCTGTCCCTGGTCGATCGCCTGCCGCGCTTCCGGAACGGCGTCGAAGCCCACGATCTTCACGCGGCCGGCGCGCCCCGCCTTCTCCACCGCGGCGAGGGCGCCGAGGGCCGAGTCGTCGTTGATGCCGAAGAAGCCGTCGAGGTCCGGGTGCGATTGGAGGATGTCCTCGGCGGTGCGGAAGGCGCCGTCCTTCACACCCCGGCCCGAGAGCCTGGCCACCAGCGCCATCTCCGGATGCCGCTGCAGCTCCTCCTCGAATCCTTTCACCCGCTGGATCACCGACTCCACTTCGGGATGATCGATGATGGCAACCTTTCCTCGTCCGCCCAGGACCGACGATAGCGCCTGCGCCGCCAGGCGTCCTCCCGCCACGTTGTCCGACGCGACGTGACAGACAATCTTCGGTCCCTCCGCCAGCACCGCGATGTCCGCGGTGAAAACCGGAATGCCGGCGGCGTTCGCCGCGCTGACCGAGGTGCCGATGGAGCGCGAGTCACAGGGGCAGACCACGATGGCGGTGACGCGGCGCACGATAAAGTTCTCCAGCTGGTCCTTCTGCCGGGCCACGTCGAACTCCCCCGCCTGGACCAGCAGCTGGTAGCCGCGCTCGGCGGCGGCCGCGGCGAGGCCGGCCTCGAGCTCCTGGTAGAAAGGGTGCGTGCGCGTCAACAGCGAGACGCCGATCACCGGCCGGTCCGTTCCCGAGACGCCGCCGCCCGAGGCGCCGTCCGCCGTCCTCCCCTCCTCCCGACCCGAGGCGGCAAGGTCCTGACGCCCGGTTCCCTGGCCCCCGGCCTCCTGCGCCTTCTGCCCCCCGCAACCTGCGAAAATCGCCAGGAGGAGAAGAGGGGCGAGCAACACCGATGGCGAACGCAGGCGGCGAAGCATTCGAAGCATGGCGAACCTCCCTTCGCACGAGGCCGATCCGGAAACCCTGCTGGAAGATACCGCAGTGGTTCAACGGAGCAAGGGAGGAATCGGGGGGATCTCTCCGCGTTCTCCCCGGCGCGAGGCGGACGCGAGGGCCGTGTCCGCCCGGGTCGCGCGGTGCGACTCAACGGCCGGTCCGGCCCGCGGCCTCTTGCGTCTCGCGCGAGACCCCCTATACTCCCTTCCGGCGTGTGGCTCGGGATGCCCCGTCGCCACGCGCCCGATCGCCGCACCGACCGCAGTCGCCCGGGTTTTCGAACACCCTGCGAAGGATCGCTCCACGAGATGCACTTCTACCAAGCGTACGAGCTCACGATTCGCGCCGACTTCCCGATCCCCGAGTTTCGGGCCTGCCTCCAACCCACCGGCACCCCCGACCTGATCATTCGCTACGGGACCGTGCCCAGGGAGCTGGAGGGCGCCACCGGAAGGGGAGTACTCTACCAAGCCACATCCCGCCAGTTCCTGCTCTCCCTGGATGAGGTGGCCCGATACCTCGTGCAGGACGGTAACGAGATCGTGGTCGAGCCGGTGGCAGCCGGCCGCGAAGGCGACGTGCGCGTGTTCCTCCTCGGTTCGTGCTTCGGCGCCCTGCTGCACCAGCGCGGGTTGCTGGTGCTCCACTCCAGCGCGATTCACACCGAGTCCGGGGCCGTCCTGTTCGCCGGACCCTCGGGATGCGGGAAGAGCACTCTGCTGGGGGAGTTGCTGCGCCGGGGACACACGATGATGACAGACGATGTCTGTGCGCTGACGCTGGATGCAACGGAGCAGCCGCTCGTCCTGCCGGGCTACCCGCGGACCCGCCTCTGGGCCGATGCCGCCCGAGTGCTGGAACAGAGCGTCGACCACCTGACGCGGACGCGACCCGGGCTTCAGAAGTACGAGCGCCACGTGGAAGAGGCATACTGGGCGCAACCGGCCCCCCTGCGCGGCATCTACCTGCTGGAGCCGGTTCCCTCCGACCGCCTCGCACTCGAACCGCAGCCGCGCATCCACACGGTCGGCATCCTGCTGCACAATACCTATCGCCGGCAGTTCCTCGACGGTCTGCAGATGCGCGCAGTCCACTTCGACCTGATCACCGCGGTGGCCCGACAAACGGGAGTGACTCGAATCACGCGACCCACCCACCCGTACCGTCTCCAGGAGCTGGCCGATCTGGTCGAGCGGGATCTGGCGCGAGGCTAGGATGGGCAGGATCTTCTGGTTGGCGTCCTACCCGAAGTCGGGAAACACCTGGATGAGGATCCTCCTCACCAACTACCTGCGCCGCGCCGACCAACCGGCGGATATCAACAGCCTGGACAGCGGGCCGATCGCCAGCGCCCGCCAGGTGTTCGACGACCACGTGGGCATCGAGGCCTCGGACCTGACTCCGGACGAGATCGATCGCTACCGCCCGCGGGTCTACGAACAGATGTCGCGACAGGCCGTGGGGCCGCTCTTCATCAAGGTTCACGACGCCTTCACCCGCACCCGGGATGGCGGCCCTCTCATCTCCCCGGCCGCCACCGCCGGGGTGGTCTATCTGCTGCGCAACCCCCTCGACGTCGCGGTGTCGCTCGCCCACCACACCGCCGCGGACGTGGAGCGCGTGGTGGAGATGATGGCGGATCCGGAGGCGGCCTTCGTGCAGAACCCGGAGCGGCTGCACCGCCAGTTGCGTCAGCGCCTGCTCTCCTGGAGCGGGCACGTCACCAGTTGGGTGGACGAGTCGGGGCTGAGGCTCCACCTCGTGCGCTACGAGGACCTGTGGGCGGATCCCGCGGCGGTCTTCGCCGGGGTGGTGCGTTTCTGCGGGCTGGCCGAGGATGCGGATCAGATCGCGCGCGCCGTGGACTTCTCGCGGTTCGACCGGTTGCAGCGCCAGGAGGCCGAGCACGGGTTCGTCGAGAAGTTGCCGCTGGCGCAATCGTTCTTTCGCCGCGGAACGAGCGGATCGTGGCGCGAAGCCATGGCACCGGCGCTGGCGGCGAGGCTCCTGGCCAATCACCATGACGTCATGCGGCGTTTCGGATATCTCAACGAAGACGGCGATCCCCGGTTCTAACAAGAATCCACGGCGCGAACCGGTCGGGCCTCGCGGATCCGTGTCGCAAGGAGGCCAGCCGGCGGCGGGAGGACTCAGTCAACGGATGGGCGTCCGGAAAGCAACGGGATGAGTGCTTCAGCGGCCGGGCCGGCCGAGGGGGTCGATCTGCGCGCCGGCGAGGGCTCGCCATGAGGATGATCTACGGATCGGTCGCCCCCGGGGACGGCCCCGTCCCGACCGGAGGCGCGGTTCCGGACGCGGAATCCCGGGCGGTCGACCGGATGATGGCGGCGATGGCCGACTGCCCTTGGGATGAGGAAGATCGCCGCAGCCTGCCGGGCGCGCGGACCCGCTGCACCCTGGCCGCACACGTCGGAAGCGAGCGTCGAGGAGGCGCCGAAGTGCGCCCGCTGCTTCCGCGTCTGGGCCGCTGGACCATCGCCGCCGACGTCCGGCTCGACAACCGAGGCGAGCTGTGCGCCGCGCTCGAGATCGGACCCGAGGAGCGGGAATCGCTGGACGACGCCGGTCTGATCCTGCGCGCGTACCGGCGCTGGAGCGCGGCCTGCGTGGAGCACCTGCGGGGTGACTTCGCGTTTGCCATCTGGGACGAGGACGCGGAGCGTCTGTTCTGCGCCCGGGATCTTGCCGGCACCCGTCCCTTCTACTACTGCCACGCGCCGGGAGCAGGGCGATTCATCTGCGCCGGCGACCTGCGGGCGATCGTGGCCCACCCCGCGGTGCCGCGAACGCTCAACCGGGCCTACCTGCTCGCCTATCTGCAAACCCCGGCCGGCCAGTTCCAGCATCCGGCCGAGACGTTCTACCAGGAGATCCACAAACTCCCTCCGGCCCACTGCCTGACGGTGGACCGAGACGGCCTGCGCGGGTGGGCCTACTGGCGGCCGGACCGGATCCCCGAGCGGCGCCATCCCCGGGAAGCCGCGTATGTGGAGGAGCTCCTCTCGCTTCTCACCGCCGCGGTGTCCTGCCGGGTGGATCGCCCATTCCCGGTGGGCGCCCACGTCAGTGGCGGTCTCGATTCATCCAGTCTGGCGGTGCTTGCGCATCGCGAGCGGCGAGCACACGGGAGCGGAATCACCGGGTTTTCCTGGGCGCCGCCGCCCGTGGACCCGGACGGACCGCCGCCCCACGATGAACGAATCCTGGTGGAAGCGGTGCGGCGGGCGGAAGGCTTCCCCGTGCGCTACACCGTCCTGACTTCGAGTCACCTGCTGGCCCACACGCGGCGCGACATCACGGTCCAGCCGACGGCCGCGCTTCGCGCGGAGCTGGTCGCCAGCGAGCAGGCCGCCGGCCTGGGCATCCGCACTCTGGTCTCGGGCTGGGGCGGTGACGAGCTGCTCGCCTTCGGCGGCCGCGGCTACCTTCCGGAGCTGCTGCGGAGGGGGCGATGGATCACGCTGCGGCGCGAGCTCGCCCGGCGGAGGCTCCGGCAAGGCGGCAGCGTGTGGAGGCACGCGATCGGCGGGGCCGTGCTGCCGCTGCTGCCCACGGCCATCTGGCATCGCCTCCGGCCGGACGACTCTCCCGGTCCCCTGCCGCTGCCCGCGATGCTGCGTCCTGAGTTCGCCGCCACCCTGTTCGATGTGGAGCCTCTCACCCAGACCGATCTGCGCGAGCGTCCCGGCGTGAGACGAAACCAGATCACGCTGCTGCAGCATGGACATCTGAGCTATCGGATGGAGTCGTGGGCGGCGCACGGGTTCACGCTCGGCCTCACCTACGCCTACCCGCTGCTCGATCAACGCGTGGTGGAGTTCGCGCTGAGCATTCCGGGAGACCTCTTCTACCGGGACGGCTGGCGCCGCTACCTCTATCGAACCGCGATGGCCGGAATCCTGCCGGACCGCGTGCGCTGGCACGCGGTCAAGGAGGACCTGGCCATGGCCGAGGCGCACCGGCAGGCTCGAGAGGACGCGGCCGGGTTGGTGCGGACCGCGATCCTGGCCCGCGCGGACAATCCGTTCGTGGATGTCGCCCGTCTGGCCGAGGTTCTGGCGGCGGAAGGAGTCGGCCCTTCTCCCGGCAGCCCCGACGGCCTGCGCCTCCGGCGCCGGCTCTTCCGGAAGCGCGCGCCCCTCCAGCGCGCGGTCTGCCTGGCGTTCGCCGCGGCCGTTGCCCGCACGTGAGGGATCGCCCGCAAATGACCGCGCCCCCGGAGGTCCCGGGGGCGCGGATGGTGACGGCCGACCCGGACCGGGCCGGCAAGACGCGGCGTCGCGGCGGCTATGAGATGTTGAACATGGAGGTCCCGGTGGTCTCGCCCGCCGGAGGCCCCTTGACGTCCGTTCCCGCGGCCGCGTTCAGGCAGATCAGGACCGGCGTCGACCAGACTTCGCATTCCAGGGAGCCGGGCGCGAATGGCGCATTTCCATCGACAGGTGTCCGCAGCGGAACCTGGGCTCGATTCTCCATTGCGTCTTCTCCTTTCCCGCCGCGGGGCACTCATCCGTGCGCCCACACGACCGAATGCACTGGGACGGCCGGAAACCCTGGTGCTAAAATACGCGCGCACAGACGGGTGTCAAGGCGCTTCGTAACCCTTGCCGGCATTGGACCATCGCACTAATTGCGACATCGTCGCATGTCAACCTCCACCCTCACGGGAGGCAGGAGTATGAAGAAGGGGCTGTCCTCATGACGAGCGACCCGGGGTCCATCACGCTCGAGAGTGTGGTCTCGCGCCGCCAGGACCTCTTGACCTCCGCGCTCTCCGATCACGAGATGGTCTTGCTCAATACCGAGTGCGGCGCCTACTTCGGCATGGAAGGCGTGGCCAAACGCATCTGGGACAATCTGGACCAGCCACTCCGCGTCATCGAGCTGTGTGACGCCTTGCAGTTGCGCTTCACGGTCGATCCCGACGTCTGCCGGCGCGAGGTGCTGGCGTTTCTGGCGCAGCTTCGGGCCAAGAACCTGATTCTCGTATCGGGCGATCCCCAATCGGGTCCGAGTCAATGAGACGTTGGTTGCGCGGGGTGCGAAGCTTCCTGCGCCTCCCGGCACCCGACCAATGGCTCTTCCTGCAGGCGACGGCGTGGCTCGGCCTCTCCCGACTGGCGATTGATGCGATTCCCTTTGCCCGGCTGACGCGGCATCTGGGTCCCGAGGGAAGAGAGTCCGCGTCCGGACTTCCGGCCCGGCATCTTGCCGAGGTCCGTCGGATCGCCTGGGCGGTCCGGACGGCCAGCCGGTACACTCCGTGGAAGAGCAACTGCTTCCCGAGCGCCATTGCCGCCAAGCGTCTGCTGGAACGCCGAGGGATCGCCAGCACGCTGTATCTGGGCGCGGCGTTCAAAGCGCGCAGCGAGCTCGAAGCCCACGCCTGGCTGCGGGCGGGATCGTTCTATGTCACCGGGGGACCGGAGCGCCATCGATTCGGGACGGTGGCCGTGTTTGGGAGCCGCGTCATGTCCAGCCCTGATGCTCGCAGCTCGATCGGCCCTGCGGAGCGCCGCGCCCTTCTGCCGCACGAGCCGGCGGTTCTCTGGTTCACCGGGCTGCCCGCGAGCGGAAAGACCACGATCGCCGAAGGCGTCGAGTCTGAACTCAACCGGACCTACGGGGCCCTCACCTATCTGCTCGACGGTGACCGGTTGCGGACCGGATTGAACCGTGACCTCGGGTTTTCCGAGGAGGCGCGGCGGGAGAACATCCGCCGCGCCGGCGAAGTGGCCGCCCTGATGTGCGATGCCGGCCTGATCGTGCTGGCCGCATTCATCAGCCCCTACGCCGCCGATCGACAAGCCGCGCGGGCGGTCGTGCCTGCGGGCAGGTTCATCGAAGTCTTCGTGGAATGCCCCCTGGAGGTTTGCGAGAGCCGCGATCCCAAGGGGCTGTATGCGCGCGCCCGTCAGGGGCTGCTGCCGCAGTTCACCGGCATCGACGCCCCCTATGAGCCCCCCGGAGCCGCGGAGATCACCCTCCGGACAGATCGCGAGTCGGCATCCGCCTGCGTCCACCGGGTCGTCTCGCACCTGGAACGGGCGGGAATCCTGGGCCCCGCTCGCCCCGCAATCCCGCGGAATCGCTCCGACAGGTTGAGCAGGTCGCTGGGCGAATGAGCCGTTCGCCGCAAGAGGGGACCGCGTCCCGGCATCTGGAAGAACTCGAGGAGACGAGCCTCTTCCTCCTACGCGAAGCGTACGCGGGCTGCCGACGGCTGGCGATGTTGTGGTCCATGGGCAAGGACAGCACCGTCCTGCTCTGGCTGGTCCGCAAGGCGTTCTTTGGCACGATCCCGTTTCCGCTGATCCATATCGACACCACCTACAAGATCCCGGAGATGATCGCCTACCGGGACCGCATGGTGCGAAGCTGGCGCCTGGACATGATCCTGGGAATCAACCGGGAGGCGCTGGCGGCCCGAGCCACCTTCCCGGACGGAAACGCGGACCGCCTGACCTGCTGCCGGACGCTCAAGACGCTGGCCCTGGAGCTGGCGCTGCGTCCCGGCGCGCCGCGTCTGCGATTCGATCACCAGGAGGACCGGTACGTGCCGGACCGGTCCACCGAGACGTTCACCGGGCTGATTCTGGGCATCCGCGCCGACGAGGAGGGATCGCGGTCCAAGGAGCGCTACTTCTCGCTGCGCGATCGGCACAACGAGTGGAATGTGGCCGATCAGCCGCCCGAGTTCTGGGATCAGTTCAACACCGAGTTCCCGCCCGGCGCCCATGTCCGGGTCCATCCCCTGCTGGACTGGACGGAGGTGGATGTCTGGCGGTACATCGAGCGGGAGAAGATCCCAACCGTGTCACTCTACTACGATCACGGCGATGGACTCCGCTACCGTTCCCTGGGGTGCGCGCCGTGCACCACGCGCGTGGCTTCCCACGCCGCCACGGTCGCCGAGATCATCGCCGAGCTGAGCGTCGGACAGTTTCGCCGCGTGGCCGAACGTTCCGGCCGGGCCCAGGATCAGGACGATGGCGGCGGCCTGGAGACGCTGCGCCGGGAAGGGTACATGTGAGGGATGATCCTCCGGATGGGCGCAGACTGACCATCGCCATGGTCGGTCACGTCGATCATGGCAAGAGCACGATCGTCGGCCGCCTGCTGGCCGAGACCGGATCCTTGCCTTCCGGCAGGCTGGAGCAGGTCTCGGCCGACTGCGCCCGGCAGCGCCGCCCGCTCGAGTACGCCCGTCTGGTCGATGCGCTGCGGGAGGAAAAGGCCCAGGGGATCACGATCGAGACCGCGCGTGTGTTCCTCCAGTCGGCCCGGCGCACGTTTCTCATCATGGACGCGCCGGGCCACGCGACCTTCATCCGGAACATGGTCACCGGAGCCGCGCGCGCGGATGTCGCGGTGCTGGTCGTCGAGGCCCGGGAAGGGGTCCGCGAGAACACCCGGCGCCACAGCCACCTCCTCTGGCAGCTGGGGCTCACCAACGTGGTGGTGCTGGTCAACAAGATGGACCAGGTCGCCTATGGCGAGGCTCGCTACCACTCCGTGTGCGGTGACGCGAAGGAGTTCCTGGGTGGAATCGGCATCGCGCCGCGCGCTTTCATTCCGGTGAGCGCAACGGAGGGGGACAACATTGCGATCGGCACGGATCGCATGCCGTGGTACCGCGGGCCGACCCTGCTCGCGATGCTCGACGGCCTGGAGCGAAAGGTGAGCCCCGCCGAGCTGCCCTTGCGCCTGCCCGTGCAAGCCGTGTATCGATTCGGCGCCGACGGAGGGCCGTCGCCGCGGATCATCGCCGGAAGGGTCGCGGCGGGGAGCCTGCGGCGCGGAGATGAGCTGCTCTTCCTCCCCTCCGGGCAGCGGAGCCGCGTGGCCACGATCGAGGTGTACGGCGGCACTCCTCCCGACACGGTCTGCGCGGGCCGATCCACCGGCCTCACCCTCATCGACCCGATCGACGTGCTCCGCGGCGAGATCGCCACCCACCCCGGCGATCCTGCCCCCCGCGTGGCCCGGCGCCTGCGCGCCAGCATCTTCTGGCTCGATCCAGAGCCCATGCAGCTCGGGGCAAGCTACCTGCTGAAGCTCGCCACCGGGCGGGTGCGCTTCACCCTGACCGCGATCCTGCACGTGATGGATGAAGCCGAGCTCAGGCCTCGCACCGGCGCGGAGTCGGTTCAGACCAGTGAGGTTGCCGAGTGCGCCCTCGAGCTCGCCGGCCCGCTGGCCTGCGACGTGATCGGCGAGATCGTGGAGACCGCGCGCTTCGTGATCGTGGACCGGGACCAGATACGCGGAGGGGGAATCGTGCTCGAGGCGCACGCGGAGAAACCGGAGGCTCCGGCTCGCGACGATCGGGCAAAGGGCCGGTAATCACGCGGCGTAGCGGTCTTCCCCGTCCTCCAGGTCGTCGACCACCTCTTGTTTGCGGACGATCACCTTCAGGACCACTCCGTCGGCTAGGTCCTCCGGACCCAACTCCAGCGGCACGACGATCTCCCGCGGCCGGCGGCGACGACCGGCCGGCGGAGTGCCGCGCTCCGGAGTCTGCGCCCGCGGCGCCCCCAGCCCGGGCTGCTCGATCTCGGGCATCGGCCGGAGGACCGATTCGGACTCCCGCACGGTGTCCGGAGCCACGCTTGCGGTCGATGGAGCTTGAATCGGGCCAGACGCCACCCACGACTCGGCGACGGCCGGAGGCGGCGTGGTCGTCGGGCCGGAAGCCGCATACGGCTCGGCGACGGCCGGAGGCGGCGTGGCGGCCGAAGCGAGCACCTCCTGCGTCGGGACCGCCTCTTCCAGAGGAGCTCCGGGTACCGAGGCCCGGCCTGTCGCCGCCCCCGACGACGGCGGGGTCAGGTCCAGGACCCGATCATGCGTGTCTCGGAGACCCCACTCCGGCTCCGCCGGCGGCTTTGTCCTGGCGTTCCACTCCGTCGCCTCGTCGGTCCGCGCCGGCGATCGGTCCATGATCACCATCTCGGCGAGCGGCTGGAACGGCTCGGGTGCCGGCGGCGAAGACGATGCCGGCTGCGGAGCCGGGCCCGATGGCAGAGGCACGGACGGCTGCAGAGGCGGGGCCGACGGCAGAGCCGCGGGCGGCTGGAGAAGCTGGGCCGGCTGTGGTGGCGGCGCGGGGGGCGCAACCGGTGGGCTCAGAGGAGGCCGCGCGTGGGTCGGGGCCAACCCTTGGACCATGCGGTCCTCGCTCGCGTCTTCGGGCTCGGGAGCGCGGGCCAGCCAGCGGCGCAACCGCTCGCCTACAGAAACATGCCGATCGGCCGATTCATCCCCGTCGCGCCGGGCAGTCCACTCCTCGACCGAGTCAGCGGAGGGCGGCGGAATGCGGACTGGCTCCGCGACCGGCGGTAGCTGCCAACCCGTGTTCGTGACCGTCGCCACGTGGTCGAGCTCCGGGACCGGCATCTCGGCTTCCCCGCGCGGCACCGTCTCCGGGGTGCGGGCGACGGCATCAGCCGCCCGGTCCGCGCTCCACGGCGAAGCGGGGGCGACCACCGCGATCGGGACGTCCCCGATCGGCGGGGTCCGGACCTTGGAGGGAGCAGGAGACGCCCAGGCGGGATCGTCCGAGACGGCCTGAGCCGCCGCGGCCGCGGACCCGGCGGTCGGCATGGAGACCGAGGCGGGGGACTCTCCCGCGTCCACCGTAGATCCGACAACCGGAACACCGACATCCTTGGCCAGCTTCCGCAGCAACAGACGTGAGATCCCCTTGAAGGTCTCGACGACACCTGTGCCGGCGCTCGCCACGCCTTGGTACGCCGGAGCACGGCCCGGGTTGAGCACCGCCTCCAGTTCCTCCACCGCGTAGACATCGGCAAGATCGCGCTTGTTATACTGAATCACCCATGGAAGCTTGTCCAGGGAGAGGCCGAGATCCTTCAGGTTCTCCTTCAGGTTCTCCAGACTCTCCACATTCTCATCCATCTTGCCGCGTTTGGAGTCGGCCACGAAGACGACCGCATCGACTCCCTTCAACACCAGCTTTCGGGTCGCGTTGTAGTAGACCTGCCCCGGAACGGTATAGAGCAGGAACCGGGTCTTGAATCCCGACAGCTCTCCGAGGTGAACCGGCAGGAAGTCGAAGAAGAGCGTCCGCTCGGTCTTCGTCTTCATGGAAACCATCTTCCCGCGTTGCCCCTGAGGGATGGAGCTGTAGATGTACTCCAGGTTGGTGGTCTTGCCGCTCAGACCCGGGCCGTAATAGACGAGCTTGGCGTTGATTTCGCGACCTGAGTAACTCACCAGGACCATGCTGCCTCCGGGGCGCCCGAGACCGGGGCCCGAGATCCGATCGCATCACCGCCCGCCCGCTGCAGAATACGCGGCGAGGCGCGGCAACACGCCACTCCTGAAGAGGTATCGACCGCCGGACGGAATTGCTTGACCGCGGTGTCGTTGGGGCTGGGCTGGCGCGGCCGATTCGCGGCGGCCCGTCCGCGCAGGATGAGGAGGAACGCACCGAGCCGATCGAGACTGGCGCCGGGAACGGCCCCGTTTGCGCGCGCAACGAGGAATGAGTCCCGGCAGACATTCCGGCCGGTCCGCCAAGGGACCCTATTTCCTTATCAGAAAATGAGATACACGCACTGAGCTGCGGGACCTCCGTTGATCGACTCGGTAGCGGCGCCCGGTCGGCGGCCCGCATCGGGAAGCCGATCGCTTCATGCCCGCCCGCCGGCCCGACGCGGCGGCAAGAGCTCGCGCCGCGGGCTGGCAGGGTGCTGAGGAACCCAGTCGACCGCGAGCGGAGCGCCGATCGGCCGGCTTTGAGGGCGAACCAAAAGAGGAGAGGCGCGGTGGGCGCGGCCCCGGCGTTGATTGCGGCGTGCGCCCCCGCGTCCCACGGCCCAGGGTGCGTCTACGCCGCGCGCCTCCGGGCCGTCCCGCGGCTCAGGGCGCGTTTACGCCGTGCGCCTCCTGGCCGGCCGACGCCCGCGATTCATCGCCTCTCCCGGCCAGCCCAGCCGCCGCGGCCCCCGGGTGCTCGGCTTCGAACTGCTTCTGCGGCATGAGCCCGGTCAACCAGGAGGGGTTCATGGGGTAGACCTTGGGGCTGAAGACGGTGGAGTACATGTGCCAGATCAGGACGGCGAGAAAGGCCAGCCAGGCCTCGTAGTAGTGGACAACCAGCATGACATCCAGGAAACCCTTGGGCAGCCAGTTGATGAAGAGGTTGTCGAACCAGAGCAGCAACCCCGTGACGCCCATCACCATCGTTCCCCAGACCAATGCCCAGTACTCCGCCTTCTCCACGTAGGAGAACCGACCGAAGCGAGGATGATCCCGGCGCAGCCCCAGGTTGTGGGCGCTGGTCTGCCAGAAGTGATGGAAGTCCTCCACCCGTGGCCAGATGTCCTTGAGGAACCGGCGGCCGCGGGCCGTCGCGAGGAAGAAGAGGTGCCAGAGCGAGGCCAGCAGCAGGATCACGCCCGCGAAGCGATGGACGGTCCCGCGGAAGTTGTAGCCCCCCTCCCAGCTGAAGATCCACTTCGACCACCAGGCATCATAGAAGCGCAGCGAGAAGCCGGTGATCACCAGCACGGTGAACGACAGCGCGAGGATGAAGTGCTGCACGACCTCGTCGGGCTCCATCCGCCGCACGCTCTTCTCTTCCCGCATCACCTTGGAGATCTGGTGGCGCAGATCGATCAGCCAGTGGATGACCATCGTGCCGATGATCAGGATGATTGCGATCACGTAGATCTTCCGGACCACGCCGGCGACTCCCGTATGCAGCCCCGTGCTGGCCGCGTGAATCGGCGTTTGCGCGATCCCGGCGGTGATCTGCGGATGGCAGCCCCCGCACGTCTTCTGGAGGTTCATCGGATTGATCGTCGAAGTCGAGTCCGATGCCGGCAGGATGCGGTGCGCGCCGTGGCAGGAGGCGCAGTTTGCGACCGTGGCGTCGCCGGCCTTGCTCTTGAGCCCGTGATAGGAGTCCTGGAAGGACTGCAGGCGGCCGGTCGGCAACTCGTACTTCTCGTTCAGGAAGGCCGACTCGTGGCACGGTGAACAGGTCGCCTCGGCCAGGCGACTGGAACTGACGGGCGAGCGGGGATCGTCGGTGGGCAGGATGTTGTGTTCCCCGTGGCAGGTCGTGCAGATCGGCGACTCGACCTGGCCCCGCGCGGTCAATTCGCCGTGAATCCCTTCCCGGTAATCCTGCTCAATGTACTTGTGGCACTTGCCGCAGGTGGCGGCAATGTTGAAGTGGTTGATGGGTGATTGCACATCGCCCGGGGGGAGGATCCGATGGGCGCTTCCCGCCGTGGAGTGGCAGTCGTTGCAGGACGCCGCCGCATACGTCCCGCCCAGGGCGGCTCGCCCGTGCACGCTGTTGCTGTAGACCCTGACCGGGTGCTTGAAGCGGATGTGCTGCGCGGCGGTGAAATTCTCATCCTCGTGGCAGGTACCGCAGGTCGCCGGAAGGTTCAGAGGATGGACCCGCGACTCGCGGTCCTCCGCCGGCCGAATCGCATGGGTCCCGTGGCAGTCAGCGCAACCGGGCACGTTCGGGTCCTGGCCCACCGTGCCCATGCCGTGGGTCGTGTAGACTGAGGCGACGTCGTAGTGGCAACCAGCACAATCCACCCGCGGCACGGTGTCGGCGTGGGGCAGCTCATGGATCCCGGCATGGCAATCCAGGCACTCGAAGCCCTCATGAGGGCTGCCGGCCAGGCTCGCCGGCGTTACTTCCGCCGGCTCTCCGCCCGAACCCTCGTGGCATCCCAGGCAGTCCTGGCTCGTGATCTCCTGCGCGCCGGCCGACGTGCCGAGCGCGAGCATCAGCGGGAACAAAGTCGCAACCGCGGTCCGGGCTAGACGCATCACGGCTTCCCTCGCTTCTTGAAGGCCAACGCGGTATGGCTCCACGCGGCGAGCCAGACATTGGACTCGGCCGGCCCCAGCATAGGGGGAGCGCCTCCGGGTTCTCAAGTTGGAATGTGCGGCCCGGACGAGGGGAAGCACCGAGAGCGGAGCAAGGCCGGGGAGGATACCGAGACCCGCCTACTGCTTGGCGTGCCACTCCTCCAGCACCGCTACCGCCCGGCGGAGATGCGGGACGACAATGCTCCCCCCGACTACCAGCGAAACGCTGAAGACGTCGTAGAGCTCGCCGTCGGTCACCCCCAGGTCCTTGCACTGCAGCAAGTGGTAGGTGATGCAGTCGTCGCAGCGCAGCACCATCGAGGCGGCCAGTCCGAGCATCTCCTTGGTCTTCCGGTCGAGGGCGCCGGTTTCGTACGTCAGGGTGTCGACGCTGAAGAATCGCCGGATGGCGCGGTGATCGGCCTCGAGGATCCGATCGTTCATCCTCGCGCGGAACTCGTTGAACTCATCGATGCGAGCCATGGAGACTCCTTGCCCGGCGGCTGGTTCAGTTGGCGTGGCCGGCGCGCGGCGGTTTCGTCGGCGGACGAGGAAGGAACAGGACCCGCCCCGGCCGGAGGGCGCTCCCGGCCGGAAGCATGTTCACGCGGCAGAGCTCGCGCACGGTAACGCCGTGCCGCGCGGCCAGGGAGGCAATCGTATCCTCCGGCTCGACCCGCACCCGCGGATGGGGTCCCGCGGCCTCGGGACCGGGCCGGTGCCGCAGCCGACTGCCCCCCGCCGGGCCCGAGGACCGCTCTGCGGGCGCATCGACGCGCAGTCCATACTGCCGGGGGTTGCCGGCGATCAGGGCCGCCGCGATCAGCCTGGGCACGTAGTCCCGGGTTTCCTTCGAGAGCAGGGCCGCCCTGGAAAGACGGAAGAAGTCCTCGTCCCGCGCTCGGGAGATCTCGAGGAGGCCCAGACCCCGGCCCACCCGGGCCGCCCCGGCGTCATAGGCCGCCGCGGCGACGAACACCGAGCCGAATCGATCGATGAGATCGCGCAGATGACGGACCGCCGCCGCGGTTGCCTTGGCGGCATCCTGCCGCTCGTCGACCTGATGGTCCACGCGAAGTCCGTAGTCCCGCGCCGTTTCGGGCATGAACTGCCAGAGGCCCACCGCTCCCGCGGAGCTCTTTGCCGATACGGAGAAGCCGCTCTCGATGAGCGGCAGCCAGGCCAGCTCGGCGGGCAGGCCGTGCCGGACCAGGTGCTGCTGAATCATCGCCAGATACGGCGTGCCGCGGGAAAGCGAGCGCTCGAGACTGCGACGACCCGGACCGAGGTAGTGGCGCAGATGAGCCCGAACCTCGGGGTGACTCCGGTATCGCTGCAGCGAGGCGTGCGTCAGGCTTCCGGACGACGCGTTCGCGCTCCCGCCGGCGGCTCCGACCGGAGAG
Organism: uncultured bacterium; assembly: GCA_964473865.1. Classification (GTDB taxonomy): domain Bacteria; phylum Eisenbacteria; class RBG-16-71-46; order CAIMUX01; family CAIMUX01; genus CAIMUX01. Next base: position 16,965 of record CAYYQN010000046.1, on the reverse strand, counting down.
AGAAGGGTGGGCGCCAGGAGTAGAAACGCCCATCCGGAGACGCGTCCGCATCGATGGAGCATCCCTTCGATGATCTCATGCCGCGGGCGAAGTGCGGCCGGAAATCCGCGCGCACCAGGAGCCAGTGGCCACCGGCGGGGCGCTGGAGGACCCAGCCGGTCGGTCCGCGGGCCGGATCGGCAGCGGTCTGCAAGCGCCGCGGTGGCGTGATCCGGCCGGTCTCACCGGGACCTGAGCTCCTCCAGGAAGCCGGCATCGACCCAGTACATGTCGTTGCACATGCTGAAGAACAGGTACTTCGCGTCGGGAGTCAGCATCGCCTGCCCGACGGGTGGAATCCCGAGGCGGTCGCCGAGGGAGACGATCTCGCTCCAGGATCCATCGTCGCGGCGGAAGCTGATGTAGATCCCCGCGCCCGGCTGCCGGTAGGTGTCGAAGAGCAGGAAGGTCTCGTCCGGCGCAATGAACGGATGCGCATCGGGAGCCGGCGAGTTCATCCCTCCCACAAGCACCTCCGGTTCGCCGAAGCCGTCCGCGACCGGGAGGCGACGAACCAGAACGCCGTAGTCGGGTCGTCCCCCGGTTGCGGTGTAGTAGAGGACACCGTTCGAGGTGGCGGTCGGGTACATGCCGGGGAAGAGCTTGCGCGGTGTTCCCCAACCGGCCCCGGCGCGTTCGGCGAGGTAGATCTCCCGGTCGCTCCGCAGGCTTTCCCGTCCGCAGAAGTAGAGCCGGCGTCCGTCCGGAGCGACGCTCGCCTCCTCGGTGACGTGTTGTTCGTCGATCAGGTAGACGACCTGGGGCGCCGTCCACCCCTCATCGGTCCAGCGGCAGACCAGCGTGCCGATTCCGCCCCGGGAGAAGTAGATCTCCCGGCCGTCGGGTGTGAAGGTGATGGAGTATTCATTTGCCGTCGTGCTCACGATTCCCGGAGCAAAGACCTCCGGGCGCGTTCCGGGCGGCTTCTGCCCCAGGTACGGGCCGCTCAGCCCGGTGTTCTGGCCGGCGGCGTACTTCCCCTCCGCGCCGAGTTGGATGGCAATCACCGACATAACCTCTTCCAGGTGGCTCAGCGTCCAAGCGAGGTCGGCCCGGCTGGAATCGAGCGCCACCGCCTTCTGGAGGGCTGCCCGCGCCTTCTCCCGGTCCCCGGCCTGAAGATAGGCATCGGCCAGTTCCGGCCAGTAGCGAGGAGAGTCACCGTAGGCATCCGCCAGAGTCTCGATGAGCGCCAGTGCCTCGGTCTTCTTTCCTTGCTGCTTCAGCCGGAGCGGAAGGCCTCGCAGAAGCTCGAAGGCGTCGAGAGCATAGGCATCCGTGGTGTCGGCCAGGATCTCGCGCAGGCGAGCCTGCGCAGCTTCGAGCCCCCGCTCGGCGAGCACCCGCTCGAAGATTCCCGCCGCCGATTCCTGCTTCGGCGCCGGGCTCTCCCGCCGCGCCTGGGCGGGACCGGAAAGTCCGATTATCGCCCCCGCGAGCAGGGCCGCCGTCCATCCGAATCGCGTGCGCATGTCGACATCTCCTCCCCGGCCGGATCGCGACCCGAGGCGCCGGCGGCATGGGAAGCGCGCGGCGCCGGTCTCCTCCCTCCGGCCACAGGTGCCTCCCTGAGCCGCGACGACTTCGCTCTCGCGGGCGCGCTCAGGGACCCGGCTTCACCACTCGGAGACCGATGCTGTGGTCGCGCTCGCCGGGACCCCGGGAAGCCCGGACCGCCGAGCGGCAATCGCTGGCGTTACTGAGCCAGCTGCCTCCCCGCTGCACTCGTTTGGATCCCGTGGACGGTCCGACCGGATTCGACACCGGACCGCTCGGGTAGGCGCCGTACCAGTCCCAGCACCACTCCAGCACGTTGCCATGGAAGTCCTTCAGCCCCCAGACGTTGGCATCCAGACCTTCCGTGAGATGGGGCGCGCCGGAGGAGTTGCCGCAATACCACCCCACCTCAGCCAGGTTCGGATCCGCACCGCAAGCGAGTTCGGTGATGCCTCCGTTGCAGAAGGCGGTGCTCGACGCGGCCCGACAAGCGTACTCCCACTCGGCCTCGAGCGGAAGCCGGTAGCCGTCGGAGCCCAGAACCCAGTCCACCGTGGCGTTCGTGACGTGGACTCCGCTGTAGGTCTGATTCGAGAGGACATAGACCGCGCTGTAGCCGTCGCGGGAGGAGAGGTTATTGCAGAACCGCAGCGCGTCGAACCAGGTCACTTGCTCCACCGGGCGGTCGTTTCCCGAGAACGCTGACTCGTTCCAGCCCATCACCGACTGCCACTCCGCTTGCGTGATCTCGTGCTTGCAGACGTACACCGAGGCGGTGAGGGTCACGGTGTGCTGCGTCTCGTCGGGGGTCCGGCCCGGCTCCGTCTCCGGGCTGCCCATCGTGAAGGTGCCCGGCTGCACGAGCACGAAGTCCGAGAGGAAACAGCGACTGGGGCTGCAGTCCGTATCTGCACCCGACCAGGAGCTGGGCGCCGTGCACGCCGCGTGCGTGGTCACCGTGCAGGTGCCCGCCGGGGCACAGCACGCCCCGGTCGTCTGCGAGCACGGATTGGGCGAGCAGTCCGTACCGGCTCCCCGCCAAGTGCTCGGAGACAGGCAGGCAGACTGGGTCGTCACCATGCAGGTGCCGGCCGGAGCGCAACACGCTCCGGTCGTCAGGCACGGATTCGGCGAGCAGTTCGTGCCCGCGCCCTTCCAAGTGCTTGGAGACAGACACCCGGCCTGGGTCGTTACGGTGCAGGTGCCGGCCGGGGCGCAGCACGCCCCCGTCGGCTGCGGACAGGGGTTCGGCGAACAGGTGGTGCCGGCGCCCCGCCAGGTGTTCGGGGACGTGCATGCCGACTGCAAGGCCAGCGAACAAGCACCGGCGGGGGTGCAGCACGCACCGGTCGTCAGGCACGGATTCGGCGAGCAGGAGGTGCCCGCGCCCTTCCAGGTGCTGGGAGAGAGGCACCCGACCTGGGTGGTCACCATGCAGGTGCCGGCCGGGGCGCAGCACGCCCCCGTCGGCTGCGGACAGGGGTTCGGCGTGCAACTGGTGCCTGCGCCTCTCCACGTGTTCGGCTCCGCACACGCAGCCTGGGTCGTCACTGAACAGACACCGAGCGAACTGCAGCAAGCGCCCGTCGGGACCGGGCAGGGGTTGGGTGCGCAGAGGGTACCGCCTCCCTGCCACGTGCTCGGGGACGCGCAATCCGCCTGCATCGTCACGGTGCACGTGCCCGCCGGACCGCAACATGCCCCGGTGGGCTGCGGACAGGGGTTCGGTGTGCAAATCGTCTCCGCGCCCTGCCAGGCGCTCGGCGCGGCGCAGGCCGCCTGGGTCCGCACCGAGCAGGTCCCGGCTGTGGAGCAGCAGGCTCCGTTCGGCTGCGGGCACGGATTCGGGCTGCAGATCGTGCCCGCGCCCAGCCACGCCTGACCGGAGGCGCAGGCGGCCTGGGGGGACACGGAACAGGAGCCGGTCGGCGCGCAGCACGCGCCGGTCGGTTGCGGACACGGATTCGGTTCGCAGCTGGTGCCCGCACCGGGCCACGTGCTGGGAGCGACGCAGGCGGCAAGAGTCGTCTGGGTACATGATCCGCTCGCGGCGCAACACGCACCGATCGGCTGCGGACAGGGGTGCAGGCCGCACGAGATGTCCGCGCCCTGCCAAACGTTTGGGGACTCGCATGCCGCCTGCAGCGTCGCGGTGCAGCTCCCGTCGGGAGCACAGCAGGCGCCCGTCGGCTGCGAACACGGATTCGGCACGCAGGTAGTGCCTGCTCCCAGCCACGCATAGAGAGAAGGGCAATCGGCCCGGATCGTCGCCGTGCAAACGCCCGCCTGGGAGCAGCAGGCGCCGGAAGGCGCGGGGCAGGGATTCGGTGAGCACGTCGTGCCCACACCCTGCCAGGAGTCGGGCGGCACGCATCCGGCCGGGGCCATCACCGTGCAAATGCCGCTGGGGGCGCAGCACGCGCCGTCCATCAACGGACAGGGGTTCGGATTGCAGGAGGAACCGTACCCCTGCCACGTGTCCGGATCCTGGCACCCGGCCTGCGGCGTCACGGAGCAGATGCCTGCCGTGCTGCAACACGCGCCGTTCGGAGCCGGGCAGGGGTTCGGCACACAGGGAGTGTTCGCACCTTGCCAGCTGTTTGGAGAGCCACACCCCGCCTGGAGCGTCACCGTGCAGGCACCGCTGGGATCGCAGCAGGCACCGGTCGGTTGCGGACAGGGATTCGGTGAGCAGTTCGTGTCCGCACCCAACCAGGAGCTCACCGACCCGCAGGCCGCCTGTTCCGTCATGGAGCAAGTTCCCGCCGGGGTGCAGCAGGCGCCCAGAGGCGCGGGGCACCTGCCGGGAGTGCACGTCGTACCCGCTCCCTGCCATGCGCTGGGGGCCTCGCACTCCGCGGCTTCCGTCACCGAGCAGATCCCCTCTCGATCGCAGCAGGCTCCGCGCGGCTGGCGGCAAGGGTTCGGCACGCAGGGCTGGGACATTCCCCACGTCCCGGTGCACTGCGCTTCCTCCGTCACCACGCAGTTGCCGAGCGCATAGCAGCAGGCTCCGACGGGGACGCTCACTCCGATCCCGACACAGGTCACCGTGCCGGACGGATCCGTGCCGGTCGTGATGCTGCAGACGACGCTCCCGGCCGAATCCGGCGCGAAACGCACTGTCACGTCCCACGCATCCCCGGAACCCAGCGCGAAGGAACCCGTGCCGGAGACCACGGTGAAGACCGGACAGGAGGCGCGCATCCTCCCCGCCAGCGTGCCCCCTCCGCCGTTCTGCAACGTGAAGGAGAGCTCGGCCGCATCACCCAGCTCGACCTCGCCGAAGTCCAGGCTGTCGGGTTCGAGTTGGACCACCGGTCGGTCGGAGACAGAGTCATCCCCGCAACCGACCCCGATCGAGGCGACCATGAGGAGGATCGGCAGCCAGGGCAGCCGAACCTGAAACGGTCCCACCATCGACTTCATGGTTCATCCTCGTGTTCGAAAGTGCCACGCATCGTGGCAGTCTTGCATGAGATACCCGGCCAATGCGAGTATCGGCAACCCTACCAGCTAACCTTAGGCACTACAAACGATTCGAGAAGGTCAGGGGGCCGTCGCATCCGGCAATCGGTGCCGCCGCATGGACTCCGGGAAGCAGTGCCGCACTTCCGCCGAAGGCCGCTTCGGTCCGGGCAACCAGTGCTATAATCGGGGCCGTTCGCCGCGGGGGTTGGGGCGCGCGCACCTGACCTCCACCCACGCTGACTCGTGGCTCGCAGCGCAGAGTGTCGGATTCAACCGGAGATCCAGGTGACCCTCGCTTCGCCCCTTCTGCTGGCCGCTTTCGTTCCGGTGCTCCTCGGGTACTGGCTACTCCGTGGGCGAGGCCGGCTCATCCTCCTGCTCGCCGCGAACTACCTGTTCTATGCCTTCTGGGACCACCGGTTGATCTGGGTGCTCCTGGTGTCCACCGCGCTCGCTTACCTGTGCGGACGGCAGATCAGCCGCTCTGGGTCGGCCAACGGGAGGCGGGCCTGGCTGGCAGCGAACCTGGTCGGAAGCCTCGGCCTGCTGGCCTGGTTCAAGTACCATGGCTTCTTTGCGGAGAGTCTTGTTGCGGCGGCGGGAGCCATGGGCTGGCGGCTGTCTCCGATCGTGAGCAACGTCGCTCTGCCCCTGGGTATCTCCTACTACACCTTCCAGCTGCTCACCTACAGCCTGGACATCCACCGGGGCGTGACCAATCCCACCCGCTCCCCGCTCGCCTTCGCCGCATTCGCTTCCTTCTTCCCGCAAATCGTGGCGGGGCCGATCACGCGCGCAAAGCAGCTCATCCCTCAACTGGAGAGGGACGCCACGTTTGACTTCACGCATCTGGAGATCGGGCTGCGGCGCCTCTTGTCGGGGTTGTTCAAGAAGCTCTTCGTGGCCGATACCCTGGCCCAGCACCTCGTCGACCCGGTGTTTACGGCGCCGGCGCATTACTCGTCCGTAACACTGGGGCTGGCGGTCGTCGGCTACGCCGTCCAGATCTACGCGGACTTTTCCGGCTACTCGAGCATGGCCATCGGGACGGCGCGGCTGCTCGGATTGCGGCTGCCGGAGAACTTCAAGTTCCCATACCTTTCCTTGAACATCGCCGAGTTCTGGAGACGCTGGCACATCACGCTCTCGCGCTGGTTGCGGGATTACGTCTGGTGGGCGCTGGCCAGGCGGGTACCCATGACCGGCGGATTCGCGGTGCGCCTTCGCTCCCACGCGGCGCTTCTGGCGGTCTTTCTACTCTGCGGACTGTGGCACGGCGCGGCCTGGACGTTCGTCGCTTGGGGCGCGATGCACGGCCTCTTCATGGTGACCTACGGCGTATGGCAGGGACGGCGGGAGCCGCACCGCTCCCGATCCGCAATCCCGCGGTGGGCGGGCGTCCTGGCGGCGTGGCTCACGACCCAGGTGGCAGTGGGGTTCAGTTGGGTGCTGTTCCGCGCAGGCGACCTCGGCGTTTTCGGAGACTACCTGACAGCCCTGCTCCTGGGTACAGGTACGCAGACCCTGGCGTTGCCGCCTCTCGCCTGGTTGGCTCTGCTTGCCCTGCCGGGAGACCACGTCGCCGGCTGGGTCCTGGAGCATCGACCCCAGGTCCGGCAGCGGATCCCCGCGCCGGTGCAGGCGGCAGGGTACGTCGCGATGATCGTCTTCCTGTTTCACGCCCGTGTCGCGCAGGCAAATCCCTTCGTCTACTTCCGGTTCTAGGGCCTGGAGATGAGCGCCGAGGAACAGGTCAAGACGGCAGACCGGAAACGGCTGCTCACCCGCCTTCGGACGGAGGCCCCGGTCCTCTACTTCGCGCTTCCGATCTGGCTCGTCCTGGAGGCGCTGGCGGTGTTGCTCCTGCCGGCCTTCGTGCCCCGACACGTGGCGCTCTCCTGGTACCTGGGAGCGGAGGCTCGCCATGCAACTCGCTGCTTCCTCGAGGATCGGCAACCATTTCTCACCTATGATCCGCTCATCGGATGGCGGAACCGACCGGGTTGCGAACAGGACAACTGGAAGATCGATGATGTCGGTTCTCGATCCACCCATCCCCTCGACCTGGAAAAGCGGCGCCCCCAGCGTCTGCTCTTCCTGGGCAACTCGCTGATCAACGGCGGGTTCGGCGTGAAGACGGCAGAGACGATTTCCGCCTGCTGTGAGGACTCCACGACGGAAGCGGGCAACTTCGCTACCATGATGCACTCTCTGGACCAGATGGTGCTTGCCTACGCCGGGGATCTGCATCGGTTCGGCGCCGACGTTGTCGTGGCGGGCCTTTCCGCCCAGCCCGGCGTCGGACTGTCGAATCGCTACCTGCCATTCCTCCAACGCAGCCAGGAGCGCATGCCGTACTTCAAGCCTCGCTTTGTTCAGGAGGGCGAGAACCTCAGACTTGTCCCGGTGCCGACTCTCGATCAGTGGCGGACGCTGCTCCGATCCCCGAGGATGATCGACAGCATCGGGGTCGACGAAGGCTGTCTGTACAACTTCGAGTCGTATCGACGGTTCGGGCTGACTCCGCTCGCGGCCGGGCTCCGGCACATCGCGATCCGAACGCAGAATCTGCACCGGCTCCGGAGCGGGAACCTGGTGGCAATGCCGCTGGTCTGCCGCCTGATGCACATGCTCGCCGACGAGGCCCTCGCGCGTCACGCCCGGGCGGTCTTCATGTTGCTGCCGTCCCGCCGCGAGCTGGCCCCGCCGCCCTGGCGGCGGATCCTGCCCGACTACTACGACAGCGTACTGGCGGCTTTTCGCCGGGAGCGCTTCCTGGTTCTGGACGGGCGCGCCCTGCTGCGCGCCAGCGGCCTTCCGCCGGAACGGCTGTACGCCGAGGATGGAGTGCACTTTCAACCTGAGGCGAATCGGGTGCTGGCGGCGGGATTGCGCGACCTGCTGAGGACTTCCGATGTGACGAGCCGTGAGCGGTCATTGCCGCAAAGGACGGAAGAGCCGGGGGACGCGCCTGGGTCCGCCGCGGGCGGCGCGAGTCCCGGTTCGAGCCGAAGTCCAGAGACCCCGCTCCTCATCCAGTGAGCAGATCCGCTGCGGTCCACACGAGGATCGATCCAAAGCCCGCGGAGGCGGTATCTTCGAAGAGCGCGATGCGGCCCGACCCACGGGGCCTCGACCTCGCGCGGCGCGATCTTCGAAGGGGGAGCCCGGGTGATCTCCTGCCCGAACCTGCTCATCATCGGCGCGGCCGATCGCAACGTCGGCAAGACCGAGTTCGCCTGCCAGCTCATCCGGAGGCAGGCCGCGACCTACCCGGTGTTCGGCATCAAGGTCACGATCGCCGGGGAGCCTGCGGGGGCCCACGCCCTCGAGGGCGGGAGTGGCGGAGAGCGCACCTCCTCGCCGAGTTCCTGCGGCATCGTCGAGGAAAGCCGGGCCGAGGGCGGCAAGGACACCGCCCGCATGCTGCGCGCCGGGGCACAACGGGTCTGGTGGCTGCGCGTGTCGCGGGACCGGATCGAAGAGGGCCTCGGGAGCGTGCTGAAGCGCGTCCCCGCCGGCGCCCTGGTGGTATGCGAGTCCAATTCCGCCCGGACGGTACTCGAACCGGGGCTGTTCCTGATCGTCCGACGCGCCGGCGCCACATCCATGAAGCCGTCCTGCCGAGCGGTCCTCGCCTACGCCGACCGGGTGGTGGAATTCCACGGCGACGGCTGGGACCTCCAACCGGACCAGATCGCGGTCGTCGGCCACCGCTGGATCCTGCGGCCGACGCCACGGCCGTGATCCTGGCGGGTGGCGAAGATCTGCGGACGGCTCCGGCAGCGTCGCCCCCCGACTCGCGGGCGGGCGGGTGGAACCGGCTGCCGAAAACGCCGGGCGGCCGCGCAGGCCGGCCGTTGCGCGCGGGGCTCACGCGCGGGTGACGCCTCGTCTCCCGCCGGGAGAGGCCGCCCCCCTACCCTACCTCATAGAGCCGCATCCGCGCTCCGTACAGGTACCGCACCAGGGATCGCAGCTCGGCATGCTCGGGGTGGGACAGATCGGGGTCGGAGTCAAGGATCCGCTCGGCCTCGGCGCGGGCCCGGGCCGGCAGCGCGGAATCGCGCACCAGATCGGCGACGCGGAAGCGCGGGAGTCCGTGCTGGGCCGTGCCGAGGAAATCACCGGGGCCGCGCAGGCGGAGATCTTCTTCCGCGACGTGGAAGCCGTCCGCGTGGCGCACCAGGACGCGCAGCCGTTCCTGGCCGGGACCGCGCGCCGGGGCCATCAGGAACAGGTGCGACTCTCCTCCTCCGCGGCCGATCCGCCCGCGCAGCTGATGTAGCTGCGAGAGGCCGAATCGGTCGGGGTGCTCGATCACCATGATGGTGGCCCGCGGGATGTCAACGCCCACTTCGACCACGGTGGTCGTGACCAGGCACGGCGTTTTTCCATCGCGGAACTGCTGCACGACCCGGTCCTTCTCCGGCCCCTTCATCCTTCCATGCAGCAGCCCCACCTCGATCCCGGCGAATGCGGGATGGCGAGCGAGCGTTTCGGCGGCGGTCGTGGCGTCGCGCAAGTCGATCAGCTCCGATTCCTCTACCAGCGGATGGACGAAGAAGGCCCGCTCCCCGGCGCGCAGCCTTCCGGCAATCCAGCCCAGCATCGACTCCCGCTGCCTCTCCCCGACAAGCCGGGTCCGGGGCGGCATCCGTCCCGCCGGCATTTCACGGAGCAACGACAGATCCAGGTCGCCGTAGAGGGTGAGTGACAGCGTGCGCGGGATCGGCGTGGCGCTCATCACCAGACAATGCGGGCTGACGGGCCTCTCCCCGGCCGCTCCCGCGGGAGTGCCGGGGGCCGACAGACCGCTCGGCGCCCCCCCCCGCTCGCCCTTGTCGCGTAGCTGCTGGCGCTGCAGGACGCCGAACCGGTGTTGTTCGTCCACTACCACGAGTCCCAGCCGGGAGAACTCCACTCCTTCGCTGAGGATGGCATGGGTGCCCGCCAGGACCGAGACCCGCCCCGCCGCGAGCTCCGCTCGCAGACGCCTCCGCTCCGCCGCCGGCGTGCGTCCCAGCAGGAGCGCGCTCTCAATGCCCAGGGGACCGAACCACTGCGCGAAGAGCTGCGCCTGTTGGGCGGCCAGGATCTCGGTGGGCGCGAGGTAGGCGGCCTGCGCACCGGCTTCCACCGCCGCAAGCATGGCGAGTGCGGCTACCACCGTCTTGCCCGAGCCGACATCCCCCTGCAGCAACCGGTTCATCGGCCCGGGCCGCGCCATGTCGGCCAGGATCTCGGCCAGCACCCGCTCCTGCCCCGCCGTGAGCGTGAACGGCAGAGCCGCGCGTAGCCGCGTCTGGAGCTGTCCGGGAGAACGCAACGGAATCGCCGCCTCCACCCGATCGCGGCGGCGCCGCGCGAGACCGAAGGCAAGCTGGAGCGCGGCGAATTCATCGAACGCCAGCCGGTCGCGAGCCTGTTCCGCTTCTTCCGGCCCTCCGGGGAAGTGGACCCGCTCCAGGGCCCAGAGCAGGCCCGGGAGGCCGAGTCGCTCCCGCAGGCCCGGCGGAAGCGGATCGCGAAGCTGTGACGCCGCCTCATCCAGCGCCGACCGCACCAGAATCCGCAGCATCCGTTGCGTCAGTCCCGCCGTGAGCGGGTAGACGGGCACAATCCGCCCGCCCGACAGGGCGTCTTCCGTGCCCCCATCGACCAGGATCTCGTGCTCGGGATGCGTGAACTGGCGCCGCCCTCGATCGACCCGCACCGGCCCGCTCAGCAGGAGGAACTGCCCGGGACGGATCCGCTCGGCCAGAAACGGCTGGTTGAACCAGGCCGCCGAGGCGAACCCGTCGTCTCCCGCCAGGTCCGCCTCCACGATGGTCATCCCTCCGCGGACCCGCCGCAGGTGGATCGCCTGCACGACCGCCGCCGAGGTCTGGGATGCGCCGGGGACGAGTTGGGAGAGGGGGGTCAAGCGACTGCGGTCGAGCCACGCGCGGGGGAGGTGCCAGAGGAGGTCGCGGACAGTCTGAATCTCCAACTTGTTCAGAAGCAACGCCCTATGCGGGCCGACCCCCTTCAGATACTGGACCTTGGTGGAGGGATCCATGGTTCTACCCAGCGATGGTGGAAGCCGAGAATAACCGTCCGGGCTGCTCTGGGAAGCGTGCGCGGGGAGCGCGGCGGCAAGCGGTCGGATCTGGTCGACGCCGGCGCGGACCTTGGAACCGCCCGGCCGACAAGAGAATGCGCTTGCCCGAGGAGTTCCGGTTTCCGCCGGATGGCCCGGTGGAGGCCGCCGTCGCCACGCAAATCCTGCTTGCCAACTCGTCTGGGGATCGATACGATCTGTTTTCGTCTTGACCCATGGAGGAACCGATGTCCCGCGTTTGCGAAATCTGTGGCAAAGGAATCCAGTTCGGCAACCGGCGCAGCCACGCCAACAACGCCACTCGTCGCGTCTGGCAGCCGAACCTGCAGCGGGTCCGGGCGGTCGTGGAAGGTCGGGCGCAGCACATCCGCGTCTGCACGTCTTGCCTCAAGTCCGGCCGCGTGACCAAGAACCCCCGTCTGCAGAAAGGCGAGCCCACGCCGGCCGAAAGCTGAGCAAGGCTGAGCGTAGCAGATCGCCCGCGGCCGGATCCGCTCGTGGGACCGAGCCCGCCACCGGAACGAATCGGAGACTGAAACGAGCCGGCCCCCCGGAGCATTCCAGGCCGGCTCGGTTTCGTTACTGTCCCGCTCCTCGTTGTTTCTGTCCCGCTCCTCAGTCCATCCTCTTGCGCATGAAGGTCGGCTTGTCGAGCGGGTGATGCTTCCCCAACCGCGGCTCGAGTCCCAGATCCCGGCGTCCGGGGAACGGGATGACGCGCTCGGTCCCACGCTGGTGATCGCGAGACGTTGGCGCCGGAGCCTCCGCGCGCTCCCGGCGTTCCGGGGCGCGGCGCGCGAACCATTCCCCCTCCCGAACGGTCGCTTCCGGACGAACCGGCTCCGCGCGAAGAACCTCGAGCGTGTCGACCTCGACCGGCAAGGCCCCGCCGCGCCCCGGCTCGCCCCGGTCCGGTCCCAGGAAGATCTCCCCCTCGAGATCGCGCTCCCAGCCGTCTCGGGACGGTCGGGTGAGATCCTCGAGGTCCAGGTCGACGCCGACTCCGGCGTAGGCCGGCACCGGGTCCGGGCTCGCGGGCGAGACCGGAGCCGCCGGCGTCGCGGGATGCGGGGAGGCCGTGCCCGCTGGGGCGGCAACCATCTCCGGCGTCGACGCCGGACCGACCGGACGGAGGTTGGCCGCGGCCACCTCGCGAGAGACGCCGGACGCCTGGCCGGCCCGGGCGAAGCCGGTGGCGATGATCGTCACCCGCATCTCGTCTCCGAGCGACGGATCGATGACGGCTCCCCAGTAGACATCCGCCTCTTCGCCCACCCGCTCCGCGATGAACTGCGTCGCCTCCGCCGCCTCGTGAAGTCCCATCTCCATGCCGCCCTGCACATTGATCAGGACCGCCTCGGCGCCGTGGATCGGGACTTCCTCGAGCAGCGGGCTCGACACCGCCGCCTGCGCCGCCTCGATCGCGCGGTTCTTCCCCGAGCCGACGCCGCAGCCGAGCAGGGCGTTTCCCTTGTCGTGCATGACCGATTTCACATCGGCGAAGTCGAGATTGATGAGCCCGTGTCCGGTGATGAGATCCGAGATGCCGCGCGTCGCCTGGAAGAGGACTTCGTCCGCGACCAGCATCGCGGCGTGAAACGGCGTGCCGGGTTGGACGATGTTCAGGAGCTTCTGGTTGGGAATCGCGATCAGGGTGTCGACGTGCTGCGCGAGCTTCTCCAGACCGACCATGGCGCGAGCCATCTTCTTCTTCCCCTCGAAGAGGAACGGCTTGGTCACAATCGCCACGGTCAGGATGCCCAGTTCCCGCGCCACTTCGGCCACCACGGGGGCGCCGCCGGTGCCGGTGCCGCCGCCCATGCCGGCGGTGAGGAACAGCATGTCGGTGCCCCGGAGGATGTCCGCGATGGCGGAACGGTCCTCCTCGGCCGCGACCCGTCCGACTTCAGGGTCGCCGCCGGCGCCGAGTCCGCGCGTGAAGGCCCGGCCAAGCGGGAGCCGATTCACACAGGAAGCATTTTCCAGTGCCTGCAGGTCGGTGTTGGCCACCCAGAACTCCACCCCCTGCAGCCCGGCCTGGACCATGCGGCTCACCGCGTTGGAACCGCCTCCCCCAACACCCAGCACCTTGAGGCGGGCCGGCGACGTGCGGTCATCGATGATGTCGAGCATCTAGGCTCCTCTCTGCGCCCCGGATTGCCACCGGGGTCCGGTCCTTCGGACACCGTCTCGACGGCCGGCGGATGGCGCGATTCCCTGTGCCGTCCGGGCGGTCCATCGGCGAGTTCTACGAGAAATACTCCTGCACCACGTCGCGCCACGGCCGGCGTCCCCGGCCGAATCGCCCGCGGCGAACCTTCTGCGTGCAATCCTCCGCCACGGCCTGGCGCACCAGACCGATCGCGGTCGCCAGACGAGGGTCGAGCGCCAGATCGGTCAAGCCGGACAGGTGGTGCGGTACGCCGACCCGGGCCGGCAAGCCGAGCACCCGTTCCGCCAGGTCGGTCAATCCGCGCATCTGCGAGGTCCCGCCGGTCAGGACCACCCCGGCCGCCAGCAACGAAGGATCGACCACTCGCTCCACCTCGGTCAGGCAGAGGGCGAGGATCTCCTCCATCCGCGGCTCGATGATCGAAGCCAGGACCCCCGCGCCCACCCGGCGCGGCTCGCGTCCGCCGACACCGGGAACCTCCACGGAGGCCCCGGGATCCGCCTCGGCGGCGACGGCGCATCCATGTTGGAGCTTCAGCTTCTCCGCCTGCTCGATCGGCGTGCGCAAACCCACGGCGAGATCGTTGGTCACCGCGTTTCCGCCGAACCCGATGACCGCCGTGTGCCCGATGGTGCCGTCGAGGAAGACGGCGATGTCGGTCGTGCCGCCGCCGATGTCGAGAAGGAGCACTCCCAGCGTCTTCTCGTCGTCATCAAGCACCGCTTCGGCCGCGGCGAGAGGTTCCAAGACCAGCGAACTGACGGTCAGTCCCGCCCGATTGATGCCGCGCCGCAGATTGCGCACGGCGGTGGACTGGGCCGTGACGATGTGGACCTCAACCTCTAGACGGACTCCCGACATGCCGACCGGATCGCGGATTCCGCGCTGCTCGTCCACCCGGTAGTCGCGCGGAAGGACGTGCAGGATTTCCCGGTCCCCCGGCACCGGCACCGCCCGGGCCGCATCCAGCGCGCGACGCACATCCTCCAGGGTGATCTCGTTGTCGCGACGCGAAACGCCGATCACTCCCGTGGAGTTGGCGGATCGCACATGCTCGCCGGCGATGCCGGCCATGACCGACTTGATGGTGATGCCCGCCATCTGCTCGCAGGCGCGGACCGCCTCGGTGACCGACTGGATGGTGGCTTCCAGGTTGATGACCGAACCGCGCTCGAGACCGCTGCAGGGACGCTCACCGACACCCAGGACCGAGAGGACGCCCTCCTCCCCGACCTCGGCGGCGACCACGCAGACCTTGGTCGTGCCCACATCGAGCCCCGCGGCGACCTCACGATGTCTCATGCCCGGCGCCTCCCGTCTCGCTGCTCTCCGCTTGCTGCCGGCCGCGGGTTCTGCCCGCTGGAGGAGGCCGGCGCCGCCGCGCTGTCCGCCACCGCGGCCGCGGGGAGGTGCAGCACCACCTGATCGCGAAAACGCAGATCGAGGACCGCATCTTCCTGCCCGTGCCGCTCCAGGTCGGTCAGGATCTCCGGAAGGGTCTTCTTCAAGTCGCCGTTGATCCCGGCCTCCCAGAGAATGACCCGGCGGCCCCGGCGAAGGAAGACCTGAAAATCGCGACCGCCGTCATAGCGGATCTCCGACACCTCGCGCCAGAATCCGGGCGAGTCCTCGGCCAGAGCGAGGAACTCCTTCCAGGCCTCACCGGCTTCGGCCAGGTCGAGGCGCTGGTGCGGCGCGAGGACCGGCGGCAGGGCACCGGTGAGGAGCGGAAGATCTGCGGGGTCCAGATCCTCCCGGGTCTCGAGGAGAATCCCGTCGCGGGCCAGTTCCAGCGGCGGATCGCCCCAAACCCGCAGGAAGCTCTCCCGCTCCCGGACGCGCACCAGGAGATCGCGCGGCCATCGCCAGGACACGGTGACCTCCGCCAACCGCGGTTCCTCCGCGCGCAGCCGAGCGGGCGCGGCGGGTGACAGCCGCCACCAGGGCGTTCCGGGCTCGAGGTGCAGACGTCGGAGGAGCTCCACCATGCCCAGGGAGCGGTTCCCTTCCACCTGAACGTGCCGCACCGTCCAGACCGGATAGTCGGTGAGACGGGCATGGAGCACGAGGCCCGCCACGCCCGCCGCCACCAGCGCGGCCAGCAGCAGGATCCCGCCCCCGGAGCGAGACCGGCGCGGGGGCCGCCAGGCGCCGTCCCGAAGGGTACCGTGTCCGATCGGATCGAAGGTCATGCCGCTCCCTCCCGGCCTTCCGCCGACGGCCGGGCCGGCCGGGCTTCACCGGCGCACCGGGCGCCGTACCGCTCGAGAATCTCGTCTCCCCAACGCCAGATATCGCCGGCCCCGACCGTCAGCAGGAGATCGCCGGGGCGCAGCAGGTCCGCCACGATCCCCGGGGCATCCTCGCGGCCATGGACCCGCACGACTTCGCGCGGGGAGATGAGGCGCAGGGAGTCCGCGATCAGGTCTGCGCTCACACCCGGGATCGGCCGCTCCCCGGCGGCGTAGATGTCGGCCAGGACGAGGAGCCCTGCGTCCTTCAGGACTTCCGCGAACTCCCTCGCCAGAGCCTTGGTCCGTGAATAGCGATGGGGTTGGAAGACGACGACCAGCCGGCGATCAAACACGGCTCGCGCGGTGGCGAAGACCGCGGCCATCTCCGTGGGATGGTGGCCATAGTCATCGACCAGGATGACGCCCCCCACTTCACCGCGGACCTCGAAGCGGCGGGCAACCCCCTCGAACTCCTCGAGCGCGGTCAGGCAGGTCGCGGCCTCCACTCCGAGCTCCAGACCCACGGCGAGGGCGGCCAGGGCATTGAGCACGTTGTGCCGGCCCGGAACCCCGAGGAGCGCCGTGCCCAGACGCGCGCCCCGCCACTCCACGACGAATCTCTGCCCCTCTTTGTGCGCCTGGAGATCCCGGGCGCGCAGGTGATTGTCGGGGCCGAATCCGTAGGTCAGGACCCGCTTTCGCATGCGGGGAAGCAGCGAGTGCACGTTTGGATCGTCGCCGCAGACCACCGCCAGCCCATAGAACGGGATCCGCCGCATGAACTTCAGGAACGCCTCCTGGATCTGCGGCAGGTCGCGGTAGTGATCGAGGTGCTCGCGGTCGATGTTGGTCACCACCGCAATGACCGGCGACAGATCGAGGAATGACCCGTCGCTCTCGTCCGCCTCGGCCACCAGGTAGCGGCTCATCCCGAGGCGCGCGTGCCCCCCGATCATCTTCAGCCGGCCACCCACCACCACCGTGGGGTCGAGCCCGGCCCGCGCCAGGAGCTGTCCCGCCATCGAAGTGGTGGTGGTCTTGCCGTGAGAACCGCCCACGGCGATTCCGTGGTGGAGCCGCATCACCTCGGCAAGCATCTCGCCGCGCCGCAGCGTGGGCAGGCCGAGACGACGCCCCGCCCGCACCTCCGGGTTCTGCGGACCGATCGCCGACGAGACGACGACGAGGTCGGCGCCGCGCACCTGGCGCGCGGCATGTCCGATGTAGACCTGGACGCCCAGCTCCGCGAGGCGGTCCGTGACTTCCGAGCGCGTGAGATCGCTGCCGCTGATCTGATAGTCCATGCGCAGGAGGACCTCGGCGAGGCCGCTCATTCCGGTCCCGCCGATGCCCACGAAGTGGATGCGGCGCACGCGTCCCGGACTCATGCCGCCCCTCCCTCCGGCTTCGCCGCCGGGCCATTGCGCGAACCGCCGCGCAATCCGTCT
>CAYYQN010000045.1:6519-40502 GCA_964473865.1 uncultured bacterium | reverse complement strand
CGGTTTCGCCTGGCGGCGGATCGACGACTTCTCACGGCGCTGCTGGGCATCTTCCTGCGGACCCTCTTTTGCTGGCAGCGCCGCCGTGGGCGGGCGCTGGGGATCGTGGGCGGGCAGACCGGGGCGGTCACGTTCCTGCAACGGTGGGGTGGGGCTCTGAACCTCAATCCGCACCTACACGCAGTGGTTCCCGACGGATTGTTCGTTCCGGCCGGCGTGGACGCGGAAGCGGCCCAGGCCGCGACACGCCTTGGGCCCGCGGCGACCTCCGGCACGCGACTGCGCTTCGTGCCGCTTCCTCCTCCCACCACCGCGGAGGTGGAGGCGTTGACGGTGACGGTGGCGCAGCATCTAACCTCCCGCCTGACCGCGGCGGCGGAGGAAGAGGGCGACTATCTCGATCCCGATCTGGCGGCGCTGTGTGAGGCGATCTTCTGGTCGCGCCACGCGCCGCCGGGAACGCGGGATCTCCCGCGGCTGCCGGGGATGGAGGGGGCGGGCGGGAAAGAGGACGGTCTGCAGGGCAAGCCGCTGTGCGCCACGGTGGCGGGGTTCTCGCTGCATGCGGCGCAGTGTGTTCCGGCCTATGACCGGGAGGCGCTGGAACGCCTGTGCAGGTATGGCCTGCGCGCTCCGTTTTCCCAGGAGCGCCTTTCGCGGCGGCCGGATGGGAAGGTGGTGTACAGACTGCGCCGCCCGTGGCCGCATGCCGGGGGAAACACCCATCTGGTCCTCGATCCGCACGACTTCCTCCGCCGCCTGGCGGCACTGGTCTCGTTCCCTCGCTCGCACGGGGTACGCCGGCATGGTGTCTTCGCCAACCGCAGCCGGTTTCGCAAGTTGCTGCCCCCGCCCCCGCCGTCACGATTCCCGGAAGCGGAGGAGCTGTTGTCCGGGATGGGAATGGTGACATCGGCCGCCGCGGAGCCGGAGGCGTTTCCCGCAAGCGCTGGCGCCCCTGCGCTGGCCGCACCGCAACGCACCGCCGCGGCGCAAGGAAGAAGGGAAGCCGGCGCTGCGGCTCGCCGCCGGCGTCTTCCCTGGGCTCACCTATTGCGCCGGGTGTTGTCCGTAGACGCCCTGGCGTGCCCCCGCTGTTCTGACCAGACCCGGACCGTGCCAATGGTGGTGCTGGCGTTCCTCACGGATCCCACCGTGGTCGCAAAGATCCTGGTCCATCTCGGGCTCCCCACCTCCGCTCCCGCCCTGGCTCCGGCCAGGGCCGGGCAGCCGGGGTTGGGATTCGCGTTGAGTGGGGAGGCCGGTGCATCCGGCCGGGATCACCACAACGGTGGGGGAGATCCTGCCGGGATGGAGCCGCTCATCCGGCCACCTCCGTAGGACCCACCCCGCTTCGCCGGCGCGTTTGCCGTCCGCTGGTCCCCGAGGGCCACGGCGGATGGGCCGCCGGATCAGGCCCGCCAGGACCCTTCGACTTGGTGGACAGGGTGAGGTCTGCCCGTTCGCGGCTCCAGGCCAGGGATTCCCGCGAAACCACGGCCGTTTTCCCCCCTGCGGTGGGGATGCACCCCGCCGGGCACACCCCGCGCGCCCGGATCTCCCCTGGATTCGCCCCCGGGGAACAGCGCGAAACTCCCACGCGGTCGCTCAGGACCGGGCCGACAGAGCGCCAGGGGCGATGGAACGGCTTATCAGCCAGCCGAGCACCTCGGATATGAGAAGCATGCAGCGGAGGGGCGCAGCAGCGGCAACTCGCGCAATGGCAAGACCGGCAAGACGGTGACCACCGATTCGGGTGAGATCGAGTTGGAGGTGCCCCGGGACCGCAACGGGGAGTTTGAACCGCAGATCGTGCCCAAGGGGCGCCGGCGGCTGGAGGGTTTTGACGACAAGGTCATCGCTCTTTACGCCCGGGGGATGACGACGCGGGAGATCCAGGGGCACTTGCAGGAGCTCTACGGGGTGGAGATCTCCCCGGCCCTGGTGTCGAGGGTGACCGATGCGGTTCTGGAAGAGGTCCAGACGTGGCAATCCCGGCCGCTGGACGCGGTTTACCCGGTGTTGTTCCTCGATGCCATCCACGTGAAGATGCGCCAGAGTGGGCACATCGAGACCTGCGCGGTCTACCTGGCCCTGGCCATCGACTGCGAGGGCAACAAGCAGCTGCTCGGCCTGTGGGTGGGAGAAACCGAGGGGGCCAAGTTCTGGTTGGGCATCCTGAGCGAGTTGCGCAACCGGGGGCTGCAGGACATCCTGGTGGCCTGTGTCGACGGCCTGAAGGGCTTTCCGGAGGCGATCGAGGCGATCTACCCGCGGACGGAGATCCAGCTCTGCATCGTCCACCTCATTCGCGGGTCCTTGCGCTACGTGGGCTCGCGGCAACGTCGGGCGGTGGCGGCGGATCTACGTGCCATCTACACGGCCCCGACGGAGGAGGCCGGCCTCGTGGCCCTGGAAGCGTTCCGCGCCAAGTGGGACGAGAAGTACCCGTCGATCGGGCGGAGCTGGCAGCAGAACTGGGTGCACATCGCGCCCTTCTTCAAGTATCCGGGACCGATCCGGAAGGTCATCTACACCACCAACGCCATCGAATCGATCAACTCCAGCATCCGCAAGGCCACCAAGAAGCGCGGTGCCTTCCCAGGCCCAGATTCCGTTCGGAAGGTCATCTTCCTCGCCATTCAGAAGGCCTCGGTCAACTGGAGCCACGCGACCCTCGATTGGGCGCAAGCTCTGAACCACTTCGCCATCCTCTTCGAGGGGCGGATCTGACGTGACCACCACCCCGTTTACACAGAGGAATTGACAGGCCCTCGGGACGGCGCGAGCACACTCGTCTTCACCGCTGCGCTCGTTGATGCCGGCGACCGGAACGCCTGGAGAACGGATAGCTTGCGGTCGGGCGAGCCGCCGGATGCGCGGTGCGATCGCGTTGGTTGACTCCGTTTTCGTCCGCGGCGGCGGTCACATGGCTGCGACGTGAGGTGCGTCGTTCGTCCGCGGCCGGTGCGCCGGAGCGCGGGTGGGGGACGCGGACTGGATATTCTCGGAGCGACGAGTCCAGGAAGGTGACCGTAAACCGGAGGGGCGCAGGTCCGTGTTCGGTCCGGGGAGGCGGTTCGCTGGATTACGGAATTCGCGGAGCAGATTGGGTGAAAGAGGTTCCGGTGGCTGCGGCTGCAGGGGTGGTTGTATATGTGTAACGTGACGTGGGATTTGCGAGTGTAGGCGAGAGGTTGTGACTGGGCGCGGCGCGGCGTGCGTTCACCAGAGAATCGAGCGGACAGGCGCAATAGGCCCGAAAACGCCTCTGACTCTCCGCCTCTCCGTTCTCTGTCGCCGAGTGGTTGACAACCCCGTTCGCCTCGTACCCCGCGCCGAACGGTTTGCGAACTCGCCGGCGGAAGCGGTGAACGCATGCCTGCCTCGGTCGGACGGCTGGCGGGTCGCCCATGATGGACTCTAGCCGAGCACAAAGGCGGAAACGCCGGATACAGACAAGGGTGCATCTACAGACGACCTGCCAGCCCCTATCCCGACCGAAATGGGGTGTCCGGGCTTCTTGAGACCGGCGTTGACAGCTTCCCTCCACGGGCGTAAGCTTCCATCGGTCGCTTGGCAGGCGTCTTCTGCCGCGGCCTGCGTGTAGTGGTCGTTCCGCTGACTCTCTCGCCTACGGGGCAGGTGACAGGGTCAAGGAGAACGTCGATGGCGAATGTTGCCCCGCTCCTCGCTGGGTCGCCCAGGCCCCCATCGCTGGCCATGCCTTTCTCTTTCCGTTCGTTCTCTTCCCCCGGCCTTCAGTCCGAGGTCCGTGTGCTCGCTCAATCAGGAGGGATCTTCCGATGACGACCAGGATGGTTCCGATCTGCGTCTGCACGGCCTTGCTCCTCGTGCTGGCGGGTGTGGCCGCCGCCGGCCCGAACGAAGGCGGCACGCTCATCCTGCACGCGAATCCGACCCTTGCGTTCACCAGCGACATCGCGAACTACTGCGGGATGGCTGGCCTGGACTCCTGCTCGAACGCCGTCACCAGTGTCGCCTGGGAGCCGGGCAAGAAGATCGTCTTCCACGCCATCGCGGCGTTTCCGCCGGGAAGCAGCCCGCGGCTAAAAGGGCTTTCATTCGGAATCAGCTACGACCCCGCGAAGTTTGTCCTCGCCGCTCGAGGATCCTGCGCGGACTTCGAGCTGCCGGACGGCACGTGGCCGGCGTCCGGCACCGGCACTGCGCAGACCTGGACCACGGCCACGCAGACTGGCCTGCTCACCGAGTGTTACTGGTTTGCGGGCTATGCCTACTCGGAGCAGACCCCGGATTCGACCTCTGTGGAGCTGATCCCGCATCCGCTGCATGGCGGGACGCTCGTTGATGACTCGTTCCCAGCGGAGGTGGATACGATCGCGGGCTATGGGAGGTTGGGTTTTGGAGTCGGTGGCCAGGACCCCTGCCCGTCGCTCGTCGCCGACGGTCCAATTGGTGACGACGGGGTTGTACCCGATGGAGACGGGCTGGGTGAGCCCAGTGTTCCCGAACTACCGGCACAAGACATCGGTCAGATCTATGTCTGGATTGATGGAAACCCCATTTTGCCCAATCCCGGCGTTCCGTACGTGGTGGAAGCCATCGGTGACAGCGTGGTGGCGATCAACGGTTATGTGGCTGAAACCCGGACTCTGCAACTTCACAAGCACTATGATGCCACACCGATGGACCAGCTGTGCAAACGAGTCGATCAGACGGTCATCAATGCCCGGGAGGCGGGGGCCTCTTCCCAGGACATCGCTGAGGCTGTGGCTGCCGTGCTGCGCGCCGCGCCTGACTTGGTCCGGACCGTGGAGCGAGATCCACAGGGGACGACGCTTGTGGTCACATATTCGAACGATGTAGAGGAACGCTTCGCCTTCGGTCCACCACCTCGGCCAGCCCCTCCCTTGCTAGATCGAGCACGATCGATCGGCGACTTCTTGGAGCACGGCGGTACTATCGTTGTGGCTTCCGGGGGAAGTGGCTGGCTCTATGTGCCCGCCGTCAAACGCTCCGCCTTCGTCGCAGAGCTGGGTGCGGCGCGAAGCCGTTCGTTCAGGGAGTCCGGCTGGAACGGGACGGTCATGCCGCCATTTATCGCTAGGTCAATCAACGAGCCCGCTACTCTGAGAAGAGTAGCGGATCCGAGGTAGTCCATGACGGATCGACACCTCATGCTCGCGGGCGTAATTGTCGCTCTCGTGCTGGCGCCGATGGCGTCCGGCGAAGCCCTGGACCCCGAACCGAGACACTCGGTGTATCTCAGGCCATGTGCATACGATCTGACATGGGGGGTGAGCAATTACTGCGACGTCATGAATTCGCAGCGTGGGGTGCCCACCCTCGAACTGCTGAACAATTCCGGCGGGGCCGCCATTCCACTATGTGGCATCGACAAGTTCTCCTTGTATCTGCAGTCCTACGACGATCGCGGTGTCCTTCTCTTGGACAGCCACGGAGACGGACAGACGGCTGCGGCTGAGGCCTACAGGAACCGCTCGGACCGGGAGAGTGCGTGGCTAGCTCATGCTTATGCCGGGTGGGACACCACGAAGCTAAATCGGATCGACCATCCGCCGGAGGTCTACGGCATCGGGCTGAAGAAGGAGAAAATCGCTGGGCTATGGCAGGGTGGCCACCAGGAGCTCGTGCTTGCGATGGCTTGCCGCTCGATGGGCTGGGCGGCAACGGCATTTCCAGACGCTCGCTGTGTAATCGGCTGCAGGCCTGATATCGACTGCTACTCCGACCAGATGGAGATTCTCCTCAATCGGCTAGACGGTCAGCAGAGTCCGAAGGCACGTATCGTCGCCCTCGCGATGGATGGACTCCGTGATACACTGGCGGCCTCAGGTAGCGAGGAGACAAACCTGGCCCCAAGAGTCACAAATGTCTCCCCCCTCGACGGCGACCAGGTCAGCTGGCTGGCGAATGGATCCGTGGACTTCGACTCTCAGATGTACACGGAACTCGCTCCGTACGAGCCACCGATCACCGCCAGCGGTCCGGCAACCGTCTGGGGCGTGCACTGGTCAGCCAACCAGCTGCTCTTTACGCTTCAGCCGTACTGCTATGGCGACATCACGCTCACCCTGACGCTCGGTTGCGTCAGCGCATCCGGAACGTGGCTGGATGGAAATCAGAACCCGCCGGATGGGCGGAACGCCGTCGGGCCGGCCGGCGTCGACGACGCGTATGTCTGGCATGTGACCAGCACCTACTGCGATGTGAACCCGAGCGCATTCTTCGATGGATCCTGGGCCTTTCCGTCAGCGGACTCCACACATGTTCTCTGGGTCTCCGATCCGGAGATTGGGTCACTCTGGTTTGACGTCTGGGGCGGCCCAGACCGCCAGCAGCTTCTAGCGACGGTCCCGGCGGTCGGAGGGTTGCTTCCGCACTACTACGAAATCGCAACACCTCCCGGCTGGAGCCGCTTTGAAGTCGTGGAGCGCGACGCGGATCCGATGTCGGAGGATTGCAGCACTGGACCGTTCGACCTCTCGTCCGCCCCACCCGAGAATCTCGCGGACCTCCGGGCGTTAAACGACGTCGTGGCGCAATGGCCGGAGCCGCAGATAACGCCGATAGAGAACTTCGTCGACAACAACCGGGATACCACGCCCGTCGACTTCGTGTTCTACACGGGCCGGGCGGATTTCCTTCCGGCAATATGCTCGATTAGAGATCGGCTGGCGCAGGAGGGGTGGACAGGTAAGTGGGTCTGGGGGACGTCGGACCCGAATCAGGCCAGGGCGGCCTTTCGCGGTGCCTACGAAGACGCGGTGGCGGCGAACTACTGGCACCTGCCCATGTGTGTGATCGTAGGCGAGGCCAATGTGGGGGATCATCCCGAGCGGAACGTAGTTGGCACGTTCTACACTCCGGAGGAGGGTCAGGGGTGCCTGGCGTCCTCTTGCGCGTCTGACCTGGAGATGACCAACTTCTTCGGGGCAGGACCGGAGTGTCCGTACACGCGAGTGGTTGCGTCGACCGTTGCGGAACTGACGAATTGCGTGAATTCCACCCTGGAGTACTACGACAATGTGAATGTAAGTGACCCACGGGTCGAAATGCTGGTCGGTGATCGGGCTACGGCCTGTCCCTTTGTCCAGCCACCGTCGACAATCATGGACCAGGTGCAGGCCTTGTATTCGGCAAAGGGCATTCCAGTCATCAGGAGAAATGCGAGCGACTATCCGTGTGGGAGTGTGAGTGTCTGTCAGCCGATCTTCTGCGCGGACATGAACCAGGGAGTGACGGAGGTAGTTGGAACCGGACGGTATTCAAACAGATGGCAGCTACCAGGCAAGTTTTGCCAGAAGGTGGTTGATCCTGTGTTCAACATCGCCGATCTGACGCGGCAACAAAGGGTGATCTTCGAACTCCCTGGATGCGGAATGGGCGATACTGACGGCTCAGACCCGAGCTGGTATCCTAGCTTGGCGAAGACCTTCCTGACAAACGATCCCAACAACGGCACGTCGGCCGTTGTCTGGTTGGCTCACTCGCGAAATGGGTGGGAGCAACTTCATCACACGTTGGCCCGGGCGTACTTCACCGAGCGTGTCAACGGTCAGTTCCATTGGGCGATCCAGGAAGTCTACTGGTCGGTGATACGGAAGTTGTGGATTGAGCAGCCCGGGATGCGCGCCTATCTGAAGCAGGCGATGGCCTTCGGCTTTCCCGTGCAGCTACCGGGCTTCCTCACTCCGTCGGAGGTCCAGGCGAGTCTGCCGGGCAGCTTCGAGATCAGACTGACAAGCGCGCCGAATCCGGGGCGGGCACCGACGATTCGATACGATCTGCCAGGACTGGCGCGGGTGCAGGTGACGGTCTACAGCGTAGCCGGGCGGTTGGTGCGGACACTGGTGTCCGGGGAGAGGGCGGTGCCTCCTGGTCGGTATGCGATCGAGTGGGACGGAAAGGACGAAGGCGGTCGGCAAGTCGCGGGCGGAATGTACTTCGCACGGCTCGATGTGGACGGACGGTGCGTGGCCTCGCGCAAGCTTGTGATCGTGGAGTGAACGCACCGCCAAGATAGATCACCAGACATTGACCCGGCCGCAGAGCGATTGGGCGTTGTGGGTGTTGCGAATCCAACGGGCCACGACACATGCGTAGTTCCGCTGAGCTATAGGACGGACTCTGGAATCAACTGTTTGAGCCAGTCCGCGATGTGATACAAAGTGACAGAGACACCGTACGTAATGATCTTCTTGTATGAGATCCTCGTTGTCACGCCGGCGCGGTCTGTGATCTCTTCAGAGTCCCAGATTGAGTAGGCGTCCATATTCTCGGTTGCCATTCCGGTGATCACAGGCGCGGCAGGTCGAGAGAGGGGACCACCGCTGAGACCCGGTGGGCACGGAATGCTGAGTTCACCGGCGACGTATGTGAACTCAAGATGGCTCTTGTGGCTCCAGAAGCGCTGGTAGTGGCTGTGGGTCCCGAAAACCGCATCTGCCGGAGTCGGCGGTGATCTCTGAAGCCCTTGACGGAGCGCGTGGCAGTCGGTACGGGGTGGCCATCGCAGTGGCCGATGAAGGGCAAGTTGGCCCGGCGGGAACCGGTCGGACGCGGGACCACGTCGGTCTCCGGCGTTGGAAAGCCGGAGCATGGAACGGGAGAGGGGGAGAAGGGAGAGACGACGAGCTGGCTACACCGTGATCCGCTCGTAGTGATGATGCAACCCGCCAACCTCCGGCTTTTCGACGACCCGACCGCAGTCCACGGTGTGCACGGGTCGGTGGTCCGGGCAGTCCATCCCCAACGACCTATGGGTTCGCCAGCCGTGGTAGTAGAGGAAGTAGGAGCCCAGGATGCGCTTCAGGTGCTTCTCGTTGATCACGATGACGTGGTCGAGGCACTCCCGGCGGATGGTGCCGATCAGCCTTTCGACGAGCGGATTCTGCCATGGACTCCGGGCGGCGGTGAGGACCTCGGTGAAGCCCATGCCGGTGACACGGGACTGGAAGAGCTGACCGTAGATCTTGTCCCGATCCCGCAGCAGGTACTTGGGCGGGTCTTGCCAGGGGAAGGCCTCCACCACTTGCTGTGCGGTCCACGCGGCAGTCGGGTTGGCGGTTACGTTGAAGTGCAGGATCCGTCGTCGATCGTGGGCGAGCAGGAGGAAGACGAAGAGGACTTGGTTCCGCGCGGTCGGAACGACGAAGAAGTCGGCCGCCACGATCTGCTTGATGTGGTTCTTGAGGAAGGCGCGCCAGGTAGGGGAGGGTGGCTTGCGAGGACGGACCCTGTACTTCTCGACGGTGGACTTGGCCACGTCGATTCCGATCTTTCGCAGTTCGCCCGCGATGCGCGGCGCTCCCCAGAGCGGGTTGGCTCTTGACATCCGGCGGATCAAGTCGCGGATCTCTGGCGGAACAGCCGGTCGCCCCGGCGCTCCACATCGGCTCAGCTTTCTCCAGTGCTCTCGGAACTTCCGGCGACGCCAGGCGATGACGGTCTCTGGCTGCACGAACACGAGCACGTGGCGCCACCGCGTCCAATGGCGAGAGAGCCAAGACCAGAGGACGCGATCGGCCGGTCGGATTATGGGTCGAGCGGCCGTCCGCTGATAGACCGCGATCTGGTGTCGGAGGGCGAGGATCTCGATCTGCAGGGCGACGCGCGACCGGAGGAGATCTCGAGCACAGTTGAATAGGGTTCTCAGCATTCCGGAAGCCTACACCGACCTCCCAAGGAAGAGGCTGGCGCACAGACAGGATGATGCTGCACTATGAGTTCAGGTTTTCGGGACGGACACGTGTTCTTCCGCCGGCATCAGCCGCCCAGTTCCGCCGCGGCCTCCTTCATCAGCTCCGCGATCGGCATCTTCTGGGGACACCTCGCCTCGGCCGCCGCGTAGTCGCTGCTGCCGATCCGGCTCCGGACCTCGGCCGGCATCTGCCCGAAGCGAGCCGCGGCCAGATCCTTCAGCCCATATCCCCTCAGGTACATGAGCGCTTCCATGATGTCAAAGACGGGGATCTGGTCCGTGTTGGCGGCATCGCACGCCCCGCACCGTCGGCAGAAGTACTGCGCCGTGTCGTCCGCGTAGTCTGACAGCCGCCGCCGCAGGTCCGCGCTGAGGGGGCGCGGGTCGATCGCCGCCAGGGCGTTGGCCCGCAGGATCTCGGTGCCGGGCATCATGGAGCAGATCGCGCTCACGCCGGGATTCTGCCAGACGGCCCGCAGCCTGGCCTGTTCGAAGGTGAGATCCGCCGCCGTCAGCGCCGCACGCATCGTCTCTTCACGAAGGGGGAGCTTCTGCAGCTCAGCCTTACGCAGAACGGTGAGCCCCATGGTCTTGATGGCAAAGATCCCGATCCCCTTCCCGTGGCATCTCTGCAGGGCTTCTTCCATGGTTCCGATCTGCTGCAGCCGGTAGTTGTAGACGGTCTGGATCCCGTCGATCCAGTCGAGATTGGCGGCGGCGCGCAGACAGCCTTCCATGCCCCGATGCGTGCAGAATCCGAAGAACCGGACCTTCTTCTCCTTCCTGGCCTTCTCGGCCCACTTCCGCACCTCGTCCGTGAGCAGCCGCGCGTCGTCGATAGTATGGATGGCCAAAAAGTCGATGACGGTCGTCCCATTGTCGGCCAGGAGCTTGTCCAGCTGCGCCTGCATGACGGCCGGGTCGGTCGAACGGACCTTGCCCGTCAGGAAGACTCTCTCCCGAACCCCGGGATGCGCCGAAAAGTAGTCACGGTAGGCCGTTCCGCTGAAGGAGACGATCTCCCAGCAATCGACGCCCCGCTTCAGGGCCTCATCGAGCAGGGGCCCGCTGTCGGCGCCGAGGAAGGACCCTCCCCCGAGACAGAGCTGGGAGATCTTCACGCCGGTGCGACCGAACTCCCGCCTGGGGACCAGGGTGTCGGTTGTCGGCTGTCCGGCGGCTCCGGACGACGCCGCCAGCGCTGCGCCCGCGCCGGCGACCATGGCCAGGAACTCACGTCTGTTCAAGCTTCGAACCATCGGCCTCACCTCCGCGCCCCGCGAAGACCCCGTACCTCGCTTGGCGGGCCAGGTTCCCGCGCCCCCCATGATATTCCTCCAGATCCCGCGACCGCACCGATGCCTGGTCCCGGGTTGCGAAGGCCGGAGATCGCTCTGGGCCTCACAGACCCAGCCGGCGTTCCAGGTCCACCGCGTCCGTCCGGTCGTGCCGGGACGCCGCCAGGCGCGCCGCAGTCCGTATGTTCCCTCGGTAGTATCGCCAGAAGGTGGGCACGGCGAAGATCGCGAACTCCGCCCACGAGTCGGTTCGCGTCGTCTCGTAGGCGTAGTAGCCGAAGAACGAGTTGACCACCAGAGCCGCGGCGGCCGCTCCGGGCCGTCCCGCCCATAGCTGACCCGTTCCCGGGACGAGCGCGGAGAGACACCCGGCGATCCGCGCATCGTGCGCGCGCTCCGCCCGGCGCCGCTCGAGGAACAGTAGCGCGTCCCGGACGGCCGCACGATCCGCCGGCTCGGGGCAGCTCTCCAGGAAGATCCCCAGTGCCCGCTCGGCGTCGTCCCAGCGCCCGATCTCAGCCTCGGTCATCGCCTCGAAGAACGCCGCGCGCGCCGCCAGCTCGGTCGGCCCCCGACGACGGATCTCACGGAACGACTCCGCGGACCGCCCGACGTCTCCCTCCGCCCAGCGGCGGAACGCGTCGGCGTAGTCGTCCGGTCGTATCGGCGGCTTCCGCGAATCGGGCACCGGGCGGTTCACGACCAGAGCGCCGGTCGCCCATTCCACCCGGCGCTCTGCGGCGGACCGCCCCGCCCCGTAGACGCAGCCGGCATAGAACCCCGCGGCGAGAAGCCCGTGGGCGGCGCCCCGGATCGACCGTGCGCCCTCGCGCCGATAGTTGAGATACGAGAACGTGGCGGGCGCGCTCACCTGGATGAAGGAGTAGAGCCCGTCCCACGCGCGACCGGCATAGATCTGCCCGGCGCCGGGCAGCACCGCGGACAGCCCCATCGCGAGGGCGCGAGGACGAGGGCTCGCCATCGTAAGCGGATGGACCGGCGGCGGCTCTCCATCGCGCCGGACCGGGTCGAGGAGGCGCGTCCGGGAGACATCGTACGGGTAGTAGGAGTAGGCCCGGGGATTGCAGCGCTGCAGCCGATCGGAGGCCATGAGTGCCCCCACCAGAAGCCCGTGTTGACGGATCGACCCCTCGGCGTAGTGCGAGCAGCTCGGATGGAATTGACAATGGCGCGCGTCCTGCGACGACAGGATCACGCGATAGGCGTGAAGTGCTCCGCACGCGGAGCGCGTAAGAAGCGAGGGCCGGCCGCCGGAGTCCGGAAGCGCGCCTGTGGCCGCCGGCTGGGAGCCTCGCCGATCCTGCGCCTGCGCCCAATCCTCCCGGGGAATGCCGAGGGGATGGATGCCCCGGACGGGTGCGGCGAGGGCGGGCGCCAGCACCAGCACGAGACCGGCGCATGCGCAGAAAGTCGTGAAGGCCAGCGTGACGGTGACGCGCCTCCTCCTGTCGCTGACGGATCGACTAGCGTCCAAGCATTGCGATCAGACCCGCCCGGATCCCAAAGAGCGTGCCGTCGGAATCCTCCTTTCCTGTCAACCGGAGATCGGTCTCCAGCTCGACGCCGAGAGAAGGCACCACCGGAATGATGACTCCGGTCCCGGCCAACAGCCCGAGTTGGGACTCGTTCAGGACCGCCCCGGCGGCGACGGACTCTCCGCCCGTGCTGGCCGTGGCCGAGAACTTGTGCGCTACGCTGCCCAGGCCGCCCTCAAGGTAGAACACCGGCGACATCAGCTTCCGGGGACTCGAGATGACGCCGCCGACGAAGTAGATCTCGTTCAAGTGCGCGTCCCAGTCCACATGAGTCCCCTGATTGTCGTCCCACTCCGACGAGACACCCAGCGACTGGCGCGTGAAGACCACGCCCAGGTAAAGGTTGTCCGCGACGATAGCGCGCGCCTGCAGACCCAACGCCAGCCCGCTCTCCAGCCCGTCGAACCACGTACCCGAGGGAAAGCCGTGTCCGACCCCGCCCCCGAGCCCAAAGCGGAACCTGCCGCCGTAGATCGGATGCGCCCGCTTGGCCGTCGGCTTCCTGGTCACCGGAGCTTCGGGTGGCTTCACCAGGGCCGGATTCGATCCGGCCGCGGGCGGAGGTTGTCCGGGCTTGAGGGAGTCTGCCTGCGTCGCCGTCGAGGGAGCCGACATCGGCGTCACCGGTTCGACCGGTGACGCCGGGAGTCCGGCCAGGACCATCTTCGTGATGTCACTCCCGTTGCTGTCCCGGATGACCCTGACGTCGCCGACTGGGATGAGCCGGTGTCCGCCCGACACGTGGATCAGCTTGATCATCGGAGATCCCGGCGTTGTCTCGACGGTGACGTCCTCGTGGATCCAGCCGCTCACGGTGATCACCGTGGCCTTCGACCAGGACTCTCCCCGCGCCTCGAAGGTCCATCCGAGACTGAGCAGGATGAGGATCGACAGCGCGACTCGCGTGCACGCTCTCACTTTCGCTCCAGTTCCATGATCGTGGTCGCGACCTGCCCGACCGCGTCGGCGAGAGCCAGGTTCAGGGCCTGCAGGACTCTCCCCTCATTGAACCGATAAGTGCCCTCGAACGGCGACGGGTCCTCGACCACCCCGTCGCCGTGATGGAGGCGCGTGCCCTGCAGAACACCGCCCCGATAGTACTCCACCGACAGGACGACCGAGGAATGGAGCGAGGCGGTGGCGGAACGGACGTGGACGCGGTTCACCGTCGCCACGATACGATACCCGGGCGGGGGCGGATCCGAACCGCTCAGCACCAGAGTGAAGCCCTGGTCGCGAAGCGTCAGCATACCGTCCTGTACCCAGGTCAACAGGTCGCTTCCCGGCAGCACCTGGACCGTGGTCTGGCCGAGCGTCTTCTGGTTGGACCGCTCATCGGCAACCGGCGCCAGGTGCACGACGACTCCCTGCGTTCGCTCCGAGCCGAGGACCTCGGCCTTCTCCGGTGTCGCGTACACGAGATTCACGACGATCGGCTGTGGCGGCTGGCAGCCGTACCCCAGTCCCGCGATAGCCAGGAGCACACACCCCCCGACGAGCCGGCGGCAACAGACCAGATGTCGGCGCATGTTCTACCTCGATGTCTCTTTGACTTCCACGTCCGCCCGCGGCAGCGAGAAGAGGTTTCCGCTGGAGGCCCGGAAGAGGATTCGATCATCGGTCTGCTCGAGGATCTCGCCTTTCACCTTCAGGGCTTTGCCGCCGATCAGCGGCGGGATCTTGACCTGGGCCGGCGTGCCGGCCGTCGCTCCCGGCTGCTTCGCCGCATCCGGCAGATCCAGGCGGATCATCCGGACGTTCTCCCGAATGCCCTCCGCCAGCGCGGCACGATACCGCTCCGCCCCATTGGCTGCCCACATCGCCATCGCGGCCTCGCCATCCTTCGTGTCCACGAATCCGGACACGTAGCTGTGAAAGGCGAAGTAGGAAGGCTTCGATTCGGGTTCCAGCCAGAACTTCACGCTGGAGCCGACCACGAGGCCGCGTCCGTCTGCGGTCAGCTCGTTACTCGCGGAGACGAGCATCACGTTGTCCTTCAGCCACTCGTCGGGCAGCTCCCCCGGACCGACCGCAAGCTCCGTCTCGCCGAGCTTCAACCAGGGGAGCTCCTGCAGGGCCGGGATCAGGGCTGCCCAGTAGTCTTTGCGGAAGTCCACGTCCGATGTCACCTCCAGCAGCGGAGCGATCCACGCCTCCGCCTTGCGGGACCGGCTGGCGTCGATCTGCTTGTCCACCACCGACCCGATCAGCGCGCAACACAGGCCGCCGCCTGCGGCGATGTCATCCCCCGCCGTGGACTTGGCCACGTAGATCGTCGGCTCCTCCTGGACAATGGTCGTTCGCAGGTCGGTCCTCTCGATCTGCTCCAGGTCGTTCAGATCGAGTGCCCGGTGCAAGGTCGGGGCGCAGCTTGCGAGCAGGGCGCTTCCCAGCAGACAGACGAGGAAGGCCAAGGGACGAGAATGCATCCAACGCATGGACTCTTCACCCTCCGATAGTGAAACCGTGAGTTCAGATGTGACAAAGCCGGGAGGAGTATAGCAGAACGATTCTGGGGGGCGGTAACGGATTCCCGGTTTGCTCACCGGGCTTGCATGAACGATAGAGCAGGCATCATCACATAGGAATTCACTCATCGTTGCAGCACAGTTGCTCGCCTGAAAAGAGGCGGGACGGGTGTCGGCCGGCGCGTCGCCAGGGTTCTATTCCAAGGGGGACGCCGGCCCTGCCGGCTCGAGTGGGGGCACCGCGACCTCCACCGATTCCGGTACCGCCGCGGGTGCCGCACCGGCCTGCTCGTAGCGACCCACCTTTGCCCGCAGACGCCCGAGCTCGAGATGGAGTTCGATCTGGTAGTGGAGGCCGACGCAGATTGCCGCTGGGAGGAAGTCAATGAACAGGGTCCCGCTTCCGAACGTGAGGATCGACGAGACGATCGACATCGGCCCGACGACCAGGAACGCGAGGAGTGTGCCGAGGGCGGGCCCCCAGCGGATCAGGGCGAGTCCGGTCAGGACGCCGATCAGGAACTCCAAGAGGAAGGAGATCCAGGCGAGCGGCTCGCGGAGGGCGTCGTGTCGCATCCAGGAACCGATCGCCTCCGCCCAGACATAGACGCCCGGCATGTCTCCGATCACGGTGGGCTGCAGGTCGAGACCGGCGTGGTACGTGCCCCCCAACAGCACGATGCGATCCGTGAGCAGGGAGTATCGGCCCGGATTGGCTTCCCCCCTTAGCAACATCCCGGCGGACAGCCGGTGGGGCGAGATCGCCGAGCCGCTCTCCAGAAAGTGTCCGGAGAAGCGGATGCGACGCGGTCTTGTCGCTTCCTCCCGGTGAGCGCCGACCCACCACCGCTCGGTCTGGTGCACCTCGAGCTCGAACGCTTCCACGGCCGCTCCGAGAACCGTCAGCGAGCTCGTTCCCGGCTCCGGGAGCGGGGGGTTTCGACGAGGCACCGCCCGCACGTAGCCGCCGCTTCGCTGGATCGTAGGATCGGCCCACCAGAGGCTGGAGTTGGAGGTCACCCGCGCCCACGCCTCCGCCAGCGCACGACTGGCTGACGGCTCCACCCGTTCGGCGTCCAGGTTGCGAACCAAGACCAACCGGGGCCCTCCAGCGGAGCTCACCTCGTCCAGCAGATGATAGAGGCGCAGCCTCGCCGCCTCGCGGTCACCCGTCTCGTGGGCGGCCGGATGCAGTTGCACGTCGACGATTACGCCGCGGGGCCGATGCTCCAGGATCCGTTCCAGGACGCGCTTAAGCGCCTCCGGGTGCAACGGGGACATCCCGTCGAAGAGGGCGGGGTCGAAGTAGTCCTCATCCGTGATCGCCACCACTGTGACCGGCGCGCTGAAGGGTGACCGGTCGGCGATCGCCATTCGGTCGAGCCACCAGTTCTCGAGCCTGGTGAGCAAGCCCGAGGAGCGGGCGCCGAAGACCACGACCGTGACCACCAGGGAGGTCAGGATCAGCCGTCCCCAGGCTCTGATCCGGCTCTCCGGCGTGCGCAGCACTCGGGCGGCGCCGCGCACCAGCCCGGATGCCCGGCCAGCGGAGCGGTTCACCACAAGTACAGCCGTTCCGATGCGGCCAGCACCGCCGCGGCCAGTCCCGGCTGGATCGCGTCGACCGATTTCGCCGCTTCGGTGAAGCGCATCCGCTCCGCGTCCGCGGTCTCCTTCGTCAGCAGTTCGAACGCGCCGCCGCCGAGGACGTCGCCATCCCGGTCCACCAGCATCCAGACCGCAGCGCCCGACGGATCGGAATCGCTCGGTTTCCAGGCCAGGGCGCCGGACCCCGGCTTGTCCTGAGCCACCGTCAGCTCCGTTTCCAGGTCGCCGACCTGGATCCTCAGCAGGACCGGCGCGGGCCGGACCCGCCACCACTCGAACACGATCGGTATGTCCATGGCAAACCGTCCGCCGTCGGGCCAGAAGACCGCCTGTCCGCCGCGCACGGAACCCCCGATGCGCTTCCGCTCGGGATCGCTCAGGCTGCGCGCGACCTGCGCCTCCAGCCTCTGCCACCAGCTGGGCCGATCCGGATCTACGACCATGGGGATCACCAGACGCGAACCCTGGCCGAAGACCGCGCTCTGGCCGTTGCGGAAGTCCATGAAGGTGATGGTCCCGGTCTCCACGACGAGGCTGTCGCCCTGGAGCAGCGGGGTGAGTGTGCCGATGGGGATTTTGAGCCCATCCTTGGCCAGAGCGTCACTGTATGTGACGATGTACCCGGTCCCGTTCACCGGATAGCAGACGCCGTCCGGAATGGCGGGCTCCTGCGCCCGCAGGCCGGATGTACACAGCACGGATGCACCCAGGCCCAACGCCAGCGCGACGCACGACACGAAGGTCCGAGGCCAAGAACGCAGCTGCGGCCGATCACCTGACATCCTGCACATACATCACCCCCATCCGTCGAGTTCTTCCGAAGGTGCACGATACGCGGAAGGCAGCCCGGGCCGGAACGTACCGGATCGTGCCATGCACGAGCAGAACGAGTATAGCACCCTCGATGGGCACTCCGTGCCCGGGGACGGGCGACTCGATGAGCATCCGGCATCTCGCATTTCATCCGATCGGCTCGATCCTGATGCACCGGGCGCGGACCGTGACGCTTGCGTCCCCGGCATCTTTGCAGGCAGTATCCCGCCCGGACCTGTCCGTCGCGACCGGAGCGACCGGAGCGACCGGACCGACACAAAGAGGCGTCCCCGGGGCCGATGCCCGCTACACACGGTATGGGATCATGCCGCTCACACGCATGACGGTCGATCCGCTCCCACGTCGGTTCCCCCGAACCGTCTGGATCGCGAGCCTCGGCGCGCTCTGGTTTCTCGGTGCGCCGGTTCCCGCCGCTGGCCAGGAGCAGATCCGTACGATCCAGGCGCAGCTGGCGCGAGGTGCGCTCGC
This sequence comes from uncultured bacterium, assembly GCA_964473865.1. Lineage (GTDB taxonomy): Bacteria > Eisenbacteria > RBG-16-71-46 > CAIMUX01 > CAIMUX01 > CAIMUX01. The sequence goes on along the minus strand of CAYYQN010000045.1, from coordinate 22,561 downwards.
GGAAGCGGCCGCGGGGGCCGACCGGCTGCGCGCCGAGCTTCGTCCGGCCAACCGCTCCGACTCGCTGGTCATCCTGGATGCGACTGCGATCTCGATCGAGGCCCGGCAGCGGATGAACCGGAACGATGATCCGGCTCTGCCGGAGCTCATCGAATCGCTGCTCGTGCAGTGCCGGCGGCTCCTTCCCGCCGATGCCCTGGAGCTTGCTCGCGCTCATCAGTACGCGGGATTCCTGGCCCGGGCCCAGGACCGTCCCGAGGAGGAACTGCGCCACCTGGAACAGGCGCTGGAGGTGGTGGAGCGGGGCAAGCCGCCGATCCCGGCGGAACATGCGAAGGCGCTCGGCAATCTGGCAGGAACCTGCTTCCGTCGCGGCGACGCCACGCGCTCCCGCGACTTGCTGGAGCGGGCTCTGGGCGTCTTGGAGGCGCAGCCTCCGGCGGACCGGATCGAGATCGCTCCGACGTTGGTCAACCTCAACGAGGTCCGGATCGCCCAGGGCGACACTGCGGGGGTCGCGGCCGCCTACGATCGGGCAGCGCGGATCTACGAGATGCACCAGGGACCGGGTGGGGCGCCGCTTGCGGACGTTCTGCGGCGAAAGGGTACATGGCTGCTGGATCTCGGGCAGGTGACGACCGCAGCGAGTCTGCTCGAACGGGCCACAACGATCCTGGGGACAAGGGATCCGAACGGCGAGCCGTTCGCGGCCAGCCTGCTCGCGCGGGCGCAGGTGCAACTGGCCTCGGGCGAGGTCGACTCCGCCGCCGCGCTTTCCTTCCGGGCGCGGGTCGCCTACGCTGCGATCTACGGCGCCGAGGCTCCGGAACTCGCCGCTTGCCTCATCACCTCGGGCGACGCGCATCGACGGATGTTCCGGCACGACGAGGCCGCGGCGGAGTACCGGGAGGCCCTGGCGATCCTCGAGCGCTCCGCCGTCAAAGACGTCCCAACGACGGTCAACTGCCTGCAGGCGCTGGCTGCCCATGCGCTCGAGCTGGGCCGGTACCCCGAGGCGGAGGGGTTCGCCCGCCGCGCTCTCGACGTGACGGCCGGCCGTTGGGGCCCGCGGCATCCGAAAACCGCGCGAGCCCGGCTGCAGTACGGTGCGGCCCTCCGCTCGTCGCAGCAGCCCGATTCGGCGCGCGCGCAGTATCTTCGCGCCCTGTCCGACCTCGCGCCGGCCGCGGTCGCTGGTGATCCGGCCATCCCCTTGGCCCACCTTCGGCTCGCGGCTCTCGCGAGCGATCGAGGCGATCTGGCGGAAGCCCGGACGGACGTGGATCTCGCTTTGGCCCTGCTGGAGGGCACCGGGAGTCCACAGCTCGCGGAAGGTCTGCAGGAACTCGGCATCCTGCAACGCCGCCTTGGGGATTTCGCCGGCGCCCGCGTCTCGCTGGAACGTGCGCTCTCCGTCGCTCCCGACCCCGCCCGGCAGTCGGCGATCCTCAACAGCCTTGGCGCGCTGGAGCGCTCGCTCGGCCGGAGTGCCGAGGCGCTTGCGCGATTCCAGGACGCCCGGTTCATCCTTCAACGGGCGTTGCCGGTGGGACATCCGCAGCACGCCCTGGTCCTGCGCAATCTGGCGAGCCTGCAGAACGCGAGCGGGCAGTACGCCGAGGCAGAGGGGCTCCTGCGATCGGCCCTGGGTGCTCTGGAACTCACCGTCGGACCCGACCACCCGGACGTTGCAGCCACCCACCTCGGCCTGGGAAACGCGTTGAAGGAGCAGGGTAAGACCGAGGAAGCGCGCGCCCACTACCTCCGGGCGATCGAGATCCACCGTTCCGCGCTCGGACCCGACGCGCCGGCCTTGGCCCTCGACCACCACAACCTGGCCGCTCTGCAGTTGCAGCTCGGAAGATTGCAGGAGGCGATGGACAGCGCCGGCGAAGCCGAGCGAATCGGCCGACAGCACTTTCGTCTGATTGCCCAGGGAGTCTCCGAGCGCGAAGCGCTTCACTACTCCGCCGGGCGCGTCGCCGGGACCGACATCATCCTGACGGCCGCAGCCCGGACCGACGCGCCGGCGGACTGGGAACGAGCCTGGGACCTGGTCATTCAATCTCGCGCCCTCGTGCTGGAAGAGATCTCCTTCCGCCGGGCCTTCTCGAACGCCGCGCGCGATCCGATCACCTCCCGCCTGCGGGATGACCTCCGCTCCGCTAGCGATGAGCTGGCGTTCCTGGCCGTCCGGGGCCGCGGCTTGGAGACGAAAGAGCAGTACGGAGCGCGCCTGGCCGCTGCCCGATTGAAGCGGGAGGCGGCCGAGCGGGCGTTGGCCGCCCGGAGCAAGGAATTCGCCGCGCGGCAGGCACTGCAATCGGCACGGCTAGGACAGGTCCTCGCCTCGTTACCGCCGCAGTCGGCCCTGATCGCCTGGGTCCGGTTCGATCGACTGGAACGACCGGAGGACGGCATGGCCGGTCGGCCGGCAGGTCCGCCGCGTGGCGAACCGTTCTATGCCGCGTTCGTTGCCCGCGCGGAGGATCCCGGGATCCGATTCGTGCCCCTGGAGACCGCGCGGGAGGTGGAGCAACGGATCGCAGTCTGGCATGAGCAGGCCGGCTCCGATCCGCGGGAACGCGGCCCGGACTCGGAGGCGGACTATCTCCGGGCCGGAGAAGCGCTCCGCCGCGCGGTCTGGGATCCGGTGGCCGGCTCGCTCGAACGGATGCAGCAGGTCTTCCTCGTTCCGGACGGCGCGCTGGCTCTCGTCAACTTCGACGCGCTGCCGGCCGAATCGGGCGGGTTCCTGTTGGAGCAGGCCCCGCTCCTCCACCTGTTGTCCTCGGAGCGGGAGCTGGTCCGAGCGGAATCACAGACGAACCGGGGAGAGGGACTGCTGACGGTCGCGGCACCGGACTACGACCTGCTCCCGAGCGGGCCGCCGGCCGCTTCTTCGGAGGATGACCCGGTAAAGCGAGGCAGCCCCTGTGGACAGTACAAGTCCCTCCTCTTCGCGCCGCTGCCGGCCACCGCGGCCGAGAAGGACGAGGTGATGCGGCTCTGGGACAGCCATGGCCGCCCTCCCTCCGCGGGAAGCAAAGCGAAGGCCGACGAACTGGTGGGAGCAACGGCGACCGAGAGGAACTTCAAGCGGCTCGCCCGCGGGCGCCAGGTCATTCACACGGCGACCCACGGCTTCTTCCTCGGTGCCGAGTGCGCCGGCCGGCGTGCCGGGAGCGGACTGTCTGCACCGGACGAACTCACGGTCGGAAACGTGGTTGCGGAGAGTCCTCTCCTGCTGTCAGGATTGGCGTTCGGCGGCGCCAACCAGCGTGAGCAAGCGGAAACCGCGGATGACGACGGGATTCTGACGGCCGAGGAGATCACGACCCTGGATCTGCAGGGGGTCGATTGGGTGGTGCTCTCGGCCTGCGAGACGGGGCTGGGACGGATCGAGGCCGGCGAAGGGGTCTTCGGCCTGCGCCGCGCCTTCCAGGTCGCCGGAGCCCGCAACCTCGTCATGACCCTGTGGTCAGTTGACGACCAAGCGACTGCACTCTGGATGGCCGCGTTGTTTGAGAGCCGGCTCCGCCGGGGCCTGTCCGTGCCGGAAGCGGTGCGGGCAGCTTCGCTGGCAATCCTGCAGAGCCGGCGGGCGGCCGGCACGACTACCCACCCGTACTTCTGGGGAGCCTTCGTGGCGACTGGATCCTGGCGCTGATCGCGCTCGATCAGGGCCCACCGGCGCCGCCTCCGCGTCGCTGGATCCGCTTCATCTCCACTTGCCGCTTGGCGTCCTCGGGATTCTCCACGACGAACTCGACCCGGCGGTTCACCGCCCGGGCGGCATCGTCCGTTCCCGGCACCAGGGGCTTCGACTTGCCGAAGCCCTCCGCGGTGAACTGAGTTCGCGACAGACCGTCGAACCGACTCACCAGATAGTCGATCGTCGCCTGGGCCCGTCTCCTGCTGAGGAGAACGTTGTACTCGTCATCCCCCTGATCATCGCAGTGCCCATCCACCCGGAAGCGCAGCATCGGCAGCCCGGCGAGCGCGACCCCGATGGAATCGAGCCGGGCCGTCGCCGCCGGAAGCAGATCGGCGCTGCCCACGTTGAACTGGAGTTGCTCCTTCAGCACTCCTTTGTCCAAGAGGACATCCTCCAGGACGACAACCCATTCTTCCTTTTGGCACCCCTGCTCGTTGACGACGAAGTCCGCCGGCGTGTCTGGACACTGATCCAGGTAGTCGGGAACCCCGTCGTGGTCCTCATCTACCGGCACCCCCCACTGATCGACCATCAACCCACGTCGTGTCTGAGGGTCCCGGTCGATGCCGTTCGGCACGCCGTCGCCGTCATCGTCCAGCGCGACCCCGACCAGGTTGACCCGGGCGCCCTTCTGTGTGCCCCACTGTTCGTCCCTGCTGTCCGGGACGCCGTCGCCGTCCGTGTCGGGAGTCGGGCCGCGCTTCTCGAGGTTGGTGTACAACGCGGAGAGCAGATTCCTGACCGAGTCGCCGTCTGGACCCGAGACGTAGTCGAATCGACGGGAGGAAGGCCTGATCGTGAGCGTGCGCGCCCACGCCTCTCCATTGCTGACCTTCCAGCTCAGCCGCGAGAGGATCGAGATCTCCTCGACCGAGGCCGAGCCTGCTCGGACCGGTCCCCGACGGACCGCGATCTGCAAGGCAAGGTAGGCCGGGTCCTCGAAGTTTGCAGGAGCCGCTCCGGCCGCCGTCGTGTCGCCGGAGAGGCCGAAGCGGTTGCGCAGGTAGTACCCTCGTTCGCCGAGCCGCTGGCGGGCGAGCGCGAACGCCTTCCACTCGAGCTCCGCGAGCGCGGCGGAGTCGGCGGCGCCGGCGCTCCCTCCGTCGAAGGGAAGCCAGTCGACGATGCAGTTGTCGCATTCGACGAGCGAGTCGGCCGTCGCCGCGAACCGGGCGGCGATGCCGAGGAACCACTTGGCCCGGCCGTTCTGGATCAGGCGGTCGTCCTCTCCCGACGTCGCCTGCACCACCAGTTCGGCTCCGAGCGTGCGTGCCTGGTAGGTGGCCGCCGCGTACACCGCCTGCCAGTCCGGCGGCGGAGCCTCCTGCACGTCCCACCGGTGCTCATAGACGATGGCGATCGGCGTGTAGGCCGGCGCAGGTCGTCCCGTCCGGAACAGGGGAATTCCTCCGCCCAGGGAGTCCGGCTCCTCGTCCGCCACCGCGACAACCGCGGCGGCCGGAAGGAGGAACAGCCATGCGATCCCCGAAAGCCACGTCCTCCTCATCTCGCGCTCCTTTCAGTCTCCGGCCCTTGCACCGCCGGTACGGAGAGCCTGGTGTCGGCGGTTGGTACACGCTTTTCTGTGCCGCCCCCTCGCCGGGCGCCAACGAGCCCGGGTAGTCCGGCTGCCGGAAGAAGATGGTGATCACCGGAGGGGTCTCGTCGCTGTCCCCGTTGATCGATGTGATCGTCCGCGGCGCCTGCCCGGTCGTCGTGAACTCGTTGGCAATCGTCATCACTTCCTTGAGATCGGCACCCTCCCGCGTGAAAGCGATCTCGTCGCCCCGGATGTCGCTTACTTCGACGTCCCGTACGGTGAGGTCCGCGCCCCGCGAAGACCCCGTACCTCGCTTGGCGGGCCAGGTTCCCGCGCCCCCCATGATACTCCTCCAGATCCCGCGACCGCGCTGGTGACCTTCGAGGAGATCCCTGGCGTACTGGGCTGCGAGCGGGGCGCGCCTGTCTCGGTCAACGATTGCTGACTCGGTACTGCCGAACGGAGATCTACGCCGCCCGGCGATCATCGTGCGAGATGCCGCCGAGGACCGGGAGGGCGAAGAGCCGGCCTACCGCCGGCGGAGGCTGTTTCGGGTCCGGATACGGATCAAGAATCCGGTGGATCGCCTGCGAGCGGCGAGCACGGTTGTCGTACCGGACGCACTCCGCGACCACGCGGCCGGTCTGCGGTCGGGGCAGAGCGCATCACGAGAACCGGTACGTCGTGTTCTTGCCGCGCCCCTCCCGGCGGATCAGTCCCTTGTCGATCAGTGCCCCGAGGTCCTCCTGGGCGGTGCGGAGGGTGATCGAGAATCTCTCTGCATAGGTCTGTGCGCTGAAGGGGATCGGAATCTGGTTTATGGCCTCCATGAACTGGCGCTGGCGGTCGCTCAGACGAAGGAGCTTCTCCTCGGGCAGATTCGCCGACGGCCCCGGGAAGACAACGGAGAACTCATCAGCTGTGACATCGAACCGGGGAGATGGGAGCTTCCACTCCTCCATGAGCGCCTGCATGCGCACGATGCCGGAGCCCAGCTTCTCGCCTCGGCCGATGCGGTAGAAGAGCTCCGCCAGCAGGGGATTCCGCCTTCTGGACTTACTCTTGAGGGACTCGAGGGTCAGACTGCCGAGGAGGCCGCCTGGGTTGCTGACCTCGATCCGGTCATCGAAGTGGTCAATCCGGGTTTCGGATCCGACCTCTGAGTAGTCCCGGTGAATGAGGGCGTTGGTCAGCGCCTCCTGGAGCGCGCGGATCGGATAGGACGGGATCTCCCGGCGTCCCGCCGAGCCCGAGAGCTGGTAACGCATGGGCACATGGGCGGCGAGCTTGTCCAAGGCCCTGTCCATCTGGTCCATCAGCGGGCCGGCCAGAATCACCCGGTCAACAACGACGGTTTTGTCTTGTCCTCGATACCAGGCATAGCTGGTCTTGGCCTGGACCAGATGCTTCTGAGGGTCCGCTCCAAAGAAGAGAACTCCGGCGTTGTTGAAGATCAGACGGCCCGCCTGTTCTTCTGCGACCCCGAGGGAAACAAGGAACCTCACTTCGCCCAGCGCGCGGAGCGGACTCTCGAGGTGCGCTCGTTCGACAAACGCCCGGAAAGTCGATTCCGAGAAGGCCCTGGGGTAATCGAACTCAAAGACCTGCAATGCCTCGAATCGAAGGCGGTCTAGACGCACGGCCAGATCCAGGATCTCGTTGCGGGTGAGCTTCTGGTTGGCCGCCCCGGAACGGAGGAAGAACCCGTCGGCACACCTGTATGGCTTCTCGTCTCCTTCCTTGACAATCACCGCCAGGGCCTGGCCGAGGTCGACACAGGAAATGGTCACCGGGGGATCGGTGTTGCGGGCAATGCTCTGGACCTCGGCTTTCAGTCGATTTGTGATTCGCAGGCCAGAGAAGACGCCGTCATCGTTCACGCCCAGAAGGACGACGCCCCCCCGCGCGTTCGCGAACGCAACCAGAGTACGGTCCAGTTTCTCGACCGAGCGTTTGAACTCCTGGAACACCCCTTCGCCTTCGGCGATCCTTCTCCTTGACTCTGACGTGTTCATGGCTGGATGCCAGATTGGGCACGTGCGGAGGGTCAATCACGATTCGCGAATATTCGCGAACGACGGACGTTCGCGATTCGGTTGTCGACGAGGATGGAGTGTGCATAACCGATTCAATAACAATAGGTTACTAGAATCGATGCGCGCGTGTGTGGCTCAGCGAGCGACGTTCGCTTCGGTGAGAGACAGGGGCCGCCGGTGGAGGAGGCGGGCGACGGCGGAGAGGAATCCGCGCCACCGTTGCCGGCCGTGTCCACCCTGACAAGCTGGGCCCGGATTCGGCGCGGCACCCGCGGGCCGGCGACAACGCCGGTCGGATCGGCACGCGGATCTCCATGTCGAGCTTCCGGTCGGGGTTCTTGCTCGAATCGCTCAGACAGACGTCATACGGCGGAGCATCGGTCAGCTCGTAGCGGCTTCCCGGCATGACACCGCTGGATGACCATGGTCCGTGCGGTATCTTGCGGCGGCAGGGGGGCAGGAATCGTCTGGTGGCGCTGGTGTGGCGTCCCTTGCGCTCGGTCCGGACCGGTTCTGGGCTGTGACCTCCGTACATCCGGGTCGGATCCTGCCGGCGGGATCTACTTCCTGCGCGGGCAGACTGCCGACGGAGAGGGAACGGCGCGGTTCGTCGCGATACGCTGAAGGCGCCGGGGGGATCTGAGGATCATCGGGCTCCGATGGGCCCGCCGCGGCCCTACTCTGCCACCGGCAGATCCAACACGAACGCCTCCCCCCGATGCCACCCCTTCATCCGCACGGGACGCAGGCACAGGATCGAGTAGTCCGGATCCTCCGGGCCCAGTGGGTAGTAGCGCTCCCATCCGTCCTGCCACAGCGCCGATTTAATCGCCGGATCCGTCACGACCACGATCCGTCCGGTCAGCATGAGGCCAAGGAACTCCTCCGGCCGGCAGTAGTAGACGCTGATCTCGGGATGGCGGCGGATCTCGGCCATCTTGTGCGAGGAGGTGTTGGTGGTGAAGTAGAGCAGAAAGTCCTGATCGTGGCCCGCGAAGAGGGCATCGGTCCCGGGGAAGGCTTCCTGACATCGCAGGTTGAAGACTGCCCGCGTCTGGGGAAACCCGTCCTCGGACACCGTCGAGACGTAGGCAACCTTCATCGAGTTGACAAGCTCCAGGTTCTCCCGAAGCAGCGTGGCCGAATCCATGGTGGCTCCTCCGAATCGGGGATGCCGGGAACTCTACCGCGAGTTCTGCACCTCCCGCCAGCGGAAGCACGATCGGAGACGGTCTTTGACCAGCCCCGCCGCATGCATGCGGGCGTAGCAGACCGTCGACCCCGCCGGTGGCACGTGGGAGCGTCGGGGAGGCGGCCATCGGACTGATCAACGGCCGGTGTCCGCCGGGCTGGAGAGTCCGACTACCTCCGCCAGCCCCACACGGTGTACGTCACCGATCCATTCGGTAGCTGGAACGGCGGCACATCGTTGCCGAGCTTGATCGTTCCGTCGAGCTGCATCGCGGCACGCTCATCGCGGAACCGTCCTTCGAAGCGGACATCCACTCCACTCCGCCCCGCCACGGTGCCGGAGCCGATCAGGACGAACGAGCCATCGGGATTGATCGCGCCGCTCGAACCGACGTACGGCGCCGGGCCGAATGACCCAAGCGCGGTACCGTCCTGTGAGAAGCTGATCCCGATGATGGTGGACCATTGGGTGAACGGATCGTGCCCGTGCGGGTCGTTCAGGGGGGCGACCGTCACAAGGTAGTCGCCTGCCGGCGAGTCCGAGCAGGGATTGCTCGGCGCGCAGCTGGTCGCCGGTCCGAGCCATTCGCCCTGGCAGTTCGACCGCGTCGATGTCGTGCAGATCCCGAAGCCCAGGCAGCAGGCAGCCGTCGGATCGGGCGGGAGGCAGGGATCGGGATCACAGGTGGTGCCCGTGCCCTGGAAGGAGCTCCCGATCGAGGTGCAGTCGCCTCGTGTCAGGATGCTGCAGCCGCCGCCTTCCGCGCAGCAGGCGCCCTTCTCGAACTCCCCGCAGTCGACATTGTGGCAGGGGACACCGGGGCGGTAGACATAGTCCCCGAACTGATCGTTGCACTCCTGACCTGTCAGGAGCCGGCATCCTCCACCCGAAGCGGGACAGCACGCGCCACGCACCAGCCCATCGCACGGGAACGGCGCGCAGCCGGTGCCCGAACCCAGCCAGAACTGAGCTCCTGCGACCTCCGCGCAGTGCGCCTCTGGGAGGATGACGCAGCCGCCGTTCAGAGTACAGCACGCGCCGGTTGGCGGTGGACAGGGGTCGGGCTCGCAGATCGTGCCGTCACCCTGGTACACGCCGTCGCACGCGCCGGAGGCCGTCACCTGGCAGCCGCCGCTGGGCGCGCAGCAGGCGCCGGTCGCGGTCTGCGGGCACGGATTCGGATCGCAGTCGGTGGCGTCGCCCTGGTACGTGCCGTCGCACGCGCCGGAGGCCGACACCTGGCAGTCGCCGTTGGGCGCGCAGCAGGCGCCGGTCGCGGGCTGCGGGCACGGATTCGGGTCGCAATCGGTGCCGTCACCCTGGTACGCGCCGCCGTGACATTCCGACTCGGTGCCGATGGAGCAGGTGCCGTCCTCGTAACAGCAGGCGCCGGCCGCGGGCCGCGGGCACGGGTTCGGATCGCACACCGTGCCCGCCCCCTGCCAGACGCCACCGGCGAGGCGGCACTCGGTACAGGTCAGAACGACACAGGTGCGCTCTTCGCCGCAGCATGCGCCGAGAGCTGGAGTACAGAGAGCCCCGTTCCTGCCGTCGGCGAAGCTGAGTCCGGGGTCGTTGAGGACTCCGCCGTGGTTGCGCACGATGCGGTTGCCCTTTTCCCCGAGGTCTCCCGCTGGGTTGCCGTCGCCGCCATTCCCACCGTTGCCGACGACCAGGATCGTGAGGTCGCCGCCGTCTCCCACCGGTTGTCCACTACCGCCTTCACCGCCCTCGACCGTGCCGTCGCCGGCCTGGCCGCCTTGACCACCCCGAACAGGCTCGCACGGATCAATGCAGTCGTGCCAGCCGGTGCCGGCGTTGCCGCCGTCGATCGTGGCATCGCCGCCGTTTCCGCCAGCGGCAAAGAGGTTGTTCCCGCGGTCGCGCACCCTGGAATCGCCGCCGCGGCCGCCGGTAGCGATGACATCGCCGCCGTCGCCCCCTTTCGTGAACGTCTCGTTGCCCGATTTCCCGTTCCCGGCCGTGGCGATGGCGTTGCCGCCCTGTCCGCCACGGCCGCCGGTCACGTTGAGGTTTTCGAGTCCCCCGACATTGGCGGCGCGGAGTCGCTTCTCCGGCGAGTTGCCGCCCCGGCCGCCGGTCGCCTCGGCCCGGCCGCCGGTTTGCGCCGCCACGATGCCGGCCGGCTTGCCCTCAGCGCCTCGCGCGATCCCTTCGCCCCCATCTCCGCCGTTACCGAGCTGAAGCGTGAGGGGCCCAAAGAGCGAGATCGATTCCCGGCAGCGGATGTCGATCAACCCCGAGTTGCCGCCGTGCCAACCTCTCGCCTCGGCGCTCGCGGCGACGCCGCCGCCGTCTCGCTCGAATCCCGTGGCTTCCGCGCCACCGCCATCGCCGCCGCTTCCACTTTGCACCCGGTTCCCGCCGGTGAAGGCGATCTCGCCTGTGGCGAAGATGCGAACGTCGCCTCCGCGGCCGCCGCGCCCGCCTTCCGCTTCGGCGTCGATGGTTCCCTGATCGGTCCCCTTGCCCCCGCGCCCGCCGTCTTGGGCCACGATCCTCACGTCGTCGAGTACCTGCAGATGCCCGCGGACGTACAGCACGATGTCCTTGCCCCGGCGTCCATCGCCTCCTTTGACGGGCTTGTCGGCGCCGGCACGCGCCGGCTGGTTGTAACCGAAGCGTGCCTGACGGATGACCCAGATCGGGAGCTCGGCCGCCGGACGCCGCCCAGCTTCGTCGCCCTCGCGCAGGTTGCCGCTCGAATCGGGAAAGTCTCCCTCCGTCAGGGTCGAGTCGTTTTGCAGCCAGATGTCGCCGCCGCTGACGATCTCTGCGCCGTCGAAGGTCATGTCGCCCTGACCGTGGATCTCGATGCCGAGCGTGTCCTCCGCGCCGCTGCCGACGTTTCGCACGGCACCCGTGATCGTGACCGAGCTGTCGGCATGGATTGTGATGGCATGCCCGGTCGCGGTCAGGATGCCGTTGATCGTGACGCTCCCGCGCGCACGTAGCACGAGGTCATCGGTCGCCGACACCGTCACCCCGGCGGGAATCGCGATCGAGTTGTAGGTGTGCTCGCCGGAGAGGCTGATGTCAGACGCAGGGGTGAAGTCAACCGTGTCCTCCGGCTGGGTCGAACTCTTGTCATCATCGCTGCACGCAGCCGGTAGGAGGGTGAGGATGAGGATGATCGCCAGAAGCACGTGACGCACGTTATCCTCCGGGGGTTGGGTTCTACTCGGAGTCCAGAGAGCCGCGCGGGGCGGACGAGTTCTGCCCTGGTTGATTGAGCTGCGATGGACGGCGTCGAGAGCGAACAAAGGTGATCCCCTCCTCCCGGCAGGCAAGCAGTCCATCAACGAAAACCGTTGAGCGTATCCCGCCTGATGATCCGGATCAATCGGTCGGTCGCGGTGCGCGGCCCCCCGTACAACTCTATCGGCCCGATCTCAAGTTCGTCGGTCGTGTTGACATCACGATTCGCGAGAGACGCGACGATCAGCGCAGCCGACCGGACGACCCTCCCGCCCGGCACCGTCGCCACCGGACTATCTATCGCGATCGGTGAGATCTTCTGGATCCGGTCGACGTTGAGGAGGGCCGAACGGCGGATCCGGACGAATCGCCGGGGATCCAGCATCCCCTCCGACCTCGACAGGGGCTTCTCCTTGAGCAGCCGCCGACTGCCGGCACGACCCAGACCTCGTAGCCGTCGGCGCGGAAGCAGTCCACCGCGTGGATCTCGAAGGCCCGCGGGGCGAACCTGCCATGGGCGGTGACGAAGTTCAGCGCCGGATCGCGGTCAAGCAGCTCCAGCACCTCGAACCCGTCCAGCTTGACCGTCCGGATGTCCGGGAGGAGAAGACCCGGATCGTGCCCGGCGACCGCCTTGGCCGCCTCGAACCCGGTGGTGTGATCATCCACGATCTCGATCGCGGCCGTGAGTCGCGTCGCTGCCGGGCGCCGGCTGCCTTCCCTTTTTGTGGCCCCGATAGACCTGCTACCAGATGCGGGCTCCGGATGTCACCATGCTCCACGGCCGGGAAAGGACCGCGTCCATCGCCGAGGCCGGGGCCGGGAAGACCCCGGCGCCTGAGATCATCTCTTCCTCCAACTCCGCTGTCTTGGCCAGCGTGTGTATCGGACCGTTCCGAGTCACGACCGACGGACAGGTAGATCCTCTGGATCGAGCCGACTCGCTCCGCCCCCCGGCCAACGCGATCGCCGGCGCGCAGGTGTTCTCATTCGAATACCCGTCCACAGGTTGCGCCGCAGTGAGATCTCCTGTCCGCCCCGCAGGTCGTGAAGGAGGTCGGGGACGTGCACCAACTCAGCTCGCCCGACGTTGGAGAGCAGGAGTTCCTGGCGGCCGCGCACCAGGAGATCGGGCCGGTCACGGCACCGGCGGCGGCCGTGACTCGTGATACTCCTCTTCTTCCGCATTCACGGCCCAGAGGTTGGACCGATTCGACCGTCCCGCCACCAGGTTGTCCACGGCCGTCATGGCCGCGAGCATCGAATGGTCCTGGTTGTTGTAGCGGTGCATCCCGTTGCGGCCGACCAGGTACAGGTTCTCGAAGGTATCCAGGATCTCCCGCAGCTCTCCGAAGCGGCCGTACGAGCCTCGATAGGCGGGATACGCCTTCGGCATCCGGACCACCCGAGAGTCGAGCGGCGACTCCACATCGATGATCCCCAGTCGGCGGAGCTCGTCCATCGTGAAGCGGACCGTCTCGGTGTCGGGCCGGTTCCAGAACGGGTCCGTTTCGTTGCAGAAGTACTCCACGCCGATCCACACCTGTTCGGGGTCCGCGACCAGATAGGGGCTCCAGTTGTTGAAGATCTGCAGCCGGCCGGCGGCAACCCCGGTGTCGTGGATGTAGATCCAGTTGTCGCGGACGGTCCCGCGGTCGCCCACCGTGCCCAAGGCGAGCCGAGGGAGCAGCAGACCGACCGTGACGAAATCGCGGTACACCAGTCCGGCGGCGATCTCGCGCGCAGAGTCGGGCAGGGCGGGATCGATGGCGGCAACGAGGTCTCTGATCGGCATGGTAGAGAGAACCACGTCGGCTCGGAAGTCGCCTTGGGCGCCGGTCGTGACTCCGGTCACCCGGTTTCCCGTGCGCCGGATGTGGATCACGCGCGCATTCCTGAGGATGCGGCCTCCGCGCCGCTCGACCTCCGCAGCCACCGCCTCCCACATCTGGCCGGGGCCGAGCTTCGGGTAGAGGAACTGCTCGATGAGCGACGTCTCGATCGCCGCGCGCTCTGCGCGTCCGCGAAAAGACAGGTAGCGCCGGGGCGCGTGTGCGAGGGCGCGGGAGATCGAGAGCGTCTTCACCCTCTGGGCTCCCCACTCCGCACTGAGTTCGCGGCAGGGCACGCCCCACACCTTCTCGCTGTACGACTTGAAGAAGGTCTCGTAGAGCCGCCGCCCGAACCGGCTGATGAAGAAGTCTTCCAGCGTTTCGATCTGCTTCGGGGGAAACACCGCTGCCCGCAGGTAGCTCAAGAGGATCAGGAGGGACCGGTCCATGCCGATCTTGACCAGGGTGTCGGGAGTGAGCTGGATCGGGTAGGGAAGCAGGTTTCCCCGGTAGTGGATCCGTGACCGCCGGCGCCGCAGGAGCATGACCCGGTCGTCCTGCTCCGGATCGGGCGCGGGTCTCCCCCCATTTGCGTTCGCCGATTTGCTCTGGTAGAAGACCGCCTGCCGCCCTTCCGGCGAGGCCTGCAGGGGCAGAAACCGGAACCACCAGTCGAGCACGCGGTCGGACTTCGAGAAGAACCGGTGCCCCCCGATATCCATGCGGTTTCCGCGGTGGACAACGGTCTGGGAAAGTCCGCCGATCTGCGGAGTCGCTTCGAGGACGATCGGACGGCACTGGGCGCGGTCCAGCAACTCGTAGGCGGCGGTAAGCCCCGCGGGTCCGGCCCCGATGATGACGGCATCCATTTGCTCGGACGTTCTACCAGAGACCGACCTCCCTGTCCACGGAGTTCGCCGGTTTCATCTCGACAACTCCACAGGCGAAGTCGATCATGTCGCCGGAATGAAGTCGCAGGTCACCAGAGGAAGCGATGCGCCTTCGCCGGGTTCCGGGGGATCCTGCCGTCCGGGAACGTCCCGGCGCGGATCCGCAATCGTGTGGGCGGTCCTAGTCGTCCATGCAGTCCTCGTCCTGTACACGGCCATCGTCACGCTCCAGAAGTTTCCGAACTCGGCCGACGAGTATGCTTGCCTGATCTCGGCGGAGCTCTTTTCCCAGGGACGCCTCTCGGCGCCGTCGCCCCCGCTCCCGCGCTTCTTCGATTTCAACCACATCCTCAACCACGGCCGGTACTACGGGAAGTACCCTCCCGGGTGGCCGTTCCTGCTGATGTTCGGCGTCCTGGCCGGTGTCCCCTGGCTCGTCGCGCCTGTCTTGGGCGTGGGCACAGTCGCGCTCCTCTGGCATGTTGCGCGCCGGCACTGCCCCGAGGGAACCGCTTCTTACGTTCTGGCTGTGCTCGCCCTGAATCCGTTCGTCATCTTCAACTCCGCGTCCCACTTTGCCCACGCCCCGTGTCTCTTCTTCGTTGTCCTCGCGATCCACGGGTATCTGGGATGGCGGCGGGACCCGGATTCGTGGAAGGACCCCGTCTGGATGGGTCTGGGCGCAGGCATGGCCCTTCTGATCCGGCCCTACTCGGCGGTCCTCCTCCTGGCGCCGTTCGCCCTGGCGGCGTTGTACGAGGCCTGGAGACAGCCATCGGCGCGGCGGATGTGGCGAGGCCTGGCCATCTCGACCGGGCTGGTCGCCCTGGCCCTCGGAATCTGCCTCGCCTACAACTACCGTCTCACCGGCGATCCCTTTCTCCAGCCGTTCGCGCTCTACAACCCTGTCGATCGGCCGCACCTTCCCTCCCGGTGGGGGCAACTTGTGAGGTGGACTGCGTGGTTCCCCGGACGCCGGGCCCTGGAGCTGACTTGGCAGTGGTTCCCGTTCTGTTTCCTGGCCGTTCTGGCGTTTCTGGCCGTTCCGTCTCTCCGGCGGGACCGGAACGGCCGGCTCCTCACAGTCAGCACCGTGGCTCTCTTTGCCGGGTACGCCTTCTATCCCACCGCCGGAGGCATCGGTTACGGACCGCGCTACGCCTACGAGGCGGTCGGAGGCCTGGCCCTCCTGATGGGAATGGGCTGTACCCGGTTCCCGCGGATCGCGCGCTACATCGTGGCGGCGACGTTGGTCGTCAACGTCTACGTGCTGATCACGTTCTCGTCGCACTCGAGTCAGATCATCCGGGAGAAGCGGGAAGTGTACCGGGTTGTCGAGCGGGAGAGTGTGAGCAATGCAGTCGTGATCCTGGAGACCGGGTCCGGTTCGGCCCCTCCCAAAGACCTGACCCGGAACGGGCTCTCATTCGACGACTCGGTCCTGTACGTACTGGATCTGGGTCCCCAGAATCGCGAGCTTCAGCGGCAGTACCCCTCCCGCAAGATCCTGGTCTTTCGATTCGATGCCCGGACGCGCCGTGGGAGTCTTGCGCCCTATCCGGGCCCGCCGTCACCGCCAGGGCGCGGCTCGGATCCGCAGCGCATGTCGTACGAC
>CAYYQN010000045.1:0-6419 GCA_964473865.1 uncultured bacterium | reverse complement strand
GGGCCCGCCGTCACCGCCAGGGCGCGGCTCGGATCCGCAGCGCATGTCGTACGACGGCGAGCAGGAATCCGGCGAGGCTATAGAGGTGGTAGAACCAGTGCCACAGGATGGCTCGCAGGGCGAACCAGGGTCCGCCCCGGCGCCAGAGCATGCGATAGAAGGGAACGTTGAGCCCCAATAACCCTCCGGCCGCGACCGCGGAGATCGTGAACAGCAAAGGCTCCCAGAGGCCACCCAGCAGGCTGACCAGCAGCACGACCGACACGACGACGCTCAAGCGTCCGGACCAGTTCAGGTTCAGGTCGTTCGGAAGGTCGCGATGTCGCAGGATCAACTCGGTCCAGGGGAGCGCGCGGTACAGGACGTCGGTCTCGAGCAGTGAGGCGAAGGTCCAGACCTTCAGATGTTTGACCTGCAGGGCGCGACACAGGCGTATCTCCCGGCCGGCCCGCCGCAGGCGGTATCCGAGCTCGATGTCCTCCACGCACGGGCGGCGGTAACTCTCGTCGAAGCCCTTAAGCTCCCGGAAGACCTCTCTTCGAATCGCGCCGCAGGCACTCCAGAAGGTGGAAGCCTGCGCGCGGCCACTCTGGTGGACGAAGTGGTGCTGGAGGTTCTTGTACTGGGAAAGGAAGCCCCGTCCGCCCGGAGCGTCATCGTACGAACCGATCACCGCGGCCAGGGTGGGCTCAGGGCCGAGGACGTCGAGCAAACGGGCGATGGCATCGGTCGGGACGACCACATCCGAGTCCACGAAGAACAGAATCTCGCCGTGGGCGTGTTGCGCGCCCACATTGCGGGCGCGGGCGGGTCCGCCGCGCTCGGGCAACTCGAGAACCTGGACGCCGGCGGCCCGGCCCGCCCGGAGGTCCCCGGCGACCGCGCCGTCGGCGACCACCAGGATCTCGGCGGGAGCCGGATCCAGGCCCCGCAGACTGTCGAGACACCGCACGAATGGCTCCGAGCCTTGGTGGACCGGTACGATGACCGAGACGCCCGGCTGAATTCCGTCGGGTCGCATCAGTGGACCTCGGGTCCGGCGCTCACGGGATGACCCGCGGGAGCTCCGGTTGCCGCGGCCGGCCGGAGTCCGGACCGGTTGCCCGCAGCCAGGTCCGCAACCAGCTGCAGGTATTTCGCGACGTAGGATTGCAGAGAGTACTCGAGGCGGCAGCTCTCCAGGCAAGCCCGCCCCAGCAGGCTTCGGTAGGGGAGGTCGTTCTGCAGTCGATCCATGGCCGTTTCCGCCTCTTCGGAGGTTGCGAAGGTCTCTCCGCGCGCGCCGGCCTCCACGAGTTCGGGAAGGCCTCCGATCCGCCGGGCGATGACCGGGGTTCCCTGGCTGAACGCCTCGAGGATCACGAGCGGGCAGATCTCGTAGGCCAGGGAAGGCACCAGCAGTGCGACCGCCTCGGAGTAGAGCCGGCGCAGAGCTTCGCCGCCGACTGCGCCCAGGAACTGCACATTCTCGCAGCCGCGCGCCAGGCCGCGCAGGACTCGCTCGTAGCTTCCGGTTCCCGCGATCACGAGCCGCAGATCTCTGCGCCTTCGCAGGATGGGCAGAATCGTCTGCAGGCCTTTCAGCCTCTCCAGCCGCCCGACGAAGAGGAAGTAGCCCGGGCGGATTCCCTTGCGTCCCGCTTCCGTCGGATCCGACCGGGACCCCGGTGTCTCCTCCCGCGGCAAGGCACGCGGCTCATCGGACCACGGGGCGAAGTGGGGGATGACCACGCCGCGCAAGGGGCGACCCATCCTCTCGTGTTGCTCCAGGGCGAAGCGCGTCGCGGCGATGAAGCAGTCGACATGTCGCACCCCCCGGGACAGCGCGCCGGTGTGGCGCCAGAACTGGGGAGGACGCCGGTAGGTCAGCGTGCAGCGCAGGCAATGGGGCTCGGTGCACGCGGCACGCCGGTCCTGAAAGAGGACGTGCGTCGGGCAGACCAGCCAGTACTCGTGCAGCGTGTACAGTTTGAGCGCCTGACCCCAGGCAAGGATTCCCGGGCCTCCGACGAGCGAGACGTTGTGATAGTTGATGACGTCAAAGCCGCGCGCGAGGATCTCGCGAATGCGGGCGGCGTGCACCAGCGGTCGGCCCAGCTGGTGCGTGAGCATCGGGGCGAGCGATCCCCCGCGACCGCGGAGACCGTGCACGGTGACGTTGGGGGAGCAGGGCTGCCGCCCGGTCTCGGGCGCCGGCCGGGCCCCGTCCAGCAGGCGGTAGGAATCGATGCAGTGGATCACTTCCACCTCGTGGCCCCGTCGCCCCAGCTCGTGCGACAGGCGCTGCACGAAGACCCCGTCGCCGCCGAAGCTGTATGGCGGGTAGAAGGTCGTGATCATGCAGAAGCGCATCGGTCCAACTTTCGTTCCCGGGGTGGGAACAGCCGCCGGCGGGCCGCGCGGGGCACGTTGCGGACCCAGAGGTAGGCCGGCAGGTGTCGCGAGAAGACCAGGTGCGCGGTTAGCGGCGCGCGCAGGTAGTAGGCATCGATGCGGGGAAGCGCGTAGCGGTCGCTGTTCTCGGTCACCAGGGCCAGGCGATCGCTGCAGGCCCCGGCGAACTGGCGTATGGCCGCGCCGCGCACCCGCGCGTTCCAGCGGCCGAACGGGTAGGCGAACGAGCGCACCGCCTCACCCGTGACGCGCTCGATATCCGCCTGGTTTCCCCGCAGTTCCCGGTCCAGTTCATCCGGCGACAGTCGGGTCAGGTCCGGGTGCGTGCAGGTGTGCGCGCCGATCTCGATGCCGGCGGCGCTCATCTCGCGAATCTCCTCCCAGGTCATCAGTTCCCGTCCCGCGCCGGCGCTGCGGCGCCCCTCCGCGCCCTCGCCCCGTCCGCCGCCGTGCACGAAGACGGTGGCGGTCATCCGCCGCTCCCGCAGGGCCGGAAACGCCGAATCGAACACCGAGCGGAATCCGTCATCGAAGGTGAGCGCCAGGGTGCGGTCCGGCAAGGAAGCGGAGCTCCCGAGTCCGGCAACGAGGTCCCGCAGGGGAAGCGTCCGGTAGGAGCGCCGCTCGATCTCTTCCAGCAACGCGCGAAAGCGGCGCGGCGGAAACGCCAGCGGCGACGGTCCATCTTCGATCGCGTGAAAGGTCAGGATGGGCAGTCCGCGCATCATGGTCGCGGGCTCCGGTTGGTCCGGCGCGCGTCCACCGCCTAGAGCTCCACCTGCAGGCGCGTCTGCGCGATCTGCATGTCGCCCAGGTCCTCGGCGTCGACCAGGATGTAGTTCCACATCAGGCGCGTGCCGGCGGTCAGATACCAGTTCAGTCCGAAGGAGAGATCCGTCAATGCGCCGCCATGGACCGGTCCGTCGTTCAGGTCGAGGTGGGATTGGCGCACCAGGAGCATCAGAGCACCCCACTGCCCGGCCGCGGGATTGAAGGGGCGACGCGGCTCGAAGCGGGTGAAGGCGCCGCCGGTCCGGCTGTAGCGACGGTGCTCACCGGTCAGCACCCAGGCTGCGGTAAGGTAGTAGCCCGAAAACCGGAGGCGGCCCGCGGCGGTTTGTTCCGGCGCAGCTTCCATGTATTCCGCCTGCAAGGAGGCCGGTCCCAGGATCGTTGCCGCCTCGAAGCCGAAGACATCGACCGCGGAGGCTCTGATGGTTCCGGTGTCGACCAGGTAGGGCGCCAGTTGCGCCTCGGGCCTCTGGCGAAAGCGAACGCCGCTATCTCCGAGACGGCGGCGGCTATAGAAGAGGCCGGCGTGTCCCAGCCGGCGACCCTCCTCCCGGTAGAGCGGCAGGCCGGTCAGACGCGCCGCCAGGTTGTACGCTGGGTTCTCACCGTTCGCTCCGAACTCGTCCGTGTCGCGGTAGACCCCGGTCGAGAAGGTGACCCGTTTCTGCCAGGCGGCGGTGAGCGTGCGAATACCGGTGTTCCGCCCGGAGGAGAAGGCATTGGGCAGGGGTTTTTCCAGAAAGACCGTCTGCTTGGGGCTGCCGATCAGCCGGTTCAACGGCTCGAACTGGTGCCCCACACGTACGATGCCAACCAGCGGGACGTTGTCGATCTCGAGATAGACATCAGCCGGAGCGGCCTCGCCATCGCCGAAGTCGTACTCCAGCTGCATCAGCAGATGCGGCGCGAGAGGTCCCGAGAGTTCCAGCCGTGCGCTGCGGAATTCGGTCCCGTCGACGATCGGGTTCGCGGCTTCGGGATCGCCTCCCGTGAGCGCGGTGCGGACGCCGGCGGCGTTCATGAAGAAGGCCCAGTCGTTCATGAAGCTCGCGGAGACTTCGAGCGGACCCGGCTCTGCGGGCGAGTTCGGACCCTCGTCCTCCGCCCGCGTGTCGCTCCCGCTGGCGGTCAGGCACAGAGTCGCCAGCAGACAGACCATGAATCGCTTCATCTCGCCCCCCCCTCGGGCATCTCCTCCCCCCGCGTCCGCCCTCCGCGCGTGGAGACGAAATGCACGAACTGGTCCACCTGGTAATCCGGATCGAACTCCCGGCGCCGGCTGTTCTCCAGCGCGAGGGCTGACAGGCTCCGGCGAAGGCCTGGGTCCTCCCGCAAGGCGCGGAGGGCGCGGACGTAACCGGCGGGACCCTCCTCGGGATCCACGAGGATCCCTCCCCGTCCCAGAGTGTGCGCGATGCCGCCCACGCGGGCCGCGACAGCCGGAATCCCGCTGATCTGGGCCTCCAGGATGACGCGGCCGAAGCACTCGCGCCGGGAGGGCACCAGGAGAGTGTCGGTAACCCGGTACACGGTGCGCATGTCCTGCTGAAAGCCCCAGATCGTGATGTTTCCGAGCTGGCGGGCCCGCCTCAACCAGCGGCGCGTTCGCGCACCCGGTTCCCGGCCGAACCACCCGCCCTGCACAAAGAGGAAGCGCTCCTCGGGCATCTGGCGGGCCACCTCGACGGCGGTGTCCAGTCCCTTGGCCAGGATGGGATTGATCAGTGTGATGTAGCGCGCATCGCCCCGTTCCGTCCGGAATCGGGCCGGGTCGACCATCGACAGCAGGATGCCGACCTCTTCGGGGGACGCGGCGGCGGCGATCTCCGCGCCGGCGGGGGAGTTCGCGATGATATGTACGTGCTCCGGATAGCGATCCTGCTCGCGTCTCGCCCGCGTCGCGCGGGTGAAGTAGAAGCTTGGGTAGCCGCGGAGGGCCGTGTGGTGCAGCACCGGCACGACTCCGTAGTGACCCAGGACCGCGTCCGGCCGAAACGCTGCGACCGTCTGATCGACCTGCCGGCGCAGCCCCAGCAGGCCCTGCGCGCAGGCCGATTCGTCGAGCGCCCGCCCGCGGAGCGACCCGCCCGGACGTCGGCGGAGGCGCGCCGCCGCGGCGAGCCGCACCGCCCGCGCCACCTGGCCCGGATGCCACCCGGCGTGCATCCCGCGACACGCGGGGAAGCCGCACTCCTCGTCCGAGACGTAGGCGGGCGGGGGCTGCATCCGCAGCAGGGCCCGGCCGCCGGCCCGGAGGAGCCGGCGGAAGTAGCGGGATCGCGGAGAGGTGCCGCAGATGATCCGAATGCTCCAACCCCGGCGCTGCAGACTCTGGAACAGGTAGAGGTGCGTCCACTCGGCTCCCCCGGCCGTTTCGGGATAGAACGGCAGGAGGCTGAGGAAGAGCAGGCGCTTTCCGTCCCTTGCGTCCGTCATCGGCCGCTCGCCTCCGACATGTTCCCGCGCGCTTGCAGGATCTCCCGGGCCGTGTCGAGCAGAACCGACCGCGGCAGGATGCGCAGGCATGTCCACAGGCTCGCCGCGTACGTCGCGACCCCCACGAGAACCAGGCTGGCCATCCAGGCGACCCGTGGCCCGGTGGACGGCGGCACCCAGGGCAGAGTCCAGAGCTTGAGCGGGTAGAGGACGGCGCCCATCGCGCCGGCGGCGATCAACGGCGGGAGGAAGCTCTCCTTCAGATCCCGGATCCCTCCGTGCAGCACCCGCCGGACTCCGAACAGCCAGACGCCGGTTCCCGCCAGGGCGGTCAGGACCATGCACGCCGCCGCCCCGGAGATCCCCCAGCGCCGGGTGAGCGGATAGATGGCGACTGCCGTCATCAGCGCTCGAGCGCCCTGGGCGAAGAAGCCGAGGTTCGGCGCGTTGCATGCCTGGAACAGGGGGTTTCCGGTGGCGGAGATGGCCCGGATCAACGCCGCGCCGGCCAGCAGCACCAGAGCCGGGACCATCGGCCGCCAGGAGTCCCGCATGAAGAAGACGACGAACTCCTCTCCCAGCACCGCGACGCCGAAGGCGGCCGGCGCGGCGAGAGCGACCCAGGCGCCGCTGATGCCGAAAAAGCTGCGCCGCAAGCGGGGCAGGTCGTGCTGAACCAACGCATAGGCCGGCAGGGCGATGCGCTCCAGCGCAGCCGCCACCGCCTGGACCGCGAGCTGCGGAATCCGATAGGCCATCTGGTACAGGCCGAGGGCGACGGCGCCGGCGATCTTTCC
>CAYYQN010000044.1:8388-40739 GCA_964473865.1 uncultured bacterium | reverse complement strand
GAACTGGACCGCGGCCGCCCTGGGAGCCGGCAGCGGGCATGTGGAACCGGCCCGGATACGCGCCCGGGTCCGGTCACACCGTTGTCGAAGTGGTTCCGGCGCGCCGGGAGCGCCGACGGCCGCGGTGTCGACATGGCCGGTGTACGCTCAGATGTCCGGTGACCGGCTTGTCAACGAGTCCTCCGCACGCGCGAGGGGCGAGCGGCCCGGATGTCGCCGCAGTCCGGGTGCGCTCGCAGACCCGGCGACACGGGTGTCGACAGGGTCCAGGTACGCGCAGGGAGGCTGCCACCGGGTTGTCGACATGGTCCGGGTCCGCGCAGGGAGGCCGCCTCACGCGTGTCGACATGGTGCACGCACGCGCGGGGAGGCGGTCGCACAGGTGTCCACATGATCCAGAACCGCGTGAGCAGGCGGCTGCACGACTGTCGACATGGTTCCAGTACGGGCAGGCAGGCGACAGCCCGAGCGTCGACGCCGGGCGGGTACCGGAGAGGATGGGACAACCGGTGCGTCGAAGCCGTCCGTACGCGCGATTGGCGGCGACGGCTGGGGCATCGATTCCCTCCAACCACGCCCGCGCGCCCGACCTCCTAGAGGATCCGGAGGATCCAGTTCCGGGCGGGGATGCGGGAACGCCGCAGGAACTCCCGATCCTCCGGACGCAGCACCCGCAACCACCGGTAGCTGAGAAGCGTGACGACGACGGCCCCCAGCAGGAGAACCGCGGTGCGCGGCAGGTCCGTGGCCCACTGTTTGGCGACGGCGAGGCCGAGCAGGGGGCTCGATGCGAGGACGGTGCGGGCGATGAAGGACCAGGGAACCCGAATGCCCTCCAGATATCGGCGAGCGATGTGGTACCGCACCAGGGGCGTGATCACCGTCACCAGCGAGGTGGGGATGGTGGCGCCGAGCAGGCCGTAGCGGGGGATCAGCAGCAGATCGAGGCCCAAGACGACGACCCCGTAGGCGATGTTCAACAGCACATTCACCCAGACCTTTTCCAGGATGTACACGGTCATGCTGAGCGGCGTACCCAAGAACCCGATCGCGAAGACGAGGAAGAACACCTGGCAGTAAGGGCCCGCCTGCGCCATGTTCTCTCCATACATCCGGGCCAGCAGGGTGTCTCCCATGGCGGCGCCGAGCAGGGCGAGAGGCGTGACGATGAAGAACAGGAGGCGGTAGTAGGTCCAGATCACGGCCGTCATCCGCCCTCGGGCCACCGTCGCGGTCTCCGCGAATCCGGCCAGAACCAGGGGATATACGGCGCTGGGCACGAACTCGAGGACCAGCATCGGCAGCTTGTAGGCGAGGTCGAAGAACCCGGCCAGCTCGCGGGTGCGGAAGATCCCGAGGAGCAGCGTCTCCGATTGGCGCCAGACCACGAAGAGCAGCACGAAGTTCGGCACCCAGGGGAGCGCGTAGCCGAGGAACCGCCGCCAGCTCACGTCGACCGCGCCGGCCGCGGCGCTCACGGGGACGCCGGCCGCGGCGCTCACGGGGACGCCGGCCGCGGCGCTGGATTGGGCTCCGGCCGCAGTCGCAAGGTCCCGCCCTTGGCTCGGAGGCGGCTCCGCTTCGGACAGGGGGGCGAATCGCGGCGCCGCCTCGCGGAGCGCGCTCGCCCGGCGGAGCAGGAGCGCCAGTGTGATCGCAGTGGCCGCGAACCCGGCCGCGGAGGCGATGAGAACGCCCGGCACGCGGGTCCCCAGGTGGAGGAGGAGGGCCGTGCCGCCGGCCAGCACCAGGGTGCCCAGGCTCGTGGCCAGCGCCATCTCCCGCGTGCGGTACGAGGCGATCGCGTATTGGCTCACGGTGCCCGCGCTCACCTCGGCCAGGGAAAGGAAGACTCCCAGCAGCAGCAGGTCGGCGTAGGTCGGGTAGTTGCTGCGCAGAAGCCCCCGGAAGCAGACCAGCACGAGGCAGGTGAAGGCCCAGAGCGATGACTGCAGGAGCAGGCAACGATAGAGCAGGCCCCGTCCTTCGCGGCGCCGGTCCGTGACGCGCAGCTCCGGGACGAATCGATTGATCGCCTGCCCGAGGCCGAGGCTCAAGACCACGACGGCGAAGATCAAGAGCGACCGCAGCACGCTGAGCGTTCCGTAGTCGAACTCGCCCAGGGTGCGCACGATCAGGATCGACGTCACCAGGGAGACGGCGGCCTGCAGCACGCGCGGAACCAGGGTCCACGTGATGGCCCCGGTCACCTTCTGGCCGGTACTATCCGATCGCGGGGTCGGACGGTTGTTCGCCCCGCCATCCGCTGTCGGGGAAGAGCTCACGACTCGGGGAACGATCCCGGGGTCGGGATGGGGTTGGCGGATGCCGATCTTTGCATGGCGGCACTCTAGGCGGGCGGGCCGCGAGGGTCAACCGCGGGTCCGGCGCGCGACTGATCCCGGGCATCTGCGGCACCGGTTTGACAAAGGAATCCCGGAATGGTAGGATCTTCTCGAGAGCATCGCGCATTTCGAGGTCCGGGGAGGAAAGCGCCTAGAGACCCTTTGCTATGGTTCGCCGCTTCCACGAAGCGTTCTGAGACTTGGGATAGCCGTCGAAGGAGCAAAGGGTTGCCGTATTCCCGGCCCGATCGGGCCCGAATTGCGACACTGCCTGGCGGTGGGTTGCTGCCTGTGATGCTGTGTCTGCTCTCGATTTCCCCGGTGTGGGCGCAATCCGGCGGCTCACAGAGCGGGTTTCCGGCCGCCCCCGAGTCGCTCCAGGTCGCATCCCCGAGACAGGGTCTTCTGCGGGAGCTCGGGCTGAAACCGACCTACCGGACCCAGGTCCAGGTCAACCGCACCGCCTTTGACTGGGGTCAGAACTTCGGCGTGGACCGGACCATCCAGCGTCTCCAGCTGAAGAACACCTGGGACGTGCGGATCGCGAAGAACTCCGCGCAGAACCACTACAAGTCGCGCAGCGGGAACGCCACGGCTCACGGAGAGTACAGCTTTCCCGGGCTCGGCGGCTGGTCCACCGGAGCCGACCTCGGCCTGAAACGCGTCTTTACCCGAGGAGACTTCAACCGGACCGTCGCGAACGGGAACGAGTTCAGCTGGTTTGTCACCGCCGGAGCGCCCGGCGGCGTCCTGTCGCGTCTGTTTCATCTGCCGGAAGGGGCGCTGAGCTGGGATGTCACCGGGTCGACCGGCACGACCGAGCAGATCGACGTGCGCGAAAACCAGGCTCAGACCGGCGCGAGCGGACGCTCCGACTCGACGTACGCGACCGGAGGCACGGCGGCGCTGGACAGCCGGTTGTCGGCCGCGGCCGGGACGAAGTGGAAGCTCGACGTCACCGGACATCTGGATCGGGACAATCGGGACTCCCGCACCCGCCAGCGGGCGAAGTCGGCCACCCAGGACACCGACACCACCCTGGTGGCCGACGATGCCAACAATCGCAAGCGCCTCGGCTTCAGTTCGGCCTGGACCCCGACGGTGCAGAACCGGATCGGCGTGACCGGCAGCTTCCTCCGCAGCGTGAACCAGAGCTACTCCGCCAACGTGGGCGCGCAGGACACCAAGACCGGCCTCGAACAACGCCTCGGCATCGACGCCAAGCTCGTCCCGTTCTGGGGAATCAACATGGACCTGAAAGCGGAGGACAGCCGCGCCGATGTCGCCTACGAGCTCTCCACCCAGGGGCGCGCCACCCGGAAACGATCCGGCAGCGGGAGGCTCAATTTCATCGTGGGCTCTTCGGTGCCGATTCTGCGCGGCCTGGAGTCGACGACGGATGCGACCTTCGACCGAAGCCGCGTCGAGTTTCAGTCCTCTACCGCGGCCCGGGACACCGACTATGACACCGAAGCCACGAATCTGCGTCAGGTCCTGCGCCGGCCCTTGGGAACCCGGCTGGTGGCAGTGACCACCGCTGAGGCCAACCTCACGCGCATGCTGTACGACAACAAGGGACAGGATCGGGACGATCTCAGGCTGCTCCTGGACGGCGCGCTCGGCTACCGTCCCGCCACCGGAATCGATTGCCGGCTCACCGGCCAGTGGCGAAAACAGCAGACCGTGTACATCCCGGCTGCGAGCTCGCGGAACAGCGTCACGGGAAAGAGCTACGCGGTGGGCGCGGAGGCCGGCCTGCAGCTCACGCCCCTGGTGAAGATCAGCCAGAAGTACCAGATGACCGCGGACTACTCCTTCTACGACTTCAATGAGAACAGCAACACGCTGTCACGCACCACGGAGGTCCGGACCGGCCTGCAGAGCACGCTCGGCGGCATGGCCAAGCTCAATCTCGATCACAGCTTTCGCTTCAAGGACTCCGGCAAGTACGTGCGCTCCACGCCCGGGGCGCCGCGCCTTTTCGCCAAGGCCGCGGATGAGACGTATCAGTTCATCACCGTGGCGACGGCGTACGACTTCCGGCCGGGGGTCACGCTCCGGGCCTCGGAGCGGATGGAATCCCGGGTGCAGCAGCCGCGGGGCGATCCCAAACCGCCCGCGACCCGCACGACAAAGATGGAGTTCACCGGGGGTCTGGACCTCCGCCACCAGTTCAGCCCAGACTTCTCCGTGGAAGCGAAGGTGGAGCGGACGGAGAGCACCACCGAGAAGAGCTATTGGCGGGTCTCCGGCTCGTTGAGCCGGGTGTTCGGAGGAGAGACCGAATGAAGCGCAATCGGCGTGGGCCCTCCGGAGTCGAGGGGATTGCGGCCCGCGGGCCGCTCCGGCGGCCGGCAGGGGTGCCCGGGCGCGCATCTCGGCGGGGGCTCGCCGGCTGCGGCTTGATCTCCCTGGCGCTGTCGCTCTCCTGCCTGTTCAGCACCCGGACGCCGGAAACGCCTCTCGTAAACGAAGTTCCCTGGGTCGATCCCCTCACCCCGGCGAAGGCCCTGACCAACGTCAAGGTGACCTTTCAGGCCAAGTCGGTCGGTAACTACGACCGCAGCCTGGCCAGCGACTTCACGTTCGTGCCGTCGGACGCCGATCGCGCCTTCATGACGGCATCGGGGGAGGCCCCGACCTACTTCGATGAGTGGACCAAGACGTTGGAGGTCCAGGCGTTCACGTCGATCTTCTACCAGCTGGCCGGGACCGTGACATTTTCCTGGGATCCCTCGGACCCAACGGCCGAAGAGATGCTGAACGACGACGCGGATCCCGGGGGAGGCAAGTACTTCGAGAACCTGGCCTATCGGATGGTGTTCAAGCAGAGTGCGGCGGTGGACACTGTCTTCTCCGGCCGGGTAAACCTGTATCTCCGGGAGCAGACCGGGGGTTGGATCATCTACCGGTGGGTCGATCAGCAGGACGGCTCACCCAATTCCACGCTGGGGTTGGTTCGGTGGAAGAAGAAGATCTGGGAATGACAGGTGGGGCGGGTCGAGCGGCGCCGGTCGCCCGGCGGGGATGGCAAGGCAACTGGATGGAACGGGGGATCGTTGTCATGGCACGCAACACGTCAATGAAACTTCAGAGCCGGCTCCCGGGAATCGGCTTGATGGCCATCGCCCTGGTCGCAGTCAGCGTCCTGGCCGGATGCCCCTGGTCGCCGGAGCCCGACGACGGCGGCGGGGATCCGGTGAGCAACTACCTGCCGCAGACCTCTCCGGCCAACGTCCTGGCGAACCTGCAGACGGCCTACTCGGAGCGGAAGATCGAGGAGTATCGGAAGCTCTTCACCGAGGACTTCACGTTTGTCTTCAACCCGCTGGATCCGGAGGACCCGGAAAACCCCAACCCGGACCAGTGGGGTATTGCCGACGAGCTCGAGGCGACCAAGAACATGTTCGAGGACGAACTGGTGACCAAGGTCGAGCTCACCAGTTACACGATGCAGGTGCCCGAGGTAGCCGACTCGGTGTCTTACGGGCCGGACGCCTGGAAGGTGCGCGTGGACGAGACGAACCTGCAGGTCGCGACCCGACTTCCGGACGGCGACGTCCTGACCCTGGTCGTGCAGGGAACCACCGAGGTGTTCTACTTCCGGGAAGACGACACCAAACCCGTGGGGGGCCGGCCGACCTGGTACATCTTCCGCTGGGAGGATCAGCCGATCGGATCCAAGACATCTGCGGTGGCCTCGGTCGAGCCGGGCGATCGGTAGCGGGTCTCAGCTTCCCAGCCCGTGACTGTGCGGCCGGCTGGTCCGGATGGAACGGATCAGCCGGCCGCGTTCTGGCCTGGATTCCATGTATCTCGAAGCCTCCGCGACTCATCCGGTCTGTGAGAAGCCCGTGCCCGGCGGCCCCGGGGAACGTTGCCGACGGGGTTTTGCGTTGACACGCGCCTGTTCGACTTTCTATGCTCTGGACCTTGTTTGACTTCTGGGGCGTTGCGGGGGGATCTCTGCATGGACAAGAGTTTTCGCTGGAAACTGGTGATCCTGGTCGTGGTCCTCGCGGCCTCCATCTTTGTCACGTTCCCGACGATGCGCCTCTGGAGCATGCCGGAGGCGGCCCGGTATGCGGATACCAAGGAGGCCAACGACCTGCGCGACAAGGCGGTCAAGCTGGGGCTCGACCTCCAGGGCGGCATGCATCTCGTCCTGGAACTGGACAAGTCGAATCTCCGGAGGGACGACGTCCCCCGGGCTGTCGACCGCGCGATCCAGATCCTCCGCAACCGGATCGACCGGTTCAACGTCCGGGAGCCGCTCATCCAGAAGCAGGGCGAGGACCGGATCCTCATGCAGCTTCCGGGCGTGGCGGACAAGGCCCGTGCGCTGGACCTCGTCGGCCAGACCGCGCAGCTCGAGTTCAAGCTGGTCAGAGACCAGGCGCTTTCCCGCCAGGTGCTGGAGTCCCTGGATCGGGCCCTGGCCCGCAGACAGGGAATGGTGGACGACAGCACCGGGACTCGGCCGCTCGTTGACCTGTTGCACGGCTATCCGGAGTTCCAGATCGGCGGCGCGATGGTCGCCTCCGCGGACGCCCCGGCGCTGGAGAAGCTCCTCGCCTCGGTGAATCTGGATTCGATCCTGCCCCCGGACGCCAGTGTCGTGCTGACCAAGCCGGCGAAGAACCGCGATGCCGAGGAGCGCTTCCCGGACGGCACCTCCGGGCGAATCCTCTACGTCCTGAATCGCCGCGCTGCGATCACGGGTGCTGAGATCAAGACCGCCATGATGCGCATCGGGATGGACGCCAACCAGCCCAACGCGGCCGGCGTCACCATGACCATGACCAGCAAGGGAGCCAGCCTCTTCCGCCGGGTCACCTCGGACAACGTGGGCAAGCAGCTGGCGATCGTGCTCGACAACAAGGTGATGTCGGCGCCGTCGATCCGCGAGCGGATCCCCGGGGGCGAAGCCCGGATCACCGGCAGCTTCACGCCCGAGGAGGCGAGCGACCTCGCGATCGTGCTCCAGGTCGGGGCCCTTCCCGCGCCGATCAACGTGGCCGAGGAGCGAACGGTGGGCCCGTCTTTGGGGAGGGACTCGGTTCGCAGCGGCACCGGCGCGGCCCTGGTCGGGACCGTGGTGATCGTCCTCTTCATGGTCTTCTTCTACCGGTGGAGCGGAGTCGTGGCCCTCGTGGCGCTTACCCTCAACCTTTTCCTCGTCTTCGCGGGCATGGCCGCGCTCAAGAGCACGCTCACCCTGCCGGGCATCGCCGGACTGGTGCTCACCATCGGGATGTCCCTCGATGCGAATGTGCTCATCTTCGAGCGCATCCGCGAGGAGTTGCGCGCCGGGAAGCGGGTGCGGGCCGCCATAGACGCCGGCTACCACCGGGCCTGGACGGCGATTCTCGATTCGAACATCACGACCCTGATCAGTGCGGCGGTGCTCTACCAGTTCGGCACTGGGCCGATCAAGGGGTTCGCCGTCACCCTCGGGCTGGGGATCATCGCCAACCTCTACACGGCGGTGCTGGTGTCGAAGATGATGTTCGACGTCGTCCTGGCCGACCGGAACCCAAGGACGCTGTCGATCTGAAGCGGCGGGGCTTGGCCCGGCCCGGGACGATCAAGAGGAGAGCGACGTCGATATGTTCCAGATCCTGGTGGACACGCGGATTCCCTTCATGCGGTACCGCCGCTACGCCTACATGTTTTCCCTCGCCGTGTTGCTGATCGGCCTGGCCTCGGTGATCGCGCGCGGCGGCCTGCGCCTCGGCGTCGACTTCACCGGCGGCCGGCTCATCGAGTACCGATTCAACCAGTCGATGACCGCCGAGGAAGTCCGGCGCGCCGTCAACGAAGCGCAGGTCGAAGGGGCCGAAGTGCAGGAGGCGGGGAACACCGGCAACGTGTTTTTGGTGCGGCTCCCGCTGGAGGCGGAGCGAAGCGCCGCCGGGCAGGGGCCGTCCCAGCTGATTCTCAACCGGCTGCTGGAGTCCAAGCCGGGACTGCAAGGCGAGCTGCTGCGCGAAGAGGTTGTGGGCCCCAAGGTCGGCAGGGAGTTGCGCGGCAAGGCCACGATGGCGGTGCTCATCGCGCTGGCGGGGATCCTCCTCTATGTCGGGTGGCGCTACGAGTTCACCTACGCCCTGGGCAGCGTGGCCGCCCTGGCCCACGACGTTCTGGCCGCCCTGCTGCTGCTGAACCTGTTCAACAAGGAGATCACGATCCAGATCGTCGCCGGGCTCCTGACCATCGCCGGGTACTCCATCAACGACACGGTCGTCGTCTTCGATCGGATTCGCGAGCAATCCCGCGTCGGGGGGAAGCGCAGCCTGCACGAGACCATCGACGCGGCGGTGAACGCGACGCTCTCGCGGACCCTCATCACCGGCGCCACCACGTTCTATGCCGTGACTGCCCTCTTCCTGCTGGGCGGCGAGGTGATCCACGACTTCGCATTCTGCATGCTCATTGGGATCGCCTTCGGGACCTTCTCCTCGGTCTACGTGGCTTCCGCTCTCGCCCTGGAACTGGGAAACCGCCGCGACCGTCGGGAGCGGTTGAAGGCCGCCGCCGCCGTCAAGGCCTGAGACTCCGCCTCGCACGCCGTCTCCGGCGCTCTCCCGCGACGGGGGGTGAGACGGGCGGAGAACCGAGTCCGGCCAGGGTCGCAACACCGGGTCCGCCCGGCGTCTGCGGCCCGTTCCTTATCTGCTCGGCGCCCGGCGTTTGCGCTTGCCGGCCCGGCCGCCGCCGCCGCATTCCCGGGGCCGCAGGCCGATCACGCGTGATACACTGATGGGCACTCCCGGGACCGGATCCCGGACCTGCCGGCAACACCGGGAACCGGTTGTGGCGATCGGGTTTCTTCCACCGGTGGGGTGCAGGACCGGCCCCTCGATCACCGAGGCGGCTCCAGCAGCCTGCCAGTCCGGCCCGGGTCCGTCGGGCGAGAATGCGCGGAGGTCATCGTGCGGTCTCTTGCCGCCATCTTCACGACCGTGGCTCTCACGGTCCTTTCCGGTTCTCCCGGTCCGCCGGCGGCCGCGGCCCCCGCGGAACCGGCGGACGGGTTCGTCATCGCGCGGCTCAAATACGACGGCGGCGGAGACTGGTACGGGAACCCCTCCTCGCTTCCGAACCTGGCCCGGGCGCTGCGGGACCGCACCACCGTTCCGGTCGCGCGCGATGACGAAGCCCGGGTGTCCATCCTCGATCCGGACTTCTTCAACTACCCGTTCGTCTACATGAACGGCCACGGCACGGTTCGATTCGCGGAGGCCGAGGTTGCGCGGCTGCGGCAATATCTGCTTTCGGGCGGGTTCCTCTTTGCCGACGACAACTACGGGCTGGACGAGTCGTTCCGCAGCGAGATGGCCCGGGTCTTCCCCGACCGGCCGCTGGTCGAGGTGCCGTTCCACCACCCGATCTACCACTCGTTCTACGACCTGCCGAGCGGCCCGCCCAAGGTGCACGAGCACGACGGCAAGCCCGCGCAGGGATTCGGGATCTTCAGCGGCAACCGCCTGGTCGTCTTCTACACCTTCCAGTCCGACATCGGAGACGGGATCGAGGACCCCGAGGTGCACAAGGACCCGGCGGAGATCCGCGAGCAGGCGATGCAGATGGCGGTCAACACGGTGGTCTACGCGCTCGGCCGCTGACCGCCGGGGAGGCTTTGGGGTGAATCGGGAACCGACGTTCCGCGACCGGGCGGAGAAGTGCCTTCGCGCCTTCCGCGGCCGGCGGCTGCTCGAAGCGGCGCTCCTCGGGCTCGCCTGGATTGCGCCCGGCCTGGCCCTCGGGCTGCTGCTGGGAATCTGGCTCCGCTACTCCCCCCTGGGCGGCTGGCTGATGCCGGCCTGCGCCGCGGCCGGGCTGGTGATCGGCGCGCTCAGCGCGATCCGGTTCGGACTCCGGCACCACCTGGACCGGGTCGAGCTCCTCCGCTTCCTGGAGCGCCGCCTCGGGCTCTCGGACAATGAGCTCGTGGTGGCGGATGAGATGGAGGCGGGCCTGGCGCAGATGAGCGATCCGCTCGCCCGGGGATTGTCGTCTCTGGCGGTCGAACGGGGCGCGCGCGCGCTCGCGCAGGCGAAGGTCCGGGATCTGGCGCCGGCCATCCGGCTCCGCGGACCGGCCCTGCGCGCCGGAGTCGGACTCGCGGTGATCCTGCTCCTCTGCGCCGCCGCGCCGTCGGCCTGGGTCGGCGCCTGGGGACGCCTGGTCCGCCCCGGCACGCACGACAGCCTGCCGGCGATGACCATCCGCGTGGAGCCCGGGAATGCCACCGTGGAGCGGGGTACCCGCGTCCGGGTGCGGGCGGAGTTCGCCGAGGCCCTGGCGGGGGCGCCG
Source organism: uncultured bacterium (assembly GCA_964473865.1). Classification (GTDB taxonomy): domain Bacteria; phylum Eisenbacteria; class RBG-16-71-46; order CAIMUX01; family CAIMUX01; genus CAIMUX01. Next base: position 30,075 of record CAYYQN010000044.1, on the reverse strand, counting down.
CTTCTGCTGCAGCGCGCCCCCGGCGGCGCCTGGAAGAGCCTGCCGATGGCGGTCGACTCGGGGTCGGTCGGCGGGCGGTTCGGGGCCGAGCTGCCGCCGGCCCTGGAGGCGATCGAATACGCGGTCGCCGCCGGCCGGGACCGCAGCGAGCTGTATCGCCTTCGGGTGATCGATGCGCTGCGGGCGACCGGATACCGCAAGCGGTTCGAGTACCCTTCCTACACCCGCCTGGCTCCGGCGCAGGAGGTGAGCGCGGACGGCTTCCTGGCGAGCCTCGAGGGGACGCGGGTCTCGCTGTCGGTGTTCCCGAGCCGCCCGGGAGCGCGGGGACGGCTCGTTCCCGAAGAGGGTGAGCCGATCGCCCTTCAGGCGGCCGGCGAAGGGGAGCTGGCCGGGACGTTCCTGCTCCGGCGTTCGTTCTCCTACCGGGTGGAGCTGGACTCGGATGTGCCCGCGCGGAATCGCTGGGTCTCGGATCTCTTTTCGGCCGAAGCGGTGCCCGATCGTCCGCCGGTGCTCTTCCAGCTCTCGCCCGAGCGGAACATCACGATGCCTCCGGATCCCGTCGTGCTCCTGGAGCTCGACTGCGCCGATGACTTCGGCCTGACCCGCTGCGAGCTCGTCTACCAGCGCAACGAGGACTCTCCGCGGCGCCTGCGGGTGGCGGCCTGGGAGGCGGCGCGCGAGGCCCGGGTTTCCTTTCCCTGGGATCTCTCGGACCTGTCCCTGGTACCGGGGGACCGGGTTCGCTATCACCTCGAGTTGACCGACAACGACGCCTTCGACGGGCCCAACACCACGGTGGGCCCGGAGGGGGAGATCCGCTTCCCGTCGCTGGAGGAGATGTACGCGGCGCAGGACGAGGAGCGCACGGACCAGCTGCAGCAGGTCAAGGACGCGATGGAGCGGCAGCGGGAAGTGACCCGCGACCTGGAGAAGGTCCGTTCCGAGATGCGGCAGAACAAGGACTTCCGCTGGGAGAACCAGGAACAGGTGAAGGACCTCGCCGAGCGCCAGGCCAAGGTCGCGCAACAGGTGGAGGATCTGGCCCGCTCGATGGAGCAATCCCTGGCCCGGATGGAGCAGGAGAGCCTCTTCACCCCGGAGCTGGTGCAGAAGGTGCAGCAGATCAACGAACTGGTGCAGCAGATCCAGAGCCCGGAGTTCCGCGAGCGGTTGGAGCAGCTGCAGGCGGCGCTGCAGAAGCTGGATCGCGGCGCCGTGCAACGCGCGCTCGAGCAGATGCAGATCACCCAGGAGGAGTTGGCCCGAAGCCTGGACCGGACCCTCGAGATGCTCAAGCAGATCCAGCGCGAAGAGAACCTCGACCGGATGATCCAGCAGGCCGAGCAGATGCTGGCGGAGCAGCAGCGGATCAACGAGGAGCTGGGAGAACCGAAGTCGGCCGAGCGGGAACCGGGGGACCGGGAGCCGGGCGCGGAGGACTCCGAGCGGAATCCACAGGGCCAACGCGACTCCACGCGCGCGGGCGCCGAAGGCGGCGAAAACCCCGACACCCCGCCGCTCACGCCGGAGCGCGCGCAGCAGCTGCAGGAGAGGCAGGAAGCGCTGCGCGCGGAGCTCGAAAAGCTGCGCTCCGAGATGGAGAAGCTGGCGCAGGAGGCCCAGAAGAGCTGGCAGGAGCTGTCGCAGCAACTCGAGGAGAAGCAGTCGCCGCAGGAGCTGACGGAGGCTTCCCAGGCCATGGAACAGGCGTCGAAGTCGATGGGCAGCTGCCAGCAGAAGAACAGCCTCAAGTTCGGACGAACCGCGAAGCAGAAGCTGGAGAACTTCGCGCAGGGGATGCGGTCGGCGCAGCAGCAGATGTCGCAGAGTGAGCAGGAAGAGGTGACCCGCAAGTTGTATGCGCTCTCCGGGCGCCTGGTGGGCTTGAGCCGCGACCAGGAGGAGCTCCTGCGCACCGGGCCGGCGCGATCGACGCGGGAGCTGGCGCGCGATCAGCAGACCCTCACCGAGGGAGCACGCCGCACGCTCGACCAGCTCTTCGAGCTGGCGCGGAAGAGCCGGTTCATCACGCCGAAGCTGGGTCAGATGATGGGCGAAGCAGTGCGGCATCTGGACGAAGCGCGGGCGGAGTTCATGGACGGAGTCCGCCCGGGCGGGATGCGCGCCGGGGCGCAGGCCGGGGAGGCCTTGGACGGGACGGTCATGGCGCTGTTGGCGGCGAACGAGTCGATGTGCAACAGCGGCAGCTGCTCCAGCTCAGGCAACCCCCTGGCGCGCATGCGCAGCCTCAGCGGTCAGCAGCAGAGCCTGAACGACGATACCCAGCAGGCGCTCGGGGGCGGCCAGTGCAGCCAGGGCGGACAGGGGAAGCAGGGCGGCCAGCGCCTCTCCTCCGGCGCCTCCGGCCAGGACCAGCTTGCGGCCCTGGCGGCGCGGCAGGAGATGATCCGGCAGGGTCTGCAGGAGGTGGAGCAGTCGCTCGGAAACCGCTCCGGGGTCATGGGGAGGCTCGGCGATCTCGGGCAGGAGATGGAGGAGCTGGTCCAGGAGATGCGCCACCGCGGCGTGGATGAGCGCGTCTTGCGGCGGCAGGAGCGGATCCTGTCCCGGTTGCTCACCGCCCAGCGGTCGCTCCGAAAGGAGGGCCAGAAGGAGGAACGGGTCTCGCGCACCGGAGAGCAGATGGAGGGGCGCGTGAGCCCGGCGGATCCCTTCGGCCAGGCCGATCCCACCGAAGCGATTCGGCGGGGAATCCTGCGCGGCGGTCGCGATCCGGTGCCGGGAGAGTTCCGGCGGCTGGTGGAGACCTACTTCCGTTCATTGGGGGCGTCCCGATGAGGAATCGCATTGCGCCGCTGGTGTTGTGTCTGACGATCTGGGCGGCGGGTCCGGCCCGGGCCCAGACCTCGGAGACAGCGCCCGCCTCGCCTCCGAGCGGCCCCCGGATCGGAGCGGTCCCGGCGCGGGAATCGACGCCGCGGCGAAAGGCCGAAGTGGGTCCGCGCGACGCTTCGCGGCCGGGGAGAGCCCTGGGTGACGCCGTCGATCGGAGTCTGTCGGAAGGGGCCGGGCTGATCCGTCAGGGAAAGCTCGAGGAGGCGATCCAGCTTCTGCAGAAATTGCAGGCCGCAAACCCGCAGGAGTGGCGGGTGGCCTTGGCCCTGGGGCGCACGCTCGAGGGCGCCGGCCGGCCGGCCGAGGCGATGAGGTTGTATCGGCGCGCCGCAACCGACCTGGCGGAGGCGCGGCCGGCCTTGAACGAGCTGCAGCGGCTGCAGCGGGCCGCGGAGGACTGGAGCGGCGCGCTCGACACCTGCCTGGAGTATCTCGAGCGCTTCGGCGATGAAGACGCCTGGGTCGCGGACGAGGTGGAGTCGCTGGTGCGGACCGATCGAGTCGGGCCCGAGGCGATCCGCGCCCTGGAGAAGGCGCGCGACGCGCGTCCGGAGGACCGGCGCCTGCGCGAGCTGCTGGTGATCGCGCGGCTGCACCAGGGTGAGGCCGACCAGGCGATCGCGGAGGCCACAACCCTGGACCGCGAGCGCAAGGCCCACGGCGCGTACGTCATCCGCTATGCCCGGATGGCCCAGGAGAAGGGCCTCTTCCTGGCCGCGCTGCAGGGTTTCGACCGCGCCCTGGCCCTCGACGCCGCGGGCTCGGTCCGGGATGCGGCGCTCCTGGGGCGGGCGCGCGCGCTCCGCGACCTGAATCGCTTGCCGGAGAGCCTCGCCGGATTCGAGGGCGCATCGCGAGACGCGTCGCCGCCGGCCCGCGCGGTGGCCGGGTTCGAGAGGGCGCAGCTTCTGGCGGGGAAGATGCGGCGTCCGGAGGAGGCGCTGGGAGCGTATCGGACGCTGCTCGGCGAGCTGCGCCGCGAGGATCGCGCCGAGGGAGAGGTCACGGCGGACCGGGTGCGCCTCGCCATGGCGGACCTGCGCATTCGACTGGAGCAGCCCGGCGAGGCGGCGATCATCTACCGGGCGCTGGCCGATAGCGCCGCCGACACCGAGGTGCGCGCCGAGGCGCTCTACCATGCCGGCGAGATGCTCTTCTACCAGGGGAAGCTTCGCGAAGCGCAGGACACCTGGTACGAGGTGACCGACAACTACCCGAAGACCCGGTGGGTCAACGATGCCCTGGCGGGGGTGCTGATGGTGGGCGAGAACAGCGACGAGGGCGGCATCCCCCTCACGGCGGTGGCGCAAGCGATGTTCCAGCGTCGCCTGGGGCGCCTGGAGCGGGGAATCCAGATCGTCGACGAGGCAATCGTCCGCTATCCGCAGGCGCGGGCGGGCGATCGCCTGCGGGAGGAACGGGTGCGCCTGCTCCTCGACCTCGGGCGGACGGCGGAAGCGCGCGCCGAGGCCGACAGCCTGGCGCTCAAGTACCCGGAAAGCGCGATGGGGCCGCGGGCGTTTCTGGCGGTGGCCGACCGACTGGCCGCCGGCCCGGCCACGGAAGCCGAGGCGGAAGCGGTCTATCTGGAGCTGCTCACGCGTTTCCCCGATGCGTTGGAAGCATCGCAAGCCCGGGCCGCGCTGCAGAAGTCCCGCGACCGGTCGCGCGCCAGTTCCGCCCGGGAGCCGCGGCGGAGCGCGCCGGAACCGGTGCCCGCGCGTCCGACACCGATCGAAGGCCGAGGTTGAAATGCGATTCCGGGAGGTTCCGCTGAGCCATCTGCACCAACCGTCCGCCGCCGGTCGATCGGCCCGGCGCAATGCCTTCGTGGCCTCGGCCGCGGTTCGGCTTCCCGCGGGGCTCTGCCTGCTCCTGCTGAACTCCGCTGCGCCCGGTACGGCGCCGGCCAACACCCTGGTGCCGATGGACCTGACGCAGACCGACCACCTCAAGGCCTATGGAGTGGCCTACCGCGCGCTCCAGCGCGGGGAAGACGTGGAATGGCTGCTCAACTTTCGCGGCGGTTCGTTCCTGTTCGAGGATACGCCCGAGGTCCAGCGCGATTGCCTGGTGTCGGGCGTGGTCTCGGAGGCGGTGGGGGGCGCCGAGGCCGGCGCGATCTACGACGAGATCGAGAGATCGAACATGGAGGTCGTCCTGCTCGAGAAGGCCCCGCGGGTCGCCATCTACGCTCCGCCCAACAGCCGGAACCTCCCGTGGGATGACGCGGTCAATCTCGCGTTGTCCTACGCCGAGATCCCCTTCGATGTGATCTGGGATCCGGAGATCCTCGACGGGAAGATCTTCCAGTACGACTGGGTGCACCTTCACCACGAAGACTTCACCGGCCAGTACGGGAAGTTCTTCGCCAGCTACGGATCCGCTCCCTGGTACCTGGAGGACCAGCGGGTGGCGGAGACCGCGGCGCGGGCCGCGGGATTTCCCACCGTATGGCAGCACAAGCACGCCGTGGCTCGGCGCATCCATGAGTACATCGCCCAAGGCGGGTTCCTCTTCGCCATGTGCTCGGCCACCGACAGCTATGACATCGCCCTGGCCGCCGGCCCCATCGACATCGTGGATGTGCCCTACGACGGCACGCCGCCCGACCCGCACGCCGAGGACCGGCTCGACTTCTCCCAGGGGATGGCGTTCGAGAACTACCGACTGGTCATGAATCCGATGATCTATGAGTTCTCCGACATCGACATGACCGACGAGGCGGCGCGTCGCGGCCAGGCGTCCGACTTCTTCACGTTGTTCGACTTCTCCGCCAAGGAAGATCCGGTGCCGACCATGCTGACGCAATGTCACGTCAACGTGCTGCCGGGATTCATGGGCCAGACCACCTCGTTCCGCCGTTCCCTGTTGAAGAAGGCAACCATCATCCTGGCGGAGACCGAGGGCACCGACGAAGTGAAGTACATCCACGGCAACTACGGGCAGGGAACGTTCACCTTCTACGGTGGTCACGATCCGGAGGACTACCAGCACAAGGTCGGAGACCCGCCCACCGATCTTGCGCTGCACAAGAATTCTCCGGGCTATCGGTTGATCTTGAACAACATCCTCTTCCCCGCGGCCGAGAAGAAGGAGCAGAAGACCTGAGTGGCCCCGGGTCGGTGCGCGGACCCGGCCGAGCTTCCCGCTGGGCGGTCTGGGCCGCAGCGGGAGTCCCCGGGCGGCACTGGGGACGGGAAAGGGCTTGACACTCCCCGGCCCGATCCCGGAGCATCGATAGCTCGGGGGGGCCATCGGCCGGGACGCCTTTCAGTTACGGATTGCCCGCGGCCGGCTCGGAGACGGACGGGGCGCTCGGTGGCCGAGCGCGGATCCTGGTGGATCTGGGGAGGGGGGGGAAATGGAACCCAGGGAACAGTTTCCCGAGTGCAAGAAGTGCGGCGACGGGGTCTTGATTCCTCTTTCCGACTATGGCCGGGACGGCGCTCCGATTGAGTTCAAGGCCTGGGTCTGCACCAACCCTTCGTGTGGATTCAACATCCGGATCGACAACGGCGAGATCTCGTACGGCCGGTCCATCAGCCACTCCACCAAGTAGGACCGGAACCGGGCTCGTGCGCCGGAGCCGAGTCGCAGGCGCAGCGGCTGCAGGCGCAGTGGCGGACCGCCACCCGAAGGTGCCGGGATGATCCAAGCGCTCCTGTTCGACCTCGACAACACCCTCACCGACTTCATGAAGATGAAGGAGGCGGCGATCGATGCGGCGGTCGAGGGGATGGTCGACATGGGCCTTCCGCTGTCGAGCGCCGAGGCCCGCGAACGGATCTTCCGGATCTACGACCGGGAAGGAATCGAGTACCAGCGCGTCTTCGATGCCTTTCTCAAGGAGTCGCTCCGCGTGGTTCCGCCGGAGATCCTGGCCGCCGGGATCGTGCACTACCGGCGCGTGCGCGACACCTATCTCGTCCTCTATCCGCACGTGCGGGCCACGCTCACGGAGCTGCTCCGCCGCGGGTTCCGACTGGCGGTGCTGTCCGACGCGCCGGCCCTGCAGGCCTGGCAGCGGTTGCACCACCTGGGGCTCGAGCACTTCTTCCGTCCCGTGGTCACCTTTGATGACACCGGTGAGCGCAAGCCGGCTCCCCGGCCGTTTCGTCGCGCCCTGGAACAGCTCCGCCTTCCCGCCGAGGAGGTCCTCATGGTCGGCGATTGGCCCGAGCGCGACATGATCGGCGCCCGCGCCGTGGGGATGCCCACTGTCTTCGCCCGTTACGGAGACACCTTCGGGACGATCCAGTCGGGCGCGGACTTCGACATCGACGATATCGCCGACCTCCTGGGAATCCTCGAGACGCTGAACCGGCCCGCGGAAGGATAGGGTCGCGTGGATCTGGTCACGGGCGCTCGGATGCGGGAGATCGACCGCCGGACCATCTCCGGGGGCACTCCCGGCCTGGAGTTGATGGAACGCGCCGGGCGCGGCCTGCTGCGCTCGATTCTGGCCCGGTGCCCCGAACTGCACACCCGCCGCGTGGTCATCGTCTGCGGCGGCGGCAACAATGGCGGCGATGGTCTGGTGCTGGCGCGCCTGCTGCGGGAGCGAGGGCTCTGGCCGGAGTTGATCCTCACCGTGCCTCCCGAGGCCCTGGCCGGAGATGCCGCGGAGAACGGGAGGCGCGCGTCGGCGAGCGGGTTTGTGCTGCGCGCGGCGGGGGAGCGGGAGCACGCGCGCCTGGCGCGGTTGTCTCCGCGCGATCTTGTCGTCGATGCCCTGCTCGGCACCGGGCTGTCGGGCCCGCCCCGCGACGAAGCAGTCCCGTGGATCTCAGAGATGAATGCGGGACCGGCGCCGGTGATGGCGGTGGACATCCCATCCGGGCTGTCCGCCGATACGGGAGCGGTGGCCGGGGTGGCGGTGCGCGCGGCGTGGACCGTCACCATGGGGCTCCCCAAGCTCGGCTTCTTCTTCCCGCCGGCCCGGGAGTTCGTGGGTCCGGTCGACATCGTCGATCTGGGATTTCCCCAGTGGGTGATCGAGGAAGTGGGAATCGCGGCCGGACTTCTGGAGCCGGCGACGGCCAAAGAGTGGCTGCCGACACCGGGCCGCGGCTCGCACAAGGGAGACTGGGGCAAGCTCCTGGTGGTAGGGGGCTCTCCGGGATTGACGGGCGCCCCGGCCCTCGCGGCGACCGCGGCTTTGCGCACGGGCGCCGGACTGGTGCGCATCGGGCTGCCCCGCTCCCTCCATCCGATTCTCGCGGTCAAGGTGACGGAAGCGATGACGGTCCCGTTGCCGGAGGGGGAGGACGGGCAGCTTCTGCGGGCCGGAGTCGACCAGCTCCTGGAACGCTTCGGCGACTGGGACGCTCTGGTGCTGGGACCGGGCCTGGGTCGCTTCCCGGAGTGTGAACGCCTGGTGATGAGCCTCCTGGGCCGCTGGCGCGCGCCGATCGTGGCGGATGCGGATGCGCTGAACGCGCTTGCCGCGTGGGGGCCCGACAGCTGGGTGCCGCGGGTTCGCGAAATCCGGGCGGCCGGCCGGCCCGGCGGCGTGGTCTTGACGCCGCACCTGGGCGAGATGTCGCGGCTGACCGGGAAGAACATCCGCGAGTTGCGGGCCGATCCGGTGACCACGGCTCGCGAGTGGGCGACGCGATGGGGCGTGACGCTGGTCCTGAAGGGTGCGCCGACCGTTACGGCCGGTCCGGACGGACGGACCTGGGTCAACCCCACCGGCAACTCCGGCCTGGCGACCGGAGGCTCCGGGGACGTGCTCGCGGGAGTGATCGGAGCGCTCCTGGGCTTGCGCGCGCCCGGTCCGGAGGCGGCGGTCCTCGGCTGCTACCTCCATGGCCTGGCGGCGGACCTCGCCGTCTCCGGGGACGAGGCGGTCGGACGCCCGGATCCGGCCGCGTCTCCCCGCCGCGAGTTCCGTTGGGCCGAACCGCGCGCCCAGCGTTCTCTGCTGCCGGCCGATGTCGTGGATTCGTTGTCCGCCGCCCTGGGGTATGTCGAGCGAGCGTTGGCGCCACCCCGCTGGTCCTGGAGACGGGTGGAATGACGCGCCCGGGCGCGCCGCCGTCCGGCGAGGCGGTCGACCTCTTTCGCCGGATCGGGCTGCGGCTCGACCGCCGGGGTCTCATCGCATCGACCGACGGGAACCTCAGCGTGCGCGAGCCCGATGACACGATCCTCGTGACGGCGACCGGCAGCCGCAAAGGCTACCTCCGCGACGATGACGTCATTCGGGTCGATCTTGACGGCGTCCTGCGCTATGGCCGCCACCAGCCGAGCTCGGAAGTGGCGATGCATCTGGGCATCTACCGGAAGCGCTGGGACGTTTGCGCCGTGGTCCACGCGCACCCGCCGGCCGCCACCGCGTTCGCCGTGGCGCGATTCCCCCTGCAGCACCTCGCGTTGCCGGAGCTGGTCTTGAGCCTCGGCAAGGTGCCGTTGGCGCCGTTCGCACGTCCGGGCACGGAGCTTCTGGGTGAGCAGGTCGCGGCGCTGATCGGTACCCATGACGCGGTTCTGCTGGCGAATCACGGGGCGGTAACGGTGGGGCCGGATCTGGAGGAAGCCTACTTCCGCATGGAACGCCTTGATCATGCGGCGCGCATTCTCATCGATGCGCGGCATCTGGGCGGTCCGCATTGCCTCGACCCGGCGGATGTGGAATAGTCATCCGTTCGCTTGGACGTTCGCGTACCGCGGGTCGGAGCCGGGCCTGGGTCCCGATCGTGAGCCGGGCGCGAGGTTCCGATCCCCTGGATCTCCACCCGAAAGGAGCGCTCGCCGATGACGACCGGCATCTCGACCAAGGCCGAACTCCTGAAGTTCGTGCAGGAGCACGAAGTGCGGATCATCCACCTCTGGTTCACCGACATCCTGGGGATGGTGAAGTCGTTCGGCATCACTCCGCATCAGCTGGAGGAGGCGCTCGAAGAGGGGCTTGGTTTCGATGGCTCCTCGGTGGAAGGGTTTGCCCGCATCTACGAGTCCGATCTGATTGCCGTCCCCGACATCTCCACCTTCCAGGTCCTGCCCTGGAGGATCGACGGGCAGATCGCCGGACGGATCATCTGCAACATCCTGAATCCGGATCGGACCCCCTACGACGGCGATCCGCGCTGGGTGTTGCACCGGGCGCTGCACCAGGCCGCTTCCGAGGGCTACGTCTTCTACGTCGGGCCCGAGCTGGAGTACTTCTACCTGGCCAGCGCGACCGAGCCGGTGCCGATCGACCGCGCCGGGTACTTCGACCTCATCCCCGATGATGTCGGCAATGAGATCCGGCAGCGGACCATCCAGGCGCTCCATGATATGGACATCGCGGTCGAGGTCGGGCATCACGAGGTCGCTCCCAGCCAACACGAGATCGATCTGAAGTACACGGATGCGCTCCGGATGGCCGACGCCTGCATCACCTACCGCTACGTTGTGAAGGAGATCGCGCGGCAGCACGGTGTCTATGCGACGTTCATGCCCAAGCCGATCTTCGGCGAGAACGGCAGCGGCATGCATGTCCACCAGTCGCTCTTCCAGGGGAAGCGCAATGCCTTCTACGACGCCTCCGGAAGGTTTCACCTTTCCGCAGTCGGCCAGGCCTACATGGCGGGCCTGCTCTTTCATGCTCGCGAGATCTGCCTGGTGACGAACCAGTGGGTGAATTCGTACAAGCGCCTGGTGCCCGGTTACGAAGCGCCGGTCTACCTGGCGTGGGGCCAGCGGAATCGCTCCGCGCTGATCCGGGTCCCCATGTACAAGCCGGGGAAGGAAACGGGAACTCGGATCGAGTTCCGCTGTCCCGATCCCGCCTGCAATCCCTATCTCGCGTTCAGCGTCATGTTGGCCGCGGGGCTCGACGGCGTTCGCCACCGCCGCGTCCTGGCGGAACCGGTGGAGGAGGACATCTTCCACATGTCCGCCGAGGAAAGGTCCCGTCGGGGCATCGATACGCTGCCCGACTCGCTCAACCGCGCCATCGAGCTGGCCGAGGAATCGTCGCTGCTGCGCGAGGCGCTGGGCGACCACGTGTTCGCGAAGTACATCGAAAACAAGAAGATCGAATGGGACAACTACCGCCTGGCCGTGACGCAGTACGAGATCGACAAGTATCTGCCGATGCTGTGACTCCGTCGCTGCTGCGCGGCGCCCGCGCCGAACGCGCCCGGGTCGGCGCCGGGCGCCGCATTCCCGCTCAAAATCGGGGCCGGGGCGGTCGATAACACCGCTGGAGGGTGCGCAGGGCACCGGAGATGCCGCCGCAACGCGCCCCGAGGGCGGTCTGCATGGAAACCACGGCCTTGTTTCGTCTGCTGCGCGGGGCGGTGCGAAGCGTCCAGCTGTACCCGCCGGACAGCCCGGTGGTGAGCCGGTCCATCGCCGCTCTCCATCGCGCCGTGGCCGAGCTCGCGACCGGAAGGCCGGAAGGCGTCTCGGTCAGCTTTCTCGACGATGGGTCGTACGTGGACGGCCGGCCGGTCCGGCCGGTCACACCCGGAGATGATGACGGGTCTCCCGGCGACTTCTACGCCGTCGGCCTGCGCGAGCTTCGCTTCCTCGATGAGGTGACGGTGGAAGAGGTGGAGGGACTGCTTCGCCCCTTGGCGCGGGCGATGCTGGGTCAGCTCAACCCGGTGGACGAGGACCTGTCGCTCCAGCTCTGGGAGGCGAATCTGCCGCACATCGCCTACCTGCTCTATGAGGAGTCCCTGCCGAGCGAACCCGAGGCAGCGGCGGAAGTGACGGTTCCGGCTCCGGACCCCGGCATCGACGCGTTCCTGGCCGAAGGGTCTCCGTTTCCGGGCGAGGCTTCCGGCATCCACGGCTTCCGGCTCGCCGAAGAAGAGCGGATGCGGATCCTGGCCGCCTTTCGGCGTGAGGAGGAGCCTGATCTGCCGTTCAAATTCGGGAGGCTCCTGCTCGAGGTCCTCCGCTCCGAGCCCGGCGAGCGGGAGGCGGCGGGTGTGGCCGGAGTGTTGCGGGATCACCTGAGCGCGCTGGCGCAGCAGGGGCGGGCGCTGGTCTGGCGGCGCCTGCGCGAGCGGGTCGAGCCGCAAGTGGCGGCCTCGCCGGCGGCCTCCCGGGCCCTCGCGGAGATCGAGGCCTTCCTGCGCGAGCCCGCGGTGATCCTGGGGCTGCTACGGGCCGAGAGCGCTCGGTCCGAGGATCGGGAAGCGGTCGCGCTCCTCGCGGGGGAGGTGCCCCCGCCATCGGCCTATGCGTTGCTCTCTGAGCTGGAAGACAATCCCGAGGCTCTCGGATCCGCAGTCGCCGAGGCACTCCGGAGTCGCCTCGCCCGGGATCACGATCTGCAGCTTCTCGCCGTCACCGGCTCCCGGCCGACCTTGCGGCGCGTGGCGCTGGAGCGGTTCGTTCCCCAGACGGATGAGGTGCGGCACCTCAGGGAGTTGCAGCAGCAGGAAGACCCCGGCTGGCGGCTTCTCGCGGCGACCGCCCTGGCGCGCGGCAAGGACCCGGCGCACCTGACGGCACTGGCGGACGCGCTGGATGACCCGGGGGCCGAGATCCGGATGTTTGCGGCGGAGGCGCTGGGCCGGCACGGTGGTCCCGCGGCGCTCGAGCCGCTCCTGCGACGCCTGGCGTCCCGCGGTTTCCACCGGCGTTCGATCGAAGAGCGCCGCTCCGTGCTCCTGGCCGCCGGCCGTGCGGCGCCGCGGGAGGTGTGGCCGGTGCTGGCGCGGTTGGCGGAACGGCGGCGCCGATTCCTGCTGTTCCGGCGAGGACATGCGAACGAACCCGCGCTCGAGGTGCTGGCCCAGCTTCCGGAGCCGATACCGACGCTCTTGCACGACCGGTGGCGCGGGCGGCCGGATCTCCGCTCTGCGCTCGCCCAGCTGTCCGCCCGGGCAGCCGCGGGGAGCCCCGGCGAGACCGCGCCCGGTGGACCCGTGCCCGAATCGCGAGCGAAGGCGGCCTGACATGATCGACCCGCACAATCCTCCGGGGACGAGCGAGGATCCCGCGTCGAACTTCCTCCGGGACCTGTTCGCGCTATTGCAGCTCCGCCGTCTCCGGGGAGCCGACGATCCACGCGTGCGCGCGCGCGCCGAGGGATGGCTGGCGCAGCTCGCGGAGCTGGCGCGCACGGGGGGCTCTCCGGTCCGAATCGCCCGTTCCGGTCCGCACCTGCGGGTGAACGGAACGTGTGTGGTTCCGAACGCAGGCATGCGCCTCCCTCTCAGCTCGCTGCGCCTCGACATGGAGCAACTCGGCGTGGGCAGCCTCGAGTTCGCCGGCGAGCTCGCCGGGGCGGCGCTGGATGCGTTTCTCTCGACCTGGGTGCGCAACGGGCCGGCCCTGCTGCCGCTGCGCGCGGAGGCCGGCGAGCCTCCACCGGCCGGAGTGGAACTGGCGCCGGGAGTCCGGATCCTCCCTCCGGGGGAGGACGCGGCCGAGACGGCCACCGGGTCCGATCTTCGGGACCAGGCCCGCCGGGCGTTCTTCCATGCCTTGGCCGTGGCCCATTCGGTGACGCGGCAAGTGGCGGTCCACCGCGTTCCCGAACTCCGCAAATCGCGGGCGGTGGTCCACGAGATGGTCGACTCCCTGACGGAGGAACGCTTCTCCCTCCTCGGACTGGCCGCCATCCAGAATTTCGATCCGTACACCTACCAGCACTCGGTGCATGTGAGCATCCTGGCCCTGGCCCTGGGCCAGGATCTGGGCCTGTCGCGGCGGGACCTGGCCGATCTGGGGGTCGCGGCGCTCTTCCACGACATGGGGAAGATCCAGGTCCCGAAGGATGTCCTGCAGAAGCCGACCCGGTTCGGCCCGCGCGACTGGGCCGTCATGCGCACCCACCCGCTCGGGGGAGCCCGGGCGTTGCTGCACTATGGGGGTCGCGGCGCCCTCGCCGAGCGCATCATGCTGGTCAGCGCCGAACACCACATGCGATTCGACGGCTCCGGCTATCCTCGCCTGGGCTCCGACTGGCAACAGGGTCTCTTCTCGCGCCTGGTGAGCCTGGCCGACTGCTTCGACGCCATGACCGCCAGCCGGACCTACATGCGACGGCCGTTCACGCCCGACGCCGTGGTGCGCTACATGCTGGAGAGCTCCGGCCGCATGTTCGACCCCGACCTGCTCCGGCTCTTCGTCGCCAAGGTCGGGCTGTTTCCGGTCGGTTCCCTGGTGCGACTGGAATCGGGCGAACTGGCGGTGGTCGTGGAGTCTCCGGCATCTGCGGCGGAGCTCGAGCGGCCGCAGGTGCGGATCCTGGACCCGGGTCCGTTCGGACCCGTGCTCGGGGAGGTGCGCGTCCTGGCCGCACGTGCGCCCGCCGATCCCCGAGGCCGCATCCGTGCCGGCTGCCATCCTCAGGACCACGGAGTGGACGTCGATGCGGTGCTGACCGCCCATCTGCTGCCCGGGGCGATCTCGGAGCGGCCGGCGCTTTCGGCCTGAGGTCGAGTCCGGCCGGCCCGCGCCTGCCGGACCCGGGGCCCCGGATCCGCGAAACACCACTTCCGGACGGCGCTTGACCTCGACGGGGCTCGAATCTATAGTGACGAGGCTTGGGGTCGGTGACAGACTGCGGGGCGGGAGCACCGCAGGGGTGGAGGCATGGGCCGTGCGGGGTAAGGGTACCGACGCGATGACCAGGATCCCTCCGAAGCAGATCGCTTATCCTACGATCCCCGAATTCCCGGATGGGAGACGCCAGATGTTCGATCGACTTTCGCGGGTGGTCGCGATGGTCGGGTTGGGCGGGTTCCTGCTCTTCCCGGCTTCCTGCTCGAAGCGCATCCCGTTGGACAAGCCGTTTGAGGCACAGCAGAAGGTGGTTCTCACGCTGAAGGACGGTCGCACCCTGCGGGGCCGGATTGCGCCTGGACAGCGGATCGAGTACCGGCACGATGGCTCGGTGTTCCGGGCGGACGTCACTGCGGTGACTCCCGACAGCATCCGCCTGGGCCGGGTGTTCCTGGTCGACGACGGACGCTATTCGGCACTGTCCCATCGGCTTGCCGACGGCCAGGTCGAGGTGGCGGACCCGATTCCCATGGTCACGATCGCTCGCGGGGAGGTGGCCAAGACGGAGCTGCAGGTGTTCGACGGCTACCGCACGGCGCGCAGCCTCGGGGCCTGGGTGTACGGGAGCACCATCTTGATGATGCTGCTGGGCGATCGGTCGTAGGAGCGGGAGGCAGTTCGATGGACAAGAACCTATTCCAGGCCCGCCGGATGGCTCCCTGCCTGGGCGCGTGCGCGGTTCTCGCGGTGGCGATGGCTGCGGTGGCTCCGACGGCCCGGGCCCAGGGCGTGACCGAGGAGGTCTTCCTGGATCTGGGCCGCCTGGGCCTTCAGCAGATGCAGATCCTGCAACCGTCCATGATCTATCGGCCGGTCGACGCCACCGCCGGTCGGCCGGGCGGCGACGCCCTCGGAATGGGCGGCGCGTACCTGGCGAGCGCTTCGGGGGCGATGGCTCTGGGGTGGAACGCGGCGGGACTCGCCGACCTGGAGAAGCTGTCGTTCGCCTTCGACGGGTACTCGCGAAGCGCCAGCTCGAGCACCGGCGATTTTCCCGATTCGCTCATTGTCTCCGGCTTCTCCACGCTCCATTTCCTGAACTATGGCGCGACCCGCAAGGGGGGATTCGTGCCCAACTACCTTGCCGCGGGCGTCCCCCTCTGGACTTCGGGCGAGCGCCGGCTGGTGGCGGCGTTCGGCTGGCGCCACTATGCCGAGACCGCCCGGCCCGAGCAGACGATCAGCGAGCTGGTGGCCGGAGGAGCCGGCAACACGTTTCCGGTCGTCTTCTCCTTCGATCGCTCCGAGAAGGGCAGTCTGGAGGCGTTTTCGCCGGCCCTGGCGTTTCGACTCGGGCCGCGGGTCTCGATGGGAGCCACCCTGAACATCCTTGATGGGGGAGTCCGCGCCACCACCGATGAGCGGTTCACGATTGTGGGAATGCCGCTTCAGGGGATCATTCGCACGAGGCACAGCTACTCCGGGATCTCTCCGGAGTTCGGCGTCCGTCTCAGCGCGCAGGGACCCGCCGGGTGGCCACTGGCGGGGGCGTTCCGGATGTCTCCCGGCTACACCCTGGAAGTGCGGGATGGGGCGTTCTACAGCCGATCGATCGCCGTTCCCGGCCAACCGCGGTACATCACGGAGGGCACGATCGCCGACTACGATCTCTCGGTTCCCCAGGCCCTCGGAGCGGGAGTCGCGGTGCGACCGACGTCCCGACTTCTGTTGGCGGCGGACTGGAATCGCCAGATGTGGTCGGAAACGAAGGTCGAGTACACCCGACATGCGCAGGGCGCGCCTGACCACATGGGGCTGCCGCTGGCGGACGTGACGAGTTGGCACGCCGGCGCAGAGTACACGCTCCTGCGTAGACATTGGGGCGACCTTCCGGTGCGAGTCGGATTCCGCACCGCCCCCCAAGGATACCTCGACCCCAACCCCCGGGACGTGCGGGCGGACACGCTCGAGACCGACGCCGGGCGGATGATCTATGCCGTGAGCAACGGCCAGTACTACGGCGAGCAGCCGGAGGCGAACGCCTACAGCTTCGGGGTGTCCCTGGTGACCCCGACGATCCGGTACGATCTGGGATTTGAGACGGTCCAGTATGAGCACACGAAATGGTTCTTCGAGACTCCGTACGACATGACGATCAATCCGGGCATGGCGATGATCAAGGTCGACCAGACAGTGAACAAGCTCCGGCTGTCGGTATCGTACCGGCTATAGGCCCACCCGCGGGGCGGGCCCCGGCCGGCCCCGGTGCGAGCGAGCGTGTCCGGCCCTCGCCGCGGGAGGGCCGGTTTTCTTCTGCCGAGAGTCGGAGCGGCCGCGCGCCGCGAGTGAAGGCGATCCGTCAAGACCGCGGGTGACGCGGTGGGACGCTCCTCGCTGGTAACGAAGTATCCAGACAGAACCTGCTGCAGAACATGGGCTTGCCGCAGTGGCGCGCTCGGTCTGGTACCCGAGGCGCCCGTTCGCGATCCCGGAGGCACGCTCGGGGACGCGCCCCGGCTTCATGGCTTCCAGCGAACTGCGTTGACTGACAACCAGTTGCGAAGTCGGTGCCGCTGGACGGCCGGATTGGCATGGTACCTGCCCGTCAAACGCTGGAGAGGAGGTCGGGGCGGGCGCGGTCTGTTATCCCAACCCCGGCAGAGAAGCAATCAGGTCCGATGGAGATCGGAGCCAAAGGTTGCCACCGCAACGTCCCGACTTCCCTCTTTCAGTGTGGAGGCTGCCAACCGCCAGCTGATTCGCGAATCGCGGTTCACCTTACGCCACCCGGCACGGTGGGCTTCGATAACCGGACCTGGGGCACGCGGCCCTTCCCCTTCCGCCCACGACCCCGGTGCGCCTCTGCCGCGCCGGGGTCCTTTTTCGAGGGGCCGCCGGTCGCCGGCTCCGTTCCCTCGCAACCGGGATGGAACTTTCGGGGAGTTCGTTCGTATCAATCCTGCGTCAGGCGGTTCGCGAACCAGGGAATCGGCCTCTCGCTGCGGGACAGGCTCCGGGACCAAATCCCCGGAGCTTCGTTCTTTTTTGTTCGGCCCGGGCGTTCGGTCTTCGCCGGTCGTCCGCCGGCGCGCCAGCGAGGCCGCCGGCGCGCCAGCGAGGCGGACGGGGCGGCTCAGCGCCCTTTCATCCCAGCTCGAGGTACGTCGACTCGCCGGACCGGGCGAGGTATGCCTGCTCCAGAGCGGAGGACTCATCCGCCGCCAGCCGCCCCTTCTGCACCGCGCGCGCGAGTTGGGAGCGAAATCGCTCCGCCAGGTCGTCGGGATTGAATCCCGCCGTCGCCACCATGTCCCGCACCGTGCTGCCGGGGATCAGCTTCTGCACGTGATAGCGCCCGTTCTCGCCCACCACCACGTAGGCCTCCGGCACCATCCCGAAGAGATTGTGGAAGTCGCCCATCACGTCCTGATAGGCGCCGAGCAGACACATCGCCACGTAGTAGGGAGTACCATTGCTGGTGGGATGCAGCTCCAGGATCTCCTTGATGTCCTTGACGTCGACGAAGCTGTCGATCTGGCCGTCGGAGTCGCACGTCAGATCAACCAGGATGCCGTACTCCGTGGGGTACTCATTGAGCCGATGGATCGGCAACACCGGGAAGAGCTGGCCGATGGTCCAGAAGTCGGGCATCGATTGGAAGACGGAGAAATTCGTGATGTACTTCTTGCGCAGCGCCTTCTCCAGGATCTCGAACTCGTCGGAAACGTAGTTGGCCTGCTTGGAGAAGCGAAGCGCGCGCTCGCAGATCTCCTGAAAGAGGCTTTCGCCGAGAGCCCGCTCTTCCAGGCTGAGGAATCCCAGGTCGAATAGGGAGAACAGCTCCTCCCGTTGCTGCAACGCATCGTGGAAGTACTCGCGGAAGTTCTTCACCGAGATATCCCGGTTGATCTCGCTCATCTCGGTCACCGCCGAGGACTTCCCCGGCAGATTCGACTCATGACGGGCGGCCAGTCCGGTCACCGCCCGGTTGGCGGCATTGGTGACCAGGAGCGAGTGGTAGACGGAGAGGGCGCGTCCGCTCTCCGAGATCAGGGTTGGAGCGGGGACGTCCTCGTTGTCGCAGATCTCGGAGACGGTGTAGACGACATCGTTCGCGAACTCCTGCATGGTGTAGTTGGCGCTGGAGTCCGACGGGGTCTTGCTGCCGTCATAGTCGATGCCGAGGCCGCCCCCCACGTTCAGGAACTCCACCGGCGCCTTCATGTGCCGGAACTTGGCGTAGACCCGCGAGGCCTCCTTCACGGCCGTCTTGATCTTGCGGATGTCGGTAATCTGCGAACCGATATGGAAGTGGAGCATCCGCAGGCGATCGAGGTACCCCTTCTCCTGCAGGATGCGGAAGCACTCCAGCAACTCCTCGGTGGTGAGCCCGAACTTGGAGGTCTCTCCGCCGGACTCCTCCCACTTGCCGCTCCCCTTGGAGTAGAGGCGGCCGCGGAGCCCGATGAGCGGCTTGCGGCCGGTCGCCTCGGCGATCCGACAGTAGGAGTGGATCTCCCGGACCTGCTCGACCACGACCACGACGCGCTTGCCCAGCGCCTCCGCCCAGAACGCCATCTCGATGAAGCTGTCGTCCTTGAAGCCGTTGCAGATGAGCAGGGACTCGGGCGACTGCTCCAGCGACAGGCCCACGTAGAGCTCCGCCTTGCTGCCGACTTCGAGACCGAGATGGTACTTGTACCCGATGCGCAGCAGCTCCTCGACCACATCGCGCCGGTGGTTCACCTTCATCGGGAAGACGCCCTGGTAACCGGCTCCATAGTGGAACTCGGAGATGGCGTTCTGGAAGGCGGTGTGCAGCGTGCGCACCTGCGACTCCAGAATCTGGGGAAAGCGGAGCAGGACCGGGACGTTGACGCGGCGGCGGTGCAGCTCGTCCACGAGTTCGTAGACGTCGATGCCCGCGCCCGTACGATATGGTTTGACCACCAGGTGGCCGGCCGCATTCACGTCGAAGTAGCCGTTCCCCCAGTTCTGAATGCCGTAGATGCCGGGAATCGGGGTCTTGAAGGGGCTGTCCATCCGTTCCTCTCCCGGAGTCACGGGGCGGGTACCCGGCCGGGTGACGAGTCCATCCTGGGTCTGGTGCCGGACCGGCGAGCGACGCCGCCAGCCGGCGGGTTTCGGTCTTTGCGAGGTCAGACGATAGCGCGGCGCGCCGAATCCGGGCAAGCCTTCCCGCCGCGCGCTCCCTCCGCCGCGCTCACCAGGGGACGCCGGCCGACCAGCGATGCGTGTCCCCGAGGTCGTAGGCGCTGGGCTGCCAGCCGTAGTCGAGTCGGAAGCCGGAGATGCTCACGCCAAGACCGCCGCTCCACTCGCTGCGCCACTCGAACGAGTCGTGGCGCGCGCGGTGGCCGGCTCGTAGCGCGACGGCGCGCACCGGCCACCACTCCAGGGCGGTACCCGCCTGGCGTGCCTGAAAACTGTCCCCCTCCCAGTCGGCTTGGGCCGTGGCGCTGATCCGGCGCGCGGTCGAGGTCCACCCCAGGCCGAGACTCCAGCGGCGGGCCAAGGGCTCATCGAGACCCGCCGAAGCGGTGCCGTCGCCATCCGCGTCCCACCGCGTCGTGGAAAAGAGATTCGCGGCATGCAGACCAAGCACCAACGGGCCCAGAGGTCGCTGCAGGCCGAGATCGAACGCATGCCCGCTGCCGCCGCTGTCCTGGAAGCCGCTCTGGGCGACCAGCAGCCGGTAGGCCAGGCCGGCGCGGGTGCGATCCGACATGCGCCAGGCGTAGGCCAGGCCGACCTGCAGTTCCAGATACCTTTCCGCACCCAGATCGCCGCGGAGAGTGGAGACATCGAGACCGACCGCCCGGTCCGCCGGCGGGGGCAGGGGAATCCTCCGGATCCGTCCCTCTTCCCATCGCACTTCCTTGCGCATGCGGGGCCAGCCCAGCTGGGCGGAGCCTTGCGTGACCAGGCCCAGCCCGAACAGGTCGCTGTAGGTGAACGCGGCCTCGCGGCGCGCGAGGCCGAGGAGCCCGGCCGGGTTGGCCCGGATCGCCTCGCAACCATCCGCGAGGGCGACGAGATTGCCGCCCAGCGCCGTGGCCCGGGCCCCGGGATCGAGGCGAGGGAAGGCGCCGGTCACGTTGCCGCCCGCGCGCGCGCCGCCGGCGACCCCGGCGGCCAGGAGGAGCAGCCAGACCCAGGTCCGGCATCGCGATCCGAGCATACGGGGGATCCCCTTCCTCAGTCCCGCAGGAGGAGGCCCTTGGTGATGGAGCGCGGTTCGCCGGTCGTTCGGCGCCACTCGGCCCGGACGAGGTAGTAGCCCTGGGGGGCCCGGTCGCCGCCACGGTTGGTCCCCGTCCAGTGGAAACGATACTTGAGCAGCCGGTCCGAGGCCGCGGGGCGTTCCTCCCACAGGCAGTCCCCCTCCAGGTTGAAGATCCGGATGACCAATCCATCCATCGGCTCCGGATTCAGCAGCACGATGTCGTCGCGGGCGGACTCGTCGGTGTCGTCCTTGCGGCTGTACGGACCCGCGACGTCCAACTGCACCGCCCCGATGCGGTAGACGACGACCGGCTCCGGGCGGGGGAAGGGCAACGTGCTGTTTCCGGCGGCATCTTCGCCGCGAACCTGGATCCGGTTCTCACCGGGCAGCAGCTCCAGCATGCCGCTGAACCGCCCCGTGACCGGGTCCGCCACCGCATCGGCGTGCGGGAGCTTGTTGCGGATGATTCTGACCACGACGGCCTGTGGGATCTCGCCGGTGATGAGCAGCGACTCGGCCGTGGTCGCCGAGGGCAGGGGGTCGATCCGGATCCGGTCGCCGGCCGGAGGCTCGGTGTCGGTGTCGATCCGCACCGCGATGAGCTCGGTCACACCGCAACCCGAGTCCCGAACCGTGACCGGGATCGCCTTGCCGGTGCCATCGGGGGGCATCTGATCCGCGGAGAGAGGCATTCGATAGCGGATCAGGAAGACCCCCTCGCCGCGCTCGACCCCGTGTCCCACGAAGCCGGAGGTGTCGACCTCCGAAAAGCTCGCTTCGCACCGCAGCGAGAGGTTGTCCGGGCTACGCCACGTCGTCTCGAGGACCAGGGAATCGCCGGAACGATAGGGAGCGTCCTTCAGATCGACCACCCGCGTGGAAACATGCAGCGGGGGGCGGTTGGAGAGGCAGACCTGCACGCGACGATCGATCGTGCTTCCGGTAACGGCGGTGGCGCGCAGCGGGATCCTGATTCCGCTGGAGTCGGTTCGTGCGATTACGCCCGAGAGCGGGCAGACGACCCGGTACTGCCCATCGCCGACCCATTGCCCCGGCACCGCCTGGTTGTCCGGGCCGCCCGGGTCGAGCCTCGAGAAGTCGGCGCTCACCTGGAG
>CAYYQN010000044.1:0-8288 GCA_964473865.1 uncultured bacterium | reverse complement strand
GCCCCCAGGTCGCAGACGGTCGCGGTGCACAGGGTCCCCGCCCCCTGCCAGGTGCCCATCAGATCACAGAGCGTGGCTGTCGTGACGACGCAGGTGCTGTCCGTCTTGCAGCAGGCCCCGGTCACACAGATGGACGGGTCGCAGGCGGTTCCCGCCCCCTGCCAGGTGCTGGGCGACTTGCACAGGGCCCGGCTCGTGAGCGTGCACGACTGGCCCGAGGCGCAACAGGCGCCCGGAATGCAGGGGGTGGGGCTGCAGGAGGGGACCGTATAGCCCTGCCAGATCCTTCCCGCGGTGCAGTCGACCTCGAGCGTCACGGTGCAGACGTCCCCGGTCGGAGTGCAGCAAGCGGCGGTCGGTTGTGGACACGGGTTGGGAGTGCAGATGGTCTCCGCTCCCTGCCAGGTCCGGGGACTGGCGCACACCGCTTCCGTCGTCAGGGTGCAGCCGCCCGACACGGCACAGCAGGCGCCCTGCTGGGCCCGCGCCGCGATCGGGGAGCCGAGGAAGGCCAGGAAGATCAGGAAAGTTGCGCCCGCGCCGCGCGGGATGGGGCCGCAGGACCGGGCGCGGTGGCCGGGGACGCGGATCGAATCGGCAGGCATGGAGCGAATGCACCCTCCTTGGGGACGGACTCGGGGCGATGATAGGGACAGTCGGCGAGGCCTGTCAAACGGCGTTCCGTGGCCTGCCGGTCGGCGAGGAGAGGTCACGGTGGACGTGGAGTCGCGGCTGCCGGTACGATGTCCCGCCGGCGCGGACCGAGAACCGGACCGCGCGCGTGTCAAGCGGAGGGAGCATGGACACAGACCGTACCGATGCGGGGGAGACGCCCGCGGAACAGCCGACGCGACCGGCCGGGGCGGAGCCGCCGCCGGCGGGCTCCGCGCAGCCTCCGCCGGCGCCGGCGGAGCTGGTCCCCAACGAGTCTGCTGCGCTTCTGGGCATCGAGGAGTTCCAGCGGTGGGATCTGCGGGTCGCCCGGGTGCTGTCGGCGGAGCCGCACCCCCGGGCCGACCGCCTGATCAAGCTGCGCGTCGACATGGGAGACGGAGAGCGGCCTCTGGTCGCCGGCATCGCATCGCAGTATCGCCCGGAAGATCTCGTGGGGCGCCTCATCGTCGTCGTCGCGAATCTCAAACCCGCCCGCCTGCGCGGAGAGGAATCGCGCGGCATGCTCCTGGCCGCATCCTCGGGCGAGGTGATCTCTCTCCTGGCGCCGGATCGAGACCTGCCGCCCGGGGCGCGGGTGCGGTAGCCGGTTTCCCTCGCCCTTCCCTCGCCGCCGACCGATCGGCGCTCCGAACGCGAGCCGAACGTGGTTTGCGCCGCGGAGGACCGCCGGATCAGCGCGAGACCGCCGGTGGCTCGTCGATCACGATCCGCGGCAGCGCCGGGGAGAGCCGGCTGAGAATCTCGTAGGGGATCGTCTGCGCGATCGCGGCGAGGTCGGTGGCCCGGACTTCCTCGTCACCCTGGCGGCCGATGAGCACCGCCTCGTCTTCCGCGGCCACCGCGGGGATGTCGGTGACGTCGGCCATGAACATGTCCATGCAGACGCGCCCCAGGACCGGCGCGCGGCCGCCCCGCACCAGGATGTGCGCGAGATTCGAGAATCGCCGGTCGTACCCCTCGAAGTAGCCGACCGGAATCACCGCGATCCGGGATGGGCGACCGGTGCGCCGGGTGCAGCCGTATCCCACAAAGGCCCCCGCCGGAACCGGCTTGACCTGGGCGATCCGCGCCTTCCAGGCGAGGACCGGTTGGAGTCGAAGCAGCTCGGTGCCGCGGCTGGCATGCGAGGCCAGCGTCTCGCGCGAGGGCCAGATCCCGTAGGCGCCGATCCCGACGCGCGCGCAGTCGAACGCGGTCTCGGGCATGACGAGCACCGCGGCGGAGCAGGCGGTATGCGCCAGCGCGGAGTCGAAGCCGGCGGCCCGCACCCGGGCCAGCAGAGCGCGAAAGCGATCCAGTTGCCCGCGCGCGAACGCGTGGTCGGTCGTGTCTTCGATGTTGGCGAAGTGGGTGGAGACGCCGGCCAGACGGAGCCCCGGGGAGGAGGCGAAGGCCTCGAGATACCGATCGAGATCCTCGCCGGCGATGCCCTGCCGGTGGGTGCCGGTCTCCAGCTTGAGGTGGCAGGGCGCGGGGCGTCCGCGCGCCTGCCCGAGCCGGGAGAGGGCCTCGAGGGAGTCCTCGTCGTAGAGCGTGAACTCCACCTGGAGATCCATCCCATCGGCGAGCCGCGCACGGGGAACATACCCGAGGACCCACACCGGCCCGGACCAGCCGGCCGCGCGCGCCTCCGCGGCCTCATCGAGCTGATGCACGCCGAGGGCGTCGACACCGAGCGACGGGGCCAGGCGCGCCACCGCGGCGAGGCCGTGACCGTAGGCGTTGGCCTTCACCACCAGCAGGAGCCGGGTGGACGCCGGCAGCAGACCGCGGAAAGCGCGGAGATTCTCGCGCAGCGCGGCGGCGTCCAGCTCACACCACGACAGAAGTCTGTTGCGCGTGTCGTCCATGGCGACAGACTCTAGCACAGGGGGAGGGCGCCCATGGATCCCGGCAGGGTTCGGAAAGATCCCGTCGACCGCGTTCGGAGCGCCGATCGGCCGGCGGCGCGGCGCCGGAGGGGGATGCGCGCCGCAGCCGGCCTGGCGCTCCTCCTCGGACTGGCCTGCGCCCATCGGCCGCGGCCGGAGCCCCTTCCCCCGTCCGTCGCGGGGAGGCCGGAAGTCGACTTGCGACGGAACTGCCCGGCGCAGTTCGCCGCGCGCACGCGCATCCACTTCGCGCCCGAGGACGGACCGGGTGTGACGTTGGACGGCAATCTGCAGCTGATCCTGCCCGACACGGTCGCCCTCTCGGCGCGGCTCGGCGTCTTCCGTCCCGTCTTTGCCCTCCGCGCGGATGCCGACTCCGCCGAGCTCCTGCTGCATGACACCCGCCGCTACTGGGTGAGCGCGCGCGGGGACGAGGACTGGGGGGCGATCAACCCCTCGGCCTGGGCTCGCGCCCTGGCGTGGGCGCTCTGCCCGGCCGACCTCTACGATCGGCTTGACGCGATCGCGCCCGCGGGCGGCGACGAACAGGTTCGGATCGTTCAGGGGCGGTTGCGCGCCTCGCCCTATCGGGTGCAGCTGGCGCTCGAGCGGCAGCGATCCCGCCTGGTGCGGTTGCGCTTCCTGGTCGGCGACACCCTCGTCCTGGAGTTGCGGCCGCAGGGGTTCCGTCGTCATGGATCCGCCTGGATCCCCGAGGTCGTCGACCTGCGGGCGCCGCGACCGGGCTTGTCGGCGCGCATCGAGATCATCGGGGGGACCACCTCGAGGCCGGATCGGCCTCCGGCGGTGGAACGGCTGCGGCCGCCCGGCTGGGCCCCCGTCGGCCTCGGGGACTCCCTCCTCCCGCTCTTCGAGCCGGGGGACGATCCGGGTTGATCGGGTCGTCGGGTCTCTGCTAGGGTGGCGTGCCTGGATGTGCCGCGCGCGGGCCTCGGGAACGGGGCCCGCGGGGGGATGGTCTGTTTTTGTCTGCGAGGCCGGTGCGCGATGGCCGGGTGTGGGAGGAACGACCCTTGAAGATCGTGGTCCTCGTCAAGCTCGTGCCGAGCTCGGAAGCGCGCATCCGCATCGCCGGGGATGGGTGCTCGATCGATCCGGCCGACGTCGAGTTCTTGATCAGCGCCTACGATGAATATGCCGTGGAGGCGGCGCTGCAGCTGAAGGAGAAGTTCGGCGGCGAGGTGGTGGCCATCAGTGCCGGGCCTGACAGAGCCGCGGAAATGCTTCGGAAGTCGTGCCTTGCGCTGGGTGTGGACCGGGCGGTGTTGGTGCGGGACCCGGCGCTTGACCGGGCCGACACCCTGGGAATCGCGCGGGCGCTGGCCGCGGCCTGCCGCCGGGAGACCCCCGATCTGATCCTCACCGGGAAGCTCGCGATCGATCAGGAGAACTCCGCCGTCGGGCGGCAGGTGGCGACGCTCCTCGACCTGCCCTGTGTCGCGGTGACCACCCGGCTCGAGGCCGTCAGCGAGGCGTCGCTGGTCATCCATCGCGAGATCGAGGGCGGGATGGAGGAGATCGAGGTCGATCTGCCGGCCGTCCTCACGGCCAACAAAGGGTTGAACGAGCCGCGCTACGCATCGCTCAAGGGGATCATGACGGCGAAGAAGAAGCCGCTGGATACCGTGGACCTCGCCGCACTGGGGCTCGATGCCTCCGCGGTGGCGCCGCAGGCGGTCCTGGTCTCGCTGGAGACCCCGCCGGTTCGCGCGGAGCAGGGGATGATCATCCAGGGCGAGTCCGCCGCGGCAAAGGTGACGGAGTTGGTGCGCCTTCTCCGTGAAGAGGCCAAGGTCCTCTAGGCCGGGAGGCGCAGCATCATGAGCCGGACAATCCTGGTCTTCGCGGAACAGCGCGAAGGCAAGCTCAAGAAGTCGGTCCTCGAGGCGCTCGGTCTGGCGCGAGATCTGGCGGCCGGGGGGCCGGTCGTTGCCTTGGTGCTGGGAGATGGGGTCGCCCCGGTCGCCGGGGAGCTGGCGAAGCGGGGCGCCGATCGGGTCTTGGCGTGTGACGATCCCGCGTTGGCCCTGGCCTCTCCCACCTACCTGGCCCAGGTCTCGGCGGCGGTCGAGCAGGTGAAGCCCGACTTGGTGCTCTTTCCCGCCAGTGCGCTGGGGCGCGACCTGGCGCCGTCGTTGGCGGCTCGGGGCGGCCATCCGTTGCTCACCGAGTGCCTGACCCTGTCCGCCGCGGAGAGTGGGTTCGAGGCGACCAAGTCGATGTACGGAGGAAAGGTCGTGGCGCGGTGGCGAACCTCGGCGGCTCCGACGGTCGCGACCGTTCGACCCGGAGTCCACGCTCCGGCTCCGGAGAGCGCGGGCGGCGTCTTGGAGGTCCTGGCGCCGGTGACCTCGCCTCCGGCGGGGATCCGCGTGAAGCGCGTGATCCACTCGTCCGGGGAGACAGTCGACCTGCAGGAGGCCGAGGTCGTCGTGGCCGGCGGCCGGGGGCTGCAGGAGGCGAAGAACTTCCAGCTGATCGAGGAGCTGGCGCATGCCCTGGGCGGCGCCGTGGGCGCGTCCCGGGCGGTGGTCGACGCCGGTTGGATCGAGCATCATCATCAGGTGGGCCAGACCGGCGTCACGGTGCGCCCCAAGCTGTATCTGGCAGCGGGGATCTCGGGCGCCATCCAGCACCTGGCGGGGATGCGGGCGGCGGGCTGCATCGTCGCGGTCAACCGGGATGCAGACGCGCCGATCTTCAAGGCGGCCCAGTACGGGATCGTCGGGGATCTCTTCGAGGTTCTGCCGCTCCTGTCGGCCGAGATTCGCAGGGTGCGGGGTTGAGGGGCAGGCGCGGGAGCGCCCGACCGGGTCGTCCGGTCGCGGCATCGGACTGAGGTGGCACTGCGGATGGACGCAGAGGGTTCCGGCTTGAGGCCGCGCTCGGTTGCCGAGTCCCGGGTGGAGCTCGTGGAGCTCGTGCTCCCCAACGATGCCAACCCCCTGGGGAATCTCCTCGGCGGCAAGGTGATGCATCTGGTGGACATCGCGGCGGCGATCTCCGCCCACCGGCACTGCCGGTGCCCGGTGGTCACGGCCTCCGTGGATCGGATCGACTTCCTGCATCCGGTGCGGGTCGGACAGATCATCATTCTGCAGGCCTCCGTGAATCACGCCGCCCACACCAGTATGGAGGTCGGGGTTCGCGTCCTTTCCGAGGACCTGAACAGCGGTGACCGCCTGCACACCGCCTCGGCGTACGCGACCTTTGTGGCGGTGGACAGCAGCGGGCGCCCGGTGGCGGTGCCTCCGTTGGTGCTGGAGGGCGACGAAGACCACCGGCGGTTTCGGGAGGCCGGAGCGCGGCGCGAGGTCCGGCTGCGCGAGCGGGAAGAACGGAAGAAACGGTTCCGGAGCGAAGGCTCCGGGAGCTGATCGGCCCGTGAGGCGGATCGTTCGTTGAATTCGGCCGAGGCCCGGTCCCGACCGCCCGTTCGTCGGGCCGGGGGTGGGAGCGCGGCCGGGTGACAATCGGGCGGGGCAACGCAGACACGCCGGTCCCGGTGGGGCGGGCGACGGAGGGAGGACGGAGTTGAAGTTCCGTTTGATGAAGAGCGAGCCGTTGCGTACCCTGCGGGACAACCTCGCCTACCTGGAGCAGAACCGGTGCAGCGTCGATGTGCGGCTGACCGACGCGGAGTACAACCGTGAAGTCCATCCCCTGGAGCTGGAGAAGCTGGCGGCCGAGCTGAAGTCCCGGAAGATCAGCGCCTTCTGCCACCTTCCCCATCACGGTCTGCATCTCTCCTGTCCGGACCCGCGCGTCATGGAGTACTCCCGGGAAGTAATCCAGGAAGGGCTGGAAATCGGGACCATCCTGGGTTGCCGCGTGGCGGTGTTGTACAGCGGCTTCTCGAACCATGTACGTCCCGCGCACATCCCGGAATGGCGGGAGCGATTGGTCGGGAGCCTGCGCGAGCTCGTGACCCAGGCCGAGGACGAAGAGATCATCCTTGCGCTCGAGAACGCGTACGATCCTGACGCCACGGTGCTGCGCGAGGTCGTGGATGAGATCGCCTCCCCGTGGCTGCGCTTCAGCGCGGACCTGGGGAGGGCCGCCTGCTTCTCCCGCATGGCTCCGGAGGAGTGGATTCTCGCCTTCAAGGAGCGGATCATCATGATCAGCTGCCACGACAACGAGGGGATGGAGGACGATCATCTGGCCTGCGGGCGCGGGGTCGTGGGGTACGACCAGGTCTTCCTGGCCCTGCAGGAGGCGGATGTCTCCTGTGTGGTGAACCTCGATGTCGCCCACGAGGATCTGGACGAGTCGATTTCGCACCTGGAATCGGTGGGCTTCGTCTTCGAGCGCGGAGAGATCCCGGAGAGCGAGCTTTTCGTCGAACCGGCCGCGTCGCCGGCGGCCTCGGAAGCGATCGCTACCCAACCATCGGAGTCCGGCCTGGGAGAGGACGGGAGCCCCGCGACCGGATCGGCCTGACCGTCAGGGCCGGATCCGGGTCCGCCGTCGCCCGGCGGGGTGCTTCAGGATCCGGCTCCCGCCAACAGCGGACGCCCCGGCGGTCCGGCCGGAATCGGCACAGCGAACAGGTCGAGAAGCGTCGGATAGATGTCCAGGATGTTCGGCAGCGTCGCGAGATCGATCTTGCGGTTGCAGAAGATGACTCCGCGCACCAGGTCCGGGTCCAGGCTGCAGTGGTCGCCGCTCCAGGGCGAGTCGTGCGATTCGAAGTACTCCGGGGGAGCGCCCCCCAGCGACGTCTGCCAGGAAACGCGATAGTTCAAGCTGTTGGCGGCGCGCAGGTCGGGAATGAGATTGGGGTCGAAGTCGCGGTAGATCTCATCCCGCCGGTAGACGCGATGGACCGGACGCTCCCCGGTTTCCACGTCGACGAACGCCTCCAGCCCCTCCTGGATCTCCCGGCACACCTGGTCGTACTCGGCCCCGGGGGAGACCACCCCGTCCCGCTCCCGTCCCAGCAGGTTGATGTAGATACATCCCAGGCCCAGCGAGTAGGCCCGGGTTCGCTCCCAATCCACGTTCTCGAAGAACTGACCGGACACGAAGAGGTTGTCCAGGTTCTTCTGGCCGCTGGCGCCGCGCAGGACCATGAATCCGTTGCGAACCAGCCAGGTGTTGATGTTGAACGACCGGCGCCAGGAGGAGAATCCATGGTCCGAACAGACGATGAGCACGCCGTCCGGGGGCAGTAGCGCCAGCGCCTTGCCCACGGTTGCGTCCATCCGCTGGTAGCTCTCGCGAACGAAGCTGCCCCAGTCGCGCGCCCGGTCCGGATCGTAGGCCGGGTTGCCGGGGTCCAGGAAACGCCAGAACATGTGGCCGTCGCGATCCGTGTAGTAGTAGACCTGCACGAACAGCCGATCCTTGGGATCGCGGATGAAGGCATCCATGATCTTCTCGAACTTCGTGACGAAGAAGTCCCGGTCCTGCGCGTACTGCACCTCGGTGGTCACCTTCTCATCGAGCGCCCAGGTATCCATCGCCCAGCCGAGCGTCTTCCAGAGCCCGACCTTGCGGTAGATCTCCCCGGCGAACCCCTCGGGATAGGTGATCGGGAACACCGGATCGAGCGGGTCGAAGTTGATCGCCTGCATGAAGAGCCGGAGCTCGGGGCCAAGGCTCAGCAGGCAGAAGCGGGTGATCCCCTTGACCCGGACCACGCGGCGGATCGGGAACTCCACCCGCACGAAGTCGCTCCACTCTCCCTCGCGCAGCTTGATCTTCCGGCCGGAGACT
>CAYYQN010000043.1:23290-43348 GCA_964473865.1 uncultured bacterium | reverse complement strand
GACGTCGACCCGCCGGGTTCCCTGCAGGGTCCACTCGCCGAGGTTGCCGCGGGTGCGTCCCTGGAGGGTGCGGTTGCTCATCCCATAGATGAACGCCTCCCGCAAGTGCCGCTGTGGCTGGCGGCGGTCGCGGAAGAGGATCGAGGCGCAGGTCTTCGGCACGAAGAGCCACTTCTGCGGATTGAAGGTGACCGAGTCGGCGCGCTCGATGCCATCGAGGAGCGGCCGCAACCTCTCCGAGAACGCGATCGCCCCACCATAGGCGGCATCCACATGGAACCAGAGCCCCTCGCCGGCGGCCAGCTCTGCGATCTCCGGCAGCGGATCGATCGTACCGGTAACGGTGGTGCCCGCGACTCCGACCAGGGCGAAGGGAATCTTCCCGGCGGCCCGCGCCCTGCGGATTCCCTCGGCCATGGCTGGCACCGACACCCGGCCGTTCTCTTCCGCCGGCACCTCGATCCAGCCCTCGCGCCCGAGACCGAGCAGGTTGGCCGCCTTGCGGAAGGAGAAGTGCGCATGCTCTGAGGCGAAGAAGACGTAGGGCTGATCGCCGGTCAGTCCGTGCTCATCCATCGGTGCGCCGCCGCGGGCGTTGCGCGCGACCCACATTGCGGTCACGTTGGCCAGGGTGCCGCCGCTGACGAGGTGCCCGATCGGGCGGCGGTCGGGATCGTGGGCCGTCGGGCCCAGGCCGAAGAGACCGCACGCCCAGCGCATGACTCGCTGTTCCATCTCGGAGAAGACCGGAGACATCTCCCAGGCCAGCATGTTGTTGTTGAGGGATGAGACGACGGCATCGGAGAAGATCCCGATGGCGGACGCGAGGGTGTCCATGTGCCCCATGTAGCCGGGGTGGGCCGGATTCATGCCGCGGGCCAGGATGTCTCGGACCTCTTCGAGCAGGCGGTCAACGTCCCGGCCTTCTTCCGGCGGGCTGTAGTGCTCTCCGGTCATTCCGGGATCGCGATTGAGGGGCAAGCGGTCGGCCGCGTGCGAGCCTGCCTCGACCAGGAGATCCACAAACCGGTATCCCAGACGGCGGACCTCCTCGCGGTTGCTGCCGTCAGGCTCGATGAAGAGCAGGTTCTCCATGACACCCCGCTTCGCTGACCCCGGGACTCGACACCCACCGACCGGCGGGCTCTAGCAAGATCCGCCAGATGGGATAGGGTAGCAGATTGTCCGGGCGAATTGCGGACGAGTCTTGTTCTGCGGGGGACAGGCCAGAGAGCGTGCGGTCTGCCTGCATGTTTCGGCCGGTGTTCGCTGGAAGGTGCGAAGCGCCCGCCCTCCGGGGTCGGGGGCACGGATGAGGGCTGGGGATCGCCGCAGTCGGGTGCGCGATCTCACCCATTTCGCGCCGGTGGCCAGAGACCGCTGTGGCGATTCGCGGCGCGCGCCGATGAAGGAAGAGCGGACCCCGAGGCGCGACTCCGCGGCGACAGCGAAGGGTGTTGATGCCGGGCGCTGCCCGAGCGCGAAGGCAGGACGGGCGGAGCGCGAGGCGCGCGCGGGGCCCAGCGCGGCGACAGAGCCGGACAACGTCGGCTCGGATGCCGAAACCGGAGGTCTCACGTCCCCGCAACCTCCTTGACCAGATTTCGGGGAGCCGTTAGCGTGGGGGCGGGTAAGCAGGGACCTCGGATTCCTCTCAGTCAACTTGCACTCATCTCCATGCTGTACGGAGGGTGTCATGAAGAGGTCTCGCCTTCACCTGGTCTCGATCCTGTTGCTGCTCTGCGTCCGCCCCCACGTTGCCGCCGGATCGCACCTTCCGCCCCTCGAGCAGGCGCCGATCGAATCGGCGAGCTCGTGCCTGCCGGAAGCCACCAGCGGAGACGATCCATCCTTCCCGGACAGCGATCTGATCACGCCCACGGATGGCATCCGCATCGACCGGGACCCGCCGCTGGCTCACTGGTACCCGCGGCTGTCGCTCGGCACCAACTGGGTCCAGGTCTGGAGCGAGAAGCCCGAGGGGCTGGAGTTTCTCTATCAGTTCCAGGAGATCTACGGACCTTCAACGGTGGAGGAGGTCGCGGTGGTCCGGGAGCTGGCGGAGGCCGATGGGCACGCCGCCTGGGCCGACAACACCATCTGGATTCAGGGCGAGTGTCTCGTGACCACGGGCGAGTGGACCTCCGCGCCGCCCGCGTGGGCCCTGGGCCTGGCCCGCAACAACATCCCGCAAGCGATCAACATCGCCGTCTACATGAACGGGCAGCACCAGGTCGACTGGTTTCTGCGCGACATCCACGGGGAGAAGATGCGGATCTGGAGCGATGCGTACTACGCCTTGAACCTGTCCCCCGACTGCCCGGTCGGGGCGTGGAACGGGGTGATCACGTACGAAGGCCAGCAGTACTCGTTGGGCGATACCCGTGGTCTGACCCTTCTGCAGTGGCTGCAGGGACCGTTCACAGAGGCGGTCATCCGCAATTCGCAGTTCTCCGAGGTCTTCGATGGCCTCGAGGCGGAAGACTACCCATCGGCCTGGCTCTACTATTTCAACGGCCAGATACCCGATCCCAAGCGCGACGGGGTCGGGTTTCCGGACGAGGAGCAGTTCGAAGCCTACTGCCGGAACGTCTGGCGCTCGTGGTTCCTTGACTTCCTGAAACCTCTCCAGGACCGCTTCATCGTCCGGGTCAACAACCACCACACTCGCTGGTACTTCGAACACCAGCAGAATCCCTGGCCGGAAGTCCAGCAGGCGGCAACCGGCTGCAAGCTCGAGCGCTACTTCGGCGCCGGGGGATGGCCGAGCTGGGATCAGCCCCAGTGGAGCGCCGTATACCACGCCGTCGAGGAGCTCTACCACCCCTTGAACCCGGATCCCACCGAGCCGGGCCTCGACGGACATCAGGGTTGGGACATGACGACCGTTCAACTCAACGCTCCCTTCGACTGGCCCGGTGAACGGATCGACCGGTACAAGCGGGCCGGTCTGGCCAGCACGTTGATGGGGGACGGGTTCTACGACGGGACCGCCTACGCGGAGGATTTCTACTACACGGGCTATCTGCGGGGCGGGCAGACGCAGTACGCGCCGCGCGACATTCCCGAGATGCGCATTCCTCTGGGCAGGGCACTGGGACCGAGTCGATACTACCGGGCGGACCAGCGCCGCCCTCTCGAGTACCGCTGGTTTCGCAACGAAGAGACCGGTCAGTTCTACACGGTGGTCTGCAATGTCTGGGATGTGCCGGTGGCCGGTATTCCGGCTCAAGACGGCGTGTGGTTTCGCGGCCGCTGGCCCGCCGGGGAATACGAGCAGCTGAACGGCAATCCGGCCCAGGACCCTCGAGACACCATGGAGGTCTCCGAGGATTCGGAGCCGCCCCGCGTGGAATCGAACGAGGGCCCGGGTCCTCTGCGGGTCATCCCGTCGGTCACGCCCGGGCGCACGCGCCTTGGATTCTCGGCTCCGGTGTCGTCCCCGGTGGAGATCCGGATTCATGGAGTTGGCGGCGGGGTGATTCGCAATTTGATCCTGGCGCCGGGACAGCGCGATGTGCTTTGGGACGGCTGCGACCTGGACGGGCGCCGGGTGGCGGCGGGTCTGTACTTCGCGCATGCCGGTGCTCAGGCTGGTGGACCGTCGGCGAGGGTTCTGATTGTGCGGTGACGCGGAACGACCCTCGGGCCGGCACTGAGGAGCGGAGGCGACCTTCTTCCTGGTGAGGAGGGTCGCCTTATTGCGGGAGCCTCCCTGGTTCCGTGCGACCCGATGCCTCCAATTTCAATCGGCTTGGCTGAGGTCAGCCTGCGCCGCGCGAGAGCATGCGTCCCGGCGACGTGCGGGGATGCGGCCACAGTGTATTCATTGACAGTGAATTACGGCTGCCCACCTGACGGTGACCGTCCCGGTGAGCCTGCTTCGGGCGCAGTCTATGGTCGACATCATCCGACTTTTCTGATAGACTGATTCTACCTACTGATTCAGTAGGGTGATTGCCGATAGACGAGGTGGCTGTCCGGGCGCGATTGCGGAGGCAGCGCAAGACCGATGCTCTCGATGAAGGCAAAGTACGGGCTGAAAGCGCTCCTGGCGTTGGCGGAGTCCGAGGCCGAGGGGCCGATCCTCATCGGCGATCTAAGTCGCCGGGAGAAGATCCCGCAGAAGTTTCTCGAGAGCATCCTGCTGCAACTGAAGCGAGCCGACCTTCTCCGTAGCAAGAAGGGGCGTGGAGGGGGATACGCGCTGGGCCGCGACCCCCGGGCGATCATCCTGGGCGATGTCATTCGGCTGCTGGACGGGCCGCTGGCGCTGGTGCCGTGCGCCAGCCTGACGGCCTATCGGAAGTGCGGGGATTGCGCCGACGAGGCGGCCTGCGGGATCCGGATCATCATGAAGGACGTCCGGGACGCCACGGCGGGAATTCTCGATGGGACCACCCTGGCCGATCTTCTGCAGCGCCAGCGCGACGCGGGTGGCGGCAGGGGAGCGGACGCCAACTGGCAGATCTGATCACAACGGACGTTGGTAGACGGATGCCGGGATTCGGACCGCCCTCGGGGCGGACTGATTGGGGAAGCGGACCTGGATGCGCCCGGACAACAGCCGGGCTTGGAGGACAACGTGGCACGCACATCAGCACTCGGTTTCGGTTGCCCCGCGCGCTTCGCGCGATGGCTCACCGCGGGCATCCTCGTTCTGGCCGCCGCCGGCACGGCCGGCGCGGAAGCGAAGCTTCTGAACGTCTCCTATGACCCGACTCGGGAGCTCTACAAGGAGTTCAACGAGGTCTTCGCCAAGGAGTGGAAGGCCCGGACCGGGCAGGCGGTTCAGATCGACCAGTCGCACGGAGGCTCGGGATCGCAGGCCCGCTCGGTGATCGACGGGCTCGAGGCTGATGTCGTCACCCTGGCGTTGGCCTATGACATCGACGCCATCGCCGAAAAGGCAAAGCTGATGCCTGCGGACTGGCAGGATCGCCTCCCGAACCGCAGCGCCCCGTATACCTCGACCATCGTGTTTCTGGTGCGCAAGGGGAACCCGAAGAAGATCCTCGACTGGAACGACCTGGTCCGGCCGGACGTGCAGGTGATCACCGCGAACCCCAAGACCTCGGGGGCGGCGCGCTGGGCCTACCTGGCGGCCTGGGTCTACCGGCTGAAGCAAGGGGGCGACGAGGCGGCCGCGCGCGACTTCGTGCAGCGCCTCTACAAGAACGTGCCGGTCATGGACACGGGGGCCCGCGGCTCCACGAACACCTTCGTCCAGCGCGGCATCGGCGATGTGCTCCTCTCCTGGGAGAACGAGGCCATCCTGGCGGTGCGGGAGCTCGGTCCGGAGAAGCTCGAGATCGTGGTGCCCTCGCTGTCGATCCTGGCCGAGCCGCCGGTAACCTGGGTCGACAAGAACGTCGAGAAACACGGCACGCAGGCGCTGGCCAAGGCCTATCTCGAGTTCCTCTACACGGAAGCCGGCCAGGAGATTGCCGCCCGGCACTACTACCGGCCGCGTCTCGAATCGGTCGCCAAGAAGCACGCCGGCGTCTTTCCGCAGGTCGCGCTCTTCACCATCGAGGAGATGTTCGGGGGCTGGCGGGAGGCACATGCCCGGCACTTCGCCGACGGCGGGATCTTCGACGCGATCTTCCAGCCGGGGAAGTGAGGCCGCGTGACCGACGAGCGGGAGCCGGGGCGGACCCGATTCGCGGAGCGGTCCATCCTGCCGGGGCTGGGTCCGTCCCTGGGGTTCACCCTCTTCTACCTCGGGCTGGTGGTCCTGTTGCCGCTGGGCGGATTGCTCCTACGCGCCGCCGGCGTGAGCGGCTCGCACTTCGCGTCCACGGTCACCTCGCCCCGCGCCCTGGCATCGTACCGCCTGAGTTTCGGCGCGGCGTTTGCGGGGGGCGCCCTGAACGCCGGGTTCGGCCTCATCACGGCGTGGGTGTTGGTTCGTTACCAGTTCCCCGGCCGACGCCTTCTCGATGCCCTGGTCGATCTGCCATTCGCGCTTCCGACGGCGGTCGCCGGAATCGCTCTCACCACCGCCTGGGCGCCGGGGGGCTTTCTCGGGCGCCCGCTGGCGGCGCTCGGCATTGCGGCGGCCTACCGCCCGCTCGGCGTCATCATCGCCCTCACCTTCATCGGCCTGCCGTTCGTGGTCCGAACCGTGCAGCCGGTCCTGGAGGATCTCGAGCGGGAGTCCGAGGAAGCAGCCTCGATCCTGGGCGCGTCGCGGTGGCAGACCTTCACCCGCGTGACCCTGCCGGCGTTGGCGCCGGCGCTGCTCACCGGGTTCTCGCTCTCCGTGGCCCGGGGCATCGGGGAATACGGTTCGGTGGTCTTCATCTCCGGCAACATGCCGATGCGCACCGAGATCACGCCCCTGCTGGTCATGACCAAGCTGGAGCAGTATGACTACGCCGGGGCCACGGCTCTGGCGGTGGTGATGCTTGGCGCGTCGTTTCTGATGCTTCTCGCCATCAATCTTCTGCAACGCTGGCAGCGGCGGGTAACGTGAACGGACGGCGACACGCGCGGGGCTCCCGGGCGCGCCCCCTTCTCATCGCGACGGCCGTGTTCTTCCTGGGCCTCTTTCTGGTGGTGCCCCTGGGAGTGGTGTTCGCCTCGGCGTTCGCCAAGGGGATCGGCTGGTACGGGCAATCGATCCGCCATCCCGACACGCTCCATGCCCTGCGACTCACGCTGGCGGTTGTCGCCTTCGCGCTGCCGATCAATCTCGCGTTCGGGGTAGCCGCCGCCTGGGCGCTGGCGCGGTTCCGGTTCCCGGGGCGGAGCCTGATCCTGACCTGCCTCGATCTGCCGTTCACCGTCTCGCCGGTGGTGGCGGGCATGATCTTCGTCATCCTCTGCGGTTCGAACAACGCTCTGGGCGGCTGGCTGGCGGCACACGGCGTGAAGATCATCTTCGCGTTGCCGGGAATCGTCCTGGCCACGCTTTTTGTGACCTCGTCGTATGTGGCGCGCGAACTGATTCCGCTCCTCGAGGCCCAGGGGCGCGATGAGGAGGAAGCGGCGCTTTCCCTGGGGGCGAGCGGCTGGCAGATGTTCCGGCGGGTGGCGCTGCCGAACATGCGCTGGGGGCTCCTTTACGGGCTGGTGCTGTTGAATGCGCGCGCCATGGGCGAGTTCGGGGCGGTCTCGGTCGTATCGGGCCACATTCGCGGCCGCACGAACACCCTCCCGCTGCAGGTCGAGATCCTGTACAACGAGTACGACTTCGCCGGGGCGTTCGCGGTCGCCTCGCTCCTGGCCTTGCTGGCGCTGGCGACGCTTGTCGCCAAGAGCGTGTTGGAGCGGTGGAGCGCGCGGCGCGCCTCCCCCGTCGCTCCGCCGGGAGCGGCCGGGGAAACCGAGGGTTCGCGGGGGCGGCCGGCGGAGGCGCAGGGTTGAGGGTTGGGAACCAGATGGCGGAACGAGGATCGAAGAGCGAGGGGAGAACGGGGCGGCGGTATGCCGCGAGGTCCGGCCGGCCAACGATGGAGGTGACGGAGTGAGGATCGCCACCCGCGGCCTGCGGAAGAGCTTTGGCCCCCACGAAGTGCTGCGCGGGATCGATCTCGAAGTGCACTCCGGGGAGTTCCTGGCCCTTCTGGGACCTTCGGGCTGCGGCAAGACCACCCTCCTGCGGATTCTGGCCGGCCTCGAGTTCGCTGATGCCGGGCAGGTCTTCTTTGAGCAGGAGGAGGTCACCGATCGCTCGGTCCGTGAGCGCGGGCTCGGGTTCGTCTTTCAGCACTTCGCCCTCTTCCGGCACCTGACCGTCTTCGAGAACATTGCGTTCGGCCTGCGGGTGAAGCCGCGGCGGGACCGGCCGAGTCGTGAAGCGATCCGATCCCGGGTGCAGGAGCTGCTGCGCCTGGTCCGTCTGGAGCCCCACGCGCAGCATCTTCCGTCCGAGCTTTCGGGAGGGCAGCGGCAGCGCGTGGCGCTGGCCCGGGCGCTCGCCGTCGAGCCGCGGGTGCTTCTCCTCGATGAACCCTTCGGCTCGCTCGATGCCCAGGTGCGCCGCGAACTCCGCGTCTGGTTGCGGCGCCTGCATGATCAGCTGGGGTTGACGAGCGTCCTGGTCACCCACGACCAGGAGGAGGCGCTGGAGACGGCGGACCGGGTGGCGGTCATGCATCTCGGTGAGATCGTGCAGATCGGCACGCCCGAGGCTGTATACACGCGCCCGGCGGGTCCGGTCATCTTCGACTTCCTGGGGAGCGTGAACGTGTTGCACGGGCGTCTGGAGGCGGGGACCCTGGTGCTCGGAGAGGCCCGCCTGGCGCTCAATGGACTGACCGCCGCGGGCGCCGGCCTGGACCAAACGGACGCCGGGCTGCCCGACGGCCCCGTGTCGGCCTACGTCCGGCCGCATCACTTCGAGGTCTTGGCGGCGTCCCAGGTCGAGCCCGGCCTGCGCGCGCGCGTGCGGCGGGTGCACGTGGCCGGTCCCACCGTGCGGCTCGACCTGGAGTGCGCCTGGGGTGAGACGATCGCGGTGGAAATCAGCCACGAACGTTGGGCGGTGGCGCGCGCGGAGCTGCCCGCGGATCCGCCCGACTCGTCCGGGATGGATCTGCGCGACGCCACGATCGGCCTGCGGATCGACCCGGCGTGGATCTATCTCGCCGCGGCCGGGCGAGACCGCTGACCCCGCTGTTGGCGGCGCCCGCTGGAGGGCCCGAGGGCTTGCGCCCGCACGCCGCGATCCGGTTGCGTGTCGTTCGCGGCGTCGGCCGGAATCGCCCCCGGCGCGGCCCCGAAGCGAAGGCCGCCTTCCCTCCTCGGGAAAGCGGCCTCCGTGAGCCCTGGACCGGGGCGTTCCCCGCTACCGGAGTATGGTCACCTGCCGCATCTGCGTGAGCGTGGGAGTCTCCAGACGCACGAAGTAGATGCCGGACGCGATGCTCCGCCCGGAGCCATCCACCGGAGCGAAGCTCAGCGTGTGCTCTCCCGCCTCGACGACTCCGTCGTAGAAAGTCCGTACCCGTCGTCCCGCGACATCGAAGAGCTCGAGCCGCAGCGCCGTCCGCCCATCCACTCGGTAGCTCAACACCGCCCCGGGTCCGATCGGGTTCGGCCGGCAGGCGCCCAACCCGGTCCGCAACCCTTCCGCGGTGGCGGTCACGCCGGATGAGGCCGGCGGACGCACGATGGAAACCATGATGTCGTCGACGGCGGCCTCGACCAACGAACCCGGCGAAGTGTCATCGGCGACGAAGCGGAACCGGACGGCCTCGGTGAACGGAATCACGCCGCCCAGATCGAAGGTATGCTCGGTCCAGGAATTCGCGCTGGCGGTGGTGTGCTCGAGCGACACCCAGGACGTTCCGTCCGAGGTCACATCCACGTCCCAGTAGTCCGCGCCGGGGTTGTTGCCGAGGTTGTTCGTGTACCAGCGCCAGTAGGTGAGGGTCGCGGAGGTGGCGTTCAGCATGTTGAATGCGGGGGAGAGCAGAGTCGTCGACCCGCCGTCCACGTCGGCCTCGCCGACCAGACCTCCCACCGTGCCGTTGCCGGTGACGAAACAGATCTGACCCGGGTCGGCGGTGTGGTCGTCCTCCGGCTGCACCTGCTGCGGGGGCGTGGTGTTCGACATCGTGCCCAGCGGGTCGGATCGTTCCCACTGACCGAGCGTCGCGTCGTCGCCGGCCACGCCCAGGGTCCAGGCCAGATCCGCTTCGGCGTCGTCGAACCACGGGCCGACCGACAGGCGCACGGTGGCGGTGGCGGCGTAGGCGCCGGGCCCGGTCAGCGCGATGTCGAGGAGGCCGGAGTAGATCGCCGGGCACTCCGGAGAGATCTGCACGATGAAGCCGGGCACGTCCGCCCACTGTCCGACGCGCAGCAGGCCCACCGCCCGCGGGACCTCGTCGGACCCGAAGTACCCTCCGCTGTGCAGGACGGCCGTCAACTCGGGGGACTCGCAGCCGCCGGCATTGGCGAAGCGCAGCGTCAGATCCACGGTCTCGCCCGGATCCGCGACCCCGTCACCGTCGCCGCCGGCATCGGACACCTCGGTGACCGCGATCTCGTAGGACGGTGCGGTGGCGTTCAGGCTCAACGGCAGAACGCCGGGGTCTTCCGTCACGCTCAACGAAAGGCCCAGCGGTTCGGCGTTCGGCACGTCGAACGCCACCTGGAGGAGGAGCGGTTGCAGGTTGGATACGGTGGTTTCTGCGGGGATGTCGCCATAGACGGCCTCGCCGGTCAGCACCGTGACATAGGCCGAAGCGGAGGTCAGCGTCCCGACGACATTCAGCGCGTTCGTCGATCCCATGTTGTTCAGCGCCACCGTGAGCTCGATCGTCTCGCCGAAGTCGATCACCCCGTCGCCATCCCCTTGCGACAATCCCTCATTGTCGTCATCCACGATCGTCTGGTCGACGTGCAGGTATACGCCTTCCATATTGCCGAGAAGGTTCAGCACATCGCCCAGTTCGGTGGGGCTGCTGCTGTACTGGGGGGTCTCGTCCTCCTGGTCGTGCGCCTCGGCGTAGAGGAACGCCTCGTGCATGGACACGATGTTGTCATTGTTCGTGTCGGCGTCGACCGGGGTGCCGTCCGGCATCGCCCAACCCACGGCCGAGGTCCAGAAGTAGACGAAGGTGTCGTAGATGTAGTCGGGGCCCATCGCCCAGGAGTACTCGTCCCAGTTCGCTCCGGTGGCGATGACGCGCCCATCCGCCTGAAGATCGTCGATCATCCCGCCGCTGAAGCACTGCTCGAAGGTGCAGATGATCGACTCGCAGGGCAACGCCGCGACATAAGCCGCCATCTGGTCGTCGCGCAGCTCCTCCAGGTTCCAGAGGTTGAGATAGCAGTCGTGTCCCGACTCCTGGCCCCCATGGTCGGTCGTGAAGATGAAGAGCTGGTCGCTGGCCGTGAGCGTGGTCGCGAGTTCGTTGAAGACCTGGCCGACGTAGGTCAGGGTGGCCGGGTATTCGATGTCCGCGTCGCCGTCCCCGTCCAGGTCGGCGGGGGAGTTGGTGCCGTCGGAACGGTCGACCGCCGGGCTGGTGCCGTCGGAGATGCAGACGCGGATGTGGTCGTCCGCGTAGCCGTAGTACTCAACCAGCGTGCGGTAGATGAAGGCGCAGTCGTTCCAGTATCGGATGTGGTTGTTCGACTGGTTCGCGCCGCCGCTGATGATGAACGCGTAGGCCTGCCCCCGGCTGGGCGGCTTGGGCAGCGCGCGCAGTCGCGCGCTGTACCGGTCGAGCATCTCCTCCGAGAGGCCCGGCGGCGGGTTGTCCCGGCCGGCGGTGATCTCGGTGAGTTCGGGCCTTCGCAGGGGAGGAGTCATCGCCTCGTAGCGCCGCACCTCGCCCGACGCAGCGTCCACGAAGAAGTACCAGCAGGGATGCTCCCAGTTGGCGCCGGGATGGCGGTCGACGAAGACCAGCCACCCGGCCGCGGGAGTGACGAAGAGCGTCCGCTTCCAGGTCGCGATTGCCTCGCCGGCCGGACGCATCTGTGGGTGGACGAAGAGACGAATCCCGTCGAGAGAGCCTCCCAGCTGGGTCCGGGTCACGATCGATATCGCGTCGTCGCGGCCGATGGGGGTGGTCTGGGCGTGGACGGCGCCGGAGAGCGGCCCCGATCCCCACCCGCTCAGCAGCAGAAGCGCCGCTCCAATCGCGGCGCGACAGAAGTTCCGGTCAGAGGCGGATTTCCTGAGCATGGTGCGTGTTCCCCTCTCCGCATGCGGCCCGATCGCCGGCCGGCGGAACGTCTCCGCCTGGTCTCGGCGCAGTCCGGATGCCCGATGGACGGAACGAGTATACCGCAAATGGCGCGGCTATTGCGACGTCTCGTCCGGAGAGGCCGGTTGCAGCCGGCCGGGCATCTGGTATCCTGGCTTCGGAAGCGCCTCGCCCCCAGAGTCGCAACGGATGCGGTCTGTCTCTGCGAGCGGCGAGGAGAGGAGGGTTTCGCC
The DNA here is from genome assembly GCA_964473865.1 of uncultured bacterium. Taxonomy (GTDB): domain Bacteria; phylum Eisenbacteria; class RBG-16-71-46; order CAIMUX01; family CAIMUX01; genus CAIMUX01. The sequence goes on along the minus strand of CAYYQN010000043.1, from coordinate 31,443 downwards.
TTGGGAAGAATGACTCGATTCTCGTGGGGTGTCCTGGCGCTCGCCGGGATTATGGCCCTGCTCGTTGGCCTCGGCTGCGGCGATGACTCGACCAGCCCGAACACGTTCGATCCGCCGGGTGCCCTGTCGGTCGTCAATGGCGATCTCGAGATCGACCTGACCTGGACGGCAAGCCCCGACGAGGGGGGAGGCGGATTCAAGCAGTACAACGTCTACCGGGGGACTTCTTCCCTGGCGAATGTTGCGTCCGGTTCGCTCCCGGCCCCGATCGCCACGCTCGCCGCGGGGGTCCACACGTACCAGAACACGCTGTCCGCCAACGGGACGCTCTACTACTTCCATGTGCGCTCCGAGGATACGAACGGGAACCTCAGCGGCGCGTCCCCCGAGGTCAAGGGCGCCGGGCGCGACGAGGGGACGGGTCTGATCATCGAGGAGTTCGTCTCCTCCGGGGACAGCGGGTTCGACTTTTCGACCGGGTTGACGGTATCGCTGGGCGCCGGCAACCCGGATCGCTTCGATAAGACTGACCTCTATCTGGGCACCACCGCGACGGATGATGCGCAGACCGCGGGGTTGGCCCTCAAGAGCCCGGAGCTGCTGCAGCGCCTGGGGAACAGCGAGTGGATCAGCCGGAACGCCGACATCAAGGAGATCGGAACCGACTTCGACGTCACCACGACCGAAGGGGTGGGCGCCGGCTGGGCGGATCAGCAGACCGTGACGGAGGGAAAGGTCTATGCGATCAAGACGCCGTCCGGCAATTACGCCAAGGTAAAGGTTCTCGACATCGAGGGCGCGGCGGGTTCCCGCGCGATCACCTTCAAGTACGCATACCAGCCGACTGTGAACCTGGTGCTCTTCTAGCAGGCTGCGGTAGAACGAGGCAGTCTGCCAGACGCCGGATTCCGGCAGGTGGTTCATGGAGATGGGCCGGGTGCATCGTCACCCGGCCCATCTGCATCATCCGGCAGACGCCGACAACCCGGCGCGTGAGTCTGCCGGCTGGTGAACCTACTTCTCCGCGCCGCCGATCAACCCCTTCTGTCGCTCTTGGAGCTTGAGCCTCTGGTCGACGACCCTGGCTTCGTGTTCCGCGGCGTTCCTGGACTTGTTGGCAGCGTCCTTCAGGACCTCGAGGCTCCGGCGCTCCAGGTCCCGCACCTCGTTCCGGAGCTTGATCAACCCATCGAGGTTTGCGGCGCCTTCCGGCGCTGCCTGCAGCTTCACCAGCTCGTTTCGCTTCTCGATGAGCTCGCGCTCCTTCTTGTGGAATGCCGACTGCGTCTGAGCCGCCTCCCGGCGGGCGTTGGCCAGACCGGCCTCGGCCTCCCGCATCTCCACCCGGGCCTCGAGCACCTTGACCTGAAGCTCCTTCGCCTTGACCTGCTGCGCCAGATCGGCCTTCTCGGTCTCGTTCTTCTGCTCCTCGGCGAGTTTGATCTTGGCTTTCAGCGTCTCGATCTCGCTCTTGCGGACGTTCACCGCCGCCTTCGCCTCGGCCAGCTTCCCTTGGGCCGATTCCAGGTCTCGCTTGGCCGCATCTTCCATCACGTCGGCGGCCGACATCTCCTGCTGGATGGCCTCCGTGCTCCGGGGCGCCAACAGGACGAGCAGCGACTCGGGCGCGGCGTCCGGGAGGACGCCCGGGACCAAGGCGCCGCGCGCGGTCGGAATGGGGAACTGGATCGCCAGCAACAGCAGACCGGTCAGGGAGCTCCCCAGCGCGCGAGTGAAGGGTCGGGTTGCCGTGCGCATCGTCATACCTCCTCCCTCATGCATCAGACTGGTCGGGTCATACCGACTACGGGCCGATGCTACCACGTTTCTCAAGGTCCCGGGCATGTGATGCGGGCGGTCAGAGCTACCGGCACCGAGGGCGCGACGAGTCCGGTACGGAGGAGATCCGGTGTTCGGCGAGGAGAGTGTGGAACCGCGCCGCCCCGGCCAGCTCCTGCGGCCCCAGGCGGTAGGTGAAGGCGCGGAGATAGGCGGCGAGTTCGGCCGGAGGTCCGAGGTCCGGGGCCGCGCGCCGAGCCAGGTCTTCCAGCGAACCCAGCGCGGTTTCCAGGGAGCTCTGGAGCTCGCGCGCCAGCCAGTTCCGGGCCGGTGCGGGCACACTTCGACGCACGCCCCATCGCGCAAAGACGAACGGCAGTCCGGTCCACTCATACCAGGCCGCCGCCAGGTCCATGCCGATGGCGAACCCGGCCGGTGGGCGCCGCGACCAGCGCAGCGCGGTATCGCCGATCACGAGCGCGGCCTGGACGTCCGCCGGGAGCTCGGGTGGCTGCGCCGGCAGGGAGGCGCCCGAGGGACCGGGGGCCGCGGGCACGAAGAAGTCGGCGCGATCCCAGGTCCCGAGCCGGATACCGTGCCGCACCTCCATGAGGAGTCGGACCAGGCGCACAGAGGTTGCGCTCTCGCCAGTGAGAAGGATGCGGGCGCCGTCGAGGCGCGCCGCCTCGGCCGCGGACAGGATGCGACCCGGAGCACCCTGGGCCGGCGGCGGCTCGCCCGCCCGGAACGGATCCCGCACAAAGAGAAAGACGCTTCCGACGCAGTTCCGGTTCGCGATGCCGAACTGCGCCTCGCCGGGGCCGAAGACCAGCGGAGTGAAGTCGGCGCGAAGCCGGTGGAGATCGGCCTCAGAGAAGACCGCCGCATCGACGCCGCCGTGTTCCGCCGCCAGACCGAGGGCGCGCGGCGGCGCTTCGGACGTGGACCAGGCCCCGCCGGAACGCGCGGCCAGGCTCTCCCAACCCAGAAAGAACGGCGCGACGTTGAGATAGGGGATCCTTCCGACCCGATAGGGCGAAGAGGCCGGTTCCGGGTCCCGCGCGCCGATCATGTGGGCAGGATCTCGACCGGGGAGCGGCCCGGCGGATACCGCCGGACCACCCGGTAGAGCGCATCTCGCTCAACCGGGGTCTTGCCGGCCTCGCGGATCAAGGCGATCAGACGCTCGCGCGCGAGTCCCAGGGGGCTCTGTGCGAGCGCGGCATGGGCGATCTTCTCCTCCTGCACGGTGCCGTCCATGTCGTCCGCTCCGAAGTTGAGGCCCAGGGAGGCGGTCTCCTCGCCCAGCATCACCCAGTAGGCCTTCAGATGCGGGATGTTATCGAGCACGAGCCGGGAGACGGCGAGGGTCTTGAGGTCGTCCACGGCGCTCGCCGGCCGGTCCACGATTCCGGAGTATCCGACCTGGAAGGCCAGCGGGATGAAGGCGAGAAACCCGGGCTCCTGATCCTCGGCTTCGCGCAGGCGCAAGAGGTGCGTGACCCGCTCCTCGATGGTCTCGACGTGTCCGTAGAGCATGGTGGCGTTGGTGGGGATCCCCATCCGGTGCGCGATGGCGTGGATCTCCAGCCAGCGTTCGGCGCCGATCTTGTGCCGGAACAACTCCTGGCGCACCCGCTCGCTGAAGACTTCGGCGCCGCCTCCGGGCATGGAGTCAAGCCCGGCTTCGCGCATCGTGGCCAGAACCTCTTCCACCGAGATCCGGGCGATCTTCGCGAAGAAGTCGATCTCCACCGCGGTCCACGCCTTGATGGTGATCCGCGGGAAAGCCCGGCGGATCTGGCGCACGATATCGACGTAGTACTCGAACCGCCATTGGTGGTGAAGCCCGCTCACGATGTGAACCTCGGTGAGCTCGGGGGAGAGGCGGGCGAGGATCTCGTCGATCGTGAGCGCATAGTGCGTCGGGTCGGAGGGGCGCTTGGCGTAGTCGCAGAATCGGCAGTCGAGGACACAGGCGTTGGTGGGGTTGATCTGACGGTTCAGTACGAAGTAGACCTCGTCGCCGAAGCGGCGCGTCTTCTCGCGCTGGGCGAGAGACCCCAACCCCGCCAGGTCGCGGGTGCGGAACATAGCGACGCCGTCGGCGAAATCGAGTCTTTTCCCGCCATCGAGCTTGCGGGCGATCGCGGCCATCGCCGGGTCTCGCCAGGGGAGGGTGGTGCGCGCCAGCAGGGTGGCCGCGGCCCCGGCGCCCGGAGCCGGCGGCCCGGCGGGCGCGCGATAGGTCCGTGGATTCGCCATGCCTTCGCCTTGTCTCCTGGGGCCAAGTTCCTTGCGACCGCCGGAGTCACCACGGCCGCGTAACCCGTGACGATACACGAAAGCCCGCCCCGACGTATCGGGATCGAATGCGCCGGTCCCGCCGGACCGCGACAGGAATTCGTAAGCACTTTCCAAAAATGATCGTCGGAGTCGGCAACTCCGCCCGTCGGCTCGCCGTAGATCGCCCCGGATCGAGACTGCGTGCCGGGCCGGGCGTGAGGCCGGGGGATCCGGAGCGGACCGGTCGAGACCAGGAGGTAACACCATGACTGCAATAGCGTTACGAGTCCTGGGAGCGCTGGCGGCAGGGGTGGCGATGGCGGCGGTCGCCGCGGCGGAGGAACCGCCTCCCCCTCCGGCCAAGGTCCTGACCGTCCGGCACACCGACGTCGCCCCCCGGATCGACGGGGTCATCGAGGAGCTGTGGCAGTCGGCCGACTCGGCCACCGGTTTCGTGCAGCATCAACCGTATGAGAAGGCCGATCCCACCGAGCGAACCGTCGTCTATCAGCTTCAGGACGAAGAGAACCTGTACGTCGCCTTCCGCTGTCACTCGCTCAAGAACCCGCCGACCGCCAATTTCACCAAGGATGAAGACTACGTCTCCATCGGCTTCGATCCGTTCGGGAGCCGGAACTCAGGCTACCTCTTTCAGGTGTTCGGCAGCGGCCTGTTCTGGGACGGGTTGATCCTGGATGACGGGCGCGAGAGTGATCTGACCTGGGAAGGGGTCTGGGACCGCGCCGTGAAGACCTACCCGGACCGGATGGAGGTGGAAATGAAGATCCCGTTCAAGACCATCCGGTACAAGGATGGGCTGTCGGAGTGGGGACTTCAGTTCCGCCGCCACATCGCCATCAACTATGAGGACGACTATTGGACGGAGGTTTCGCAGAAAGACGACGACCTGGTGTCTCGCTGGGGCACGGCGCACGGCCTCGCCGCCAGGTCCCACGGGTACTACTTCGAGCTCTATCCCGAGGGGTACGTTCGCTATGACGACTATCGAGGGGAGAAGGCCAAGGCCAAACCGAAGGGGAGCCTGAACCTGAAGTGGGACCTGACATCGCAGACGACGCTGAACGCGACCGCGTATCCTGACTTTGCGCAGATCGAGTCGGATCCATTCTCGGTGAACCTGTCCCGCTACCCGACCTATCTCGCCGAGCAGCGTCCGTTCTTCGTGGAGGGCCGGGAGGTGTTCCGCTTCTCCGGCTTCTCGAACAGCGGATTCTTCCAGCCCCTGAACCTCTTCTACTCGCGGCGGGTCGGTCGCTCCGTCGACGGCGAGGCGGTGCCGATCATCGGAGGCGCCAAACTCACGCACAAGGCGGCCGACTGGAATGTCGGCGCGCTGGGCGCCTACACCGACTCCTACCGGGACGACGCGGAGGGGATTCACGAGCCCCATCGGAGCTTCGGAGTGTTCCGCGCCCGGCGGCGCGTCTTCGGCAACTCGGACATCGGCCTTCTGGCCAGCGGGGTGACCGCCAGTCGCAATGACCCGCAGAATCTCTCCGGCCGGCGCGACTACAACTACGCGGTCGGGGCGGAAGCCGCTCTCCGCCGCGGTCCCAGTCAAATGCTCCTCCAGGGCGGGAGGAGCGATCGCAACGGCAAGCAGGGGTGGGCGGTCTCGTCCGGCTACCGCGGCTTCATCGGCAACTTCCTCACCATGGGCACCTACGAGGCGGTGGGGGACTCGTTCGACGTCGGCGACATCGGCTACGTGCCCTGGGCCGGCCGGCAGCGGGTGTCGCTGATCACGGGACCATTCTGGACCTTCCGGCAAGGTGCGGTCCGCAACCTCTATACCGCGGCGGGGATCCTGCGCATGAGGGAACCGGGCAGTTCACGCTGGGCGACCCTCGGGAGTTTCTCGCTCAACCCGAATCTTCGCTCCAACTGGGGGTGCAATCTGGAGGGCACCTTCGGACGCAACTACGAGTTCGACGACGTGCGGGGCGCCTACGCCGGCTATGGCTACAAGGAGATCAGCTACAACCTCTGGGGGTTCCTCCTGGGTAACAACCTCAACGCCGGCTGCGACTACTCCTACAGCTACAACTACGCGCGTCACTACCTCGCCTGGCAAGGCTCGAACTTCCTGAGCTTCAGCTACTCCTTTGCCTCGCCCGTCAGCACTACGCTCAGCTCGAATCTGTGGGTGGAGTGGGACCCCGACAAAAGCGTGGTCGCCATGACCCCGAGGTTCCGGCCCCGGGTCGACTACCGGATCACGGCCTACATGACGCTGTCGGTCTTCGACGAGATGGTCGGTTACACCGGGAAAGCCCGCCTGGGCAAGTCGCGACTTCAGTCCAACCGGCTGGGTCTGCTCTACACCTGGAACTTCGCGCCCAAGAGCTGGATCTACGTAGCGGTCAATGACTACAGCGCTCTTGAGCCGACGGAACGCCCCGGCGGCACGGTCACAGAGGAAATGAAGCGGCAGTACGCCATCGGGGCGGTGAAGCTGAAGTACCTTCTGTACTTCTAGCCCGGGCGCGGGCAGAGCCGGGGTTTCCGGAGGCGGCCGGGTTCGATGCCACGGTCGCCTCGCCTCTTGCGAAGCAGGTGCCCGTTCCCCAGACTCCCCCTGATCCCGAAACCAAGAGCCCCGGAGTGCGAGCAGGATCCGGGGCGGTCGACGTCAACCGGGGCATCGGTGGGGGAACGCGAGGTGACGAGGCGCCGCTCGGGCGATCAGACCGGGGAACTCCGCGTTCCGGTACCTCCTCGGCATCCCGGCCGTTTCCTGGCCGCCTGCACGCTGCTCGGGTTTCTGCTGCGTCTGGCGAACACCCTGGCGCAGCGGGCCAATCCGTTCTCCTCCTATCTTCCGGTGGACCAGATGGCCTACGACCGCTGGGCGCGGCGGATCGCCGATGGAGAGTGGGTGGGTCGGAGCGTCTTCTATCAGGATCCGCTCTACCCGTATCTGCTGGCCGGGCTGTACGCCACGATCGGCCGCCATCTCACGGTCGTGCTCGTGCTCCAGGGGGTGCTCGGCGCGCTCAATGTGCCGCTGCTTTGGGGCATTGCCACCCGGCTCTGGGGGGAACGCGCGGGACGCATCGCGGCGATCCTGGCGGCCCTCTACGCGCCGTTCATCTTCTACGACGGCCTGGTGCTGAAGACCTTCCTGGAAGTGCTTCTCCTGAATGCGGCCGTGCTGGCGACGCTGGTCGCGGGTGATCCGGCGCCGGCTTCGCCGCGCCGCTCGCGGCCGGGGACTCGCGCGGTCCGGTGGGGGCTGCTGGCGGGCCTGCTTCTGGGTATCGGCGCGCTGGCGCGGGCGAACTTCCTGCTCCTGGCGCCGATTCTCGCCGCCGCAATCCTCTGGCCCCCTGCGAGCGCGGCCGGAAGAAAACGCGAGTCGCGCGATGCCGGCGAGCGCGGTGAGTCCGAGGGCCGGCGTCGTTCTCCGATCGGCCTGCCGCGGCCCTCGCGCGCGGCCGCGGGCGGTGCCGCGGCCGTGGGGGCTGGACTCCTTCTTGTGCTCCTGCCGGTGCTGGCGCGCAATCGCGTGGTCGGCCGTGACTGGGTGCTCACGACCTCGCAAGGGGGACAGAACTTCTACATCGGCAACAACGAAAGCAACACTCGGGGCGTCTATCAGCCGCCCGCGTTCCTGCGCCCCGATCCTCAGTACGAGGAGGAGGACTTCCGCCGGGAGGCGGAGCGGCGCCTCGACCGCTCCCTGCGGCCGTCAGAGGTTTCCGCGTACTGGTCCCGCGAAGCCTGGCGGTACATCGGCGCGCATCCGGGGAAGTTCCTCCAGGGCGTCGGGACGCGCCTGTTGTTGCTGCTCCACCGGCACGAGATCCCGGACAACGAGGATCTGCGCTTCTGGGCGCGCTACTCGCCGTGGCTGCAGTTCAATCCGGTACGCTGGGACCTCGTCGGACCGCTGGCGTTGGCCGGCCTGGCCCTTGGTTGGCGGGACCGTCGGCGACTCTGGCCGCTCTACGCGCTCACGGTTGTCTACCTCCTGTCGGTGGCGGCGTTCTTCGTCCTCGGGCGCTATCGACTGCCCGCCGTTTCGCTGTTGCTGGTGTTCGCGGCCGGCGCGGTCGCTGCCGGGA
>CAYYQN010000043.1:0-23190 GCA_964473865.1 uncultured bacterium | reverse complement strand
CGAGCGGGCCGGCTCGATTCGGCGATCGCGGAGTTCCGCCGGGTCACGGCCCTGAACGCGAACTTCGCCGCGGCCTGGTCGTACCTGGGGAACCTTCTCCTGGAGAAGCAGGACCTCGCGGGCGCCGTCGACGCGCACCGCAAGGCCAGGGCCCTGCAGCCGGAGCGCGGCCTTCACGTGTTCAATCTGGCCCGGATTCTCGGCTCTGCCGGGCGCGATGCCGAGGCGGCGGCGCTCCTCGATACGCTCGACGCGCTCCGGGATCCCCAGTACACGCCGGAAGGTCGCCTGATCCGGGCCATGCTGCTGGCCAACCAGGGGCGCCGGGCCGAGGCGGCCGCCACCGCGCGCGCCTACCTGCGCGACTGTCCCCAGTCCCCGTCCCGGCCGCAGGTCGAGGCGCTCCTGCGGCAATGGGAGGGCGAGGACTCCGGAGCACCTTGACAGGGCTCTTCAGCACCCTGTCAAACCCCTCCGTGGCGGTCCTTGGGGGGATCCGACGGAGCGGGGAGACGGTCTCCCAGGTCGGGCTTCTCCTCGGGAGATCCCAACCACCCACGGCGCCGGAACAGCAGCAGCATGACGACGCCCAGCGCGAGCATGAAGAGCAGCGCCAAAGGGTAGCCAAACCTCCAGCGCAACTCCGGCATGTTGAAGTGCGAGGCATCGGGATCGAAGTTCATGCCCCACAGCCCGGCGAGAAAGGTCAACGGGATGAAGATCGTCGAGATCACGGTGAGGAGCCGCATTGTCTCGTTCGTCCGCTGTCCCAGGCTGGAGAGGTAGATGTCGGTGAGCCCGGCCGCGAGCTCGCGGAAGGTCTCGACCAGATCCATGATCTGCACGGTGTGGTCGTAGCAGTCGCGCAGAAAGACCCGGGTCTCGTCATGGATCGCCGGGTGCGGGTCGCGCACCAGGGCATTGACCGCGTCCCGCAGCGGCCAGACGGCCCGGCGCAGCATCAGGAGATCGGCGCGGATGTCGTGGATGCGTCGCACGGCCTGGGGCCCGGGTCGGCTGAAGACCTCGATCTCCGCGTCCTCGAGCCGGGTGCCGCACTCCTCGATGACCGGGAAGTAGGCATCGATGACGGCATCCAGGAGGGCGTAGGCGAGGAAGTCGACGCCGCGCTCGCGGATCGAACCGCCGCGGCGCAGGCGCTCGCGCACCGGGTCGAGGCAGTCGCCGGGGACTTGCTGGAAGCTGAGCAGCACCCCGGAGCCGAAGAACAGGCTGAACTGCTCGGCCTGCACCGCGCCCCCCTGCAGGCTGAACATGCGCGAGACCACGAAGAGGGAGTCGCCGTACGGCTCGACCTTGGCGCGCTGGTAGGTGTTGAGGATGTCTTCCTGGGCCAGCGGGTGCAGGTGGAAGACTTCGCCGAGCTTGCGCACCGCCTCGGCGTCGGAGAGCGCGTCGATGTCGACCCAGGTGACCGGCTGCCGTCCGAGCATCGCCGGAAGCTCCTCGACGCGGGATAGGGTGTGCTCCTCGAACGCCGCGGGGCCGTAGGCCACGACCCGGATCGTCGGCGGAGGCGTGCCCGGCGTGCCGACGAGCGTCCCCGGCGCGGAGCCCGGCGGCGGACGCCGCTTCGTGCGGTACTTGCGGCCGGCATGGCTGCGCGAACGGTTGCTCACGATCCTCCTCCCCGGGGCGACCGATCCGCCCCGCCCAGCAGGATTCGGCAACACCGGGGCGGCCGGGTTCTCAACGGCCCCGCTTACGCCCCTTCGATCCGACGCCGGAGGTGCGCGGTCAGGTCGGCGAGGTTGACCCGCTCCTGCTGCAGCGAGTCGCGCTCGCGAACGGTCACCGACTGGTTGGCGAGCGTCTCCGAGTCGATCGTGACGCAGAACGGGGTGCCGACCTCATCCATGCGCCGGTAGCGCCGGCCCACCGCGCCGCTCTCGTCGTAGAAGACCTCCAGGTGCGGGCGCAGCTCGTCGACGATCCGATGAGCGATTTCGGGCATGCCGTCCTTCTTGACGAGGGGAAAGACCGCGGCCTTGATCGGCGCCAGCAGCGGGTGGAGCGAGAGAGAGACCCGAACCTCGCCCTCCTGCTCGTCCTCGCGGTAGGCGTCGACCAGAAAGGTGAGGAGCGAGCGGTCGCAGCCGGCCGAAGTCTCGACGATGAACGGAAGGTACTTCTCCTTGGTTGCCTCGTCGAAGTACTCGAGCTTCTTGCCGGAGAACTTCTGGTGCTGCGTGAGGTCGAAGTCGCTCCGGTTGTGGATCCCTTCGAGCTCCTGCCAGCCGAACGGGAACTCGTATTCGATGTCGTAGGCGGCCTTGGCGTAGTGGGCCAGTTCCTTCCCCTCGTGGGCATGAAAACGGAGCTTGTCGGGTCGGATGCCGTGGTCGTGGTACCACTGCATGCGGGCCGCCTTCCAGTGCTCCAGCCACTCCATGTCGGTGCCGGGCTTGACGAAGAACTGCATCTCCATCTGCTCGAACTCGCGGGTGCGGAAGATGAAGTTGCCCGGCGTGATCTCGTTGCGGAACGCCTTCCCGATCTGAGCGATGCCGAAGGGGATCTTCTGGCGCGCGGAGACGCGCACATTGTCGAAGTTGACGTAGATTCCCTGGGCGGTCTCGGGACGCAGGTAGACCACCGCGGCGGCGTCTTCCAGCGGGCCCATGAATGTCTTGAACATGAGATTGAAGAGGCGCGGCTCCGTCAGATCGCACTCATGGTGCTCACCGGGGTGCTTGCTCGGCTTCTTGGGGCACGGCACCATGTCGAGCTTGTCGGCCCGGAAACGGCCCTTGCAGGTCTTGCAGTCGACCAGGGGGTCGGTGAAGTTCTCCACGTGGCCCGAGGCCTCCCAGACCCGCGGGTGCATTAGGATGGCCGCGTCAAGCCCTTCGATGTCGTCGCGCAGCTGGGTCATCGCCTTCCACCAGGCGCGCTTCACGTTGTTCTTCATCCGCGAACCGAGCGGGCCGTAGTCCCAGCAGGAGTTGATGCCGCCGTAGATCTCGCTCGACGGGAATACGAAGCCGCGGCGCTTGGCCAGGCTGACGATCTTGTCCATGACGTTGTCCATGCATCCCCCGCATCCGGTCGGACCGCCCCCGCGGGCCGCCAGGCGGCGCGGGCGGGGTCGAGACGGATCGCCTCCGAACTGATAGATTGTCGGGAGACTGTACCCGGTGAGCGGGGTGGATCTCAACGAAGAAGGTCAGCGGGCCGCCGGCGGGCGTGCGGAGGGAACGGATGTCCGAGTGCGGAGCGGGAGTCGGAGGTCGCGGGGATGGCGCCGGACGGAGCGAGGCGGATGAGCTTCTCTCCTTCGCCGTGGGGCTGGCGCGCGAGGCGGGAGAGCTGCTGGACGAAGGCTTCTCGAAAGTCGAGCGGGGGGAGGTCGACTACAAGGGCTGGCGGAACCTTGTCACCCAGTACGACCTGGCTTCTGAGCGGCTGGTCACCGATCGAATCCGGACGGCTTGGCCGGAGCACGCCATTCTTGCCGAGGAAGGCGGCGGACGAACCGGGACCGCGCCCTTCCGTTGGATCATCGATCCGCTCGACGGAACCACCAACTTCGTCCACCGGCATCCGTTCTTCTGTGTCTCGATCGGTCTGGAGGACGCGGAAGGAATCCTCCTCGGCGTGGTTCATGCCCCGCAGCTGCGGGAGACGTTCACCGCGGTGCGAGGCGCCGGCGCGTCTCGGAACGGCGCCCGGCTGCGCGTTTCCGCCGAGTCCGATCTGCGGCACGCGCTCCTGGCCAGCGGTTTCGCGTATCGCCAGGGAGAGGTGGGCAATACCAACCTCGACAACTGGGCCCGGCTGAGCCTGGAGACCCGGGGACTGCGCCGCTGCGGCTCGGCGGCGCTCGACCTGGCCTATGTCGCGGACGGCCGCTACGACGGCTACTGGGAGCTGTCGTTGAGCCCCTGGGATGTCGCGGCCGGGGCGCTTCTGGTGCGCGAAGCTGGAGGCCGCATCACCGACGTTCGAGGCGGCGATGACTGGCTCCATGGCGGGTCGATCGTGGCGACCAACGGTCCCCTGCATGCGTCGATCCTGTCGCGGCTCACTTTCGACTGAGCCGGTCCCGGAACGGTCATGGTATCCTTGTCTGGTGGGGGCCATGCTGCGCTTGCCCGGCCCCGCGGCCCGTTCGCGGGAAGAAGGAGTTGCCATGACGCGATCCCGCTGCGGAGCCTTCGCGGTTCCGCGTATCCTGTTTGGCCTGCTGACCCCAGCCGCGGTCCTTGCGGCGGTTCCGGTCTCCGCCCTGGCCTTGGATGCGGCCCCGGCGCCGGCTTCAGCCTCGTCCTCGGTCTCGGCCGCGACGCCGGCCCCGACCGCTGCCTACTGGGTGTTCTTCACCGACCGCGGACCGATTCCGCCCGCCGCCGCGGACTGGTTGGAGATCGCAGAGCGGATCCCCGCCGAGGCGTGGGCCTCTCGCGCCGCCGGGCCCACGGGCGCGGTTCCCGATGAGCGGGATCTCCCGGTGTACCAGCCCCATGTCGACCAGGTGGCAGGTTGGGGCCGGATCCGGCACCAGACCCGGTGGTTGAACGGCGTGAGCGTCGACCTGTCACCGGAGGCGGTGGAAGCGGTCCGCGCCCTCACCTTCGTGCGGGCGGTGCGACCCGTGGCGCGGAGCGAACGGCAGAGTCTCGGCCCGGCGTTCGCCCCGGACGGTACGCCCCTCGGGCGGACCCTGCCCGACAAGGCGCTCGCTCGGGGTCCGGACCCGTACGGACCTTCCTACGGCCAGCTCCAGGAGGTGCAGGTTCCGGCGGTCCACGCCCTTGGCTACACCGGCAACCGGGTCCGTATGATGATGCTGGATAGTGGATTCCGCAAAGATCATCATGCGTTTTCGAACACGCGGGTCCTGGCCGAGTACGACTACGTCTTCCAGGACGGCAACACCCAGAATGAACCGGCGGACGATCCGGGAGCGCATCGACACGGCACCGGAACCTGGGCGACGAACGGCGGCTTCGACCCCGGCCACATCGTCGGCCCCGCCTACGGCGCCGAGTTCGTCCTCGCAAAGACGGAGGACATCCGGAGCGAGACGCAGGTGGAAGAGGACAACTACGTCGCCGCCCTCGAGTGGGCCGATTCCCTGGGCGTCCGGGTGACCAGCGCGAGCCTCAGCTACACCTGCTTCGATGACGAGTTCTGCTACGACTATCCGCTGAAAGACGGCGACACGCCGGTGATCTCCCGGGCCGTCGACATCGCCTCCGAGCGCGGGATTCTCTGCGTGAACTCGGCCGGCAACTACGGCTACCAGGGGCCAATGAGCTTAGGCACGCCGGCCGACGCCGACAGCGTGATCTCGGTGGGGGCGGTGGACAGTCTGAACGTCGTCGCCGGCTTTTCCTCGCGCGGACCCAGCGACGACGGCCGGACCAAACCGGAGGTCGTGGCGCGCGGGGTCGCGACCTGGTGGGCCGATGCAGACGAGGTCGACGCCTACGGCCCGGCCAGCGGGACCTCGCTCTCCTGCCCCTTGGTGAGCGGGGTCGCGGCGCTGCTGGCCGAAGCGCACCCGGAGTGGAGCAACATGCAGATCCGGTCGGCACTCATGAACACCGCCGACCGGCACTCTGCCCCCGACAACGACTACGGCTGGGGACGTGTCGACGCCCTGGCGGCGCTGAGTTCGGCGCCGGTCCTGTTCCCGCTTCCGTTCGATCTCGTGAGTCCGGCCGATGGAGAATTACTGCTCCCATTTCCGGTCACCTTCCGCTGGCGGCGAACGGTGGACGGCGACTCGCCGGTGCCGGTGACCTACGAGCTGCACATCTGGGAGACCTACCCCGGCAACGCGGAGTGGACCTATCCTGTCGGGACCGACACCACGCTGACGCCCCTGTACTCCCTGACGCCGGACGCGCTCCACAAGTGGGAGGTCATCGCCACGGATGCCTCCGGTCACCGGCGCCTCTCGCGTGAATCCCGCATCCTCCAGACCTGGGAGATAACCGGGATTGAGCCAGGGACGGCCGCAGCGTCCAACGGACGCCTCAATCTGCAGGTGGGGCCGAATCCGTTTGCGGCTGAAGTCCGGTTCGCTCCGGTGCGCACCGGGGCAACGACGGAGCGGTCCGGCACGGCCGAACCGAGCTGGTCCTGGTCGGTCTACGATCCCCAGGGGCGTCGCGTGGCGCGGGCCTCACAGCCGCGGTCCTGGGATCACGGAGACGCCTGGGACGGAAGGGATGCTGCGGGGTACGCCGTGCCGGCGGGCGTCTACTACCTGGAGGTCTACGCGGGCCCGGTCACCGCCCGGCGCGTGCTCGTGCGGATGCCCTGAGACAGCGCGCGCTCACGCGAGGTTCGGCCCGCCGCCCAGGCAGCGCGATCCGAGTCTGCCGATGGCCGCGGTAGGCGCCACGGTTGACCGGCCCGCGCCGGACGGCGGACGCCGCGGTGCCGGGGACTCATGCCGCGCGAAGGGCCTCCCGGCGAGACAGGCGGACGCGGAAGCGGAATGTGCTGCCGCGCCCCGGCTCACTCTCCACCTCCAGCTCGCCGCCCATCAACCCCACCAGCCGGCGGGCGATGGCCAGTCCCAATCCCGTGCCTCCATAGCGTCGGGTCGTGGAGTTGTCGGCCTGCTCGAAGGGGTGGAAGATCCTTTCCAGCTTGTCCGCGGGGATTCCGATGCCGGTGTCGCGGACGCTGAAGGCCAGGATCACGTGGTCCGCGTTCTCCTCCGCTACCCCAACCTGCACGGAGATCTCGCCCTCGGATGTGAACTTGATCGAGTTGCCGATGAGGTTGACCAGCACCTGGCGGAGTCGCGCGGCATCGCCGTGCACGGCATGGGGGACGGCCTCGCCGACCTGCAGGCGGATCTGCAGCGGACGATCCTTGACCATCATGCGAAACGGCGGGATCGTCTCCGCGAGCAGCCGGTGGGGGTCGAAGATTCCGCAGTCCAGCTCCAGCCGTCCCGCTTCGATCTTCGAGAAGTCGAGCAGGTCGTTGATCAGCCGCAGCAGAACCTCTCCCGATTGGAGGGCGAGCGTGAGATGCTCCCGCTCCTCCGACCTGAGATCGGCGGAGAGCACCAACTCGGTCAGGCCGAGGACCGCATTCAGCGGGGTGCGGATCTCGTGCGAGATGTTCGCGAGAAACTCGCTCTTGGCGCGGTTGGCCGCCTCGGCCGCCTCCTTGGCCTGTCGAACCGCCTCCTCCGTGGCGACGCGCTCGGAGATATCCACGATCGTTCCCAAAAGCCCCGTGGTGGAGTCGTCCCGGGTCACCGGAGTGGCGTAGATGAGCACCGGGAAGACAGTGCCGTCCGGGCGCAGCGCGAGATACTGCCGCGGCGTGGTCGGGTCGACGAATCCGGTGCGCAGTTGCTCGATGCGCGGGGCGGCCCGTTCCCGTTCGGCCGGGACGATCATGTCGAGCATGTGGAACTTGCCGTCGAGCTCCTCGGGTCCGAGGCCGAACATCTGCCGCGCGCACGCGTTTGCATAGACGAGCATGCCGGTGCTGTCCGACTCGAAGATCCCCTGGGGGAGGGCGGCGGCCAGCTCCCGGAAGCGGCGTTCGCTCCGGCGCAGCTCGGGATCCGCCGTCATCTGCGCGGTCAACTCGGAGTCGGCCTCCAACCGGACCGGCTCTGCCGCGGCTGGCACTCCGGCCGGGCGTTCGTGAGATGTGGAGAACGCCGGTGACCGAGCGTGCCGGAGGGACGGCCATGCCGCCGCGAACAGCACACCCGAGACGAAGGCGGAGAGGAGTCCCGCGAGACCGAGCCCGACGGCCTTCCGACCGATCGGCGCGGCAGGTGACAGGATTCCCCACGCCAAGGCGAGCAGGAGTGCCGCCACGATTGCGAGTGCACCCCACGGCGAGCGAAGGCGGGATCGCCCCTGCGACGGCCTGCTCATCTCCGACCCTGGCGCAGGATGGGGTGCGGACACCGGCATCGTCGTCTTACGGACCCAATGGCAGGGCCGATTCTGCCGCGGCGCAGTCGCGTGCGGATTCGTCGGGCAGCACCGTCGGGAACGATCGTGTGCATGGCTACGATCTCCAGACCCGGGCTGGGGCGCGCGTACGGTCCCCCGCCCGGAGCGATCCGAGCTCTTTTCATCGATTTCGGCCGCGAGCACGGGCTTCCTTAGGCTGCGGACTCAAGATCGACGCTCTGACGCCGAGCACAGCGCCGACCCTGACAACCGGCTTGGGACCGGGATCGCATTGCGAAGAAAAGGGATATGACGACGCTCGCGCTGCCGCCGGGGCGGTCGGGTGGTTCCGTGTCCTGCTAGCGGGCGACGACGACCTTCCTCGTGATCGCCACTTCCGCCCCCTCCACCCGCGCCAGGTAGATTCCGGGCTCGAGTGATCGGCCCGCGGCATCGCGTCCGTCCCACGCCAGCCGCGCGGTTCCCGCGGCAAGCATGACGCTCTGCACGCGCGCCCGCTCGCGACCAGCCAGGTCGAAGATCGCCAGTCGAACCGTGGCCGGGCTTGCGAGCGTTACCCCGAACTCCACCGGTCCGCGCGAAGGGTTGGGCCACACCGCGATTCCCGGTGCCTGCGATGCCGGCGATCCGACCGGTGCGCCGTCCAGCCCGGCCGGCGGCAACCCCAGGGAGTAGGCGAGGGAGAGCAGGTCGCTGTTGGTCGCGAGGGTGAAGGAGTAGCCGACGGCAAAGAGACTGCCGAGCGGGCCCACCGCGAGGGCGGCGACCTCGTCGGTCTCGCCGACGCCGGCGTCATAGCGCACGTGCCAGAGCGTGTCGCCGTCTGCGGGGTCGAAGGCCACGGTGACAGCGTCCCATCCGGTGGTGGATCCGCTGCTGAATCCGCCGGCGATGACTTCGCCGGAAAGCCCCTCCGCAAGACAGCCCGCCGAGTCGTACCAGCCGGGAGGGCCGTTGTAGCCGGAGGTCCAGGCGACGGTACCGTCCGTGGCCCGGATCCGCATGGCGAGGTAGTCGCCGGCATGGGTTCCGGCCACGGCCACGTCGCCGGAGGAGAGGCCGATGGCGGCGCGCGGCTCATCGGCGACCGCGCCCGCCGAGCCGTGCACCTGGTGCCAGACCTGCGCCCCGTTGCCGGCAGCGAACCGGTGCACCAACACCTCGTAGCCGAGGCTCGGGAGCCAGACCTTGTTCACGAGGATGACATCGCCGCCGTCCGCGGGCGCGAGCCAGCCGCTGCGGTCATCAGGGTTGTTGATGGCTCCGGTCAGCAGCTGCTGCCAGATCGTGCTTCCCGTAGTGCCGTTGAGCTTCACGGTGAGGAAGGAGGCGTCGGCGGTTGACGTCTGGACCATGCCGGTGATCACCGGATCGTCCTCTGGGCCGATCAGGAGATTCCAGCCGCGGTCGTCGAGGTGAGCCGGGCCGTCGAAGGTCTTCATCCAGAGGATGTCGCCGTCGGCGGCATCGAATTTCATGGCCAGGATGTCATCCCCGTGGGCCGCGCCGTTCCAATAGCGGCCGGCGATGACGGCGTTGCCCTGGGAATCCACCGCCAGGGCGTAGACGCTCTCATTGGTTCCGGTCGTGCTGGCGAAGTGCTTGGACCAGAGAAACTCCCCGGTCGCGTCGTCCAGCTTGTGGACGACGACATCATCGCCGTGGCCTCACCCCACGCAGCCGCGAACGTAGCCTCCGACGAGGATGTCGCCGCTCGGGTCCCAGGCCAGCGCCGTCAGGGCGATGTCGTTTCCGTCGAAGGCCGGGAATCGGACCGTCCAGAGCGGGGCGCCCGAAACGGGTTCGAGGCGGCGAATCAACTGGTCTACCCCTCCGTCGCCATCGGCGCTCTCGCCCCCAACGATGACATCGCCGTTCGGAGCGGCGAGGACGGCGGTCGCTAGGTCAAGATAGGCGGCGCCTCCATCGTAGAGGTCGCCCCAGGAGAGGGTGGGGGCGGCAGACGCGCGCCCCGCGCCCGCCAGGGTCAACAGGAGACAGAAGGCGAGGACTCTCGGCATGGTCTCGTCTCCACGGATGGTTGCATGGCTGCAAGGAAGCCCCGGCCGCGGCCGGGGCTCGCTGGTCCCGGGGGGACTCTTCTGATTGTACCATTCCGGTTGATGCTCGGCAGCTGTTTGGATCTGTGCGGGCGAACGTTCGCCGCCCGACCTTGCTCCGGGCGAACGGTGCGGCCCCCGGTCCCGCGACGGCGCCTCCCGCGCTCTATCCCCGGTCCGGACAGTGAGGTCGCGGCGTTGGCGCGTTTCGGTGCTGGTTGGCACGCCTGATGCAGCCCTCGCGGCGGCCTCCCGGGTGGATGGAGTCGATCCCGCGAGCGACTGGTGCGCGCTACCGGCGAGTTCGCAAGAGCCCCGAAACCCCGCGTCAGGGTCACCCGGGAGGCGATGAGCCGAGCTGTCTCGGCCTCCCAGCCAGACGTTTCGGCATACACAAGACGAAGGAGGCGATCCTCCCCGGCTGGAAGAAGATCGCCTCCACACCTCAGTGCTTGACTGAGGGGTCATTCCATATCATCGCAAAACCGTGAGTGTCCGGACCTCCACCTTCTCCGGCGTCGCCATGCGGAGGAAGTACACCCCACCCGGCAACGCGCGTCCTCTCGGGTCGACGGCCGGGAAGGAGAGCGCGTGCTCTCCCCTGTCCAGGGTGCCGCTCCAGAGCGTGCGCACGCGGCGGCCGGCAATGTCGAAGAGCTCGAACCGCACCGGCTCCTTGGACCCGAGCCGGTAGGTCAACACCGCCCCCTGGCGCAGTGGGTTGGGCCGGCAGGAAACGATTCCGGTCGCGAAGCGCGCGTCCGGTTCGCCGGCTACGTCCGCCGCTTCCTGACGCACGATCGCTACGGTGATGTCGTCCACCGCGGCTTCCACGAGCGTCCCCGGAGCCTGGTCATCCGCCACGAACCGGAACTGCAGCGTCCCGTCCAACGGCACGACGCCGTCGAGGTTGAACGCATGCTCCGTCCAGCTGTTCGCGCTGGCGGTCGTGTATTCCAGGTGGGTCCAGGTCGTCCCGTCGGCCGTGGCGTCCACGCTCCAATAATCGGCTCCCGGATTGTTGCCGAGGTTGTTCGTGTACCAGCGCCAGTAGGTGAGCGTCGCGCCGGTCGCGCCC
The DNA here is from genome assembly GCA_964473865.1 of uncultured bacterium. GTDB lineage: Bacteria > Eisenbacteria > RBG-16-71-46 > CAIMUX01 > CAIMUX01 > CAIMUX01. Next base: position 12,124 of record CAYYQN010000043.1, on the reverse strand, counting down.
TCCGTGTTGAAGATCGGCGACAGGAGCGTGGTCCGGCCGCCATCCACATCGGCTTCGCCGGCCGCGCCGCCCACCGTGCCGTTTCCGGTGACGAAGCAGAGGCTGGCCGGGTCAAGGGTCTGGTCGTACTCCGGCTGCGCCTGCTGCCCGTTGTAGACGGTTCCGACCGGCTCGGCCCGCACCCACTGCCCGGTCGTGGCGCCGTCTCCCGGCGCGCCCAGGGTCCAGCCCCGGTCGCCCTCGGCGTCGTCGAACCAGGGTCCGACCGGGATCTCCCACTGGAGGTCAGCGGCGAATCCGTCCGGACCGGCGATGGCCAGATGGAACACCGGTAGCGACGGACTCGGGCAATCGGGCAGCACCTGCACCTCGAAGGTACCGAGGACGGCGCTGCCACCGATCGACACGAGTTCGCACGTTCCGAGCGCTTGGGTCACCACGATGTTGGGATCGTCGCAGGCGAGCGTGCCGGTCAGGTTCACGGCGTCCGCGTGTCCGGCATTCGCGACCTCGAGCTGCAGTTGGAAGGACTCTCCCGGATCGACCACTCCGTCGGCGTTGCCGAGCGGCATCGGGTCGTCGGGCGCGGCGTCGCCTGCCTGCAGCACCGGGGCCTGGGCCGTCAGCGTGAAGTCGCAGCTCCAAGATCCCTCGGGACAGGTCGCCTGCACGGTGAACGGGATGGGGTGCTGATCGGGGACCGCGCCCGAGACGCTGACCCCGAATGGCTCGTCAATCGGGATCGAGGCGCCCGGCTGCACCGGCGGGAGGGTCGTCTGGGCCAGGGACAAGGTCACGAACGGATCGTCGCTGGCGAGCTCGACCGCGGCCGCGCTCGTGGAGTCGACGCCGACGTTCTTCAACGTGACCGCCAGTCCGGCCGCCTCCGACCACTGCAGGAGTCCATCCGCGGCCACGCTCTCATCGACCAGGGATGTCGACTGGTGGACAAGGTAGGGGCCGGCCGGCGGCAGGATCGGGACCGTCTGGTCATAGCGGTAGTGATTCGCCAGCGTGACCGTGATGCGCAGGTTCCCCGGCTCCGCCTGGGGCGTGAGCAGGACCTCCTGCGGCAGGCCGGTGGCATCGGCCACCCCCACGATCTCCCCGTTCACGGTCAGGGCGATGACCGCCCCGGCGCCGGCTTGCACCGGGAAGCTGCCGGTGCCGATGAGGCAAACCTCGCCGTGCGTCACGTCGCTCGGGCTCGGCACTTCGGAGTACATGGTGAGGAACGCGTCGCCATGGTGGTGGAAGAGGTGATAGGTGACCTGCTTGTCGCCGGTGTTGTAGGGCCAGCTGCTCGCCTGCAGGAAGTACTTCCCGCTGGCCATGCCGAAGGCGGGCCGCAGGTCGGTGGCGAAGGATGTTGCGGGCGGGTAGGGGTTGACCGCCGGCATGAATCCCGGCCACATGGTGTCGAACATCCCCCAGATCAGCGCGTCATTGACGAAGGAGTAGCTCACTTCGGAAGCCGCGGTCAGGCCGAGAGCTCCCTTGGCCATCCGGTGGAACGCCTCGGTGAAGCACTCTGATCCGTAGTTGTACTTGCCGGTGAGGCAGTTCATGGAGAAGACGAACGGGAGCATGTCGTTGTTCAGGCCGGACAGGTTGGAGTTGTAGTAGGCCGGCTCTCCCCAGCCGGTCTCGCCGCCGTGGTCCCGGTGCAGCAGCATGTAGCCACCGGAGTTGATGTCGGCATTGATGCGGGTGGCGTTTCCGCCCCAGTCGGTGAGGTGCTGCGGCGTGGATGGGATGTATCCGAGGCCGGACGGCCCGAAGTAGTTCACCACCGTCGAGGTGTTGGTGGCGGTCGACCAGACGGTGCCGGGCGTTCCGTCGTAGATCGCGTATTCGCGCACCGGCTGCTTGCGCAGGATGTTGGCCTGGTGGCCGTAGATCGTCTCCGCGCAGAGGATGAACCAGCGTTCCGTCTGCCATCCGCCGGCGATGATCGGGTGATCGTAGAAGGCAGCGTCGGTGTAGGGGTTTCGCTCGTAGTCCATCATCTTGCCGATCATGCGCGAGAGATCGGTGGGATTGCGCGCGGTGATGCGGGCATGCACCATATCGGGAAGGTGGTCGTTGTTGACGTCGGCGTAGATGTTGTCGCTCACGCAGTAGCTATTGTAGATCGGGGCCGTCACCCCGGTGTCGCGCAGCCCGGAGTTCGGGTAGTCGCCCAGGATGAGGAAGGCGTCGGGGGCGGGGTCCCAGGTGTTGTAGGCGTTGTTGAGCCAGCTCTCGATGGCGGTTGCGGTGGTCCCGACCTCGGTGGTGGTGAAGATCTCGGTGGAGATCCCCTGCAGCTTGCGCCAGGTCTTCAGCGTGTCGGCCCAGGCGATGAAGTCGGCATTGTCGGGGCAGATGATCACGTACTCGTAACCACTGCGCCCGCCCCGCGGCCGGTTGAAGTCGACCCGCGGCAGGGAGGCGTAGTTCGCCAGATGCTGCCGCAGGATCGGCTCCCAGTACCGGCTGCGCAGCCGCTCCTCGCCGAAAGTGCCGGTGCCTCCGGTGAATCGCACCCGCACATCCAGCTCCCGGTACACGGTCAGGTTGCGCGATCCCGGGTCCCAGGAAAACGGCGTGATCCCCACGGTGACGCAGTCGACCCCGCGGATCTGGCCGGGCTCGGAGAGGAGCGCCGGGGTGGTCGGGTAGACGCCGCCCCGACCGTAGACCTCCGGATCGAAGGTGTAGCGCAGGCCTCGCTCCGTCTCCTTGGGAATGATGGGGGCCGGGGCGACGGACAGGTCCGAGATCGTCTCGACCCTGGCCGTGAGCACCTCGAGGGTGGCGACGGCGCCGCGCGGCACGGCCACGAAGCGCCCGATTCCGGGAAGGTCCGGCTTGCCCGCATCGTTGGGCAGGAAGGTGCCGGGGAGCGATACCTTGGTCCAGGTGCCGCCGTCGATCTCCACCGGATCGAGCCCCAGCTCGTGGATCTCGAAGTGGAGGGTGACGCCGCTCGGATCCTGGGAGACGACGGTGATCCCGCCCGGAGCGGTGCTGCCGGCGTAGCGGATCGTCTCGGCCTCAGCCGCGCCGGCCAGGCAGGCCAGGGCGGCCAGCCCGATGGCGGCGAGCGCGGCCGCCGGACGGGCGGAGAAACGGAAGGACGCAGACTTCGGTCGGCGCACAGTGTCCCCCTTCAAGGTCTCGGCCGGGAGCCGCCGGGAACGGCCCCGAAGCCGGAGTGAGTGATGGCTTGGGAATGCGGGATCATCAGGCCCGGTTATGAACCGCGCACAACAAGAATAGCACCGCTTCTGCGGATTTGCCAGCGTGACTCCCCGGGCGAGGGTCCGTCGGAGAACCGCGGCGCCGGGTCGCGGCTGCCGGCTTGGCCGAGATCAGGTCGATCCGGCGGGCCGGTCTTGCGCCATTGGCCTCGAGCGCCGAGAGGCGACCCCCCTCGTAAGGAAGATCGCCTCTCCGTCTCGAAGCACCGCCCGGGCCGGTGGCGGAAGAGGCGGTCAGGTCCAGCCGATCCGGTCCCCTGGCGCCACACCGGGGCGGCTCAGATCAGCGAAGAACCGTGACTTGCCGCACCTCCGACCGGTCCGTGGTGGCCATGCGCAGGAAGTAGATCCCGCTGGGCAGCGCGCGGCCGCCCTGATCGGTCGCCGGGAACGACAGCGAGTGCTCACCGGCCTGCCCCGTGCCGCTCCAGAGCGTGCGCACGCGACGCCCGGCCGTGTCGTAGAGTTCGAACCGCACCGGCTTGCTGGAACCGAGTCGGTAGGTGAGCACGGCACCCTGGTGCAGCGGATTGGGTCGACAGGACACGATCCCGGTCGCGCCCCGCCCGGCCGGGCCGCCGACGACGTCGGAGGAAGTCTCGCGCACGATGATTACGTTGATGTCATCGACCGCCGCTTCCACAAGGTCGACCGGCTCCGGGTCTTCGGCCACGAACCGGAACTGCACGGTTCCGGTCAGCGGGACCAGCCCCGCCAGCTCGAACGACTGATACGTCCAGGTGTTGGCGTTCGTGATCGTGCGCTCCAGATTCGTCCAGTCGGTCCCGTTGGCCGTCACCTGCACCTGCCAGTAGTTGTAACCCTGGTTGACGCCGAGGTTGTTCGTGTACCAGCGCCAGTAGGAGATTGTGGCGCTGGTCGCTCCCGCGACGTTGAAGACCGGCGAGAGGAGCGTGGTCTTGCCGACATCGACGTCGTCCTCACCGACCCCGCCGCCCACCACGCCGTTTCCGGTGACGAAGCAGAGGCTGCCCGGGTCGGGCGTGTGGTCAAACTCCGGTTGCGCCTGCTGCCCGTTGTGGATCGTTCCGACCGGCTCGGCCCGCACCCACAGACCGTCCGTGGCGTTGTCGCCCGGCGCCCCCAGGGTCCAGCCGAGATCGGACTCCGCGCTGTCGAACCACGGACCGATCGGCAGCTCCCACTGCATCGCGGCCGTGAAGCCGCCCGGCCCGGACAGCTCCAGGTGGAAGACCGACAGCGACGGACTCGGGCAACCCGGCAGCACCTGCACCTCGAAGGTGCCGACGGTGCCGGTTCCGCCCGCCGGCGCCAGCGCGCAGGTCCCCTGCGCTTGCGTGACCACGATGTAGGGACTGTCGCAAGAGAGCGTCCCGGTGAGGTCGAACGCATCGGCGTGCCCGGTGTTGGCGATGGTCGGCCGGATCTGGAAGGACTCACCGGGATCGATGAGGCCGTCACCGTCCCCCAGCGGGGGCGCATCCTCGGCCACGGCTTCGGCCGCCTGCAGCACCGGGGCCTGGGTGGTCAGCATGAAGTTGTAGGACCAGGAGCCCTCCGCGCAGGTCGCTTGTATCGTCAACGGGATCGAGTGCTGGTCCGGAACCGTGCCCGAGACCGTGACGCGGAACGGCTGGTCGGTCGGAGCCGAGGCGTCCGGGAGCAGACCCGGGACGGTGGTCTCGGCCAGATCGAAAGTGAGATACGGATCGGCGGAGGAGGCCACCGCCGTGGTCGCGGTAGTGGGGTCGACTCCGACATTCTTCAGGGTGAGCGTCAGTCCGGCCGCTTCCGACCACTGCAGGATGCCGTCGGAAGCCACGCTCTCGTCGACCAGCGAGATCCCCTGCTGCACCAGGTAGGGACCCGCCGGCGGCAGGATCGGGACCGACTGGTCGTAGCGATAGTGGTTGGCCAGGGTGACCGTGATGCGCAGGTTTCCCGGCTCGACCTGGGGCGTGATCGGGATCTCCTGCGGCAGGCCGGTGGCATCGGCGACTCCCACGATCTCCCCGTCCACGGTCAGGGCGATGACCGCCCCGGCGCCGGCCTGCACCGGGAAGGTGTCGGTCCCGATGAAGCAAACCGCCTGATGGGTGACGTCGTTCGGGCTCGGCACTTCGGAGTACATGGTGAGAAACGCGTCGCCATGGTGGTGGAAGAGGTGATAGGTGACCTGCTTGTCGCCGCTGTTGTAGGGCCAGCTGCTCGCCTGCAGAAAGTACTTCCCGCTGGCCATGCCGAAGGCGGGCCGCAGGTCGGTGGCGAAGGAAGTTGCCGGCGGGTAGGGATTGACCGCCGGCATGAATCCCGGCCACATGGTGTCGAACATCCCCCAGATGAGCGCATCGTTCACAAAGGAGTAGCTCGTCTCGGAGGCGGCGGTGAGTCCGAGCGCCCCCTTGGCCATCCGGTGGAACGCCTCGGTGAAGCACTCTGATCCGTAGTTGTACTTGCCGGTGAGGCAGTTCATGGAGAAGACGAACGGGAGCATGTCGTTGTTCAGGCCGGACAGGTTGGAGTTGTAGTAGGCCGGCTCTCCCCAGCCGGTCTCGCCGCCGTGGTCCCGGTGCAGCAGCATGTAGCCACCGGAGTTGATGTCGGCATTGATGCGGGTGGCGTTTCCGCCCCAGTCGGTGAGGTGCTGCGGCGTGGATGGGATGTATCCGAGGCCGGACGGCCCGAAGTAGTTCACCACCGTCGAGGTGTTGGTGGCGGTCGACCAGACGGTGCCGGGCGTTCCGTCGTAGATCGCGTATTCGCGCACCGGCTGCTTGCGCAGGATGTTGGCCTGGTGGCCGTAGATCGTCTCCGCGCAGAGGATGAACCAGCGTTCCGTCTGCCATCCGCCGGCGATGATCGGGTGATCGTAGAAGGCAGCGTCGGTGTAGGGGTTTCGCTCGTAGTCCATCATCTTGCCGATCATGCGCGAGAGATCGGTGGGATTGCGCGCGGTGATGCGGGCATGCACCATATCGGGAAGGTGGTCGTTGTTGACGTCGGCGTAGATGTTGTCGCTCACGCAGTAGCTATTGTAGATCGGGGCCGTCACCCCGGTGTCGCGCAGCCCGGAGTTCGGGTAGTCGCCCAGGATGAGGAAGGCGTCGGGGGCGGGGTCCCAGGTGTTGTAGGCGTTGTTGAGCCAGCTCTCGATGGCGGTTGCGGTGGTCCCGACCTCGGTGGTGGTGAAGATCTCGGTGGAGATCCCCTGCAGCTTGCGCCAGGTCTTCAGCGTGTCGGCCCAGGCGATGAAGTCGGCATTGTCGGGGCAGATGATCACGTACTCGTAACCACTGCGCCCGCCCCGCGGCCGGTTGAAGTCGACCCGCGGCAGGGAGGCGTAGTTCGCCAGATGCTGCCGCAGGATCGGCTCCCAGTACCGGCTGCGCAGCCGCTCCTCGCCGAAAGTGCCGGTGCCTCCGGTGAATCGCACCCGCACATCCAGCTCCCGGTACACGGTCAGGTTGCGCGATCCCGGGTCCCAGGAAAACGGCGTGATCCCCACGGTGACGCAGTCGACCCCGCGGATCTGGCCGGGCTCGGAGAGGAGCGCCGGGGTGGTCGGGTAGACGCCGCCCCGACCGTAGACCTCCGGATCGAAGGTGTAGCGCAGGCCTCGCTCCGTCTCCTTGGGAATGATGGGGGCCGGGGCGACGGACAGGTCCGAGATCGTCTCGACCCTGGCCGTGAGCACCTCGAGGGTGGCGACGGCGCCGCGCGGCACGGCCACGAAGCGCCCGATTCCGGGAAGGTCCGGCTTGCCCGCATCGTTGGGCAGGAAGGTGCCGGGGAGCGATACCTTGGTCCAGGTGCCGCCGTCGATCTCCACCGGATCGAGCCCCAGCTCGTGGATCTCGAAGTGGAGGGTGACGCCGCTCGGATCCTGGGAGACGACGGTGATCCCGCCCGGAGCGGTGCTGCCGGCGTAGCGGATCGTCTCGGCCTCAGCCGCGCCGGCCAGGCAGGCCAGGGCGGCCAGCCCGATGGCGGCGAGCGCGGCCGCCGGACGGGCGGAGAAACGGAAGGACGCAGACTTCGGTCGGCGCACAGTGTCCCCCTTCAAGGTCTCGGCCGGGAGCCGCCGGGAACGGCCCCGAAGCCGGAGTGAGTGATGGCTTGGGAATGCGGGATCATCAGGCCCGGTTATGAACCGCGCTACTTCAGGATAGCACAACTTCTGGCACGGGCTCTATTGCGTTTTCACCACGCGCGTCGCGGTCTCATCGGCCGGGCCGATCAGTCGCACCAGGTAGACTCCCGCGGGAAGCCCTCGGCCGTCGTCCCCGCGACCATCCCACTCCAGCGGGGTATCTCCCGCCGGTCGGGCAAGGGTGCGGACGAGCCGGCCGGAAGCGTCAAAGAGCTCCGCCCGCGCCGGGCCTGCTCCCGGCGGCGACAGCAGCACCCGATCCCGGAAGGGGGTCGGCGCGGCGAGTGGATCGCCTTCGGGCGGGTCCCAGCGGACCTCTATCGGGCCCAGGAAGGTCGCGGCGGATCCGGCTCGTTCGAGAAAGTATCGGACCGCCACTCCCGGGGGCGCGGCCGGGTCCAGCGTCTCGACAATCCCGTCGGCGGAGGCCAGCGCCCAGGTCGCCGACACCATCTCGGCTTCCGGCGAAGGGACCGGAGCCGATGGATCCGCCGCTGGATCGCGCCAGGCTCGATAGCGTGCGGCGTTCGGGGAGTCCGGCACCTCCCAGCGAATTCGCAGGCCTCCGGCAAGCGAAGTGGCGGTCCACGATTCGAGGAGAACCGGGGTCGGCGCGCACGGACTCGGGATACAGGGAATCTCCTCGCCGACCCAGGAGTCGGGTGCGACGCAGTCCGATTCGAGAACCAGGACGCAGACCGCGTCCGGGTGGCAGCACGCCCCGACGGAGGCGCCGACGAGCCCAAGATTGTGATACCCACCGGCGGCGATCGCCGCGAAGGGAGGGTGGAGCACCGGCGTGTTGCACTGCCCGAGGCCGTCATCTCCCCACGCGGCCGGTGCGCCGTCGGCGTGCAGGGCGAGACTGTGCAGCGTGCCGCCCGCAATGGCGGTGAATCCGTTGTTCGGCGCGGGCACATCGCACTGGCCAAGATCGTTGTATCCCCAGGCCACGACGCTGCCATCCGCCTTCAAACCGAGACTGTGCAGGTACCCGCTCGCCACCGCCGAGAATCCGGCGTTCGGCGGCGGCACCTGGCACTGGCCCGAGGCGGTGTCGCCCCACGCCGCGATCGATCCGTCTCCCCTCAAGCCGAGGCTGTGCCCCCAGCCCGCGGCGATGGCGGTGAAGCCGCTGTTGGGTGCCGGCACGTCGCACTGACCGAAGCTGTTGGTGCCCCAGGCGACGATCCGGCCGCCGGCCTGCAGAGCCAGGCTGTGGGTGTCGCCCGCGGCGATCGCCGAGAACCCGGTGTCGGGATCAGGCACTGCGCACTGGCCGAAGCTGTTGTCGCCCCAGGCGACGACCGCGCCGTCTGAAGTGAGTGCGAGGCTGTGACGACCGCCGGCCGCAATGGCGATGAACCCGGGGTGGGGTGAAGGCACGTCGCACTGTCCGGCGCTGTTGTCGCCCCAGGCAACGACCTCGCCGCCCGCCGTGAGTCCGAGGCTGTGCCACGATCCCGCGGCGACGGCAGTGAAACCCGTGTTGGGCTCCGGCACGTTGCACTGGCCCGCGGCGTTGTCGCCCCACGCGAGGATGGAGCCCCGCGGGGGAGCCGGGCACGGATTCGGCGCGCAGACGGGCCAGGCCGCGCTCCAGACGCTTGGGGCTACGCATGCCGTCTGGGTGGTCACCACACAGCTCCCCTGCGGGGCGCAGCAGGCGCCGAGCACCACGCACGGATTGGGCAGGCAGTCCGTGAAGTCGCTCCCATAGATGCCGTCGCTCTTGAGGCACTCCGATTCGGTGAGCACCGCGCAGACCCCGCCCGGGTGACAGCAGGCGCCCGTTGGCAGGGGGCACGGATTGGGGCCACAGGTGAGCCACTCGGGGTGCCACGAGCGCGGGGCGGCGCACGCTTCCTCCGTGGCGATCGCGCAGTCGCCAAGCGGGGCGCAGCAGGCGGCGACCGGGTTGTCCGTGGGACATGGGGTCACGCCGGCCTGGCCGAAGCCGAGCGAGCCATAGCCCATGATGTGGTCGGCGTTCTGGGGAGAGGCGTCGTCGAGGAAGAACCGATTGGCGATGCCTGCGTGGGGAATCGCGGCAAAGGTCTGCGGAGCGCCGTCCGGGCCGCCGAGCGCATAGCCGCTGAAATAGTAGAGCTCGACCGTGGTGGTCAGCCGCGGGCCGGTGGGGAAGCTCTGTCCGATCATGCCGCCATCGGTGTCCGGCCAGCCGTCCTGGACGACCGCGAAGTCGGTGCCCGGGCCGTCGGCGTCGGGAAGCCCGCATCCGGCGGCGCTGATCGAAACGTAGCCGCCGTCTTGAGCGGGGATCGACATGCCCCAACCGACACCCTTCAGCCGCGGACTGCTTTCCGGGGGAAACGCGGCGTAGACCTTCCAGATCCGAGCGACGTCGTTGAGTCCCTGCTGATTGTCGACGAGGTCGCATGCGCCGGGCGCCGGAGTGAGGGGCGGGAGGGGAGTATCGGTCGAGTACGCCAGGCCCGTGTCATGTACCCAGAGCACGCCGCCGGCGTTGGGTCCGGCGACGGCCGGCGAAGCCGCCGGGAGCAGAGTCGACAGGGCTGCGAGAAGCTGAACCGCCCGGGAGGGTCGGCATCCGGCGAGAAACCGAATCGCTCGGTAGAGCCGTGATGTCGCGCACACCTGAACCGCCGGGAAGCGCCGGGTGGGCGCGTCCGGCTGCCTCGTCGTATGAAACCGCCCGCCGAGTCGCGATTCTACTTCAGCTCGCAGGTCAAGGCCCTCTTGAACGCATCTCCGAAGTAGGTCAGGTCGGTCACGTTGACAACATCGTTGTTGTCGTAGTCGTGACAGCCCGCGCTGACCTCCGCCTGGTACTCGTCTGCGAAAAGCGTCAGGTCGTGGATGCCCACGGTGCCATCCGGAGCGGAATCGGTATGGCTGTTGTTGTCCGGACTCCGCACGTACTTCAGCTCCCGGATCGGCACACCATTGGCTGTGATGACGCAGGCGCCAATGACGTCGGAGACGCAACCGCCGCCCAGGAGTGTAATCCAGCATTGACCCAGAGGTGGTGTGGTGACGGCGGTGTGCACGGCGTCTGCGCAGGTCTGGATCTGGCTGTTGAAGGTGACCGTGACCGGGATCCCGATGACCGGGACGTGCGCTCCGTTGATCACCGTGATGGTGAGGGTTGTTCCCCCCATGCTCGCAGGCGCCAGGAACGCCACTTGCTTCCCGGGATTGTCCGGCGGACCCAGCAGCGGCTCTACGGTGCAGTACTCGCACGGGGACGGATTCGCCGCGGCGATTGAAGAGCAGAGCACGACGAGGCACAGGACAGAGAACAAGCTTCTCATGACCGCGATCCTCCCTGGGTGGGGTGTCGCGCTGCCGGCACGTGCTCCAGGCCGAGCAACTCGCGAGTCGATTCCTGCCGGATCGCGCGGCGGAGCAGGTCGTCGGTGCGCGACACCCTTTCACACGATCTTCGCCCCGGCCCCACAACCACAAGATAGTGCGGCCTCGGGGAGGAGTCAAGTCCCGGGTGGGCGAGGCGGAGTCACGAGTCCGGGGTCGGCAGAGAGAACGGGCTTCCGGTTCCCGGCCCCCAGTCAGCTGGCTCTTGCGCGATCGCTGTGCTACTCTGCGCAGGACTCAGACGGCATCGCGATCGCCCTTCGGACCCGGGGCGACGTCCGGTTGCGGTTGGCGCGGGGGGGGCATGGCGCTCGACATCCGGGCTTCGATGGAGCAGATGAAAGCCAGACATCCGCGCATCCGGTGGGATGTGTTGGAGACCGGGCAGGTGCACCGGTTCCTCTCCAAGCTCGGGTACGTCGGACCCTGGGACCGCTGCAAGTACGACGTGATCTACTTTCAGGAAGACGGTCGCGAGAAGGCGATGGTTGTCTGGGGTCTGGTGGAGTAGCACGGGCCGCGCATGGAATTGCTGAGCCACGTCGTCGGATTCCTCCTCCACCTCGATCGGTACCTGGACAAGGTCCTGGCCGCGGCGGGACCCTGGACCTACGTGATTCTCTTCGGCATCATCTTCTGCGAGACCGGGCTCGTGGTCACCCCGTTCCTGCCCGGGGACTCGCTCCTCTTCGCCGTCGGCGCGCTGACGGTCCCGCGGGAAGGGGCGACGGCCACACTGCGCCTCGAGCTCATCGTGCCGCTGCTGATGATTGCGGCCATCCTGGGAGACACGGCCAACTACTGGATCGGGCACAAGCTTGGTCCCCGGGTCTTCCATCGCGACGATGTGCGCTTCCTCAACAAGCGCCACCTCGACCGAACCCACGCGTTCTACGAGAAACACGGCGGGAAGACGATCGTCATCGCCCGCTTCGTTCCGATCATCCGGACCTTCGCGCCGTTCGTGGCCGGGGTCGGCGCCATGACCTACCCGCGGTTTCTCGTATACAACATCGTCGGCGGCGTGGCCTGGGTGGCCCTCTTCGTGTTCGGCGGCCGATTCTTCGGAAACCTCCCGGTGGTGAAGCGCAACTTCACGCTGGTCATCTTCGCCATCATCGCGATCTCCCTGATCCCACCCGCGATCGAGTTCCTGCGGCACTGGCTGTCGCGGAACCGCGGTTCCGCGCCCCCGCCGCGCTGATCCCGCCCGGGGCGAGGCGCCCAGGCTGGACAGCCGTTGTCTCCGGACAGGTGTCACGGCAGACTCGACTGGTTCGCCCGCGCACCCCCCCGCGCCGGCGCCGGCCGCAGGGCCTCCGAACCCGTTGTCGTTACGACGGGACAGACGCGCCGACGCGTCGCTCCCGCGACCGCGGCGAACTGGCCC
>CAYYQN010000042.1:41404-44079 GCA_964473865.1 uncultured bacterium | reverse complement strand
CTGCCGAGCGTGGTCTACGGCCTCTGGGGGATCTTCGTGCTGGTGCCCTGGTTGCGCGCCGATATCCAGCCGGCGCTCGGCAAGACCCTCGGCTTCCTGCCGTTCTTCGCGGGCGCTCCCCGGGGGTTCGGGATGCTCGCCGGAGGCCTCGTGCTCTCGGTCATGATCCTGCCGACGATCTCCTCCGTGAGCCGCGAGGTGCTGCGGGCGGTGCCGGCCTGGGTCCGGGAAGGCGCGCTTGCGCTCGGAACCACCCGCTGGGAGATGATCCGCGGCACGGTCCTGCCATTCGCACGATCGGGAATCATCGGCGCGGTCATCCTGGGACTCGGCCGCGCGCTGGGAGAAACGATGGCGGTGACAATGGTGATCGGGAATCGGCCGGAGATCGCCACCTCGCTCTTTGCGCCGGGGTACACCATGGCGAGCGTGATCGCCAACGAATACACCGAGGCCACCGGCGACCTCTACCTGTCGGCTCTCGCGGAAATCGGCCTCCTGCTCTTCGCCGTGACCCTGGCCCTGAACGGACTGGCGCGGTTCCTGGTCTGGCGGGTGGGGCGCACGGCGCGTCCGGGGGCGCGATGACAAGCGCGACGCGCCCGAGAGCGTACAGATGAGCCGCGACCGATCAGGAGTCCGAGGATGAGCGTGGCGCACCCGGGAAGACGCCGGATGAGTCCCATCCGCCGGAAGCTGCTCGATGCGCTGGTGCGAGGCCTCTGCCTGGCGGCCACGCTGGTTGCGCTGATCCCGCTCTTCAGCCTGCTGCAGTTCGTGCTGGCGCGGGGCGCCAGCGGCCTGGACCTGGATCTCCTCACCCGGCTCCCTCAGCCGGTCGGCGAAGCCGGCGGCGGGATGGGCAACGCGATCCTGGGCACGCTGGTCCTCGTGGGGATGGCCTCCCTGGCCGGCATTCCCCTCGGAGTCGTCACCGGAATCTATCTCGCCGAGCACAGCCACACCCGCACCGCCCGCGCGGTGCGGTTCACCGCGGATGTCCTTTCCGGCATCCCGTCGATCGTCATCGGGATGTTCGTCTACGGACTGATCGTCGTGGCCATGAAACGGTTCTCCGCGCTGGCGGGAGGCGCGGCCCTGGCCATCCTCATGCTCCCCACCGTCGCCCGTTCCACCGAGGAGTTGTTGCGCATGGTCCCTGACACCCTGCGGGAGGCGGCGCTGGCCCTGGGCATTCCCCGCTGGCGCGCCACGTTGCAGGTGGTCCTGCGGACCGCCGCGCCCGGCATCGCCACCGGGGTCATGCTGGCCGTGGCCCGGGCGGCCGGCGAGACCGCCCCGCTCCTCTTCACCGCGCTCAACAGCCGATTCTGGCCGCGCGGAATCGACAAGCCGATCGCCTCGCTCCCGGTGCAGATCTACACCTATGCGGTATCACCTTACGAAGACTGGCACCGCCAGGCCTGGGCCGCCGCCTTGCTCCTGGTCGCGCTGGTCCTGGTCCTCAACCTCGCCGCGCGGTTCATCGTGCGATCCCGGAAGGACGCCTGATGGCCCCTGCGACACTCCCCGGCCGGACGCATGACGGCGGCTGCGCTCCGCGGAAGGACGCCTGATGGCCGCGGCAACGCTCAATGAGGAAGAAGCCATGTCCCCCGCCTTCAGACCTGTGCTCCCGGCGGCCCCGGCCGCCCCGGCGGCAGCACCGGCGCCGACGACAGACGCGCCGGCTCAAGCGGCGCCAGGCGCGGCGGCCACGCCCCCGTCGACGCCCACCCCGGCCGCATCGACTCCGCGGTTCGCCGGAGGCGTCTCCGAACGGGAGAAGATGCGCGCCGAGGAGCTGCGGGCGCGCTTCGGAAACAACGAGGTCCTGAAGGGAATCACGCTTCCCGTCCTCGAACGCCAGGTCACCGCCGTCATCGGCCCTTCCGGATGCGGGAAGTCCACCTTCATCAGGTGCCTGAACCGGATGCACGAGATCGGGCGCGGCGCCACCGCCAGCGGACGCGTTCTCCTCGACGGCCGCGACATCTACGCGCCCGGAGTCGACCCGGTGGAGATCCGCCGCGCGGTGGGCATGGTCTTCCAGAAGCCGAACCCGTTCCCCACCATGTCGATCCTGGACAACGTGCTCGCCGGGTTTCACCTGGCCGGATCCAAGGTGCGGGACCGCCGGGAGCGGGCGGAACGGGCCTTGCGCCAGGCCGCCCTGTGGGACGAAGTGAAGGAGTCGCTGCACCGCTCCGGGACCAGCCTCTCCGGAGGCCAGCAACAACGTCTCTGCATCGCCCGTGCCCTCGCGCTGGAGCCCGAGGTCCTGCTCATGGACGAGCCGTGCTCGGCCCTGGACCCCATCGCGACGGCCCGCATCGAGGAACTGATCCACGAGTTGCGCGATCATGTCACGATCGTCATCGTGACCCACAACATGCAGCAGGCCGCCCGGGTGGCGGACCAGACCGCCTTCTTCTACATGGGCGAGCTGATCGAGTACGGCCCCACCAGCAAGATCTTCACCGGGCCTTCCGACTCGCGCACCGAAGACTACATCACCGGCCGGTTCGGTTGATCCGGCGCCAACCGAGGGTATCCACATGCCGACACGACCCCATACCGACCGGGAGTACGAAAGCGAACTCCTGCGCCTGCGCACCCAGATCCTGCTCATGGGCGCGGAGGTGGAAGCCATGATCACGAGCAGCATCCGCTCC
>CAYYQN010000042.1:38869-41304 GCA_964473865.1 uncultured bacterium | reverse complement strand
TACGACCGGATCAACCGCGTGCTCCTCACCTACATGATGGAGAACCCGCAGACCATCTACCGCGCGACGCGGATCCAGTCGATCGCCCACAACCTGGAACGGATCAGCGACCACGCCACCAACATCGCCGAAATGGTGATCTTCTTCGTGAAGGGCACGGACGTGCGTCACGGCGGGGCGGCGGAGGAGATTCCGGAGGCGGGCACTTCGCCCTGATCCGGCAGTCCTCCGGGGCGCAGGCTGGCGTGACCCTATTGAGATCCCGTACAGTCACCCAACTGCGACGACCATTGCCTCGGCTGAATTCACAGTCTATGATGGAACCTGGATCCGGTTCACGCACCAGAGGCTTTCGGCGCGGAGGGTACTCTCATGAGACATCCGTGGTTGGTCCTGTTGGTTCTGGCCGTGGCCGGCACGCCCGCGTTGGCGGGACCGAATGCGAATGGCGTCATCGTGGTCCATGACGCGGGCATCGTGTGGACGGACGATCTGCCGCTGCCCCCCGCGAGCACAACGCCTACCTGCGCAGAGATCGTGAACGAAGTCGCCATGGGCTCGAACCCCTACGACGCGTCCGACCCCACAGTCTGGAAGGTCTATGCGGCATTCCCGGTGGAGAGCTCCCCGCGGCTCAAGGGCTGCGGCTGGGGAATCGCCCACCCGAGCGCCGGAGGGGGCCAGGTGGTCATCCAGGCGAACGGCGCCCCTTCGGAAGCCGTGTTCTTCCTCACCTCCGCCGGTTGGCCCGGTGACAACACCTTCATCGGAATGAGCTTCACCGACTACGTCCGGACCGACCCGGTAGACGAGCTCTTCTGGTTCGGCGGCTACGCCTATGCCGGCGAGGCCGGCGAACCCCAGTCGTTCTGCGTCATCCCGCACGAAGGGGAAAGCAACCGGTTCTTCCTGGACGACGCGGTGCCGCAGAACGCCGATCCGATCGCGGGCTACGGGTGCCTCGGGTTCGGCATGCCCGGCTACACGCCCTGTCCGACCGGCGTCGTCACCGGTGCCTGCTGCTTCGAGGACGGCACCTGCACGATGCTCGAGGCTGCGGCCTGTGTCGACGCCGGCGGTACGTTTGTGGGCGGCGACTGCGTGCCCGGGCTCTGCTACATTGGCCCCATCGGGGCTTGCTGCCTCAACGGCGTCTGCGACGTCGTGACCCCGGCCGTGTGCGCTCTCGTCGGAGGCACGTACTACGGTGACTATGTGCCCTGCACCGAGGTCACCTGCCCGCCGGTCCCGGTCGAGAGCAGGAGCTGGGGCCAGATCAAGGGCGACTATCGCTAAGCCGATCGCCAGGCCGAATTCCGGGGCCGGCGCAAGCTGGTCGTTGCCGGTAGCCAACGGCTGCTGAAGGGGGGGCGGATCGATCGGGATCCGCCCCTCTTCGTTCCGGTGCGCCGAGCCTGAGCCGTACCTGGAGGCGTGTCTCCGCTCGGGCCAACGGAACGTCGTCCCCGCTCTCGATCGCGAGCTTCCCGTTCGGGTGTCTCGGAACGGGTGCGTGGGCCGGGCTCCCCGCGTACAATGCCCCCAGCCACGATGGAGGAGTGCACCATGCCGCAGAGCTACAGGTTCCTCGATCGCCCCGGTGAACCGGGCCTGTTCGGGGCGCTGATGGACGAATACGCGCGCGCGGCCGAGGACTTCTGCCGCGTCATCGAAGCAGTCCCCAAGGAACGTTTTCTACGCGAAGCCCCCAGCGACGATCCCGACACCGTGTCCATCCGCGCGATCTGCCGCCACGCCGTGGCCGCCGCGCACCGGTACTCCGACTACATCCGGCAGGCCCGGGGGATGCCGTTCGTCGATCGCTTCGAGCTGCCGGCGGCTGCGATTCCGGATCCGGCGGCGGTGCGCCCCGGACTGGCGGAGATGCTTCGCTACACCGAGGCGTCTCTGACCGGCTGGTACGAGGATCCCTCCCCCGCCGAGAAGGCCACGTTCGCGGTCCGCTGGGGTCCGACCTATGACCCGGAGATGATCCTGGAGCACGCGATCGTGCATCTGCTGCGCCACCGGCGGCAGGTGGAGCGGTGGAGCCGGTCCCGGGACGCGGCGGGGGAGCCGACCGCAGCGGAGGGATGAGTTCGGAACCTCGCCGGCTCCGCGCCGGATCACGCCGACCGGCGCGGCGGGGATGGGCCCGCGACCACAGGGGGATGGATCATGATCGACTTCGAGAAGCTGGGCGCGTTCTACCTGGGCCGGGTGGTGCCGCCGGGGGAATCCGCCGCCTCGGGATGCACAATCCCGCCACCGCTCACGCCCGCGGCCCCGGCCGCAGCCGCGGCCGCAGCCGTCACCCCCGCCTCACCGTCTGTCCCGACCGCCCACGACGCGGCGTTTCAGCCGCTCCTCCTCGACTCGCGGGAGTTCGTCACGCACGCCGTCTGTGTCGGCATGACGGGCAGCGGCAAGACCGG
>CAYYQN010000042.1:0-38769 GCA_964473865.1 uncultured bacterium | reverse complement strand
CTGCCGCTGTCGGTTCTCGGCTGCCTGGATGCGCCGGCGGCCGGTCTCGACGCCGACGCGTTTCGCGAACGCGTCGCGGGATCCGCCTCGGGCTTGCTGGCGCTGCTCGGGATCGACGCTGACCCGCTGCGAAGCCGGGAGCACGCGCTCCTTGCCGCCCTTTTCACCCAGGCGTGGAGCAGCGGCCGCCCCCTCGACCTCGCCTCCCTGGTTCGAGAGATCGCCGACCCGCCGCTCAGCAGGGTCGGCGTGCTGGATCTGGAGACCTTCTATCCCGCCCGGGAGCGCATGGAGCTTTCGCTGCGACTGAACAACCTGCTCGCCGCCCCCGGGTTCGCCGCCTGGATGGAGGGCGAGCCTCTTTCCGCGCGCAGTCTGCTCTACACCCCGGACGGACGGCCGAGAATCTCCATTCTCTCGATCTCGCACCTCGACGATGCGTCGCGCATGTTCTTTGTGACGATGCTGCTGGGCGAAGTCCTGTCCTGGATGCGCGCGCAGCCCGGCACCGGTTCCCTGCGGGCGCTGCTCTTCATGGACGAGATCTTCGGCTACTTCCCGCCGGTCGCAAACCCGCCCAGCAAGATCCTGATGCTCACGTTGCTCAAGCAGGCCCGCGCGTTCGGACTCGGGGTGGTCCTGGCCACGCAGAACCCGGTCGACCTCGACTACAAAGGCCTGGCGAATGCCGGAACGTGGTTTCTCGGCCGGCTACAGACCGATCGCGACCGGCAACGCATTCTCGACGGGCTCGAGGGCTCGGGGCACTCCGGGTTCGATCGAAAGGAGATCGACGAGGTGCTGGCCGGCCTGGCGGCGCGCCGGTTTCTGCTCCACAGCGTCCGCGGCGCGCCGGTCGTCTTCGAGACGCGCTGGACGATGTCGTACCTGCACGGACCGTTGACGCGCCCGCAGCTCGCGGCGCTGTCGGCCGAACGGAAAGCCGCAGGGGGAGGAGCCGGGACCGCGAACGCGCGGAGCGTTTCCGCCGGGACCGCGGACGCGCGGCTCGTCTCCGTCGGGACCCCCGGGTCGAGCGCATCCGCCTTGCCGGCGGCCGCGCCCCTGGCCCCGGAGTTCGGCGCCGCCGGCTCGCGTCCGGTGCTGGCGCCGGAGATCACCGAGCTCTTCGTCCCGCCGGCGCCGGGTTCGCCGGCCGGTAGCGTGGCGAGCTCGGCCACAGTCTATCGTCCCTTCCTCGTCGGCTCGGCGAACGCGCATTACGCTCAGGCCCGGCTCGGCCTCGACGAGTGGCGGCGCATCGTCATGGCCGTCCCTCTCACGGGCGAACTTCCCGCGAATCCCTGGGAGAGCGCCCCCGCGGACCCGCAGACGTTCTCCCGCATTATCGGGGCGATGACCGCCGATTCCGCCGCGGGAACAGCAACGGGGAGCCCGGCTGCCAGCGGCAGCGTGCCGGCCGCTTCCGAGCCGGCGCCGGGGGCCGCCTTCGCGACGCTCGCTCCCCTCGCCGCGCGCCCGAAGAGCTGGGTCGCCTGGAGCAAGGCGCTGGCCAGCCGCATCTATCAGTCCGAGCCCCTCCGGCTCTGGAGCTGCCCTCCGCTGAAGGAGACGTCGCGGCCCGGCGAAGACCGCGGCGACTTCGTGTTGCGGGTGACGCAGAGCGGGCGGGAAGCCCGCGACGCGGCCGTGGATGCATTGCGGAAGAAGTACGCCTCCCGGTTCCAGACCCTGGCGGACCAGCTGCGCCGCGCCGAAGAACGCGTGCAGCGGGAGAAAGCCCAGTACGACCAGCAGAAATACCAGACCGCAGTCTCGACCGGCGCCGCCGTGCTCGGAGCGCTTCTCGGCCGGCGCCGCGGGATCGGCGGCGTGGCCACTGCGGCGCGCTCCGCCGGCCGCGCGCAACAGCAGAAGGGTGACATCGACCGGGCCGCCGCCGAAGTCGCCGCGCGCCGGCAACAGCTCGAGGCGCTGCAGGCGGAGGTGGAGGAACGGATCCGCGCCACGCAATCAGGCGCGGATCCGTCCACGCTGCCGATCGAGGAAGTGGCGATACCGCCGCGCAAGGCCGACACCGTGGTCGAGCGCCTGCTGCTGGCCTGGGTGCCGTAACCGGCCGCTCGACATAAGCGCCCGCGGGATTTCCGCTCGACCGTCGGCGCGGCTGGAGATGCGCGCCTCTTCGCAACCGCGACCGCGCGTCTCGGTCCACACCGCGCACGCGAATCTCAGGGTCGTCGCGCGCCGGACCGCACCGCACACGCGAATCTCAGGGCCACCGGCTCTCGATCGCGCTTGCGTCCTTCCCCTGGCGTCGACAGACTCTCCAGTTCCCTGACCGTGGACCGACCAGGGCCACGGCGTCGCATCTCGTCTGCGCGCCCGCGTCCCGGGTTCGCGGAAGTCCAATCCGAAATACGAAGGAGAAGATAGTCATGTATACAAGCACCCGACTCTACCGGTGGCCGCTCTTGGCCGCCTCCATCCTGACCTGCTGCGCTCTCTCCGCCGGGGTGGGTCACGGGTTCGCACTCGACCCGTTCTACGCCGGGAGCTACACCGCCCACGATCTCGGGTCCGTGGCCGGCGTTCCGCCCCTCTATGGCGGACTGACGTTCAAGTACGACGATCCGAACAAGATCATTCTGGGGGGAAACGCCAATGATGCCCCGGGCGCTCTCTACTCGGTCGACGTGGTCCGGGACGTCGACAACCACATCGTCGGATTCGGCGGCCCCGCCGAGTATTTCGCCGAAGCGCCGTACAACGATGGGGGCGTGGCCTATGGTCCGGGCAATGTGCTCTTCTGCGCACGGTGGCCGGTCAACGAGCTGGGCCAAATCAAGCCCGGGAGCAGCGTCACCGACAAGGTGATCGACATGACCCCCTACGGCGTCGGCCTTCCGTCCTCGTCGCTGGCGGCCCTGGCTTTCGTGCCCGCGGGCTTCGGCGGAGCGGGTCGTCTCAAGATGGTGGCCTGGGACGACGGGACCTGGTATGACGCGGGCGTCACGCCCGACGGAGCCGGCACCTACGACCTGACCGGTCTGACCCAGGTCGTGGGCTCGACCCTGCCCGGCGGGCCCGAGGGCTTTGTCTACGTTTCCCAGACCTCCCCCCTCTTTGGCACGCCGAGCATTCTTCTCTCGTCGTTCTCGGACGGGCAAGTGGACGTCTACGAAGTGGACGCCGATGGAAACCCGATCCCGGGATCGCGGCGTCCCTTCCTCACCGGCCTCGAGGGTGCCGAGGGATCGGCCTTTGATCCGCTCACCGGAGACTTCCTCTTCTCCACGTTCGGCGGCGGAGATCGCCTGGTTGCGGTCCGAGGCTTTGACCTGCCTCCCCCGCCGGTGCCGGAACCCGCGACCGTCGTGCTCCTCGGGCTTGGCCTGGCCGGCGCGGCGTTCGGGCTGCGGCGCAGGCGCTCGTAGGGCATCGCCGGCGTCCGCGCGTCCCGTCGGTCACGGTTCGCGCGGGCGCCCGACGGGGGACCCACCCGGTCCCGCGCCCCGCCCGGGGCCGGCAGGCTGCCGGTCCTGATTCGGGCTACGAGACCCGGCCGACCGGTTGGCCGGCGCGGGATCCGGCTACGCCGCGGCCACCTCCTGCTCCCGGCGATCCACGAGCAGCTTCGGCAGGAACGGAATGGCGATCAGCACCAGCAGCGTGGTTGCGGCGTTTAACCAGACGAGCTGCTTGAACGGAAGGTGCTGCTTCTCGAAGAGGGCCGAGCCGATCAGGTCGGAGAAGAAGAGGCCCCAGTTCCAGACGCTGACAATGATCGCGTAGCCGAGGGCCTCGCTCCCCTTGGGCGTCGCCCGCGCGGCCAGGTCGTAGAGCGGCAACTGCACCAGCGCATAGGCGAGATAGTAGGCCGCCTCGATCAACAGCGCCGACCTGAAGTCGTTGTATCCGAGAAAGAAGAGCGAGATCAATCCGGTGAACAGGACGCTGGCGTAGAGCAGGGGACGCAGCGAGAAGCGGCGGCAGAAGAAGCCGTAGAACATGGCGCCGACGATCCCGGTCGCGGCATCGACCAGCGTGAGAACGCCGATCATCTTGTTGCTGAAGTGCAGCGTATCGGTCTGATAGAACATGAGCGGCGTGAAGAACCCCGGGGCGAACTGCACGAGGAACAAGAGTCCGGCCGCCGCCCACAGCGCCCGCGAGCGCACCGCAATCTTGAGTTGCGCCAGGATCCCCGCCCAGACGCGGGGATCGGGACGAACAACCCGTTCCTCCCGGTGCTTGAACAGGGCGAGGGCGCTCACCAGAAGCAGCGGGATCGCCGCCGACATCCCGGTGATCATCAGCGAGCGGGTCGCCAGGAAGGCGCCCAGCGGCACGCCCAGCCCCCCGACGTTCATCGCCACGACGCGCAACGCGCTCAGCCGTCCCGTCGCGCCGAAGGCCTGTCCCCCCTCGACCAGCAGGCCGCCCGAGACAGTGCTGACGAAGACGAGCGCGATGTTCATGAGTAGCGTCATGGTGACCAGCGGCACGAAGGCGTGCGGGACCACGGCGATCGCGAGCCACAAAAAGCCGGAGAGCAGGGTGCTGAAGAACAGATAGTGCCGGCGCCGGGTGCCGAAGAGGGGGATGGCGTCGGAGACGATCCCCGCGATGATCTTGAGGTTCCAGGGCATGGCCGCGATCTGCATGAAGAGCGCGACGCGGAGCGGCCCTTCGTGAAGCTGGTCTTTGAGCAGGAACCGGAAGGGGTAGAGCCCCAGCTGGCCGGCCTGCGCGAACGTGCTCACGAAGATGCCGGAGCCCATGACCAGGGCGAGATTGCGATAGCGGGATTTCTGGGCGCGGGACATCGGCGCGGGAGGGGCCGGGGCAGCCGGGGCGTCGGGTGTGTTCATCGAGGCAGAGGCTACCACAGGCCTCCACCCCCGGCAATCAAGCGCCCGGCTGGCGGCAAGCCTCGGGAGCGACGGCTGAGGGTGGTTGGCCACGGGCTGGCGTAGTCAGGCCGACCAAAACGCGCGCTGGCATCGGTGCCTCTGCCTCGTTCCCGGCGTGCCCGGCGCCGACTCTCCGGCCAAAGAGGTCAGAGGCGATCCAGCGCCTCCGGCAACCGGCGACGGAAGTAGCGGTCGTTGGCTTCGTACCACGCGCGGGCCGCAGCCCCCAGGCGGTCGTGCGCGAGGTCGTCGAGACCGAGCGCCTCCTCGATGCGGCGCGCAAGGTCGACCGGGTCGACCCGAAACGCCGTGCCGAGCCGCATCGGCTCCGACTCGCGCCAGGCGGCGAGCAGCCCACGTTCGGGGGTGACGAGCTCGTTCATGGGCGGCGCATCGGTGGTCACCACCACGG
This sequence comes from uncultured bacterium, assembly GCA_964473865.1. GTDB lineage: Bacteria > Eisenbacteria > RBG-16-71-46 > CAIMUX01 > CAIMUX01 > CAIMUX01. Next base: position 33,480 of record CAYYQN010000042.1, on the reverse strand, counting down.
CGCCGCAACTCATCCCTTCCCCGATGGAGTGGCCGTATCCCTCGGCCTCGGATGGCTGGAGGTGGATCCCGTGCCGGTTCTGCAGTTCGACCAACTCGTCATCGGGGACATAGTCGACCACCCAGCGCACGTTTGGGAGGTTCACCACCCGCGCACGCTCGGGGTGCTGGACGATGGTCAGGGTGGGCCATTGCGGGTGTTCGGCCCAGAGAGCGACCAGGGTCGCGGTCCCCTTGTGGCGGCTGCGACCGGCGAGGTGAAAGAGGCCGCGGCGTTCGCGCATCCGGACCGCGGCGCGACGATCCAACGTGGTGAAGCTGACGAACGAGGTGCGGCACCCCAGGGATTGAAAGATCGCTTCGGAGTGGCGTGTCTTGCAGAGAACGAGGTCGAATCGCTTCAGGTGGCGCTCGGCATCTCGTTGAAGCCACTCCTGGTTCGGGATCAGGACGTTCCGGCGCGCGCTTCGAAACCAGCCTGGAGTCACAAACTCGATGAACAGGTTGACGTCATAGGCCGGCCGTCGGTTCGCAATACACCGCCAGGCCCGACGGGTGCGCTCGGCAAAGGGTAACGTTGGCTGGACATGCGTGTCGACCCGCCATCCGCTGGCCTCGAGGATCGGCCGCACCAACCGGATGTCTCGCGAGAGGCCGAACCCGGTGTCGTTGCTGATGATGTTCAGGCACCGATCCGCCACTTCGTCGCCCCCGACTGCCCCGCAACCCGATCCGCGTGACCGCAAGGGAGTATCGGCGAGCGAGGGTTCGACGTCCAGGGCATTACCGGATCTTCGCCATCAGCCGGCAGGAGAGTTCGCTTCGCAGCGTCTCTCAGCGGCAGATTACGAGTGACCGCGTGACCGATCTGCCGAGGATTTCCGCCCGGACCCAGTAGACGCCGGCCGGCACGGCGCGGCCATCCGCGTCGCGTCCATCCCACCGGGCCGCACGATCACCCGCAGGCCGAGCACCTGTTTCCAGCGTCCGAACGCATCGTCCCGCTGCATCCACGACCTCCAGGCGGACATCGGCCGTCCGCTCCAGACGGTAGAGCACGGAGGTTCCGGCCGTCGCCGGGTTCGGACGGATGCTGAGCCGCAGCCCCGCGTGGTCGGCCGCCGGGTCAAGTCCCGCCGGGGCCGCCGCGCCGACGACGCCCACCACGAGGTTGTCGAGCAACGGTCCGGGAAAATCGGTCGGGATCGGCGGTCCACCGAATGGATCGAAAGCGGCGATATCGATCACGGCGATCACTTCTTGCGCGTACGACGGAACGTACGGAGAGGCGCTTGCGCGCGCGCCCGGGAGGCAATCCGTGCCGGCCACGACGAACCAGGTGCCGCTGCCGACGCGGTCAGACCACTGGTCCCCGTCCGGGCCCTGCGCCGGGTAGTACCGCCAGCCGAAGCGCCAGAAGAGCATCCCTTCGTCGACCTCCCAGTAGCCGCTGTACTCGAGAAAAGCCCCTTCCCACGCCCCACCGAGCGCGCAGATCGGGCTCTCCAGGCGCACGAACTGGTCCGCCGGGTGATAGCCTTGGGCACAGGAGTCCGCGTGCACCTCGAGCACGTTGTTAGACAAGCAGGCCACCGCCGCCCCGTAGCAGTCGAAGTCGGCGATCCCCGCCTCATCGGGAATCGGATCGAACGCCTGCTTGCTTGCCGACAGGTTGACCACCGCCCAACCCTCTCCGCCTTCGATTCGTCCGGGGTCGCCCGTCGGTCCGATACCGCGGTCAAAGGTCCAGACAGCTTCGCTCTTCAGCGCAAACGGAACAGCGTAGTAGTCCGCGCCGACGATGCTGTACCCACCAAACCAGGTGGTGTCCGAACGGGCGCTGTTCGCGCATTCGGCCGGCTGGGCGCCGGGGCGGATCGGCGCCGACCCGGCGGCCGACGCTAGGAGCATCACGGCAACCAACGCCAGACCCATCATGCAGGACCTCGTGAGCACGGTACGCCTCCTCTCTGCAACCCCGTTCGCCCGTTTCCCCGATCCCCGAATAGATTCCTACGGCAAAACGATCATTCGTCCCTGAGTCGATCCGCTCGGCTGCACCAGCCGCAGGTAGAGCACGCCGGGCGACAGAGACCGGCCGGCATCATCCACGCCGCTCAGAGCGATGCCGGATCTTCCGGCGGGAAGCAGACCCGTGTCCTGACTTCGGAGCAATCGCCCGCCGGCATCGAAGATCTCCAGCCGCCCCGGCCCGCCGCTGGCCAGATCGCACCACAGCATGGCCGGGCCGTGCGACGGATTGGGCACGACCGTGAGCCTCGACGCCGCCGGAGGCGGCGCGCCTTCCCCGACCAGGGCCGGCTCCAGCTCCGTGGTGAGAATGCAGAGGCCGCCGTAGCCAACCGCGCCGTAGACGTAGTTGGCGTCCGCGGCCAGACCCCAACCATATCCGGGGGTTTCGACCGTGCGGACGATGCTGGGCGCAGCCGGTTGGGACACGTTCACGACGACGACCGAGCCCGTGTCATAGACCTCATTGCCGGTGCTGACATACGCGAAGGGCCAGGCGTACCCGAGTCCACGGCCCGAGTCGAAGTCAACCGTTGCGATCAGCTGCGGATCCGACGGCACCTGGACGTCAAAGATGCGCATGGGGCCCGAACCCGACGTGAAGGCGAGCCCTCCCTCGACGGCGATCCCCTCGTAGACTCCCCGCAAGTATGCCGATGAACCGATGAGCTGCGGCTGCGTCGGGTCGGAGACGTCCACGACGAAGAGCTGGCAGGAACACCCGACCAGATAGGCGTAGGTCCCGTCCACGCTCACTCGGTGGACGCGTCCCGGGGTGTGTAGCTGTCCAATGATCACCGGAAGCGTCGGATCGGAGACGTCCACGATCTTGAGCCCGAAGCCATGGTCCGCCACATAGAGCAGGTTCCCTTGCACGGCCACCCCGTACGGCCAGCCGGCGTGGATCTCTCCGACGATCACCGGTTGCGTCGGGTCTTCCCAATCCACGATCCGAACGCTGTCGCCACCGCAGTAGGCATAGTGCCCCGCGGCCGCCAGATGGAGGGAGTAGCCTCCCTCGGGAAAGCCCACGGTCCCGGCGATGACGGGCAGAGCGGGGTCACCGATGTCGAGGATGGTCAACCCCGCCAGGCGATCCGCAACCAACGCATACTGGCCCGAAGCCACCACGCCACTTGCCTGGCCGTAGGTGGCCGCCTGACCGATGACCTGGCACTCAGCCCGGGCCGGGTGGGCGGGAGCGAGCAATAGAATCGTCACAAATGGCACCAGGTAGATCTTGGACGACTTCGTGTCCACGGTACGCCTCCTCTCTGCAACCCCGTCTCCCCGATCCACGAACCGTCATGCCCCGACACCTACGGCCGGTCAGCTCGTTCCCCCAGGCGATACTCCCGGCGCTCCAGGATGACGTCACCGTCCAGCACCATGCGCGGCTCGTTGATCCGCATGGACCAGGCGAAGTCCGACGCGTTCGTGCCGCCGATCAGCCGGTTCTCCCCCAAACCGATCGAGGCGTCGCCGTACGACTTGCCGTCCCAGATGGAATAGCCGATCGCCTCGCGGATGCGCGGGTTCATGCCCAGTTCGAGCACCGCGAGCCGGCGCGCGTCATCGTGCCCGGACTCCAGCAGGCGCCGCAGGAGGTCCTCGTTCTCGTCCGCCGTGGCGGTCACGACCTCCCCTCCGCGGAAACCGAGGCGGATGCCGCGAATCGCAATGCCCAGGTAGTCCGCAATCTCGGCGTGCAGAGTCCCTTCCGCGGTTCCCTTTGCCGCCGCCACCATCACTTTTCCGGCCGGAAGGTGGTTCCAGCAGCGCCGTTGCGCGACCTCCCACTCGGAGATGACGCCGTCGTCGACGAAGGCCTCCTGACTGTCGATGCGGAAGCGCAGATCGGTTCCGCCGGCGGAGCGCAGATGCACCTCCCGGCCGCGCGCGAGTCTTTGGGCGACCGCCTCGCATTCCCGGGCCAACGCGGCGTAGTCGATGTCGAGTGCCGTCCAGAAGGCATCGTGCAGGACCCGGTACTCGATACCAAGCCCGCCGGCCTGCGCCGGCGTGGGGCAGCCCAGGTAGATCGTGCGGATGCCGGCCGCGATCAGTTCCCGGTTGACCGGTTGTGACAGCGGATCACCGGGAACGCTGGCGTGGGCAAAGGTGGTGGCCAGGGCAGCCAGACGGTCTACCTCCGCGAGGCGCGCCGCCGGATCGGTCTCCGCGGAAGGAAGCTGGTGGCCGCCGGTGAAACGGTCGACGGGTTCATCCAGGGCGATCACGGCGTGCAGGTCCTGCTTCCAGCGAGTGAGAAAGACCGGGGGGTGCGTGCTGTGGTGCTGGATGAGAGCGTAGGCCCCGATCGCATCGAGGGCCTGCGTGAGCGCCTCGATCATCTCCCGCTGCGAGCCGCCGCCCTGGATGAGAACGATCTGACCCGGTTTGGTGGTCAGGCAATCGAGAACGATCCGCTGAGCGACCGCGCGCGGATCGACATCCAGAACCTGCTGCCGCCTCCAGCCCAGCATGCTCTCGTGGATCATCGCCCGCACATCGGCCGTCAGCCCGGGGTGCTCACCGATTCCCTGGGCAAGGCAGAAGTTACGGGCGACCGCCCGGTAGTACTTCTCCAGGACCCCGCCCGATTCAGACTTCGATACGATTTCGAGCAGGCCGGCTTTGAGCAGTTCCCGAATGTGGTAGTGGACGCCGCCGCGCGTGCCGCCCAAGGCGTCCGCAACCTGCGCCGCCGTCGCCTCCCGTCCCACGAGGAAGTTCAGGATCCTGGACCGTTCGGGGTGAGATACCGCGCGGAGCTGGGCTTCTTCCGCCAGCACGGCGATCTCCGGCCTCTGCGGCCGGTCTGGCCCGGTCCCCGGAATTGGCGAGGAGTGCGGATCACGAGCGATCATCTGTGACTCCAGACCTATCTGTACTTCCAGATTCCAATGAAAACATGGCAGATAGAATCCAAGTCTGTCAAGAACGATCTTGGGTGAGGCGCCGAGATGAGCGACCCGGTCCTGGGACCGATGAGGCCCAGCGCGACGCACTGCGCCGCAGTCGCCCGGTTTCGGCGACCGGATCCGCGGACGTCACCTCCCCGACTTCGAAGATCTGCTGGGAGAGCGGGTTACCCTGGCCGCCTTGCCGGTGGCTGCGTCGCGGCCGTCGATCGCGGTGACCTCGTCGCCTACTCCGCCGGCAGCTTCGGCGCCAACGTCTCCGCCGCGTTGGCCAAGGCCTGCTCGATCTCGATGTAGCCGCGCATGAGGAGTTCGAGCGAGTGGGCCCACTGCGCCCGGTCCTCCATCCGGTCGCCAACCGGCCTGGCGACCAGCCCCAGGTAACCATCCTCGATGCGGCGCAGCCACTGCATCGCCTCGTAGTAGCGACTGAGGGCCTGCACGGTCCGGAAGTCCACGTGCGCGAGCGTTCCCGTCGACATCGCGGCCTGCCAGGAGGCGGTCGAGAGGATCGAGGGGGAGAGGCTTACGCGGGGAACGGAGGGCTCTCCGCCGGCTCGGCGGCTCTGGCGCAACGCCTCCACGCACTCCTGGAAGACCCGGAGCGAATCCGCGACTTGCGTCTGCACCGGCACTTGCCCGCGGATGATGTCGGCGTTGCGTGTCACCTCGGCGCGGATGTGGGTCAGCGCCTCGTGCGCCTGACGCTGCAGCTTTCGGTGCTCGACGTACGACTCGAGGCTGAGCGCAAGGAGCACACCGAAGGCGATCATCGCCGCCTCCAGCGCCAATCGCCCCAGGGGCACCTTTCCTGTCGGCAAGTGAGGTCGCTCCACGGGATGCACGTCGGTCTCCTCCGCGGATGGTGCGGGCGGTGGCGGCCCTTCGGCGTGCGGGGGCGACCCCTCGGGCGCCGGGAGCTCGGTGTCGGGTGTCGGCTCGTCGCTTCGCATCGGCGACGGATTCTCCGAGGGACGCTCGCTCCCGTCAACCCCGGGTTGGCGCCACCGGCGGCCGGAGTCAAGGTCGGGTGCATGGAACCGGTGAGAGCGATCGTGGCCTTGCGGAGGCTGGAGGAGCGAGACCGGAGACCGGAGCGAGGCCGGCCCGGCCACGCTCCCAGGTTCGTTGCCGGCACGACGGTCGCCCCGGATGCCGCACAGACCGCTCCGACGGCGCGAAACGCGCCGTTCGGGTTCTCGGGAAGGACAGCCGCCCGCGATCCACCGCCTGACGTCGGGGGGCTTACCCGATCTTCTCCTCCACCTCGGCCAGGATCGCGTCGGCCCGCTCCACCGCGCGCTTGCGGAGCTCCTCCGCCTTCTTCCTGGTGTGCGTCGCCCAGGCGGTGTCGAGCAGGCTCTTCACGTTGATCTGCACGTTCAGCGCGGCCCCTTCGGCGCACGTGCGCGCGCAGAGCGCGGCCACCCCCGCGTCCGTCACCGAGTTGGGGTTGCCCTGGCGCACCGTCGCCGCGGCCAGCGCCAGCACCTCGAGCGATCGCTCCAGAACGGAGAGGGGTACCTCGGCCGCCCCTTTGGTCGCTTCCTGGACCGCCCGCTCTTTCAACGCCGTCTCCTCGGGGGTCTTCCCCGGCAGGCGAAACGCATCCATCACGCGATTGAACGCGGCCGTGTCCTCGTCCACCGCGGCCAGGAACCAGTCCTTCAGCTCCTGGCCCTTCGGCGCCAGCTCGCGCATCGGTTCCCACGAAGCCTCGAGCCCCTTCTTGCCGATGGTGAGGTTGGCCACCATGGCCGCCAGCGCCCCGCCCAGGGCGCCGCAGAGCGCCGCCACGCTGCCGCCGCCCGGCGCCGGCGACTCCGAGGAAAGCTCGTCCGCGAACCCCCGCGTGGTCATCTCGACCAGGGACCCTTTGGTGTCCCGGATGGCGTATTCGATCACCTTCTTGTCGAGATCGAACGCTCCCAGCTCCGAAAGACCCAGCGAGCGGACCGCGGTGTGGCAGAGTTCCCGCTCCGGAACACCGATCGACTTGCCGGCCCGCGCCAGGTAGAACTTCCCGGCGGCGAGCAGCGCGCTGCGCGGGATCAGCCCCACCAGCTCGCTGCCGGTGACCCGCAGGCCCAGCCGGCGCGCCTCCTCCACGCACGCCTCGAACGCCACGTGCGGCGGCGTGATGTTGGCGTTCAGCAGATTGATGGAGATCTGGGCGCAGCCGTACTCCTCGATATACCAGCCGACCGCGCGCACCGCCTTGAGCAGCCCCGGGGTGTAGACCTTGTTGCCCTTCGCGTCCACGACCGGTTTGCCCGCCGCGTCGCGCTTGAGCCGGCCGGTCTCCCGGATCGAGAGGGCGATCTCGTTCGCGAGCTTCTTGTCGCGGGTGTTGAGATTCACGTTATAGGCAATCAGGAACTCACGGGCACCGACCGCGGTAGCCCCGGTCCGCGGGTTGAACACCGCGGGGCCGTAGTCGGGCTTCCACTCGGGACTCTTCAGCTTCTCGGACAGCCCTTCGTACTCGCCGGCCCGGATGTTCGCCAGCGAGACGCGCTCCGGGCTCGACGCCGCCTGGTCGTACAGGTAGACCGGAATCGAGAGTTCGCGGCCGATCCGCTCGCCCACCTGGCGGGCCATGGCGGCACACTCCTCCATCGAAAGGCCCGACACCGGAACGAAGGGACAGACGTCGGTGGCGCCCATCCGCGGGTGCTCGCCGTGGTGCTTCGACATGTCGATGAGCTCGGCCGCGCGGACCACGGCGCGAAACGCCGCCTCCATGGCCGGCTCCGGCGACCCCACGAAGGTAAAAACGGTCCGGTTGGTCGCTGCGCCCGGATCCACATCCAGCAGCCGCACCCCTTCCACCTCGCGGATCGACGCCGCAATCGCGTCCAGGATGCCGCGATCCCGCCCCTCGCTGAAATTCGGGACACATTCGACCAGCTTCTGCATACAATCCCCCCGGAACCCGGCCGTCCCCCGGGGCCGCGGGGTGTTTCCCCGCCGGCACCCGCTGAAAGCGAGATCCGGGCAAGCCGACAGCCGATTGTAGCGATTGGAGGCCCGACTTGAAACTTCCATGGAATCCCCGCCCAGGCCGGTTCGCGATCGCCATCGCCCTGGCCGCCACCGCGCTGATCCTTGCCGCCCCGCTCGCCTGCGGCCCCAAGTACAAGAAGCCCGAACGGCCGCCCTCGCTGCGGTCCGCGGAGGCTCTGCGCGACCAGCAGTTCCTGCTCCCCCTGAAGGAGCAGAAGCGCTGGGAGTACGGCGAGACCAAACCCCCGCTCCCGAAGAAGCCGGCCTATCTGCTCCGCAGCTTCAACTTCGCGGAAAACGGCAGCACGCTCGACGCGGAGGCCTCCGGGGTCTGCCGCGACTTCGCCAAGATCATGGTGGAGAAGCCGAAGGTGCGCGTTCTCCTCCTGGGCCTGGCCGATGCCTACGCCGAGAAGGAGAACGCCGAGAACCTCGGGCTGCTTCGCGCCCGCGCGGCCCGCGATTTTCTCGTGCAGCAGGGAGTCGCCAAGGACCGGATGGAGATGGCTACGATCGGCGCGGCCGCGGCGGCGGCGCAGCCGGAGGAGAAGATCGCGCAGTCGTTCGACCGGCGGGTCGAGATCTGGTTGATGGAGGAGTAGCCGCTCCGCGTTCGCTTCCCGGCGGCGAGGCCGCCGGTACTTGACGGAAGCGCCGGGGTGCCGAGCCCGGATCCAGTTGCGCCCCGATCACCCCCCGGCTTCGTTGACCGAGGGGCGATCGGGGCGTGGGTATGGGATCCGGCGGATTCCGAAGACTCAGCGCACGCGCCGCGTGATCACGCGCACGATGTCGTCGTCGGCCGCTTCTCCCATCAGGGCGTTGGTATCGGTCGTGGTGATGGTGCGGTTCGGTCCGCCGGAGACGACCGAAATCCCCCCGGCCGCACCCGCCCCGGCCGCGCCCAGGGCGCCATAGACGATGCGGAACGGCTGCTTCCAGGGATCGATCAGCCCGGTGCGGTTGTTGCCGCTCCCCTTGGCGACCTGCATGTTGGCGCCGTTCAGCACGCCCCGCTCGAGGTACGGCCCATCCCATCCGGTCAGGTTTTGGCTGTTGGTGTACAGCGACCGGAACGAGGTGAAGCTGGTGTTGGAGCTGGCCGCGCCGTCGAAGCGCTCGGGCCAGTACGACGTGTCGACGTAGTACTGGTTGAATGCCGTGGAGATCGCCTCCATGTCGGTCTTGACCCGGCTGATCTTGGACTTGGCGACCTCGCGGACTACCAGCGGGGTGACGATGCCGGCGAGGATCGCGAGGACTGCGACGATCACGACCGCCTCGATCATGGTGAATCCATCTCTGCGCAACAAGGCTGCTCCCTCCCTAGGGCCGGGTCATGCGGATCAAGCGGCCCGCTTTTCCGGCGCATTCCGGCGACCGAACCCGACACCGGCCGTCGGTTCCGGCACTCCCGGGCCAACAGGGCTTGCTTTGCCCCTCTCGTGTCATCGACACCGCCGGCGGGGATCCTGAGAAGTTCGTCTTTTCGTGCGGATACACGGCAGACGGACTCCCGGAATCCGCCCGGGCGGCTCACGGAATCTCTTGCGCCGCGTCCTGCAGGAGCAGGCGCAGCGGTTCGGCCTGTCGCGGCAGGAGCCCGGCGCCCTTCTCGAGCACCGCGCGGGCTTCCGCCCCCTGCCCGAGGCCCCGCAGACGCGACGATTCGTTCAATGCCTGCGCGACGATCAGGATCGGTTCCGCGCCGCCGGGAGCCGTCCACCGCGCCACCGTGTCCGGGGGGGCGGTGCCGCTCCACAACGCCAGCGCCTGGAGATTGGATCGGGCGGGCAGCGCCAGGTCGGGATGCCGCACCAGTTCCGAGAAGGTTTCCTCCGCCTCCGTCCACCGGCCGGCCGCCGCCAGGTAGAGACCCCGATCGAACCGTAAGTCCGGCCGATCGGGAGCCAGGAGTTCGGCCCGGCGCGCGCTGCGGAGCGCCTCCCGGAGGTCCCGGGCGAGAAACGCCTGCACTCCGCGTGCGTGCTCGTGCGCCGCGAGGCGCTCGCGAGCTCCGCGCACCGGGAACGGCCGGTCCAGACGGAGGTAACGGCTCCGGTCTCCCTGCAACGCCGCCCGTTCGTCGGTCAGGATGCGCGGGGAGAGGAAGATCACGAGCTCCTGCTTCTTCGTTTCCGTCACCGTGCGCCGGAAGAGATATCCGAGCACCGGAACCCGGGACAGCAGAGGGACGCCGCGCGTCGAACGCTCCTCGCGCTCGTGGATGAGGCCCCCGATGACCAGCGTCTCGCCCTCCCGCATGCGCACCGTGGTCTGCGTCTCTCGCTGGTCCACGATCGGCTGGGGGGGAAGGTTCGGCAGCGCGGTCGTGAATCCGGTCAGCGACGAGACCGACGGGTGGACCTTCAAGGTAATGCTCCCGTCCGAACCGGCGTGCGCGACGACTTCCAGGACCACGCCGGCCTGCTGGAATTCGACGCGGTACTGGATGTACGGACTGCTCCCCTGGGTAGTGAAGACGTCCTGCACGTAGTACGGGATGTTCTCCGTCGAACGGAACACGGCCGGCTCATTGCCCATCGCCGCCACTTGCGGGCGGGAGAGCACGCGCACGTTCCCCTGCGATTCCAGAAAGTCGAGCAGGAGCTCCAGTCGGCCGGTTCGGATCAGGCCGATCTGGAAGACGCCTTGCCCGCTGGTCGTGCCGAGCTCCGCGAGCCCGCCCGCTGACGTGTTTCCCTGCCAACCGTCCCAGCCGTGCGCCAGCGCCGTCCAGTCGACCCCCATCTCCTCCGCGTGGTTGAGTCCCACCTCGACCAGCCGGGCTTCGATGCTGACCTGACGGCCGAGGTCCTGGGAGACGCTCTCCAGGAAACGACCGATCCGGTTGACCGCGGACGGGCGATCGAAGACCTGTACCGTTCCGCTCCGGGAGTGGAGGACCAGCCTTCCCTCCCCGGACAGGAGCGACCGCACGTTCGCCTCCAGATCCTTCCAGAAGGGGCTGTCCGGCTCCGCCACGTAGTCGATCGAGAAGGACGCCGCTTCCCGCCGGGTGACCACGAGCTGCGATCCCGCCACCTGCCAGGTCAGGTCGTAGGTGCGGCAGAGGTTCTCCAATGCCTCCGCGACCGTCACCGAGTCCAGGGAGCCCGCCGCCGGCATGGCCAGCGTGTCCTCTTCGACCAGGGTGAGCCCGGTCCCTTGCAGGCAGAACCGCAGCGCCTCCCCCACGCTCATGTCCCGCAGATTGAGCGAGAATCGCCGGTCGGGGCCTTCCTCCCGCAAGTCCAGCAGCAGGGGCCACGCCGGGCTCCCCGGGCGCGCCGACTCCTGTGCCCGCGCTCGTCCCGCGACCGGAACGATCAGGAGCAGGGCCAGAAGCGGCGTCGCCCAGGCCGACGTCGGCATGCGTCCGGAGAATCGCGGGGCCGGGGGACGGGCACAAATGTCAGGGTTCAACATGGGGCGCCTCCCTCCCTGGAGGCTCGTTCAGGCGGATGCGCTGCTTCCAGCCGTACTTGTGGCGGACCAGGACCTCACCCGGGCGGATCTCGACCAACGTCCAGGGACCAACCGACTCACCCGGCCGAACGGCTCGGCCGTCCAGCCAGGCCGCCTCGCCCGCGCCCAATCGAATCGCTCCCAATCGCGGCGCGGCCGGACGAGCGCGAGGGGTCCCGCCCCTCCCGGTTCCGTCGGAAAACGGATCCGGCGCCAGCGCCGCGACCAGGCCGGTCGCGCCGGCGCCGGACGGCCACCGCGCCGGAGCCGGAACCGTCAGCTGGGTCGGGAGCGACGCACTCGGCTTCGCCCGCGCGTTGCCGGCGACTTCCTGGCCGTAGGTGGTCAGGCGCAGATCGGCCTCGGTCCCGTCAGGTCCGCGGTAGACGGTCGCCCGCGGCACGTCCCAGATTCGCTCGTCTTGCTCGAGCAGGCGCAACGCCTGCACGAGCCGGGCATAGGAGGCGCGGACGTGCAGGGCCAGCTCCCACTTCTTGACGCCGGGCGGCGGCGGCGGGATCTCCACGCCGGCCAGCTCGAGGGCCGTGAGCTCCTCGACCGTTTCCTCGGCGGTTTCGGCCGTCGGCAGCAACTCCTCGATCGGCCGGTCCGTGTACTCTACCGTGAGCGCGTCGGGATCGATCTCCGCGACTCCTCCGGACGATGCTCCCAACAACAGGCGATAGCGGTAGGTGTCGATGCCGGCCGTATCGAGGATCGCCATCAGGTCCGACAGAAGCAGTCCCGGCTGGCTCTCCGCGGGCAGCCGCCGCACGATCGGCGAGGACGATCCTGCGGCCGCGGCCATGGTCCCGCCCGGCAGGATGGCGCCGGCGTCGCCCGATCCCTCCAACTCCAACGCTGACGACGCGGGCTCCGCGGCCGCAAGCTCGCGCGCCCGCGAATAGGCCAGGACCGCCCGGGCGGTCTGGGCGACCAGCAGGAGTGCGGCGACAAGGCAGGCAGCCCGCGCCGCGCGAGAGGACCGGACCATCCGCGCGAGCTTCGCCCGCAACTCGCTGGTGTCCGGGAGGCGCATCATGGCTTCACCTGGAACCGGAATCCGCCGGTGACGGGCGCATGGCGACGCCGCGCGGGACGCTCCCCGGCAAGCGGCTGGAGCCGAACATCGGCGATCCTCGCATCACGCGCCAACGAGTCGGCGAGCGTCATCCAGATTGCGAGCCGGCCCTCAGACCGAGGGTGCGTCACCGTTCCGTCGAATTGGACGCCCCAATACGCGCCTTGTCGCACCAGGTCGACGCGAGTCGCGCGCATGGCCGCCGGCGCATTCCGGCCGATCCACTCGAGCGGGGCGCGGGGCCCGACCCCCGCATCACGCGCCCACGCGGCAAGCCCGGGCTGATTTCCGGCCGCTTCCTCCCGCGTCGAGAGGTCCTTGGCCGCGCGCTGGAGTCCATTCAGATAGCCGCGGCCTTCCAGGCCGGAGGCGACCGTCCCGATGATCAACCCGGCGATTGCGAGTCCCGCCGCGGCCGCCCAATAGCCGACCGGCGGCGCGGACGCGGGCGCCGCCCCCAGGTGCAGCACGGTGCCCGTGCGTCCGGTCCGGGCGAGCGCCAGAGGAAGAGCGAAGGAGGCCGCCTCGCGCGCAAACTCGGGCTCCTCCCGGTCCAACGCCATCCCGGCCAGGGGATCGAGCACCTTCACCGGCAGACCGACTTCGTTCTGGAGGATCGGCGCCATCGCCTCGCCGCGCGTGACGTCTCCGGCCAGGTAGAGCCGCCGAACCGGTCGCCCCTCGTGGGCGCGGGCATCTACCTGCAATGTGCGGGCGATCTGGGCCGCCACGTGAGAGATCTCATCCAGGCCACGGCCGATCTGGTCCAGGGCGTCCCAGTCGACCTCCGTCCCGTCGGTCCCCGTGGCCTGCCGCTGTCCCAGCAACGAGGCATCCAGTCCGACGCCGAGGTCGCGGAACTGGCGGAACACGCCGCCCTGGAGCACCGCCAGGACCATCCGGTCGCTGCCGAGATGGAGAACCGCCACCGCCTCCTCGCCCTCCTCGAGATCGCGCAGTCCGCGCACGTAGCCCAGGAGTCCGAGACTGGTGGTGGTCAGCGTCTCGACCTGCAGGCCGAACGACCGGACCTCGCGCTCGAACGCCTGCAGGCCGGCCCGCGGCGTCAGGGCCACCAGGACCGGTCGGCGATCGCTCGCGGCCGGGCGGCGGAGCACCTGATACCCGGAGGACATCTCCTCGGTGAGGATCTGCAGCTCCTTGGCGACTTCACCCTGCACGACGCGGGCCAGGTCGCGGGGAGGCATCGACGGCAGATTCAACACCCGCAGGATCGAAGCCTGGGTGCCCAGCGCCACGCGCAGGCGAGTCGCGGGGATCCTGCCTTCCTCGTGCAGACGGCGGAGCACCTCTCCCGCGCTCTGGCCTTCTTCGAGAGCGACACGCCCGTACCCGACGAGCCGGCGGCGGCGCCAGTTCTCCCCGAGGACGACGTATTTCAGCGCGTCGGAGGAGACCTCGATGCCGCAGCGAGCCCTCACGGGGAAACCTCGGGCGGCTCCGTCCCGCCGGAAAGGCCGAGGCGCTTGCCCGCCTCGACGAGGTTCAGCGACTGGACATAATCGGCAGGGGAGCCGCGATAGACGTAGCCGGAACCCCAGGCATCCGTCGTGTAGCGGGTGGAGTTGAGGAGATAGCCTCTTTGAATCAGGACCCCGATCGCGCAACTGGTCGGGTTGCCGGCGTCGAACCAGACCGGCGGCAGCGGAGTGAGGGTGCTGTCGGCGCCGACGCTCATTCGTTGCGCCTCGTAGTTGCGCAGCGCCAGATGGATCGTCTGCATGTCGTCACGAGTCCGGGCCTGCAGATGCCGCGTGCCGTCCACCACGAGCTGCAGGTTGGGCGCGGCATCGGTCTGGTCGGGGCCGAGGCTCTCCACCTGGACCGAAGTGGCGCTTGGGCGATACACGTAGGCGACGCCCCAGGCGTCCCGAAACGCCGCCCCGGCCGCGAAGCCGCCGGTGATGTAGCCACCGGTCTCCAGGTCGGCCAGCGCCGCCGGAAACGCCAGGTGGTCGAGAAAGTAGCTGTCCAGCGCGTCGCGGAGCGCTTCCATCCCTTGCAGCGTCGCTTCCCCCCGCGCCCGGTTCTGCACCAGGTCCACCACCGGGATCGCGACCGAGGCCAGGATGGCGATCACGGCGACCACGACGATCAGCTCGATCAGGCTGAACCCCGGCGAGGGACACCCGGACCGGAGAGGTGCGCCGGCGCTCTGGTTCCTCTCGGCCGGTCGGTCCATCGGATGCCTCATGACGCGCATGCCTTCTCGCGCCTCAGTAGACCGGCCCGCGGAAGATGATCACTTCGATGTTGTCCGCGGCGGTGGCGGGGTCCCGGTCGGGCCCGCCGCTCACCAGGGACACCGTGCGCTCGGCGCCGGTCCCCCCCTGGTTCCGGTAGACGTAGTACCGATCCCACGCGTCGATCTGGTATGACCGAACGGTGACGGGAGTGCCGACTCCCGCGGCGTCTGTCGTCACGTCTTCCCCCTGGATGTACGGGCCGTTCCACCCCTGTCGGTACGCGAGGTCCCAGCCGACCCCGGCGAGGTCTTCCTCGAGATCGCGGCCTAAGATGGCGGGATAGGCCCCTCCCCCGGTGTTTTCGGCCGGAAAACGGCCCCACATGAGTCGCGCGGGCGAATGCCCATAGTCGGTGCCGTAGGCGCGGATCGCCTTGGCCAGGCCGGCCATCTCCTGCTTGGTGGCGCTGATCCGCCCCGCGCGGAGGACCTTGCCGGTCACCGGCACCGCAGCGCCGGCCAGGACGGCCAACACCGCCACCGCCACCAGCACCTCAGTGAGCGTGAAACCGGCGCGCGCGCGCCGGCCGGGGGAGGCCCGGAATCCGCGGGCGGCGACGATCATCCGCGCGCCGCCCCGGGGCCGGTCTCCCTCGCGCCTCGGACCAGGATCCGGATGCCGACAGGTCATCACACTCCTCCTCCGATCGCCGAGTAGGCGCGGTACAGCGGCAGCAGCACCGAGGCAAGCACGAACAGCAGGACCGCGCCGAGAGCTACCGTCAGGGCCGGTCCCATCAGATCCATCAGCTTCTTCACCCTTCGGGGAATGTCGCGGTCGTAGTACTCCTCGGCCTTGCGCAGGGCGCGCGGGATCTGCCCCGTCTCCTCCCCGATGGCGAGCATGCGATAGACCAGGGGAGGCAGGATGGAGGCGGAGGCAAACGCCTGGGTCAAGGTCTCCCCGCCGAGCACGCGGCTACGCACCTGTTCGATCCGGCGCGACACATGGAGGTTCGAGACCACGCCGGCCAGCAGCTCGAGCGCCTGGTCGATCGGGACCCCGGCGTCGGTGAACCCCCCCAGGAAATGCGCGACCTGGCTCCCGACGCTGGCGCGCTGGAGCGGTCCGACGACCGGCAGGTGCAGCACCAGGGCATCCAGCCGCCGGCGGGTCGACTTCGCTCGGACCACGAACGCCGCGAGCGCGCCCAGCCCCACGCACCCGCCGAGCAGGAAGGGCCAGTACTCCTGGAATCCGCGACTCAAGGACATGAGGACGCGGGTCGGCCACGGCAGGCCCACGCTCAGAGTCTCCAGGATCTCCGAGAAGCGCGGCAGCACATAGGTCAGCATCAGTATGATCAAGCCGAGCATGGCGGCGCAGACCACCGCCGGATAGACGAGAAGCTGGCGGATCTGACTCCGCAAGTCGGCGGACCACTCGAGGAGACGGACCATCCGGCCGAGGATCTCGTCAATCCGCCCGCTGGCCTCCCCGGATCCAACCATCTGGACGTAAGACGCGGGGAAGGCCCGGGGGTGGCGGGCGAGCGCCTGACGCATGGTTGCGCCCTGGGAGATCGAGTCGCGCACATCCTCGACGACGGCGCGGAACCGCCGGCTTCCGGTCTGTTCGGCCAGGTCGTTCAGTCCGACGATCAGAGGGATGCCGGCGGCGAACACCGCCTGCAGGTGGAAGGTGAAGAGGATGAGCTCGTCCCGGCTGACCGAGCCGCGGCGCCGGGGCGCCGCCTCCCGGGCCTCGACCAGGAAGAGACCGCGAAACCGCAGCGCCTCGCGCAGCTCTGCCACCCCGGGGGCTTCGAGCTCGCCGCGCGCAACTCGTCCCTGCTCGTCGCGGGCCTTGTAAGCATGCCGCGGCATCGTCAGACCACGACCCGGGCCAGCTCCGCCACGGTGGTGTGGCCTTCGCGCAGCCGCGCGATCCCCCGGCTCCGCATCGAAACGAATCCGTCGCGATTGGCCGCCTCCAGGAGCGCCGGCTCTCCGGCGCCTTCGCCGATCAGACGACGCAGGTTGGAGTTCACCTCCAGCAGCTCATAGACGGCGAGGCGCCCGGCATATCCGGTCCGCCCGCACGCGGCGCAACCTTCGCCGTGCTGCAAGACCAGCGGCTCATCGGCGGTCAGCCCCAGGTACCGGCGCTCGGCCGCGGTGGCTTCCGCCGGCTTGCTGCACGCCGGGCAGTTCCGTCGGACCAGCCGCTGCGCCAGGATGGCGGAAATGGTGGAGCCCAGGAGATAATCCTCCAGCCCCAGCTCCCGCAAGCGGCTGACCGCGCCCACCGCGTTCATGGTGTGCAACGTGCTCAGCACCAGATGACCCGTCAGCGCGGCCCGCGAGGCGATCCCCGCCGTCTCGCCGTCGCGAATCTCGCCGACCAGGAGCACGTCCGGGTCCTGACGCAACAACGCCCGCAACCCCACGGCGAAGGTGAAGCCCGCCTTCTCCAGAACCTGCGCTTGCCGGATCCCGGCGAGGCGATACTCCACCGGATCCTCCAGCGTCATCACGTTGCGCGTCTCCGATTCGATCTGCTGCAGCGCGGCATAGAGCGTGGTCGTCTTGCCGGACCCGGTGGGTCCGGTCACCAGCACGATTCCGCTCGGGCGCGCGATGATCTGGCGCAGGCGCTCGATGTCCGGCGGCGCGAAGCCCAACTCCTCGAAGCCGAGCCGCACGCGGGAGTGGTCCAGAATCCGCAGCACGAGATTCTCGCCGTGGATCGTCGGGAAGCTGGAGACCCGCAGGTCGATGCGCCGGTCGCCCACCGTCAGCTCGATGCTGCCGTCCTGCGGCAGGCGCCGTTCCGAGATGTCGAGATTCGCCAGCACCTTGATGCGCGTCACGAGCGGCAGGTGCACTTCGCTCGGAAGCTTGAACGCCGTGCGCAGCATGCCGTCGATCCGGAACCGCACCACGAGCTCTCCCTGCTCCGGCTGGGCATGAAAGTCGGTCGCCCCGGACCGGACCGCCTCGGCCAGGATCTGGTCCACCAGGCGGACTACCGGCAGCTCGGTCCCGTCGCTCTTCTCCCGGCTGAGCCGCGCCGTCTCCTCCACCGTCGCTTCGAGGGCGCCGCCGGAAGAGGACGTGCCGTAGAGCCGCTGGATGAGCTCCCGGACCTGCTCCTCCGAGCAGGCGACCACCACCGGCTGCCGGTTGGTGATCACCTCGACCGTGTCCAGCGCCTCGAGATCCGAAGGGTTGTGCATGGCGAGGTGCACGACGGTCGGCTCGAGCGCCAGCGGCGCCAGCAGGTAGCGCACCGCCACGCCGCGCGGGATCAGGCGGATCGCCTCCGGGTCGGGAAGCAGATGGGCCGGGTCGAACCCTTCCGGCATCGAGGGAACGGCAGGAACCGGGGCCGTCCGCGCGGATCCGCCTCGCGAATCGACCGGCGCCTTGGGCGTCATGATGGCGGGCTCCTCTCGGTCAGGCCGCAGACGACTCGCGCGAGTCGTTTCCGGAAAGCAGCTTGTGGATCGCTTCCACAATCTCGTACGAGCTGAACGGCTTGGTCAGAAACAGGTCGGCGCCCGAGTTCAGGGCGGCCCCGCGCGTCTCCTCGGCGCCCTCTCCGGTCAGCATCAGCACCGGGATTCCCTTCCAGCGTTCCTGCTCCCGGATCCGGCGCACCACCTCGATTCCCGATATGCCGGGGAGGCAGAGGTCGCAGATCACCGCGGCGGGGCAATCCTCCTCCGCCAACGCCGCGAGGCCGGCCTCGCCATCCGCTGCGGTGCGAACCTCGTATCCCTGGTTCGTGAGCAGACGCACCAGCAGGCGGCGAACGATGGCATCATCGTCGATGGCAAGAATCCGTCCGTTCATGGCCTCTCCTCCGGCAGCAGACGCTTGCGCAGGACCAGGGTGTTCCCCTTCGTATCCGCGCGGTAGAACACCTCGTCTACCAGCGCGCGGATGAGGAAGAGGCCATAGCCGCCTTCCGCGGGCTCCTCTGCGGTTCCCGGGGGTTCCAGGACCACCGGAGGATCGAATGGGACCCCCTGATCGGTGATGAGAACGGACAGCACATCGTCGGCGAACTCGAACCGGACGACCAGCCGTCGCTCCTGCGGCGCCATCTGCCCGTGCTTGATGATGTTGGCGCACGCCTCCTGCACGGCCAGCCGCAGGTCGTGCACCTCCTTCGCTTCGCCGCGCGCCCCCGCAACCTGGCTGGCGTAGGCGTGCAGCCGGGATCCGATGAGCGGCAGCGCGGAGAGGGCGATTGGCAGCAGCAGCAGATCGCCGGGCTGCTCGTCTTGCTCGAACGCAGGGTCCCGCGCGGTGTTCATGGCCTCGCCTCGCTGCGCAACAGGAGCAGGGTCTGGTCGTCAGCGCGCGGCGCTCCCGCCGAGAAGAGCTCGACCTCGCGGAAGATCGCCTCGCCCAGCATGCGGGGCTCCATCCGGAGACCGGCGCGCAGCAGCTCCTGCAGCCGTCCCGCGCCGAAGAATTCCCCGGCGGGGCTGCGGGCCTCGGTGAGGCCGTCGCTCATGATCGCCAGCATGCCGCCCTCCTTCACGGAAACGACGGTGGGCTCGCCATCCACCTCCGGGACGACTCCGAGCGGCGGGAGGTGCGGCGGGATGAGGACCGGATCGGTTTGCGCGTTGCGGAGGAGGAGCACCGGCGAGTGACCGGCATTGGCCAGATCGATCCGGCCATCCGCCGCCCGATATCGCCCGACGACCAGGGTCACGAACTTCCCGACCTTCTCCAGATCGCCGTAGAGAGCCTCGTTCACGCCCCGCAGGATCTCCAGAGGACCCGATCCGCGACCGGACAGGGTCACCAGGACGGTGCGCGCCATGGCCATGAGCAGGGCCGCGGGCACCCCCTTGCCGGCGACGTCGCCGAGTCCGAAGACCAGGTCCCCCCCGGCCTGCCGCACGACCGTGTAGAAGTCGCCCCCGACGTGAAAGGCGGGGCGGCATGCCGCGGTAAGGCGGAGTCCCGGGCAATCCGGAAGCTCCTCCGGCAGCAGGAGGGTCTGGATGTGGCTTGCGATCTCGATTTCCTGCTCCAGACGCAGGTTGGCGATCACCTGATCCTGCAGGCGGGCGGTGGTCACGAACCCGGCCGCCAACTCGGAGAGCGCCCGCACGAGCTTCAGGTCCTTGGCCTTGTAGCTCCCGGCCGTCGGGTCGGTCACCACCAAGGCGCCGGCCACCTGTCCATGGACCACGATGGGAGCGGTCACGAAGCTGCCCGCCGGATCGATCCGCGCCTTCTCCTCGTGCCGCGACGACTCGAGCAGGGCGAGCGCCCGCTCGCGCGCCGGACTCTTCGGGCCCTGCCCCAGCACCAGTGGCCGGCGCGGATTGTCGAGATAGAGAACCGCCTGTCCGGCCGTGGTCTGGCGCGCGGCTTCGGCGAGGATGACCTCCAGCTTGGCCGGCAACGCCCAGGTCTCGAGCGTCCCGTTGATGATCTTGTACAGCGCCAGGAGCTGGTTGGTCGTCGCGATGTGGTCGTCGACGAGCTGGTCGAGCTCGGCTTCGGCCTCCAGATTCGCGGCCAGGAGCGTGCCCAGGGCCGATTCGAAGCCGGCACCGACCGCGCCGGATCCGGTGGAGATCGATGCCGTCCCGGCCGGAACACCGGCTGGCGACACCTGCAGCACTCCGTACGGCCCGAGGGGAATGCGGGAGGGATGGATTGGGGAGATCGCCGGCGCGGCGGTCGGCTCACTCACGGCCGCCGGTTCCCCTTCGGGCTCCGGCCAGACCGTCGCGCCCGCCGGATCCAGCAGCTGGAGCGAGCTCCCGTCCGCGCATAGGCGCTGCTGCAGCGCGGCCAGCAATTCGCCGCGGTTCGCCGCGAAGTGGCGTGCCATCTCTCCGGGCTTCATCGGAAAGCGTTCCTCTCCCGAGCCCAGGCGGGCCGGCAATCAGACAAGCGTTCGGCCTCCGCCGGGCCGGCCCACCCGCCTTCCCTTCCGGGGACGACCGGGGCGGCCACCCGCGAACCCGCGCCCCGCGACGCACCGGTTCCCGGAGCCTCTCTCTACCGGCTCAGATATCGGCCCCAGCGGGCGGTTTCTGAAGACGAGGCTCCGTTCCGCGGCGGGCCGTTCGCGCGGCCAACGACAGTCAAGAAGTGGCGGATCGCCGCCGATGGAAGACGAGGAGGCCCTTGATCAGGGCCGGCCGTGGGGGGTTGCGGAGCGGGAGAGTCCTGCCAGGAGGGTTGCGATGGAATTGCGGTTCGAGGAACGCGACGGCATCCTCATCGTCCGAGTGGACGGCACGGAACTCGGAGCCGACGCGGCCGAAGAGGTGCGTCGCGCGCTCCTGACCGGAATCGGCGCTCACGCCTTCGTGATCCTCGACCTCTCAACGGTCACCTTCATGGACAGCTCGGGATTGGGCGTCTTGGTCGCCGCGATGAAGGCGTTGCGCGGCCGCGGCGAGCTGCGCCTGATCCGCGTCCAGCCCCTCATCCGGGAGCTCTTCAATCTGACCGGTCTGAACCGCGTGTTTCTGGTCGACACGGACGAGACCAGCGCCGCGGCGGCACTCGACGGCACCCGCCAGCGAATCAAGGCGGCGTAGCCCACGCGATCCGTCTCCCCCGTGGGACTTCACGCGCCGCGTCGATCGGCCGGCGGGTGACCCCAGCCGGCCCCTACGGCCTCCTGACAGCCCGGAAACCGAGCCGGTCGTATTCCTCCCCGGGGCCGGAGCCGAGGCGCGCGCTGGAGCGCACATGGTACGGCTCATCCCACCACGACCCGCCGCGGTTCACGCGGCTGCCGCCCGTCGCCGGGCCGGGCGGATCGCTTGTCGGGCTGGAGGCATAGTAGTCACCTTCGTACCAGTCGTTACACCACTCGAAGACGTTCCCGGCCATCTGCCAGACACCGTAGGGAGAGACCCCGTCCGCATACTCCGCGTCGTCCACCGGCTTGGGCTCGTCGAAACAGGCCGAGAACGACGGGGTGAAGTTCACCAGATCGCACGTCGGTTCCGCGTCGCCCCACGGATAGGTCCGCTCGTCGGATGCGCCCCGCGCAGACTTCTCCCACTCCGCCTCGGTCGGCAGCCGGAACCCGCTCGCGGTCAGGTTACAGTCCCACGACGAAGGGTTGTAGCAGAGCGCCTTTCCCGACATGGCGCTCCGCCAGTTGCAGTAGGCCGCCGCGCCAAACCAGGTCACGTGGATGACCGGGTGGCTTTCGTACGCCGATTCCGCCGCAAAAGAACTCCCGTCGAACTGGATCCGGCTCGGAACCGGCACGTCGTGGAACATGAGCAGAAGCTCTTCACCGCCGGGCACCGCGTAGACGATGTCATCGATGACCTGGATCAGCCCCTGCCCCAAGGCCCAGCTCAAGGCACTGGCATAGAGACCGTTGGTCACCTCGTACTTGTCGACGTAGAAGGCTGAGATGTCCGGCGTGTGCTCGGGCATCTCCTCCTCGTCCTGGCCCTCGCCCTCGTCGCTGCCCATGGTGAATGTGCCGGCCGGGATCAGGATCATGTCGATCGGGGGAGCCTCGGCCACGGCCAAGCCGCTGCAGTTCAGTTCGCCGCACTCGCCGGCGCCCGTCTGCACCGCGCACGAGAACTCGCCCTCGGCGTCCGGCGCAAACCGGACCGTCACGGACTGGCTCTCGCCCGCCGCCAGGCTGAAGCTCCCGCCCCCCGCGGTGAGGCTGAACGCATTGCAACTCTCGCTCACCGATCCAGAAAGGGTGCCGGCGCCGTCGTTGGTGATGGTGAAGGTCAGGCTCTGATTCGCTCCGACCGTGACCTCGCCAAAGTCCAGAGCCGGCGGTGCGATGGTGCAGACCGGCGACTCCTCGGTGCCGGTGCCCTGCAGCGTCACGTCCGCGCAAGCGGTGCTCCCCAGGTCGATGGTGGCTGTCGCCGCGCCGGCTTCCGTCGGCTCGAACAACACCGTGACAATCTGAGTCTCGCCGGCCGCGAGCGAATAGGCCCCACCGCCGGACAACACGCTGAACCCGGCCCCGCTCGGACTGGGAGCGGACACCGTCCCCGTCAGGCTCCCCGACCCGGTGTTCTCGATCGTGAACGAAAGCTCCTCGGAAGAACCAATCGCCACCTCGCCAAACGCCAGAGACCCGGGCGTCACCTCACATTCGGCCGATCCCCCCTCGCCGGCGCCACTGCAGGACACGCTCCCGCAGGTGGCGTTCCCTGTGCTGATCGTACAGGTGTGCAGGCCCGCGCTCGTCGGCGTGAACCGCACCGTGACCACGCGCGACTCCCCGGCCCCGAGGCTGTAGGTCCCGCCGTTGCTCGTCACGCTGAAGTGGTCGCAGCCCTCGCTCACCGTGCCGGTCAGCGTCGTGCTCCCCTGGTTCGTGATCGTGAACGTCAGATCCTGCGAACTGCCCAGAGGTTGCGCCGTGAACGGAAGCTGCGTCGGCGTCACATTGCAGCCGGCCTGCTCGCCGGAGTACCGCGCCGCCCGGAACCCCAGCCGGTCATACTCCTCACCCGGACCCGAGCCCAGGCGTGCGCTGGAGCGCAGGTGGTACGGTTCATCCCACCACGACCCGCCGCGGTTCACGCGGCTGCCGCCCGTCGCCGGGCCGGGCGGATCGCTTGTCGGGCTGGAGGCATAGTAGTCACCTTCGTACCAGTCGTTACACCACTCGAAGACGTTCCCGGCCATCTGCCAGACACCGTAGGGAGAGACCCCGTCCGCATACTCCGCGTCGTCCACCGGCTTGGGCTCGTCGAAACAGGCCGAGAACGAAGGGGTGAAGTTCACCAGATCGCACGTTGGTTCCGCATCGCCCCACGGATAGGTCCGCTCGTCGGATGCACCCCGGGAAGACTTCTCCCACTCCGCTTCCGTGGGAAGCCGGTACCCGTTCGCGGTCAGGTTGCAGTCCCACGACGAAGGGTTGTAGCAGAGCGCCCTTCCCTCCATGCCGCTCCGCCAGTTGCAGTAGGCCGCCGCGCCAAACCAGGTCACGTGGATCACCGGGTGGTCGGCGTAGCCCGACTCGGCCGAGAAGGCGCCGCCGGCGTATTCGATCCGGCTCGGGACCGGCACGTCGTGGAACATGAACAGGAGTTCCTCGCCTCCCGGCACCGCGGTGACGATGTCGTCGACGACCTGGATCAGCCCCTGCCCCAAGGCCCAGCTCAAGGCACTGACATAAAGACCATTGGTCACCTCGTACTTGTCGATGTAGAAAGAAGAGAGATTGGGAGTGTGCTCAGGCATCTCCTCCTGGTCCTGGCCTTCCCCTTCGTCGCTACCCATGGTGAACGCCCCTGCCGGGATCAGGACCATCTCCACCGGAGACGTCGAACCAGCCCCGATCCCCGCGCACGTCACCGGCCCACACCCGCTCACGCCCGTCTGCACCGCACACGAGTAGCTGCCGGAGCCGGTCGGCGAGAACCGCACCGTCACGGACCGGCTCTGGCCCGCCGCCAAACTGAAGCTCCCACTCCCCGCGGTGAGGCTGAACGCATCGCAGCTCTCGCTCACCGATCCCGAGAGAGTGCCACCGCCGGTGTTGCGGATCGTGAACGTTCGGTCGACGGAACTCCCCTGGTCGACCGTGCCGAAGTCGAGTTGCGGGGGCGACACCTCGCATCCGGAAGCACCCGGCGAGGTCCGGCCGGGGACTCGGTGCGAGATCAGCGAGGCGTTCCCCTTTTCGTCTACGGACTTGAGGGCGAACGTATAGGGCGAGTCGGCGGCCAACCCGGTCACGGTGAATGTGTGCAGGGTACCGGCCGTTCCGGGCGTGGGCAGCCCCGAGGCGTGCGAGGCCTGCTCCCAGACGAACGCGGCCGTGTCACCCGCGGCGTACCGCAGATCGAACGCCGAAGCCTGGCCGGTCATGCCGTCATCGCCGGTCGCGGTCCAGGTCAACGTGACCGAGGTGGTCGTAACCGTCTGGACGGCCAGGTCGCTCACTTTGGCCGGCGGGGTCGTATCGGTCGGTTGGGTCGGGTTGTCTTCGCCGCCACATCCGGCCCAAAGCACGCCCAGGACCAATCCGATAGCCAACCGATGCCAACACCCTGGGATTACCGAAAATCTGTTCATGCACTCCTCCCCGCCTTCACTCGGATCGAAACAGCGCCAACCCACGGTCTCGGGGCCCGCCGTCGTTCAGAAACAGAGACAGCGCAGGGGAATCTAGAGAACCCAGCGTCCTATATCAACGGAAGATTTTGCGGTGGTGTACGGACGCTCGGCCCCTGAGCGAATGGAACCGTGTCTTCCCCCACCCTCGCCGGCCGGCGGGGTACGTCCGGACGGCCCTTTTGGCGATTAG
Source organism: uncultured bacterium (assembly GCA_964473865.1). Lineage (GTDB taxonomy): Bacteria > Eisenbacteria > RBG-16-71-46 > CAIMUX01 > CAIMUX01 > CAIMUX01. The sequence goes on along the minus strand of CAYYQN010000042.1, from coordinate 8,459 downwards.
CTCGACCTCGCCGCGGAGCCGGCCAGCCGTTCCTGGAGCGCCCGATAGTCCGTCTTCCCCGTCCCCAGGACCGGGATCGCGTCCACGGCGATGACCCGCCGGATGTAGTGGAGCGGAGAGAGGCCCGCCGCGCCAATGATTCGATTCGCTTCCTCGCGCGGCATCGGTCGCGTGACATAGAGCGCCAACTCGGGCCGGTCGGCATCGCTGGAGGCGACCACGGCCAGGGTCGGCCCGTCCTCCAGAGCGGCGCCAATGGAATCGAGCAACGCCGACTCAATGGCCGGCAGAGAGATCATCTCGCCGCCGATCTTGACGAACCGTTTCAGGCGTCCTCGGAACGTGAGCACCCCGTCGGCGTCCCGCTGGACCAGGTCGCCGGTGCGGTACCAGTCCTGACCCTCGTGCCGAACGAACGGATCGGGCGCGTCACCGAGGTAGCCCGAGAATACGCTCGGCCCTCGCACCAGGAGCAGTCCGGTTGCGCCGGGCGGCGCCGTCTTCCCGGTCTCGGGATCAAGCAGCGCCATCTGCAGCGAGGGAAGCAGGCGGCCGATGGTCGCCGGCCGCGGGTCCTGCGGGGAGTTCACGGCCACAATCGGAGAACACTCCGTGATGCCGTAACCCTCCAGAACGATTGCTTGCGGGCAGACCCGGGCCAGGAGCTCATAGACGCGCCGGGGGCACTCCTCTGCCCCCGTGACCGCCAGGCGCAGGCTGGCGAGCTGGTCCGGGGTGCCCGCGCGGGCCACCCCGCCCAGGAACGTCGGCGTGCCGATGATCAGAGAGACGCGATACGCCTCCACCAACTTGGCCAGCGTCTTGCCTTCCGTCGGGTTCGCGTGGAAGACGGTGGGCAGCCCCGCGCAGGCCGCGACCAGCAGATTCGCCGTGAGTCCGAACGAGTGAAACGGCGGCAGCATGCCGAGCAGGCGATCGTTCGCAAAGAGCGGGATCACCCCCAGCGTGTCGCTCAGGTTGCCGATCAGATTGGCGTGCGATAGCGGCACCAGCTTGGGCAGACTCTCGGAACCGCTGGTGAGGAGAATGGCCGCGGTCGGCGCGATCTTCACCTTGCGCAAGACGCGCCAGGTGACTCGCGATTGCAGGAACGCGCCCAGCTTCGCCCCGCGGGTGATCGTCGCGGACAGGTCTTCGAGATAGACGAGGCGATTCTCCACCCCGCTCAAATCCATCCCCTGCGCGAGCAAGCGGCGGGTGAGCGCCTGCGAGGTCAGCACCGCCCGCACCTGCGTCAGCTCGAGGGCGTGCAGAAGATTGCGGCGTCCCGCCGTCCAGTTCACCATCACCGGGGTCTTCCCCGCGAAGAGCGCCGACAGGTAGACCACCGTCGCGGCGACCGAAGCGGGCAACATGATGCCCACCCGCTCCCCCGGAAGCCGGGCGAGCCGCGGGGTCAGCGCCAGACAGGAAGTCACCAGATCGCGGTAGGTCTTCACCCCACTCAGCTGATCCGCCACGATGGCCCGCCCCGGCTGACGCGCCGCCTGTCGCAGGAAGATCTCGGGGATGGTCCGGCCCGCCGGCACCGTGACCCTTTCGCCCACTCCCGCCCCGGAGAACCAGAGCGGATCCACCGCCCGCAGTTGCACATGTCCGGAAGCCAGCGACTCGCCGCTGGCCGCCAGCAGCACATCCGCCACCGTGCGCAGCGATTCCACGCTGGCCGGAGAGACGCCGAATTCCGTCTGCAGCCACACCATCACTTCCACGATGAGCAGGCTGTCCAGACCCAGCTCGACGGCCAACCGGTCCGTGTCCCCCACGGTCGAGACACCCGAGAGCTGCTGCAGGTAGCGGGTAACGATCTCGCGCGTGCCGTCCGGTACCCCCGCGGCGGAGGACTCGGTCGCCCGGACCGGAGGCTCGGGAAGCACCCGGACTCCGCCCTTTTCCCACATCGAGTAGGGGACGTAGGTGTTCTGCGGCAGCGGCTCTTGGTTGTAGAACGACTCCAGGTACCGGTTCAGCGTGTTGCGGTCCGCCTGGCGTGGCAGGTCGTCCGGCTCGACAAACTCCATCGTCACGCGCCGGCGCGGCGTGAAGAAGATCAGGTTCTTCCAGATGTAGGGCGCGTGGGAACTCAGCTCGCGACCCAGATCGCGGGCCGGACCGCCGTCCGCGGCGCTGAAGCAGCTCCCCCAGACCCCGCGAGTGCGGCACAGCACCACCCGCACCCCGGGGACCTCTTGCAGGATGGAACTTACCGCGCTGTTTCCGGCCAGGTCCTCCCGGTTGCTGCGCAATAGATGCCCGGCCGGGTAGAGAAGCACATTCTCCCCGGCGCGCATGCCCGCCATGGTCTCGGCCATGACCCGCTCGATGGCTGCCCGGGCCTCGGGTCCGTGCTTGGACATCAGCGGCATGGTGCGCACGCCGAACCGCCGGCCCAGCCAGCGGAAGAGGAAGTTGGCGTTGACACCGCCGTCCTGGTCCGCGACCGAGTGAGGAGCGAGCTTGTGCCCCAGCACCGCCAGAACCATGACCGGATCGAGAAGCGAGGGATGGGAAGGCAGGATGAGGATCCTGGAGGTGCCCCGCGCCACGATCTTCTCCAGTCCTCGCACTTCGATTCGATAGCGCAGCGAGAGGAGGGCGCGAACAACCGCCACGATGACCGCGTTCAGCACGGGTCCTCCCTCATGCCCAGCCGTCTCCCGAACGCAGACCGGTTGCGGGCCCGGTCCCGAGCGGCGCCTCGGACCACGATCTCACGGCGTCTCGGACTCGACCCTTCCGAGCCGGATGACGAGGGCGGCGGCGCCGGTCAGGACAGTACCTCCGAGGCGGCGTCGCCGAAAAGCAGAATGCCGGCCCGGGCGTCGCCCCCGGTACCGGCATCTGACATGGTCAACTCCGCGCGTCAGCGGTCGGCATACGGAAGCCCGCGCCACACCCGGCCTTGCCCCTGGCCTTGCGCCCCGCCTCGCGCGCGGTCACGCGCCCTGCTTTGCGGCCCGGCCTTGCGCCCGGTCTTGCGCCTTAGCCTACAGCTCCTTCGCGTGAGACGCGAGGTACTCGGCGACTCCGCTGGTGGACGCCTTCATCCCCGCCTTGCCCTTGCTCCAGCCGGCCGGACAGACTTCACCGTGCTTCTCGGTGAACTGCAGGGCATCGACCATCCGGAGCGCCTCGTCGATGTTGCGCCCCAGCCCGAGGTTGTTCACCACCTGGTGCTGAACCACGCCGTCCCGGTCGATGAGGAACGTGCCCCGCAGGGCCACCTTGTCGCCCGTCAGCACGTCGTAGTCCCGCGCAATCGACTTGGTCAGATCCGCCACCAGCGGGAAGCGGACCGGCCCCAGCCCCCCCTTCTCCACCGGCGTGCTCTTCCAGGCCAGGTGCGTGAACTGGGAGTCCACGCTCACGCCGATCACCTCGACGTTTCGCGCCGTGAGTTCCTCCAGGCGGTGATCGAACGCCAGGATCTCGGTGGGACAGACAAACGTGAAGTCGAGGGGATAGAAGAAGACCAGCGCGTACTTGCCCTTGATGTGCGTCCGCAGGTTGAAGCTCTCGTTGATCTCGTTGTTGCCCATCACCGCTTGCGCCGTGAAATCGGGAGCGGGCTTGCCGACCAGGACGGACATGGGGCCTCCTCTTCACCGGGGTGCGAAACGCTCCGGCATTGCTGCGAAGTTCTGTGGTAGTGCGTTGGATCGCGGCGATCGCAACGCCCGGTCAGCGCTGCCGCCGGACTGCAACTTCGCCGCATCTTCGGATCAGATGCGCGCCGCGCCCCGCACGATTGTCACCCGGACCGGGCCCGGCAGGCCGCGAGCCGAGTTGGACCGCCCCGTTTGCCTGATTGGGAAGCGGGAGGAGGCCAGCCCCGGTTCGGCAGGCGGCGAGCCGAAGTCGGTTCACGCCGTGGAGGATCGCCGGATCCGGGCTAACGCCCCGCCCGTTTAACCGCGTCGAGGAAGACTTCCGCCGACTGCGCCCCAACGAACTCGATCGTCTCATTGACGACGATCTTGGGCACCCCCGAGATCTGGTACTTCTGGATCATGTCCGGGAATTCGCTGACCTCGATGCAATCCGCGGTGATGAGCGGGTGATGGATGGCAAGCTTGTGGGCCAACCTGGCCGCACGGGGGCAGTGGGGTCAGGTGGGGGTCCCGAACACCTGGATGTGCACCGGGTTCTTCAGGTCCGCCAGCTCCGCCACCGCCCGGGGCGCCAGGTCAGTCTGGCCCCGGGCCACGTCCACAAGATCCTCGATGAGGCTGGAGAACTCATAGCCCGAGGGAATGCCGAGAAAGCGGACCTTCCCCTGCGCCTTCCCCGACAGCAGGAAGGCCGGGACCCGCGAAATCCCCATCTCCTCCGCCATGCCGGCGTCGGCGACCAGGTCGTGGACGCGCAGTGTGATCTTCTCCGAGAGCCCGGCGACCTCGCGGAGAAGCTCTCCGGTCTCGTGGCAGAACTGACACTCCTGGATCGGCAACTCGCCCGGGGACACCCCCTGCGTGAAGTAGTCGATCTGGACCGGGTCCTTCAGGTTCTTCTTGAGGTGCTCGCGGATGAGCTTGCTGTCCTTCTCCGAGATCATCGGCATGGCCCAATTCCTCCTTGGCGACAGGCGCAGGATCGAATCTGCTGTCGCCCGGTTGGATGCGCGATCGGCCGACCGGGCCGGGCGACGCCTCGACCGCCGCAACGTGCGATCATCCCCACCGCTCGATCATCTAACCGCCGCGGGGGCCGCATCGAACTGGCCCCTTCGGCCATCCTCGCCGAGCGCCTCCCGGCGGGGCGGTGGCGCGGCCCGAAATCGGGGACAGAGGCGGCATCCATGGATGTTGACGGCCCCCGGATGCGACGGGATACTCTTCTGTCCCCAGAACGAACCTGTACCCGCCCCGGGAGGGGGCAAGGAGCCAACGATGTCTGTCTACACGCTTCCGGACCTGAAGTACGACTATGGCGAGCTCGAGCCGCATCTCTCGGCCAAGATCCTACAACTCCACCACGACAAACACCATCTCGCCTATGTCAACGGCGCCAACGACACGCTGGACAAGCTCGCCGAGGCGCGAAAGGCGGGAAACTTCGCAGCCATCAACGCGCTGGAGAAGAGCCTGGCGTTCCACGTTTCGGGCCACAAGCTCCACTCCATCCTCTGGACCAACATGAGCCCCAAGGGCGGTGGCGTGCCGAGTGGAGAAGTCAAGGGACGGATCGAGGCCGATTTCGGAAGCTACGAGGGCTTCCAGAAGCAGTTCAATGCCGCCAGCGCCGGCGTGCAGGGCTCGGGCTGGGGCGTTCTGGCGTGGGAGCCGCTCGGAGAGAAGCTGATCGTGCAGCAGGTGTACGACCATCAGAGCGAGCACGCGCAGGGAGCGGTTCCTCTTCTGGTCTGCGACGTCTGGGAGCACGCGTACTACCTGCAGTACGAGAACCGCCGGGCCGATTGGATCAACGCCTTCTGGGCCGTGGTGAACTGGAGCGACGTGGATCGCCGCCTGGCCGAGGCGAAGCAGAAGTAGCATCGCCTCTCGTCGCGTCCCCGACCCGGGCGAGCCGGCCGCGCGAGTGAATCCGAGGCCGGCTCGCCGGGGAGACCTTCATGCGCCATCCGAACACCCTCCTGATCTCCGCAGTCGCAGCTCTTTCCCTCGGCTTCGTCCCGCCAGCCTGGTTCCCGGCGGGTCCGGGGCAGGTGGCCGCCGCGGCGCCCGGCGAGCCCGCGGGCCTTCTGCATTCCGATCCGGACACCCGGACGAAGTACGCCGCACTCGGCGACTCCGGATACGTCCTGCTCGACGCCGGGAAGACGGCCGAGGCCATCACCGTCTTCACCGAGATGGAGAAACTGATCCCCGGCGGTCCATGGGGGAACTACAACATCGCCTGCGCCCACGGCCGCGCCGGTGACTCCGAGAGGGCGCTCGCCGCGCTCCAGCGGGCTCTGCAGGCCGGATTCGACAACCTTCGGTCGCTCCAGAGCGACCCGGATCTGGCCGCGGTGCTACTCCGGCCCGAGGGGGCGTCGCTGCTCCGGCAGGCCGCGGAGAACCACGACCGACGCCTGGCTCATCTCTCCGGGGGCCTTCCCGCCGTGCCGCCTTTCCCGGTTCCCGAAGACAGCCTGGATCACTTCGTGTCGCGGGGCCTGCGCGAGATCTACGAGGAGGCGAACACCTGGCATCAGTGGCAGGTCCGGGGCGCCGTGGTCGACTTTCGCGCCCGCCAGCTCGAGAGCGTGCGCGCGATCAAGAAGGATGACCCCGCGTTCGACTACGCGCTGGGCCGGGTGCGGATCCTGACCAGCGCCGTCCCCATCGGCGAACGTTGGGGACCCCTGGCCGACGGGGTGCGCAAGGAGGCCGAGGCCTACCTCGCGGGCAAGCCGACTCCGGCCGGCCGCGCCGAGGTGTCCCTCGATCTGGCGGTCGCGGCGTTTTGCCGGGAGCGCCCGGAGCCCTCCTCCCCGGCCTGGTCCTCGGCCGCGAGCGAGGCGCGCCGGTGGCTGGCGCAGATCGACTCGAGCAGCGCCCAAGCGGGCGGCGCCGCGGCCTGGCGGCTGGCGCTCGACTTGATGGAAGCCGGGGCGGACCGAAGCCCCCTCTATCCGCGGGTCCGGGAGTTCGCAATCCGCCACTGGGCCGATCCGTCGGCAAAGGCGGTGGCAAGCACGCTCTTCATCAAGGACCTGATCGGAGCCTACTGGCCGATTCCCCTGAACGTCGCCGACCTGGATGGCCAACCGGTCTCGTTCGACCAGTATCGCGGCAAGGTCCTCCTGATCGACTTCTGGGCCACCTGGTGCGCCCCGTGCCGGAAGGAACTGCCCGGTCTGCGCCGGGCGTACGCCGCGTATCACGACCGCGGTCTGGAGGTCCTCTCGATCTCCTTCGACTTCCCGAAGGCCACGTCACCCGAGAAGTACCGCGCCTGGATCACCGAGAACGAGATGACGTGGCGGCACATCTACGACCAGAAGGGATTCACCAGCGCGATCGGCAGAGCCTTCTTCATCTACGCGATCCCGACGGCCGTGCTCGTCGGACGCGACGGCACGATCCTCGCGCTCACCGATGAGCTGCGCGGCAAGAGGCTCAAGCCGACGATCGAGAAGGCGCTGTAGGCGGCGTCTCACCGTCCGGCGACGCCCACCGCCGGAGCGAATCACGCGGAGGGGACCGCGACGCGCGCCCCGCACGGCGACAGCCAAGTGGGTCGCCCGGCGCCCTGCGTTGGCGGCGGCAGATGCTCCGCCTACCGAAACCGCCTCTTGATGCTCCCCCAGCTCCGCACCTCCACCGCGGTGCCGGAACAGCCGGCGGTGACGCCGCCGATGACTCCGCAGTCGGGCAACTCCGGGTGGCCGAGACAGGGACTGTTGGCAGCGACGGAGAATGACCCTGGTGCGTCATCGCAGAAAAGCGGATCGGCATGGAGCACGTGCTCGATCACGGGCGCCGGGCACCGCTGGCTGATCTCCAACGTGTCCGGCCAGGTGACGCAGCAAGAGATGGTGCTGGCGCCCAGAGCATTGATCAGCACCGGGCTCTGGTAAAAGACGTTGCGGGCGAGGTTCACCTCGCGGCACTCCGCCTCCGTGCTGACCTTCACGCCTGCGCGGACAAAGCAGTTGTCCTCCATGATGGTCCGAGCCTTCAGATGGACGACGGACCAAGGTGGGGTTGCCTCCGCCCAGAAGCGATTGCCGAGCATCGTGCAATTCGCCGATTCGAAGTAGGGCCCAACCACGTGCATTCCGGTTCCACTGAAACCCCCGCGGGAGATAAGCGTGTTGTTCCGAATCTCGTTGTCCGTGGCTTCAGAGGTTATGGCCCACAGGTAGTCGGCCGCCAAGGCGTCGCTCTCGAACCAGCAATCCTCCACGAGAAGCGACTGCCCGCTCGCCCAGATTGCGGCACCGTACGAGAACGGCGGGCCGACGATGTCAAACCGGCAGCGCCGAATGGTATGACACACCTCACCGGGACCATAGCCAGCGTGCAGCCACAGGTCCTCCCCGTTCTCTCCGGATCCCTCGTACCCGCACACGTTTTCGCGAAAAGTGCAGTCCTCGATCAGCGTCGCGCGGCAGTGGTTTGCCCGGATGGCGCCGCCGTTCCAGCAGCAATCGGTCGAGACGGCCCGATTGTCTTCGAAGTGGCAGCCCTGGACCGTGAGCTGCCCGCTCGTTCGATGAAAGTAGACGGCCCCTCCGCCGCTCGCGGACGGCGAGGGTCGGCTGCAGCCCCTGCCGCCGACGAACGACAGGTTCTGCAGGACCAGGTCGCCCAGACTCCCATTGGACTCCGAGTACAAGATGCTCCCCTCCCGCCCAGGAATCTCCTCGCTTCCGTCGAGGATGGTCACGGCTGCACCGCCTTGTCCGATAAACGTGAGAGTCACATCAAGCGGCAGCGGAATGTGCTCGAAGTACCGACCGGGGCCGATCAGGATCGTGTCGCCCGAGG
>CAYYQN010000041.1:34467-45723 GCA_964473865.1 uncultured bacterium | reverse complement strand
CCGCCAAACGCCTCCGATGGGCCTTTCGGCGCGCTTTCGCGAATAATGCGGGCTAAGAGGCAACTGCATCACCTTCCAGGAGCAACTATCCCCAGGCTCCAGGTGTGCCCCGTTTCGGTCGACTCCATCCCAAACCATGCGCCCTTGATCCGTGTTCCAGCGCGAAGCACCGAGACGCCTCCTCCAGATCGTACGATCGGGGATATGTTGGTAGATGTCAACCCAATCCCCGACTCGAATCCAATCGGTATCACTCCCAACGATCATCGACACTTGGCATCCAGGATGGTCGATCGGGTCACAGATCCCATCGTTGTCGGAATCCTTCCATCCGAGATGCGCCACCGTGGAGGGACAGAGTTGGAACCGGATAGACAGATGGTTCATGAGACATGTGGTGTCCGGAGTCGATGTACAACTATCGCAATTCGCGTTCGGTTCCTGGAGATAGCCATAGAGGCGGTCACACGAGCTACTATCGCATTGCGAGCCATATTCGTCGGGCACACCGAAAAGGTGAGACGTCTCGTGTGCAGTTATTCCCAGCAGAGGGTCCTTATCTCCGCACAAGTAGGGAAGAGTGACCGCCCCTTCGCTTGGGTCGGCATAGCCGCAAGGATAATTGATGAGGGGGAGGTTGTGGTCCGGATCGCAAACATCGCGGATCACGAACGCGGTTATCCACCAGTCCCAGCCGAACGCCGCTCGCTGCCGATTGTTGAGATAGAAGATCCGATCCCGGTAGTCCGTGGCTGGATTGACCCGGAGGGCGTCCATGGCATCCGACTTCCAGGTTCCCGTGGAGTCCTCCTGGATCGGCTCGTCATCCGTACCCAGGAGGGTATCTTGCAGAGTGAATGTCAAGTTCGCGCTCAGAGGGGAGAGGTCGACGAGCCGCATCAGGTCTCGCGTGATGTTCGCCGCCGCCAGCGAAAGCTCCGCAGGCGTCCAATCCTCGACCAGGATCGGCTGTTCTGTAATGGGATCCTTGCAGATTCCTGGGCCTACAGAGTCGCTCTCCATGAAGAGAAGAGAGACACCGACGTCACCCATCATGTACGTCGACGTCTGCCGTTCCCTCTCTTCAAGAGTCCTCAGCGAGTCGGCCTCGTCATGGACCAGATCATTGCCCTCGAAGTTACCGGCCGCCGATTCCGGCGGAAGGGGTTCAAGGAGGAGGTTCCACACTGTCTCCGCAAACTGAAGCTCGCCCGGCAGGAGATCCCCGAGCTGGTAGATCGGGCCGAGAGTCACCACATTCACCCGCGGGTCACTCTCCAGTCCGGCTCGCTGCAACTCGTCAGTCCGGCAGATGAGGGCATCCGGAACGATGCCGACCAGGACTCGCAACCCGTATTCACCCTTGAGCGCTTGATACGTGGCCGCGTACCCGGCGGCCGACACCGAGGTCATCTCAACGAACGTGAGATCGCCCGCGGCCTCGAACTCGTCGTCCGAGTCGCCTTCGCCCTCGGCCGGCTCGGACTCCTCCCCCTGGTTCCCCTCCGCGTCCAACCCGCCAGGCGGTACCCACACCATGTCGCCGCCGCCGATCGGACACGGCAGCGCCCCCGCCGTTCCGAAACCCAGCCGCCCGTAGGCTTCGATCTCGTCCGCCTGTCGCGGCTCGCTGTCGTCCGCGAAGTACCCTCCCTGGACCGGGTGCGGGATCACCGCGAACGACGTCGTGTCCGGGGACTGCTCGCTGTAGGCGTAGCCGGCCATCCAGTACGCCTCGACCAGGGGTCCCGTCTGAGTGGTGAGCCAGCTTTGGGCCGTGCCGGAGCCCGGATCCGGCCAGTCGCTATCCGGCAGCTCGAAGTCGGCCCACGTTCCGTACGCCATGACCACGAACTTGGCCGGATCGTAGTCGACGCCGAATGAGATCCCCTTCAGGCGCGAAGAAGACGCCGGAGGAAAGGCCGCGAGCACAAAGAAGACGACCGGCTGTCCGGAACTCCAGGGCACACTGTCCACAACCGCCGAACAGGAATCGATCCCGGATTGACCGCAGTAGGTCTCTACACCCGTGGTGTAGGTGATGGACGTGGCATGGACGACCAGGCTACCCCCTAAGTTCGCCCCCCCAACGCCTTACCAGGCAGAATGCCCAGCAGGACCGCGAGCAGTACCGCGCCTCGCATCAACATTCCTCTCCTCCTCTCCATCGGTCACCGGCACTCTCCAACTTCACGGGGAAGTCAGCGGACGAGGCCCGGAAGTCCGGACGACCTCCCCACTGCACCTCGGGGGACATCGTCGCGGCCACTGGGTAAGTCCGCCGCGAGACGTTGAAGCACTGCCACATTGATCACCCGGTGGGTGGCAGAGCAGCATCCGCACGGCACTTACGCGTGATGGAATCGTAACGCATCCGCAGAGATGAAGCAACCGCAAAGGCCGCAGCAGGCCCGCCCCACGCTCCGTCAAAGAGCAGAGGCGCCCCGAAGGGCGCCTCCGTTCTCTCAAGCGAGAATCGCCGGCCGGGTCGAGGTGCCCGTGCGCCTCAACGCAGCATGACCAGGCGGCCGCGCGCGGCGGCATCGGAACCGTCGCTCCCGCGCAGGCGCCAGCTATAGACACCACTGGGGACGGGGCGACCAGCCTGGTCCCGGCCATCCCACGCCAGCACGCGTATTCCCTCCGCGACTTGCCGCGGCAGAACCGCGTGCAGTGTGCGGACCAGCCGGCCTTTGACATCGAACAGATCGAGCCCGGTCGCGCGCGTCGAGAGCAGACGGAACGTCATCGCCCCGCGGACCGGATTGGGTACCGCCACCACCCGAGGCCGCGCGAGACCGGAGACGCTCCCGTCCTCATCGACCGTCGAGCTCGAGTCCTGGGCCCGCCGGACCATGATCCGATCGAAGTGCGTGTGCTGGGCTCCGCGGGCAGCGGGAGCCGAACGCCACGCGACCCCCACCCCCACCGTTCCGGCGGGCAGCGGAACCGGATCCTCCAGGTCGAAGAGCGGGATGATCGTTCCGAAGGGAATCTCCAGAACGCCGGTCAGGCGCGCCCCGCTGGCGGTGACATCCAGCCTTTGCCAGGCATCCACTGCCACCGGACAGTCGAACTCGGCCATGATGCAGCCCAGACCACCTTCCCAGCGCACCAGCATTCCGCGCTGCTCTTCGGTCCGCATGCTCAGCTCGTAGCACGCCGCGGCGACCGGATCCATCCGGTAGCAGAACCGCGTCTCTCCCGCCAGTTGCGTCTCCATCGGCTTGAACCAGACCGAAAGATCCAGGTCGGCGATCTCGAGCGCCGAGACGTAGGAGCGCGCGGCCGTGGAAATCGAGTTCAGCGAATACTCCCCCTCCTCCACCTGGACCTGCTCGGGTTGCTCTTCCTCCACCACCCAGCCGTCATCGGCCTGATCGCTGAAGTTGTCATAGAACACCACGTCCTCCACCGAGTAACAGGCCACCCAGCCGGCCCCCATGTCTTCGCCGTGCCAGCCGGTACCGTTGGCGGGGGAGGTCTCGAAGAGACAGTACCAGGGCGGGTCATTCGGGTCGGACGATGGGCCGCAGAAGAGCGGGTCGTCCGAGATGCTGTGCGGCCCCGGCGCGCACGAATAGTAGTCGTAGGCACCGTTGTTCCAGACGTCGCTGTAGTCCGAGTCGATCGAAGCCCCGGGACTCACGTTCGGACATACCAGGCCCCCGCCGGCGTTGGAGGCGACGATTCCGCTTCGTACGGTCAAGAGACCGGCGGCCGCGTAGGCTCCTCCGCCGGTGGGCGGGAGGGACACATCGGGGGCGTGGTTGCCGTCGAGCGTGCAGCCGCGCATGGAGATCGACGGGATCAGACCGTCCGAGGTCGAGGCCAGGCCTCCACCGCGGATGGTCGCCGTGTTGTGGTCGATGACACAGCCCGACAGCTCCAGGCTGTCCGCCTCGTAGCAGAGTACGCCGCCCCCTTCCGCGGACGTGTTCCCGGAGATGACGTTCCGTGCACAAGCCGGTCGCGGCAGGGTGCCGTAGAAGTAGCAGAAGCGGATTCCGCCCCCGCCGATGTCGCTGATGTTGTCGTGAATCTGGTTGTCGGATACGCGCGCTTCCTGCCTTGTGGGAAGCGGCCTGGCGTCACAAGGCGTCTCCCGGTCCCAGGCTCCGCACCCGCGGAGCATGCCGGGAATTCAGTAGAAGAGCCCTCCGCCGAAGTCCCCTCCATAGTTGCCGTAGATTTCGTTGCGCTCGATGATCGAGGTGCAGTTCCGACTGGCGATGCCGCCGCCGTAGTAGCTCAGCGCCTGATTGTGGTGGATCTCGTTGTCCGCGATGGTGGGCTCGGAGTGCTCACAGAAGATGCCGCCGCCGCGAAACTGCGCGAGGTTGTTGGAGATCGCGTTCTCGCGGATGACCGGAGCGCCGAAGATGGCACAGATCCCGCCGCCGTCTCCCATGTCCGGCTGAAAACCGGCCTGATTGCCGGTGATCTGGTTGTGGCGGATATCGGGCGTGCCGTTCCAGACGAAGATCCCTGCGCCGCCATACTGGCCGCCAAGGTTCTCCGTTCAGTTGCCGGTGATCGTGTTGTAGTGGATCAGCGGGCCCCCGTCGTCCACGCGGACCCCGCCGCCACTGGACTGCGGGCAGTTGTTGGTGATGGTGTTGTGATCGACGGTCGGGCTGCTGCCGACGCAGTACACCCCGCTCCCTTCGGCACCCACCCCACCAGTGATCGTGAATCCGCACAAGCGAGCCGACCGGGTTTGACCCGGACCGATCCGAACGACCGGAGGGCCCCCGACATTCGCCTGAATCACCGTGGCCGCAATGTCGTTCGGATCGCCGGTCAGCAGGTAGCGGCTGGCGACGGTGATGTCGAAGGTGAGGAAGTCGAGGTTCCCCGGGTAGACCCCGGGATCGACCAGCACCGTGTCGAACGGAGCGCAGGCGCTGATCGCGGCCTGGATCGTCGGGTAGTCGGTCGGAACCCGCAGAATCGCTGCTTCCGCGGGCGCTCCAGACAGTCCGGCGGCCACCAGGGCCGCCAGAAACTGGAGCAGGATCCGTTTCCATCGCATGGCTGCCTCCTCTGGGTTGCGCGCGGGGCCTGGCCGCGCGCCGTGCGTGATGCCGCCCCGGCGTTTCCCCTGAACCGGTCCGCCCGACCGCACCGCACCCCCGGTCACAGAACCGCGAAGAGGCCGCCGCTGGGTACGCGTAGCGAACCCCGCCCTCTGGCGCCGGATCCCGGAGCACGGTCCAGAGCCGCTCCATCTCCGGGTCGAAGGGGGTGACCGCCCGGCCAGGCCGCCGTGGCGTTTCTTTGGTCGTGAGATCCGCCGCGATATGGACCGCTCTCTGGCCGGGCGGCGCTGTTCCGGGGGTGCTCAGCCAGACTACAACTCCATTTGAAACAATGGCTTGCGCCAGTCAGTTCCAGCCAGATCCACAATCTTCTGACCACTGCCTTCGGGATTGCGTGGACCCGCGCGATTCCCCACAGTGGATGTCGCATCGACCGGACCGGATCCAAGGTGACACCGTGGAGCGCGACGAGACAGCCCTGATCGCGGCGATCGCGGCCGGAGACCGAACGGCCGAGGAGGAGGTCTTCCTTCGCTTTGCGCCTCGGGTTCGCGGCCTTGTCGAATCCTCGTTGCGCCACGGACCGGACTGCGAGGATCTCACCTGTGTGATTCTCGAGGACGTCATCGCCGGTCTGCGCCGCGGCAGCTTCCGCGGCGAGTCCCGGATCGGCACCTACGTCTACGCCGTGGCCCGTAACAAGATCGCGGAACACCTCCGGAGGCGGCGACCGGCGGCGACCGGAATTCCGGCGAATCTCCCGGACCGATCGCCGACCCCGGACGTGGAGGTCGTGCGAGAGGAGCTCGACGCCGCGATCCGCTCGGCGCTACAGGAACTCCCGCCGAAGAACCGAACCGTCCTCTATCTCTATTACTACCGCGGCATGACCATCGGGCGGATCGCATCCTCGCTCGACGTCCCTCCGCGCCGCGTGAGCGAGTGGAAGGACTACGGGCTGGGGGTGCTGCGCTCTCGATACGGGCGGATCCTCGCGAAGCATCGATGACGGGACGCCCACCTCGGGGCTCACTCCCGGATTTCCACCGGCGTGCCGTCGGGAAGACACCGGAAGAGCTCCCGGATGTCGGGATTCGTGAGCGCGATGCAGCCCAGCGTCCAGTTGTACCAGTCCTCCAGGGTGGAGGGGTCCAGATCGCCGCGCTGCAGATCGTTCCGCGCGGACGGCCGGCGCCGTTCTCCCCGGATCCGCCGGGTCACGTTCGGGTGCTGTCCGTGGATGAAGATCTCGCCGCCCAACCTGGTCCGGCCGGTCGGGCATTTCCCGGAGGCAAGTTCCGCTCGCAGCGCCTCCGCCTGCGCCAGCGTGATCGCCTTGGTTTCGAGGCCCTGGCGGATGTCCTGCTCATTGGGGTAGTCGATCTGCAGGCTGAGGTAGTAGCGAGAGCCGCCATTGCGGCCGCAGATCCGATAGGACCCGACGGGAGTCCGTCCATCATTCCGGCGGGTCTTGGCTCCCGTCGGCCACTTGCCGAGCTGGATCCGGTACGTCTTGAGCAGAGAATCGCCCGCGAAGAGACGGAGCGAGTAGGTGCTTTTGATGATCTCCAGACGGGCGCCGGGGAGGTGCTGTTCCTGGTCGAGGACCAGCCCGGCCTTCTGGATCAGCTCGGCGAGCGGGAGGTCGGGACCGTAGAGCGCGGCGTCATAGTGGATGTCCTCATACTCCAGGCGGGCAGCGGCAGGCCCGGCCGCAGGCGCTACAGAGCAGCAGGCCAGGAGCAGCAGAGCGCGGATGGCAGATCCGAAGCACCGGAAGGAGCGCGCCACCCCGGAGATGCCTACGAGCAGAGTCCAGCCACGCCAGCGCACAGGATCAGGTTGCTTTCTGCACGCCGCGAAAGGCCGCTTCGAGCGCCGCGATGTCAATCGTTCGCCTCTTAAGCATCGCCTGCAGGGCCCGCCCGGCGGCGGCCCGATCCGGATCCATCAGGAAACGAAGCAGCGCCTCCGGCACGATCTGCCGGGACAACGCAGGTGGCGACCTTCGGCCGGCCGGCCCGGGCTCGTGATCGCCCCCCCTCGGCCAGGGCGAACTCCACGAATCGCAGCGTAGCCTCGAAATCCTCCGGATCGGCCGGCTCTCGCGACGAACGCGCCGGATCCGGCCGGGTGGCCCAGGCGCGATCGATGAGAGCCGACCAGGAGGAATCGAAGGCCGCCTTCGCCCACTCGGCACCTTGGCGTTTCGAACCGGGATGGCCGTTGTGGAGATCGTGGAGCATGCGGCAGTAGCTCAGAAGAATGAACCCCTGATAGAAGCGGTTGCGGAAGCGATCCGGGTCCTCGAGGATCTCGCGGCCCCAATCGACCATGGTGCGGAAGATCTCTTCCCGGATCTCATCGGCATCGATCGGATCGACCAGGGTCCGGGGCGGCGGTCCGCAGACGACCACGCCCTTCTCCCGGACCACCCAACGCACAATGCGCGAGTTGCAGTGATCGGAGCGGATCAGGGAGCGATCTCCGTGCTCCAGATACCAGAGCTTGGCCCCGCGCCGCGCGGCGTCCCGCAGGATCTCCCGCGGGAAGTACGATCCTTCGAGATGCCTGGCCCACTCCGACGGATGCGCGTAGACCGCCGCGTGCACCTCCTGCAGTCGGTCCACCTGCGCCGGCGCCAGCTCGTCTTCCAGCGCCACGATGAAATCCACGTCGCTGTGCTCGTCGAAGTCCCCCACCGCGAACGATCCCTGCAGGTAGACACCGATCAGGTTCGAACCGATGGCCGCCTGGATCCCCGCCGCCAGGCAGGCCAGGACGTCATTCAGTTCCGAGTACGGGGTCGGGTGCATATGGATCCTCATCAGGGCGAGACGAACGACGACACGGGGCTATCATGCGACGGGCGGGCGCAGTATACTCCTTCTGCTCCCGCCAGGGTTCTTTCCGTGAAGGCTGGACACCTGAAGGCCTCGGCGGGGCCACGAAGGCCGCGGTGCCTCGATTCGATCGCTTCACCCGCGGAGGATACCTCACTGCCATCGCCCTGAGCGCACGGAACGGAACATCGGAGGATCGCGCATGAGACCACCCCCGGAACACCCCGCCTACCGGCCTCTCGTCGCCTCGCTTCTCTGCCTGGCTCTCTTCATGCTACCGCCCGCTCTGAACCTCTCGACGGCGGCGGGATCACCGCCCGGACCCGCGCAGACCGCGGCAGCCTTGGTGGCATCGCCGGCGCAGACCTCCCCGGGGGCCGAGGCCGACTCCGCGGTCGCCGCAGACAGCAGTCGCGCGGCACCGACTCCGCTCTACAAGAAGAAGGGGGTCCTGATCGGCGCCGCCGTGGCGCTCGTCGGCGTGCTCGCCCTCGTGCTGAGCGGCGGCAGCGACGATGGCGGGACCGGACCCGGCAACACCGATCTTCCGGGGTTTCCCCCTCCCCCATCATCGCAACGATAGCCCGATCCGGCAGGAGCGCCGGCCCCATGGGCACGGGCCACGCCCCGGAACTCGATGCAACGCGGGGTGCGGCCGGCGCGGGACCCGGGCGAGCGTCGGGAGATCATGCCGGAGGCCGCTTCCCGAAAGGGAGGCGGCCTCCGTGTTGCGGGCTCGTGTCGTCTCACGTCCACTACGCGCAACGGGCCGACCTGGTTCCCCTTGTCACCTGGCGCAGGCCGCCCCCACCCAGGGAGGCGGCCTCCGTGCCCTCCCTGACAGGCTCCATGTCAGCGAACGACCGTCACCGGTTGGGTTGACGCCTGTCCGTCAAGGCCGGCCCGCACAAAGTACACCCCTGCCGGCACCGCCCGGCCGCCAGCATCGCGGCCGTCCCAGGCCAGACGCCGCGTCCCCGGGCCCTGCGCGCCGGAGGCCAGGCGGCGCACGAACCGTCCTTGCGGATCGACCAGCTCCACGACGAGGTGACCGGGGTGCGTCGTCTCCACGGTCAGCTCCACGCGGGTCGTGGCCGGGTTCGGCCTGCACCCGATGATCCGGACGTCCCCGTCCTCCTGCGCCCCGCGCCCGAGCACCGATTCTCCGGTCGCCGACACTTCCGGCAGGATCTTGTACACCTCGCCGGTCGTGGACGTGCCTCGGTCGACGACGTACAGCTCGCCGAATCCGTCCTCTCCGAAGCCGGAGATGCTCTGGATCGACAGACCGCCGCCGGGCGCAAGCTGGGCTGTCCGATCCGTGAACTCGCTCACATTCGCTCCGTCGTACCTCATCGACCAGATCGTCCCCGAGCAGTAGTCCGCAAAGAAGTAGGTTCCGGCCAGATCCGGAATCGCCGCGCCGCGGTACACGTATCCTCCCGTCACCGAGCATCCCAGGGAATGGGAGTACTCGTGGATCGGATCGGTGAGGCCCGGAATCGCCTCGCACCCGGTGGGGGGATTGAAGCAGTGATTCCCTTCCATGAGCCGCCATCCGTAGTTCTCTCCGCCCGGGCTGGCAGCGGACTGGAAGTCGATCTCTTCCCAAAGACTCTGCCCCACATCGGCGACCCAGAGGTCGCCGGTCAGGCGGTCGAAGCTGTAGCGATACGGGTTGCGCACGCCGAGCGCCCAGATCTCCGAAAGATATGCCGGGTTCCCCACGAACGGGTTCGACGGCGGGACGGTGTAGCCGCTGGGCCCGCTGACGTCGAGGCGAACGAACTTGCCGAGCGGATCGAGCGGATTCTGCGCGCGGTTGTTGGCGTCCCCGGAACCCCCGCCATCCCCCTGACCGAGGTAGAGATAGCCATCCAGCGGCCCGAAGGCGATTGTCCCTCCGTTGTGGTTCGTGGCCGGCTGGTTCACGGTGTAGACGATCTGGGCGCTGAACGGATCCGCGACATCAGGGTTTCCGGACACGAGGTATCGCGCGATCACCGTCTGGTTGGCGAGACCGTAGTAATAGACGAAGAACCGACCGTTGGAGGCGTATCCGGGATCGAAGGCGAGTCCGAGAAGACCCCGCTCATCGTTGGTTCCGGGATTGGGAATGAGCGCATCGATATCGAGAAACGGCGTCGGAAGCACGACACCGTTTTCGAGGATCTTGATGACACCCCGCTGTTCCACGATGAAAAGCCGGGAATCGTCGGCCGGCGCGGTAACGAAGATCGGCATATTGAGCCCTGAGGCCACGCGCTCGGTCCGGATTGCCGATGCCGGACTGCCCAGGGCAATGACGGCCCCGAGCGCCGAAACCGCCGCCCGGGCCGCGCGCCGCTTCCGCGTGGGCCCCGGAGAGGGCGGAAGTGTGGTATGCATGAGAGACCCTCCATGGTTACGTTCCGCGAGAGTGAGTGAGCCGCCCGGCGAGGGAGATCGGGCCGGCGAAGGGCGGCGATGGACCTCGGTTGGATGCGAGGACGGGTGCCTCGGAAGCGGGCCGATGCCGTTGAGGCACGGAGAATGAACAGGTATCAGCCGCCACCGAGACGGCGCGGCGCGATCCGCCGGCGGCGGTCCCGGGTGGAGGGTGAATTCACCCGGGCCTCCGCCGCATCACGGTCGAATCGGCGCCTCAACGCACGTGGATGAGTTTCCGCCGGTCCGAGGTCTCGCCCGCCCGCATGCTCAGGTAGTAGGTTCCGCTCGCAGCGCGCCGCCCCCGATCATCACGACCATCCCACTCGAATCGGTGGCGTCCCGCCGGCAGACTCCGATCCGCAATCGTGCGAACCAGGCTGCCTTCCGCATTGAAGACCGCAATCCGCACCGGTAGCTCTCGGGGTAAGGAGAACCCCAGGGTGGCAGTCCGTACGAACGGGTTCGGATACGGCGGCTGCACCACGACTCTCGTCCGGTCGAATGCCTCCTCCTCCGGCGTCTGGCTTACGTTCCCGGGGCCTTCGTAGGTCAGGTTGTAGGTGCCGGTCTCGTCGAGCCCGGAATCCTGGATCACAATGGCGAACGTCCCCGCCGCCGCCAGCACGTAAGTGATATCGTCGTTCGTGGTCACGACCACCGGCGGTCCGGTCGGTGGGTAGATGTAGGTCGTCGTGTTGATGGGGCCCGACGTCGCCACGGCCGTGATCTGCACGGTATCGCCGACGACGCCTGCGAACTTGAAACAGTCGAAGTCCGGAGCCGGAGCCAGCGATCCCGAGATCGAATCGCCCCCGACGAGGAGGTACACCCCGTCCGGATCGGCGTTGCTGGACAGAGGTCCCGCCGTGACATTCAGCAGGGTGGCGCTGTAGCTGCCGGTATGGTCGTTGGCCGCGTCCTCGATCACCACCGTGTAGAGG
>CAYYQN010000041.1:0-34367 GCA_964473865.1 uncultured bacterium | reverse complement strand
GTCTTCACCTCCGCCGAGCCAATCGCCCCCCCGTCCAGATCCGCTCCGTTGGTCAGCGGGCCGGAAGTGAGGTTCAGCAAGGAGAGGTTGTAGGTCCCCAGCTCGTTCTGCCCGGAGTCCTCGATCTCGACGACGTAGGTGCCGGTCACCAGCAGCTGGTACTCCACCCGGTCGTTCGCCGTCACCACCACCGGGTTCCCCGACGGCGGATAGAGGTAGATCGTCGTGTTCTGCGGCCCCGCCATGGTGTTCACCGCCGCCAGCAGCACCCGATCCCCCATCGTCCCCGTGAACTTCCAGGCATCGAAGTCCGGGGTGCTCGAGAACGCCCCCGACTTCACTTCCGCCGAGGCGATCGTCCCGCCATCGGGATCCGCACCGCTGGTCAGGGGGCCCGCGGTGAGGTTCAGCAGCGAGAGGCTGTAGCTGCCGGTATGGTCGTTGGCCGCGTCCTCGATCACCACCGTGTAGAGGCCGGTCATGCCCAGCGCCGCATCCAGACGATCGCCCCCGCCAGTCGAGCTCTCCGCCACCCCGCCCCCGGGCGGGTAGAGCGTGATCATCGTGTTGTAGGGCGCCGCCGTGGTGGCCAGCGCCGCGAAGAGCACCCGGTCTCCCGCCGTGCCCGAGAAGGTGAACGCGTCGAAGTCGCCCACCAGGTTCGTGGTGCCGGTCTTCACCTCCGCCGAGCCAATCGCCCCCCCGTCCAGATCCGCTCCGTTGGTCAATGGCCCGGCGGTGACATTCAGAAGCGACACGTTGTACGTACCGGGATCGTTGAGGCCGGATTCCTCGACGATCAATGTATAGGTGCCGGTTGACAGCAGCTGGTAGTCGACACGGTCGTTTGCAGTCGCGATCACCTCGGCACCACCTGGATTCTTGAGCCGGATCAGCGTGTTCGCCGCGCCGCCGGTCGTAACTGCCGCGATCAGCACGCGCTGACCGGACGACCCGCCAAAGGTCCAGGTCTCGGAGAAGCCGGGGGCCACAAACGATCCCGAGGCGACCTCGCCGGAGACGATCGGTCCCGCGGCGAGCGCGCCGGTCGCGGCGCAGAGCAACGCGATCAGCAGCGCGGCAGTTGTTCGATCCATGGGAAAACGACGCATATGTCCTTCTTCCTTTCATTCCTTGCTGGTCCGGTAACCGGCTCTTGCTCGATCGCGGACCTGAATGTGGGTACAGGCAGAATCAGTCACGGTAGCATGGGCATGGCGGAGCCAGCACCTCGAAAGGACGAAGACGCCGAATCTCTCGGTCTCTCCTGTCTCGGTCTCTCGCAGCTCGTTGCCGGAGCACGTGTGCCACGGAACGTCGTGCCGAATCAGCGCGGCGGGGAGGAAGACGAGACCACCGATCGCCAGGGACCGCCGGACGGTTCACCGCAGGGGTGTGACGTCAGATACGTATCATCTCATTCGCAGATGCCCGGCGCCCGGCGATCAGTTCAGCTTGATCTCCTCACCGGTCACGACCACATCGCCGCCGGCATCCACGGAGACTTCTCCCCGGGCCGCGAGGGAGATCGCGTCGGCCGCCAAGACCAGGCGGCCGGCGACCTCCAGCCGTTGGTCGGCGCGCGCCAGACGTAACACCGGACCGGAGGCCGACGGGGCAATCGCCAGCAAGGGAGTCCCATCCGGGTCTCGGATTTCCAGCGTCTGGTCGTCCTTCAGGGTCAGAGCCGCCGCCGCGTGGCTCGCCCGGGTGCGCTCCCGCAGGCCATTGACCACGCCGACCACCAGCGGCTCGGGCCAGTTGGCGGGCTGGAGCAGGAGCACACAGTCCTCGCGCCGCACCGGCAAGTGCGCGAGGGTCGCGACCCACACCTCGCGCGTGCCGGAGCTCTCGGCGACGCGAACCAGAACCCGGCCGGCGAGGCTGGGGTGCCGTTCTTCGACACAGAAGCCCACGAACGCGGAGAGTGGGGTGCCGGAGGCCGCCGCCGGCGGCGTAGTCCTCTCCGGCGCGTCCAGACCAGGCGCGGTGTCGCTTTCCGGCAGCCGGGATCCCTGCGGAGCATTCCCGTTCCCGCGGCCCGGCATCGGTGGTGTGAGCCCTTCTCGCGCTTCCGCTGGCAGCTCCCCGACGCCCGGAGCCGTCTCCGCCGCGATGATCTCAACCAAGTCGAAAGCGGCGAGCGGACCGAACTTGCTCCCGGCCGCGGAGATGTCCCGACCCTCGGCCCGTTCTGCCGGGCCGGAATCAACGAGGGCACGGTGCACCGGACTCACCGCGTGAGGTTCCTGGTTCATGTCTGCTTCTCCTCGGCAGCCCGCAGTGACGCCAGGCGTTCGCGCACCGGAACAGGCGTCTGGAACTGCACCGGCATCTCGCCGTCGAGCGCGGCGCTCACCGGTATCTCCTTGTGGATGCCCGGAACGAACGGCCGCGGCAGCGGCGCCTCCGCGGCAAAGACCAGGTTCAAGACGAGCTCGTTCGGCCGGCAGACGATATGGTGCAGCCGGGCGGGCCGAATCGTCTGCTTCCCTTCAATCTCAAAGACGATCTTCCGCTCGGTCGCCGGCAGCGGCACTTCCAGGAGATCGTGCTCCGGGTGCATGCCGGTGATCGACAGCACCTGCCCCGCGGCCGGTCGAGTGATCACCAGGCCGTGGCTGCCGCCCTGGAAGAAACGATCGTCCACGGTCCCGCCCGGGCAGCGCGTGCGCCGGAAGTTCTCGGCGACAAACCCGCGCCGCACTTCCGCGAGCGCGGCATCATCCTTCGTCGGGAACCAGGGATCGATCTCCGGCCCGAACCAGCACACGCGCGGAAACATGATCGGGTGCGTCCAGTCCAGGCCCCACGGCAGCGGCTGCCGCCACCAGGCCGAGGCATCGCGGGTGATGAGGCGCTCCTCGGTCAGGAGGTCCGCGGGGTCCTCCAGGTGCGGCGCGAACATCTCCGGGACCTCGCCCTCATGCACCAGGTACCCCATGCCGAACGGATTTCGCGGATACATCCCCGGGTGTTCGAAGTGGACCCGGATCGCCAGCTCGGGGATCGCCGTGAAGGTCTTCTGATCGGCCCCGGGAACCGGTACCCGCCAGTCGATGCCGCCGTAGGCGTTCTCCCAGGTCATCGGCACTGCCACAAACGGCTCCGGCGCGCCGATCCGCGGGCGGCCCTCGGGCCAGGTGATCGCGCGCTGGCCCCAGACCGTCACGTCCTTGCGCGTCTCTCCCAACGAGACCCGCACCGTAAGGCGAGCCACCGGCTTGCCTCCCGGTGCGCAGGCCTCTCCCTGGACCACGAGGTCCGTGAACGGCTTGGCCAGCCAGAAGTCGCTGCCGCCGATCTTGGGGCGCTCCAGCTCGGGATCGCGCCAGTCGTGGAGCAGCGGCTCCGCGGGCGCAGGCGCGCATCGGCCCGGCGCGAGCGCATAGGTGAGCTTGAAGAGCGCGTGGGCCTCGGTCGTCTCGCCGCGCAGAGGCGTCAGGACAATCTCGCCGTCGTAGGCGTCGTTTGTCGGCTGTCTTGCCATCAGAGTGTCACCGGGGTGCCGAATGCGGCACCCGAACCCGTGGTGTCCATGCGAGTGAAGGGGATGTTTCCCTGGGCCACGACCGACGGCTGTCCTTCGCCGGCCATGGGCGAGACGGCGACCTGCCCCCCCAGAAACGGGAGGCCGGCCGACACGGTGATTGTGGGATTGCCCTGCAGCGAGCTGGTGATGAAGCCGGACAGGATCGCGGGAGCCGAGAGCCCCTTGAGCGAGTTGCCGAGCGCGGTGCCGAGGAAGTTCTCCATCAACGTGCCGAGACCCCGGCCGCCGAAGACCTGGTCGAACGGGATCTTGGAGAAGGCGTAGTCGGTGGCCATCGAGAAGACGATCGTGATCACGCCGCACAGGATATCGAGCCACGTGAGCCCCACCTGGACGCCGTTGAAGACGTTGATCATCGTCTGCGTGGTCGGCGCGCCGATGGGATCGCCACAGGTCATCATCGGGATCGGCGGAAGGCCGAGGAGCTGCGCGCAGGCAACCGGGGTCCCGTTCATCTTCACCGTGCTCGCCGCGAACACCGGCTTGCGGCTGGAGAAGGGCCAGAAGAGCGGATAGGCGATGTTGGGCGCCGGCGGGATGGTCACGTCGGGAATCATCATGCCGCAGTCGTGGCCGTCGAGCACGATCCAGAAGCCGCGGTGGGTCACCGGCTTCCCGGCGTTGCTGAACTTGTTCTGGTTGGCCAGGAAGCCCAGCGTCCACATCATCGTGCAGATCATCTCGATCGAGGGCGTGGGCACCGGCGCCGGGATGGCCGGCGGGGCAAGCATGTTGTGGGTGAGGGCGCCCACCGAGAAGTCGTAGATGACGTTGATCTTGACCTTCATGGCCGGCCTCCGTCCCAGCCCTCCTCGAGTCGCAGGCGCGCGGACCGCGGCTCACCGTCGGGTGGCGGGACTTCGATCCAGCCCCGGAAGACCAGATAGCACCGCGACTCCTCCGGCAGCAGAGCCAGAAGGTGCGGCGCCAGCTCGATGACTCGCGTGGAGCCGTTGGTGTGCAGATCGACGCGCACCGCCATCCTCGGCATGGGGAAGCGCCACCACTCCCGCTCCGTGACGCCGCGCGCCTCGACGATTGCCTCTGCCTCCGGCACCGTCGGCAGGACCCAATCCGGGTGCGCGCGGTGGAAGACTCCCGCACCGATCTGTGGGCCATCCGGGCCGTCCTGGACCATGCGCAGGGCGTGAATGGAGGAGGCCGTCGGCACCGGCGCCCAGCAGGCCGGATCCGGCGCGTCTTCCCAGGCAGCCACCGGGCTTTCCGGACGCTCGACATTCGGTAAGAGCCGAGTCGGGTCAAACTTCGGATACCCTTTGGGGGACTTCATCCGCTTCGCCAGCGCCTCGGCATCCGGGGCCGGGTCCCAGCCGCGCCCGGCCGGATTGCGCACATCCGAAAGATCCACGAACGACTCGCGGTCGAGCTCCACGGCGCAGGTGCCGCCAAAGGCCCGATCCCAGGTGAGCGGCATCACCGTGAACGGTTCCGGATCGGTGGGCCGCGGACGCCTCCCCTTTTTCTCCCAGCGCCGGTCACCGCTCACCAGGAACTCCCGGCGGGCCGTTCCCACCGCCAACGACACGTCCATGCGGGTACAGGGCGCGCCGCCGGGAGCATGGGCCTGGCCCAGGAGAATCACCTCGAACACCGGATCGCAGCGCGGCAGGTCATCGCGGGGCAGCTCGCCGAGCGGGGTCGGCGTGTCCTTCGGCAGAAGCTCCAGCGGGGCCTGGGTCTCCAGCTCAGCCTTCCCGCCGGCCACGTCGAACGTGGCCTTGGCCACCGCCATCGCCACGCGCCGGCCATAGCCGGGCATCTCGCTGACCGTCAGCGTCGCGGAGACCGGATGTGGATTCTGAAGCTCCATTGCCCGAACCTCGGCCCCTACAAACCGGGCTACCCGTTGTGCTCCACCGATGCGCCTTGGATCGTGACCCCGCCCGATCCGTTCACCGTCACGTTGGCCCCGCGCACCGTGTTCGCTCCGGTGGCCTCGCACGTGAGGGTGGCGGCGGAGACCGTGCAGTCGCTGTCCGCGAGGATGCTCACCGTGGCCCCCTGCAGGTCCGTTCCCCCGCTCGCGCCGATGGCGATTGATGCGGAGGAAATCCGGATCGTTCCCGGGGTGATGACGATCTGGCTGCCGCCCACCGCCAGGGTGATCTGGTTGTCGGCCTGGACTGTGATCTGCGGCGCACCGATCGCGACCTCTGTGTTCGAGGTGATCCGGATGTCCGAGGCGCTCGTGATGTCCTGCGTGCCGTTGGACATGATCAACAACGTCCCCGTGATCGAGGTCGACTGCGCGCCGCCGATGACGCGGGTCTCGTTGGCGTCGATGGTCGTGTCCACGTTCCCGACCACATGGTCGGTGCGGTTCTGGTTGACCGTGAGGGAGACATTCTGCGTCACTTCCTCGGTGTAGTTCTTCCGGACAGTGACGCTCTTGTTGCCCTTCACTTCCTCCGTGGAGTCGTTGTCGATCGTCTTGTGCCGGTCGTGCTTGACGGAGATGCTCTGGTCGTGGCCGATGCTCTCGCTGTTGTCGTTCCCGACGACCGTGTTCCAGTCCTTCTCCGCGTGCAGGAAGATCTCCTCCGAGCCTTTGGCGTCCTCGAACCGAAGCTCGTTGAATCCGCCTCCGCCCACGGACGACTCCGACTTGATGGTGCTCTTGGTCTTGTCCGCGGGCAGTTCGTAGGGAGGAGGGTTGTCGCCGTTGTACACGCTGCCGACGACCAACGGTCGGTCCGGATCGCCTTCCAGGAAGTGGACGATCACTTCATGACCGACCCGCGGGACGAAGAGCGCGCCCCAGCCCGCGCCGGCCCAGCTCTGGCCCACCCGCATCCAGCAGGAAGCGTCGTCGTTCTGCCCGTCGTGGCGGCTCCAGTGGAACTCGACCCGAATGCGGCAGAACTGGTCGACGTGGATCTCCTCCTCGCCCATGCCGAGGACGCGGGCCGTCTGGGGGCCGCGGATCCGCGGAATGGGCGTCCGGCGCGGGGCCCGCCAGTGGGCGTCGGCAGGGACGCACTGGATGGAGTTGTGATAGACGGTGCGCCCCTCCTGGGCCGCCTCCTCTTGCGCCGCCTGCTCCTGGCCTCCCTCGTGCAGCACGCGGATGATCTGGTACTCGATGTTGAATCCCTCGCGGTGATGGCCCGTGAGGGTGAAGCGGTGGGCCGGGCGCAGCCGGGGCACGTTGCTCTCCCCGGACATGGCGAGATCCCCGGATCGCAGCGCCTCCAGCCGGAACGTCGGGAGGGGCGCCTCGACGCCCCAATCGATCACCCCGGCCGGGTACTCGTAGTCGCAGAGCGCTTCCTGATCGAAGGCCGGCTCCAGGTCGGCGCTCAACTTCTCCTCGGGATACTGCGACGGGTGCCGGTTGTCGTATTCCCGCAGAACGACCTTCGTCGGGCGGACCTCCCGGCGGGCCCGAAACTGCCAGATCTGCCCCTGCGCGGCCACGCCCATCCCCGGGTCCCGGAAGGGAATGTCGGCATCGCCTTCGATCGCCGGTCGCCCATCGGTCCGATCGGTGATCACGAGCACGGCGCCTTCCTCGGTCTGCTCGAAGTAGTAGATGAACCCCTCGGCTTCCATGAGCCGGGAAACGAAATCCCAATCGCTCTCCTGGTACTGAACGCACTGCTCCCGGTTCCGGTGGATCTCAGCCCGGTTGATCTCGAACCGGTCCGACGGAACGCCGTCATCCTCCAGCACGTGGCGGATGATCTCTTCGATCGGCAGGTCTTCGTAGATCCGGGAGCGGCGGATCAGGGTCAGAGGCCAGACGCCGGGCACCAGCGTCGCCCGGTAACGGGTGAAGCGACGTCCAAAGCCGGTCGCCTCAAACGCCGAAACGATCCCATGGACATAGCGGTCTCCGTCGGACTCGCTCCATTTCAGCGTGGCGCTCTGTCCGACCACTGCCTCGAAATCGACTTCGGCATCTTCGGAGGCCAGTTCGATCTCGAAGCGGAAGAGCTCGGAGACTCCCTCCGTGCCCCGAAACGAGGTGACCAGGAGCTCGTCCGGACCGTAATCTCCAACCTCGAAGGTGAAGTGAATCGGCCGCGCTGTGTCAGGCATCGGGTCCTCCTGTCCGGACGTGGGGCCGACGTTCGCGTCCGGCCTTCGTCCTCCACGCGGGACGGCGGCCGGCCGGCGCCCGCAACGCCCGTGCTAACTCCCGAAGGTGACGCTGAAACCGTCCCCGTCGCCCACCCCGACGGTCACCGAATCGGGCAGCGGACCTTCCGCCATCCTCTCCAACAGACGCGTCGAGAGGAGCGGCAGGAGGTTCTGGTTGACGATGTGATCGATGACCCGGGCACCCGAATCGGGATCCTGGCAACGCGCGGCGATGGCTTCGACCACCGGCTCGGCGACCTCCAGGCGCATGCGATGGCTGTCCTGCATCCGCCCCACGATCTTCTTCAGCTTCAGGCGAATGATCGACTTCAGGAACTCCCCGCCCAAAGGATAGAACGGGACGATCTCCATGCGGCCCAGAAGCGCCGGCTTGAAATGCTTGGAGAGGATCGGTCGGATGGCGTTTTTCACCTCGTCCACGGTGGGCGGCACCGGCCCGGTGCACATCTGCATGATGACGTCGGTCGCCAGGTTGCTGGTGAGGAAGATCACCGTGTTCTTGAAGTCGATGATCCGCCCTTCGCCGTCGGCCGCCATCCCCTTGTCGAAGACCTGGTAGAAGACGTTCATGACCTCGGGATCGGCCTTCTCCACTTCGTCCAGAAGGACGACCGAATACGGCTTCTGCCGGACCGCTTCGGTCAGCACACCGCCTTCGCCATAGCCGACGTACCCGGGAGGAGAGCCGAGAAGCCGGCTGACCGTGTGCTTCTCCTGGAACTCGGACATGTTGATCGTCGTGGTGAATCTGTCCCCCCCGAACATCAGGTCGGCCACGGTGAGGGCGGTCTCGGTCTTCCCCACTCCGCTGGGTCCCACGAAGAGGAAGACTCCGATCGGCGTCTGCGGGTTCTTGAGCCCGGCCCGCGCGGCGCGGATGCCGCGATCGACCGCCTCCAGCGCCTGATCCTGACCCTTGATCCGCTCCGCCATCCGGTCCCGGAACTGCAGAACCGCCGTGGCCTCATCGCTGACCATCTTCCCCACCGGGATTCCGGTCCACCCGGAGACAACAGCCGCGACCACGCTGCCATCGACATCGACCGGCACCAGCGGCACGGCTCCCTGCGTCTCCGCCAGACGGGCCAGGGCCTGCGCCAGCTCCGCGCGCAGGGCGGCCCGCTCCTCCTCCGTCAACGGCGCGGGAGGCGGCGAAGCGGATTCCTGCCCCGTCGCCGTACCGGAGGCCCCATCTGCGTTCGCTGGCGGCCGGGCCGGCGACGGGGCTTTCGGGTCCGTCGCCTTCTCACCTGCGGGACCGCCGCCGCGTGCCGCACCGCCCTCCGGGGCCGGTCCCGTCACGGCGGCCTCGCCGCCCTCCAGCCGGGCGCGAATGGCCAGCACCTCTTCCACCGCTCTCTTCTCCGCCTCCCACTTGGTGATGAGGCGCGTCCGCTCGGTCCGCAGGTTCTCGTCCTCCCGATCCAGTTCAGCCAGCCGGACCGGATTGTCGGTCCCCGAGAGCGTCTCCTCGCGCCGCAGCGAGTCCCGCTCGCGATCCAGCTCCTGCAGCTTGCGGTCCAGATCATCCACCGCCTCCGGGACAGTGGCTCGCGCGATCTTCACTCGGGCCGACGCGGTGTCCATCAGATCCACGGCCTTGTCCGGGAGTTGTCGGCCGGAGATGTATCGGCTCGACAGCCGGGCCGCCGCTTCGACCGCTTCCTCGCGGATCCGCACCCCATGCGCTGCCTCGTAGCGCTCCCGCAGACCGCGCAACATGAGAATGGCGGCTTCAGCCGTCGGCTCGTCGATCTTGACCACCTGGAAACGGCGTTCGAGCGCGGCGTCCTTCTCGAAGTACTTCTTGTACTCCGACCAGGTGGTGGCGGCGACGGTCCGCAGCTCGCCCCGGGCCAACGCCGGCTTGAGGAGGTTCGCGGCATCGCTGCCGCCGGCGGTCCCCCCGGCGCCGATGAGGGTGTGTGCCTCGTCGATGAAGGTCACGATCGGGATCGGCGAGGACTTCACCTCGGAAATGACCCCTTTCAGGCGGTTCTCGAACTCCCCACGCACGCCGGCGCCCGCTTGCAGGAGCCCCAGATCGAGCGAAATCAGGCGCACCCCCTTGAGCACGTCGGGGACGTCCCCTTTCACGATCCGCAGCGCCAGGCCTTCGACCACGGCGGTCTTGCCCGTACCGGGCTCGCCCACCACGATCGGATTGTTCTTCCGCCTTCGCCCCAGGATGTCGATCATGGCCCGGATTTCCCGCTCCCGCCCGAAGACCGGGTCGATCTCCCCCCGGCGGGCCCGCTCGGTGAGGTCGACCGTGAACTTGCCGATGGCGGTCTCCTCGGCGGGCCGGCCCGGAGCGCCGGCCGCGGGAGCGCCCGCGGCATCCGCCGGCGCCTCTGCTTCGCGCGAGCCGGCGCAGATCCGGTACAGGTCGCGCCGCAACTCGTCCCGCTTGATGCCTTCCAGATGCTCGGACAGGTCGGTGCTGGCGTAGCGATCCGGACGCAGGGCCAGCACCAGCAGCAGGGTGCCGCTACGCACCGCGGTGTCCTGGTGCTCGACCGAGGCCATCATCCACGCGTCCCCGATCCACTCGAGCAACAGCGGGGAGAAGACCGGCCGGCCGCTGTTTCCCCCCCGGAACCGGTCGAGCGCGTGCTGCACCGCCCCCAGTAGACGCGCCGGAGACAGGCCATAGTGCCGGAAGATCTTCAGGACATCCGCTTCGGGGTCTTCGAGAAACTGGAGAAGGAGGTGCTCCGCGGTGACTTCGTAGTGCCCGCGCGAAATGCACAGTCCGGCGGCCGACTCGAGCGACTTCCGGGTGTACCGGTTGAGGCGGTGAACCAGCCCTTTGACGTCCAGTTCCAACATTTCGAGATCCCTCCGTGTAAGAAGCCAGGAAGCCGCGGTCTAGACGGACGCCGGCAACGGGTCGAGCCCGCGCGGGGAAAGGTCGAGTTCGACTTCGCTCGTCTTCGGGGAAAGCAGCCAGCTCATCCTCCCCAACGGCAGGTTCGGATCCGCTGACAAGCGCAAGGGCGGCGCCTCGCTCCCCCGGAGAACAAGGCGCAACGAAATCGAAAGCGCATCGGGAGTGTAGAAACGGATCAGGGCCACCAGGCGGGCCAGCCCCTGCCGGTCGGGAAGCAGGTCGCGGAACCGCTCTCGCGAGAGCGGTCCCAACCGGATGCGGAAGGTGCCGGACAGGTCCGACAGCGACTCCCCCAGGCGAGCGTCCTCTCCCAGGCGGCCGGATCGGCCGAGATGGGCGCGCGCGTCGGGTGGAAGCGACACCCGGGTCTCGACGCAGGAGTCGACCTCGACGTTCACCCCCGGCAGGCGATCGCGCAGCAACCCCGCCAGCCCGGCCGCCGATCTGTGCTGATCGGAATAGAGCCCGGCGGCCCGCAAGAGCGGCACCGGCGAGAGCGGGAGGGTCGCCGCCGCGCCCGCCGTACCCAGGCCGACGAAGCTGAGCCCACGCCGGGAGAACGGGTCCGAACCGTCCGGGAGGAACACCAGGTACCCCCGCACCCGCTCCCAGGCGCGATAGACAAACGAAATCAGTCGGTGATGAAACAAATCCAGGAAGTCCCGCACCTGTTCCGCGTCCGGAGCGTTCTGCAGGATGTCCTCGGTCACGTGGTTGGGCATCGGCGAGGCCGGCCCATACAACCCCAGGAAGTTCACGGTGACGCGGACCCGGGAACGCGGCGGCTCCCAGGGATCGGGCTGATCGGTCACCTCCTCCACGCTCTCGAGGTCGGTCGGGGCAAACGCCATGCTGGCGGAGGCCCGGAAACGCAGATTCTCGCCCGACGGCGGCCCCACGCCGCCCGGCGCCACCGCGTCCGGATCCAACCGGCGCAGCAGATAGACCAGCTGCATGAACGGGATGCCCCCCGCCGCCGCCGGCAGCTGCCGAATCAGACCAGGATCCGCTTGCCCGTCCGCGCCGGCCATCTGTACACCTCTCCACGCTGCACTCCCCGCACCGTGAGCCGGGTGTAGGAGTTCAACGTGGCGTGCAGCGCAAGAAACTCATTCAGCAAGGTAGCGAAGAGATAGAGATCTCCTTCGCCGGCGAAGTGGTCTTCCTGCAGGTCGACCGTCACTTCCGTTCCGCGCACCACCCCGTCGCGCCGGACCAGATGCCCCGGACGGGAACGGACCTCGCGGATTCCGGCCAGTCGGCGGGTGTTGGCCGCGGCGGCCCGAGCGTCGTGCAGCGTCTGGAAGTTGTACAGACCCAGAATGCCCCGCAGGGTCTCCGCGTCCGCCAGGGAGAGATAGTTGAGCGCCAGGTGGGAGAGCAGGCGCCAGTGCAAGTCCCCCTCCAGGGGCGGCGGGATCGACGCGGTCGGAGGCGCCAGGTTGCGGAAGCGGACAAACTCCGGCGTGTTCTCGGAAGAGATCTGCAGGTCGCCGACCCGCAGCGCCTCGGGCAGCCGGCGGTTCGTGCAGGTCAGGCGGACCGAGACGGTCTCCGCTTCCGGCGCCCGGTCGCCACCGCGCGCATCCACAAATGCCACGTAGAGATCCGATCGGCCGTCCACCACCGAAGGCCGGTAACGCGCGGCGTAATAGACCAGCCGCTCGCCGTCGCCGTGGTCGAACGAGTAGAAATCGGGCACCTCGCGGTCCTCGCCGCTCCCGGTGCGGGTGGTCGTGACGGCGTCGATGGAGTTGATTTCGTAGTGCAGCGGCTCGGTTCCGGCCGGGCGCAGGCGGTATTCGCTGCGGGTGCGATCGACGCGGATCGGATCCGCCTCATGCGGAAAGAGGTTCACCACCGGGGTACAGAAGAGGCGGATCTCCTCCTTGGTCGGATTCAACCCCGGCGGCAAGGCCCGGTCGAACCGGATCTCGACGGTGAAGCGCTCCAGCGCGCCCATCGTTCGCAGCGGCTCCAGGCCCAACAGATCGAGGAAGAGGAACTTGGACGGAAAGGCCAGGTACTCCTGGATCAACCGATAGCCGGAGAACGAGCGGGCCGGGTAGTCCAGCACCGCTTCCTCGTCCCCGAAACCGACCTCGACGAGGCGCAGGCCGCCGGCCGGAGATCCATTCGCTCCCGCTCCCCCCTCCCGGAGTACGATTTCCTGTACATGGGTCCGCAGGTGATGGTGGAGGGCATAGGCGACCGAAGGGTCGCCGTGGAGGTGAAACCGCAGGCGGCGCAGGTCCAGGGTTTCCGGTCGCGCCTGATTCCAGAGACGGAACTGGAGAAACAGCCGGGAGGGCCCGGCGCCGGATTCCAGGCGCACTTCCTCGAGCGAGAGGGGGTTCAGCTCCACCGGATACGCGGTCCGGAAGCGACAGGAGGTCCCTTCCACCGGCACGGAGCGCACCTCCGTCCCGCGCGCCACGATGCGGGTCTGGCGGAGCGCGGCCAGCACCGGCTGGAACTCCAGGACCGCCATGGCGGGCACCGGACGAAGGTAGTGCGGGCAGAGCAACGCCATCAGCCCGTGGGTGACCTCGGGGAGCTCATCCTCCAGCTTCTGCCGGATCCGAGCCGAGAGAAACGAGAATCCCTCGAGCAGCCTCTCCACATCCGGGTCGCTGCCGGGAGCCGAGAGCATGTAGGCCGACGTCGGGTGCGCCCGCGCGAACTCCGCTCCGAGCTCGCGCAGGTAGAGCAGTTCTTCCTGATAGTACTTGTCCAGCATGCCGGGCCTTGGTCCTCGCTCCCCGGGCGACTCAAGTGCGCAGCCGGACCTCCCCGTTCGGGTCGATCCGGGTCTCAAACCAGATCGAGGAGCCGCGCTCCTCGGACACCAGCTCCGCCGTGATCTCGTAGCGAAGCACCAGCGGCTCGTCCGGGCTCTCCACGCTGCGCACCGTCACCCGGCGCAGGCGCGGTTCGTACCGCTCGATGGTCGCCTTGATCGCCAGGCGCAGCCGGGAGGTCGCCTCGGGAAAGCTGTGGATCACGTCGGAGAGATCGGGAATCCCGTAGTCGGCGGCGATCGGAGCGACCCCGTGCCGCGAGTTGAGCAGGCGGCGCAGGTTGCCCAGGACCGACTCGACGAGGCGGCCCGTGTTCTCATGGATGCTCCGATCCCGTTCGCCTTCGGGCTGACGGAGACGTTCCAGCAGGCTTCTCTCCCGCGGCATTCGTTTGGACGCACGCCCACGCCCAAAGCGGGCTCCGTGCGGGCTCCGCGCGGCCCTCCCCCAGCGGCGAGGGCGCGCCCCCCGCCGGCGGGGCGCCGCCTCCCGGGGAGACGCCGCCCCCATCGCCGTTCCGGCAGGCGTGCTGCCTCAGCAGATCACCGGTTCTCGGACCAGGTGTCCTCGTGCGTGATTCCGCCGTTGGTGTACGTCCAGACGATCGTATGGAAGACGAACTGGACCTCCTCCATCGCCGGCATGCTGCACGACACCGGGTCGATACAGTCCGGGGAGTAGTTCCGGACCGCCGAGACGCGGCCGTTCTTGATCTCCACGGTGTAGTACTGCTCGGTCGTGCCGTCCCCGACCGGATTCGGGCGGAAGAACTTGAACGTCCCGTCGATCCGCTCGTTCTGGGCCATCGCCTTGTAGATCAAGGGCGTGGCCTTGTCGATCCGCTTGCGGATGATGATCGGCTCATAGCGCCGGCGCCCGGTCGCCATGCCGCTGCCCGCTTCCCGGGCGGTGCTGACCGCCTGATCGTAGTAGACGCACTCGATGCTGTTCTCGCGCCCGAGGGAGACCTGCGAGCTCTCTCCCTGGATGTCCGAATTGTTCGCCTTGAGATAGAGGTGAACAGTCTCCGCCATGGCCTGACTCCTTGTGGTGACTGAAAGACCAGCCGTCGGGGCGGCGTGTCACCGGTCCGCCGCCGCTCCGGTGTACCCGGTCCGGGACCGGGGCACATTCCACGGTCCTACTTCTTGTCCAGCTTCCCGACCAGAGACAGCGTGAAGAATGCCCCCATGTACTTGAAGTGCGGGCGCACCAGCATGCTGACCTTGTACCAGCCGGGGTCCCCTTCGACATCCGAAACGGTGATCTTGGCCTCCCGCAGGGGTCTTCGCGAGCGCACCGCCGGGCCGGCATCATCCATCTCCGCGACGTACTGATTGATCCAGTTGTTCAGCTCGCGCTCGAGATCGGAACGCTCCTTCCAGCTCCCGATGTTCTCCCGCTGGATGACCTTGATGTAGTGGGCCAGGCGGCTGACGATGAACATGTAGGGCAGCTGGGTCCCGAGCTTGTAGTTCGTCTCCGCGTCCTTCCCTTCCTTGCTCTGCCCGTAGAACTTGGGCTTCTGGCAGGAATTGGCCGAGAAGAACGCGGCGTTGTCCGATCCCTTGCGCATGGTGAGGGCGATGAACCCCTCCTCCGCGAGCTCGAACTCCCGCCGCTCGGAGATCAGGACCTCGGTGGGGATCTTCTGCTCGGCGGCGCCCATCGCCTTGTACACGTGCACCGGAAGGTCCTCAACCGCGCCGCCACTCTGCGGGCCGATGATGTTCGGACACCAGCGGAACTTGGCGAAGCTGTCGGCCAGGCGGCTGGCGAAGGTGAAGACGGCGTTGCCCCAGAGGTAGTCCTCGTGACCCTGGTACGACTCCTCGTAGCTGAACTCCTTGACCGGGATCGTCTCCTGTCCGTACGGCAGGCGCAGGAGAAACCGCGGCATGACCAGCCCGACGTTCCGGGCGTCCTCTGACTCGCGGAAGGAACGCCACTTGGCGTACTGCGGCGCCTCGAAGATCGACTTCAGATCCTTGAGGTTGGGCAGCTTGCCGAAGTCCTCTTCGCCGAAGAACTTCGGTCCCGCCGCCCCGATGAAGGGTGCGTGGGCCATCGAAGCGACGGCGGCCGCGTTCTGGAGCAGTTTGATGTCCTGGGGATGAGCGGTGAACTCGTAGTTGGCGATCATGGCCCCGAACGGCTGCCCTCCGAACTGGCCGTATTCCGCCGTGTAGATGTGCTTGTACAGACCCGATTTCACGAGCTCAGGAGAGTCCTCGAAGTCCGCGAGGAGATCGTCCTTGGAGACATTGAGGATCTCGATCCGGATATTCTCACGGAAGTCGGTGCGGTCGACCAGGAACTTGAGACCGCGCCATGAGGACTCCAGCGCCTGTACCTTGGGATGGTGGA
Organism: uncultured bacterium; assembly: GCA_964473865.1. GTDB lineage: Bacteria > Eisenbacteria > RBG-16-71-46 > CAIMUX01 > CAIMUX01 > CAIMUX01. The sequence goes on along the minus strand of CAYYQN010000041.1, from coordinate 18,628 downwards.
GAATGGTGTCGATCTGCCGGCCCATCCGGGCGTCGAGCTGGGCGATCATGTCGTTGATCACCGACTGGTGAACGCGAATCCCCTCGTGATGCACCAGCTCGCGCATGAACGCTTCCAGCCCGCGCTTGGCGATCCCCCAGCTCTCGTCGGCCGGCTTGTACTTGGTCGTGGAGATGATGGAGTCGAGGAGCGACTCCTCCAGGACCGTCTCTTCGGGACGAACTTCCTTTTCTTTCGCCTCGTCAGCCATGGGTCCTCTTGCCCTCCGTTCCCGGGCGGGAGGGGGCACAGCGCCCGTCCCCCGGGGTCATGCGGTTTCGCGTCGGGCTCGGGTTCACTCCCCCGCGCCCGGGCCGGTCGACTCGTCGAGCCCCATCTCGCGCAGAATGCGTTCGCGCTGCGCGCCGTCCTTCAACAGCTCTTCGATCTTCTTGCGGAAGCCGGGCACGTTGGCCAGGGGACCCTTGAGCGCCGTGAGGGCCTCGCGCAACTCAATCAGCTTCTGTAGCTCGGGAACCTGGCGGGCGATGGCCTGCGGCTCGAAGTCCTTCAGGGTGGAGAAACTCAGATTGACCGGCAGCTCCGCGCCCTCCTTCTCGGAAAGCTTGTCGGGAACGCTGAAGGAGGCACCCAGTTGGTGTTGGGACATGACATCGTTGAAGTTGTCCTTGTCCACATTCACCGTCTTGCGCTCCTCGAGCGGTGTGGAATCTGCCCGCGTCGTGAAGTCTCCCAGGATCATCATCTTCAGCGGAAGCTCGATCTCCGCCTGAGCTCCGCCGGTCGCAGGCTTGTATACGATGTTCACGCGTTCCTTGGGAGCAACCGATCCTTCTTTCGCCATGGATGCCTCCTTGGGTAGATCTCTCGCTACCGCCGCCCTTCGGATGCCAGTACCGACGCGATATCGAGCCGGCAGAGACGCAACTTCAGTTCCCGGTGGAAGGCCCGCTCATCATCCAGCCCAGGGTGGCCCGATGATAGGACTTCACCGAGACTCATTAGAAGCGCTTTCGTCAGTTCCAGGGTGATTGCGGGGTCCCAGGATTCCGGTCCGGCCCGGCTGACATCTTCATAGAGGGACCGCAGGTGGAGGTACGACGTCTCAGGACTCCGGGCCTCGGCGCAGATTCTCCCGATCTCAAGACCCCAACGGATGCGGCCGCGCATGGTCCGACTCCGCGCCGCACCCTCCTGCAGCACGCGCATCGCCTCGCGCAGGTTCTTCTGCCGCAGGAACGCGCGCGCGGCGGCGCGGGCCTCGTCGAGCTCCCGGATGTCGACATCCTCGCCCGGGGAGGCCGCCGCCCTCGGGACCGGGGCCGCCCCGGAGCCCTCCGGCCCCGCCGCGGAGGCCACCTTCTCGCGAATCCAGGCCCGGGTCGCCTCGTCCGCGAGCGGAACGCCGTTCGCGAACTTGAGGTTCTCCACGCCGGGCAGCCGGCGCAGAAGACCGGCGACCTCGCCGACCACCGCGTCGGCGGCCGGCGCGAAGTCGGGACCGAGCGCATCCAGCGCCTGCCAGGCGTAGCGATGCAGGTCGAGCCAGAGCACCGCGCCGGTCAGACGGCCTTCCGTCTGCTCCAGCACACCCATCCACTGGCCGCGCTCCGCGGCCTCCCGGAGGCGTTGGCCGAAATCCGGGGGCTGGAAGCCCGGGATGCGCGTCACTCCATCGGTGGCGGGGGGAAGCTCTCGCAACGACAGCCAGGCCGCGACCCGGGCCAGACGGTACCCCAGCGGGTCGCGGGGTTCGGACACCCGCAGGTAGTCCGCCAGGCGGAAGGCGGAGCTGCGGATCGCCTCCAGGGCCTGGGCTGCCTGGGTCTCGTTGCCGATGCTGCCCGCAGGCGCCGGCGCAGCGGCCGGAACCCCGCTTGTCTCGGGCGACGGACCGGCCGGCGCGGCGGCTCGATCGGCTGGGGCCGGCGCCGGCTCGGGCGCGGAGGCCGCCGGCGCCCGGTTGGCGTCCTCCTCCAGGCCGGCGCGCAGCTCGCCGAAGAGGGCCCAGCCCCCCTCGGCTCTCCGCTCCAGCGTCTCCCCCAGACGCCCCACGACTTCGCGGCACGACTCCAGGGCCGGAAGCTCTTCCGCACCGGTTCTCCGCGATTCCGCCTCCTGGGCAGCTCGCCGCGCGAGCCACTCGACGGCGGAGAGCCGGCCGCGGAGGCGCTTCACGTCGGGGAAGATCCCCTCCCAGTGCTGTTCGATCATGTCCAGCAGCAGCTGGAATCCAACGGCCAGTCCCGGGTATCCATGCAGCCGGAAGAGGGCGAACGAGAGGAAGCACGCCGGAAGCAGATCCTTCGACCGGTTCTTCAGGATGTTGGTGCTCAGATCGGCGACCTTCGCCCAGTCGGGTTGGATGCCGTCCGGCAGCTCCAGCTTGCGCACCTCGGTCTGGAGCTGCTCGAACTCCGGCTCGTCCCGCACGGGGTCACCGCACGGTGCGTCGGGCCGGATGGCCGCCGCGCCCAGCCCTTGGATTTCTTCCAGGCTCACAAGTCCTCCCCGCCAAAGCCGCCGGTTCCGTCCCCTCTCGGCGGCGCCCCCACGGGGCCGTTCAGCCGGCCGACAGGCCGCAGCGGTCGAGCGCCTCCTGAAGGGTCGACCCGGGGTCCGTCCAGCACGATTCGGCTCCGTCCGCCGTGGCAACCTCGCCACTGATCCGGAGGAGCTCTTCATCCATCGCGAAGATCGCCTCGCCCGCAAGCGACGGATCCAGGAGATGCAGAAACACCGCCGGCCCGACCGTGCCCGGGTGGACGTCCAGGAACCCGGGTTGGCCCGCTTCGCTCCAGAAGATCGAAGGACGCCCCCTTCGGCCCAGGACCCGAAGGGAGAGCGAAAGAAACAGCACGCGCGCGGCCGTCCCCCGCTCCGGTTGCGCCGGCAGCGGGTAGCGGAGTCCGTACGCCGGAGGACGGCGATCACGCTCGGCCTGGCTCGCCACCGTCCGCAGGTTCCGGACGACCCGAGGAAGCGTCCGGCTCATCTCCTCGCCATCCCGGCCGGCCGTGAGCACGCCGACCGTCACCCGGGAGAGATACGCCGCGGCGTCCGCGTCTCCCCCTGGATCGGGCGGACCGTCCGCGGCCAGCGCGTCGACCTGCCGGAACAACTCCGGCAAGTCGACATCCCGCGCCGACAGGATCGACGCCGCGCGACGCCAGACCGGCCTCCGGCCGCACACAAGGTCGGCAACCGTGCCCGAGGGCTCCAGCGGGGCCTCGGCGAACACGGTGAAGGGAAAGAGCCGGCCGCTGCGGTCCTCGCCCGGGCCCAACGCTCCGATGAGGTAGGCGTCGGGGCGCGCGGCGGGAACCGCAAACTGAAAGACGCGGAAGTCCCGCAAGCGCCCCTCGACGCCGGCCCCGAAGCGCGCCGACGCCATCCCCACGCCCTCCTGGATCCAGCGCTGCCAGTCGAGCACATTCAGGCCGCCGTGATGGTGGTGGATGTAGTCGGCCGCGGGGGGGCGCTTGCCGAAGCACCCGGTGCCGTTCAGACCCTGGTTCATGCGTCCACCGTCTTCATGCGATGCGCCCTCGGTATGTCCAACCGCGCCGCGGTCAGGGCGTCTCCGCCGTGATCCGATCCGGGCAGGTGAACCGGAGGAACCCTCTCTCCAGCGGGTGCACGGCCGGCAGATCGCCGACATCGTACGGGACGTCGACCTCGCCCTTCTCGGTGGGAACCGGCCACGACAAGGTCACGCTGTTCCCGGCGCCTCGTCCGATCCGCGCCCGATCCAGCAGCCGAAACAGCCCCCACACCCCCTCGGCAGCCAGCGGCTGGCTCGAGGCGTTGCTGGCGGTGAGGCGCACCGCCGCGCCCTGGGACGGACTCGGCCCGGGCCAGGTAAGCTGCCGCCAGGTCTGCGCTCCGAGCTGATAGACGAGGGCATCGCCCCCGATTTCGAGCCGGGTCTCCCGCGGCACCAGCCCCCACTCGGAAGGGCGCCGGGGAATCCCCGGACGCAGCGACAGGGAGAAGCCCGCTCCTCCGCTCGCGAACAGGGCGCGACGAATCCGCAAGGCTCGGGCCAGGCAAGACCTGAACTCCGGGGCGATCGACACGCTCGGGTCCAAAAGCTCGCTCCCGTCTTCGGAGATCACCTTGGCCAGGTTCTCGCGGTAGTAGGTCCAGAAGGTGCCGTTGGGCCCGAAGAACGCCTCGAAGTCGGCGAGCGCCGCATCGCTTCCGCCGCCGTCGACCGGATAGCGCCCGGCCAGCTTCTGCCGGAAATCGTCCACGACCAGCCCCCAGGTGGTCGCCATGCCTTTGCCCCGCCCCTTCCGGACGGTCCCCTTGACCACGTGAACCGGAACCCGCAGGAACCGCGCCAGCTCGTCGGTCGCGGGGTCGCCGCCGGGCAGGCGCGTCTCGACCCATCCTTCGATGTCGAGCACCTCCTTGGCCCCGCTCGGGTCCGGAGTCTTGGCAATCGCGGCAAACCCGCCCTTCAGCGCGGCCAGGAGAGCGACGTACTCGTTGGCCGGCGCCTTGTCGGGATCGAGCTTCCCCTTGATCCGGCGCAGCGCTCCCTTCCCGGGCGCCCGGAAGAACTCGTGCACCGGCTCGAACGCCTCGACAACCGGGCGCATTTCGCTTGCCTCCGCGCCGAGGTCGGTGTTCTTCGACACCGCCCGCAGCACAGCGAGGATCGGCGAGCTCTCGCCGGAGGCGCGCTCCAGGAACGCCTGGGCCGCGACCGGATCGAGATCGGCCCGGACGTCGATGTCGGACAGGAATCCGGTCCAGGCGTGCACATAGTCCTGTTGATAGCGGGCCAGAAGTTCCGTGCCCAGGTCGGGGGGCTCGGAGCCGAACGCCGCCCGCATCGCCGCATCCGTCCGGATCGTGCCCAGCGCACCGAAGAAGGCGCGCACCCGCTTCCAGCCGTCCGCGGTGTAGGCCCCGGGCACGGTGGCCGAGGCCTGCAATCCCGAATCGTTGCCAAGCAGGCCGGCGAGCGTCACCGGCGGGACCTCTGAGGCCTGGGACGGAATCGCCGGACGCAGACCATCCGCGTTCCAGTCCCGACGCAGGCGGGTCCGCACCCGCTCTTCCAGCGCGGGATCGGCGGAGCGTCCCGGCGGGAAGACATCGCTCACCAGGGCCGGGTGTCTCGTCGCGTAATCCAGTATCGCCCGCAAGGGCACGGCGTACTCGTCGGCGCTCCCTCCGCCCTGAACCGTCGAGCCGTAGGCGGCCAGAACGCCGGCCGCGCGAGTCGCGTCGTCCGCGGTGCGCAGGCCGACGGCCGGGTCCTGCATGATCCTCCAGGTGCGATACCGATCGTAGGTGCGGAAGAAGTCGCCTCCGGAATCGTCGCTCAACTGGCGCAGCAGTGTGGGCAGGCAGGGCTCGATCACCGCCTTGCGCAAGGAGGCGAGCAGCAGACGACCCGCATCCGCCTCCACCTTCTTCCCCTGGTAGGTGCCGAGCAGCGCGATCCGGGCCAGGGGACGGGAACGCCGATCCAGCGCGTCCAACCGGTCCCGCAACTGGTCTAGCGTCCGCAGGTCGGTCAGGCTCAGCGTCGACGTGTTCCCGACCGCCGCGGCCTGCGCCCGGTCGCTCAACGCCTTCACCTGTCGGAGGAGCCGGTCATTGGCGGCGGATAGCCCCAAAAGGGCCAACGCCAGGATTCCCAACGCCACCGCCCCGGCGGTGAACGCCTTCACGCGCCCGGCGCGGCGCCGCCGCTCTCCCGCCGCCGAAGGACCCGCCAGCGCCCGATCCGGGAAGACCACCTTGGAGAAGACATCTTCGATGAAGTAGCTCTTGGTCTGGCTCGGCTCCACGGTCATGCCGGGAGTCGTGGCGGCGATTCCGAATCCGCGCAGCATGGCGTTGATGACGGAGTCAATCGGCCGGCCTTCCTGGGTGCCACTGGTAAAGTAGAACCCGCGGAAGATCGGGGCCTCCTGATACGGATTGGCCTGGAAGAGCGTATCGATGAAGCGCGAGAGCCGCGGCTGGATGGCGCGGAACTGAAGCGGAAAGAAGAACACCTCGGGGCGTCCCTCCGGGCTCGTCATCTCGGAGAGCCGATGCGCCCGAGCCCCGTCGAGCGCTTGGGCGAGGCGCTCGCACTCGTGCTCGAAGATGCTCCGCGCCGGCGTCGCGGCCGAACGGGACAAGGCGACCGTGACGCCGAGCGCCTGGGCGCGCTGCACTTTCGACAGGTCTCCGAACGACTCCACGAAGCCCCGAATCAGGTCGCACTTGGTGAAGAGGACGTAGACCGGGAAGGTGATCCCCAACCTCTGGATCAGCTCGTCGATCCGCCCGCGGATGCGCCGCGCGTGCTCGGCCGCCTCCTCGTCGCTTCCCTGCAGAAGGTCCGAGATGGAGATTCCCACGACCAGTCCGTTGATCGGTTTGCGCCCGCGATGCTTGCGCAGGAGGTCCAGGAATCCGAGCCACTCCGTGCTGTCGTCCGCCTCGACGGGCAGGACATAGCGCCCGGCGGTGTCGATGAGCACCGCCTCGTCGGAGAACCACCAGTCGCAGTTGCGAGTGCCGCCTACGCCGCGGACCGAGGCTCGACCGCGCTTGGGGTCCAGATAGGGGAAGTTCAGGCCCGAGTTCTCCAGCAGCGTGGTCTTCCCGGAAGCGGGCGGCCCGATGATCATGTACCAGGGAAGCACGTACAACGCGCCCGACCCTTTCGACTTGCCCACCCGCGAAGACCGCAACGCCGAGATCGCCTCCAGGAGACGCTGGTGCAGCTCCGCGATCTCGTTCTCCCGCCCCGGCCGCGCGGTCTGCGCCTGACGCTTGCCCTGCTCGTCGATCGATCGCTCGAGTCGCGCGCCGGCCCGGGCGGCGCGCAGTCGCAGCATCATCTGCACGAAGGCGTACGCCGCCACGATCACCAGCACCGCCACCATGATCCACGGCAGCGCCAACCCGAAGTAGGAGCCGATCCAGATGGCCAGGAGAATCAGGGCCACCGCCCCGGTGGTGGCGAGGTTCTGCGGACGGAGCAGAAGGCGAAGGATCTTCATCCCAGCATCTCCCAATCAACCGGCGATCCGGACGTAGAGTTCGCGAATGGACGCGGCGATCCGTCCCGCGGACGCGCTCGAAGCCAGGGCAAAGAGAAGAATGAGCAGGCACACCGCTCCGGCGATCACGCCCACGGTCGCCCAGACCGGCACCCTCTCGCCGGCCGACTCCACGACGTCGTCCGGCCGCTTCCAGGCCGGAGCCAGATGGTCCAGGCTCGTTCCCGACTGCGAAAGCCCGCTCGCCACTTCGCGAATCAGCCCCTGCAGCCGCTCCTGGCCCAGGAGCTTGTACTTGCCCTCGAACCCGAGGGCCAGACAGGTGTGAAAGACCTCGAGCGCGGGACGATGCTCCTTGACGTCCGCCCGCAGCCGCTCCAGCCGCGCAAAGAACTCCTCACCGGCGACGTTGATCCGGAACAGCTCACGCTGGAGCGGGTTCCCCCGCCAGAGATCGCGCCCGGCCCAGGTCGAGCTCAGGATCGCCTCGTCGAGCAGAGCCACCACCGCGAATCGGGCCTCGTCCACTTGCCCGGTGTCGTAGCCGAAGCCACGCCCCTGCTCCTCGGCCCGGTTCAGCAGCGTCAGGATCCGCGCCCGGACCTCCTCGGGCCCCCCCAGGTCCGGCTGGGTGCGCGTGGAGCAGGCCAGGGACAGGAGTTCCGCGAAGAGATCGACCAGATGCGGCCGAGCCCGCACCGGCTCCGGATCGCTTCGGTTCGGCGGAAACCCCGAAGGCACTCCTCCGGGCGACGCTCCCGCCGGTACGGTTCCTCCACCTCCCCCTCGTCCTCCCCGGCCCAAAAGCTTCATCGCGATTCTCCTTCTCGCAGGGTGGTCGGCCCCCAGGTCCGCCGCTTCGCGATCGCCCGGCTACTCGCGCACCGCAATCAGCTCGAGCCGGACCCCCGGAAACTCCGGCGGCGCGTAGATCGCGATCGACCTCGATCCGGCGATTCCCTCCCAGGCCTCGCTGGCGCGGTCGACCAGGAAGTAGACGTATCCCCCCTGTACCGGCAGCGCGGCAGGCAGACTCTGGGTCAAGCGCAACGGAACCCCGCTGAGCGCGTGCGCCACCAGGAAGTCCACCTTGTCGGGCGACGCCACCTTCGCCATTTCCGGGAAGTTCCCCTGCACGTCCGCCAGCGGCATGTTGGCGTAGACGCCGAGGAAGAAGGCCACCTGGGAATCGAGGACCCGGTCGTCCTGAATCCGGCCCACCTGCACATAGGCGTCCCGCTGCGTGAGCGGAATCCGGGTGTAGTTGCGCGGCAGGACGACTTCCAGGAGGTCGGGAATTCTCCGCCCCAGATCGAGCAGCGACAGCGCCGGCAGCGCGTGATCGTAGGGCGGCAGTTCGCGCACCGACAGGTCGCTCAGGGTGAGCAGGGTGCCGGCCAGACTGACCAGCGTGCGGTAGAGCTCCTCCGCATGCACGTCGCCGCTGCGGAGGAAGTGCGAGAGCAGGGGGATGGCGCCGTTCACCGTCCCCAGGAGCCAGAACCCGGTGGTGTCATCCCGTCCGAACTCCGCCGCGCCCCGGCCGCTCGTGCGCCGGCGATCGGAAAGCTCGCTCGACTTGGCCACCAGGATCTCGACCAGCCGGCGCAAGGACTGCATCAAGGCCGGCGAGGCGGCGATGGCCAGGCACGGCGGGACGAAGTCCGCGCGATAGCAGAACCCTCCCTCCGGCCGGCGCATCGCCTCGGCCAGCGGAAGCGTGTCATAGTCGCCGAGGTTCTCGTCCGGGAAGAGCAGACGGAAGTTGCCTTCCGCCAATCCAACTTCCCGTTCCTCACCTCCGCCGACGGCATCGGTCAGGCGGTTACGGACCTCCTGATAGCGCAGATCGCCCGCGTCCTCCCCCGCGGCCGCCATCTCGACTTCGCCCGCGCGATGCACGCGCAGGCCGAGGTAGAGCCCGACCTTGGTCTCGGTCGGAGCCAGCCGCCCCTCCAGGCTGCGCCCCGCGGGTGCCGGGTCGCGATCGGGAATGGAGAACGGCGTGCCGTCGGGAAGCACACCCGCGGCTTCCACGATGGCGATGCGGCCGTTGCGGATGGCGTCGTCGTCCAGGACCAGGCGCGTGAATCCGTACCCACCGGATCGGCCGGCCCGAAACAGCTCCGCCGAACGTTCCTCGTGGTACCGATCCTGCTGTTGAAAGTGCTGCGGCGTGAGCAGGAGCCCTTCGCTCCAGGCCACGCGGGTTCTCTTGCCGCTCATGACCCTCCCGATCTCATCCGGCTCAGGGAGCCGCCTCCAGGCATGTCCCTCCGAATCGGAGCGTCATCTCGGAACGCATCCGCTCGGTGGAACGCACCCATTTCCAACAGGTCCCCTCGCTCGCGCAGAAGTTCGCGACCACGGCCAAGGCGCGGCTTTCGGGCTTCAGGCGCAGTGTCACCTTCTGCGTCCCGCCCGGATCGAGGAAGTACTCCTGCCGGTCGACCAGTTCCGGACCCAGTTCCTTCGCGTCGTTCTCCCACAGCGCCGCTTGCGGCGCGCCCAGGATCCCCCGGTCGTTCCCCAGTTGGTAGATGCGCACGCCCAGCGCATTGGAGGGGCCGTCCCCGCCGCAGTTGTTGAGCGTTTCGTCGGCCGTCAGCATCAGGGTGATCTCCCGGCCGTCGCCGCCGGGGGCCGCCGACTTGCCTCCCCCGAAGATCCCACAGCCCATGGTCGCCAGCGCCAGTCCGCAGAGCGGCCACAACAACCGCCGACCGCCATGGCGAACACGCACGGAACGCCGCATGAAATCCATCGCCCCTCCCCGGATCCGCACTCCCTCTCCGGTTCGTCACTCCCCGGGCCGCGAGCGCACAGCGGTGACGTTCGATCATCGCCTGTCCGTCGTCCGCCCTCAACCCTCCCGCGGGCCCCGCGCCGCGCGAAACGCCCGATAGCCTTCCCGGAATCCCTCCCGATAGAACCGCTCGAAGTCGGCCGGGTCCAGACGCCGCAGCTCCGCGAACCGCCGCAGAAACGCCTCCCAGACCGCCTGCATGAGCACCGGCGGAAACCGGACCGGCAGCGTGAGCGGACCGACCCGCACCTTGCCTGCTTCCACCTGGCTCCGAATCATCTCCGGATCCAGCGAATCGAGAATGGCGCGCGAGCCGTGCTGGGTCGCCGCCTGGTACGCCTCGAGCAGCGCCGCGTGATGGATCATCAACTCCTCGACCCCTCGTGCGACCGCGATCCGGGCTTCGCCCCCAACTCCCTCCGTGCACATCCGTTCCAGGATCTCGGCCGGAGTCAGGGAGTCCAGATGCGACTCGGGATCGCCCAAACCGTAGGCGTGGCGGAATTCGGCCATGCCGCGGCGAAGACCGACAAAGAGCCGGAGAAGGAGCGCGATCGCTTCTTCCGGCTGGCCCGGTCCGGGCGGACTCGTTGTACCTGATGCCGGGAACTCCCTGTCGCCGGCCACCGTCATAGGGCACTCCCCTCGGACCGCACGCCACCGGTTGAACCGCCGGATCGAACGGTTACCATACTGGCGGCGGCCGCGCTGGAGGTCAAGTACTCGGCCGGTCGATTCCGCGGATCGCCCGCCGGATCCAGAGAGAGGAAACCCGATGTCTCACCGGATGCCGCTGTCCGCGTCTCCACCGCCCGGAATCGAGCCCCGTTCCGGCGCTCGCGGGTGGTTCCTCCTTGCGCTGCTTGCCCTGCTGGTCGCGGCAGCCGCCGGCTGGGTCCTGCCGGCGCGCACCCTGCGTCCGCTGGAACACGCCCTGCGGGCGGACACCCACGCCGGCTCCCCCGCGGAGCCCAGCCCGTGACGCTCGATCCCTCCGCATCGGTGTCACCGGCCGCGACAGACGGCCGGACCTACCGCGTGGGGGCGGGGGGTCTGCTGCAGCGGAGCCTCGGAGTGATGCTCTGGCGCGCGGCGGACCCCCGGACGCTGCCGGTCCGGCCGGAGGGTTGGGAGTCGGCGCGTCCGGACCGGGGGCGCCTGTTTCCCCTCCTGGCCGTCCTGGTCTGGGCGCTGACCCTGGGCGTGGCCGTCGCGGGCTTTGGATCGTGGCACCACTTTCGCAGCCTGCGCTCCGACTTCCTGCGAATCCCGCCGGGGCTCTCGCTCGACGCCGCGGCAGAGCAGATGGAGCAGGCTGCGCGCGGGCCGTGGCGCCTGCTGCACCCTCGGGCCTGCCGGATCGTCACGCGGCTCGCGGGATCGGTAAGAGAAGGACAAGGCACTCTGCAGGCCGCGGCCACGGCCTACCTGCAGGCGGGCGAGATGATGCGCGGCCTGAGCCCGGTGAACCGGGTCGACCGGGGTCGCTCGCTGGTCGAGCCGGTGCATGCCGCCCTCACGGAGGTGCGCACCCCGTGGCATCGGGAAACCCTGGCCTTCCGGGAACTGCAAGGCGGTATCGCGCCGTACCTGGCGGGGCCGTCCCCGGAAAGCGGCCGCCTGCGTGGTCGCCTCGCCGCGGTGACTCCAGGGCATGCCCTCCAGCTCTCGGTGCTCGACTCCGGGCGGCAGCCGCGGGAGTCGCCGACCGCTCCCCTCGCGGCCGGAGGCGGTTTCGATCTCCCGCTGGTACCGGACGGATGGCTCCTCGTGACCGATCTGGTGCACCAGCCGCGCGGCGGATTCGAGGTGCGCGAGGAGATGCAGATTCCGCTGCGGGAGTGGACGGAGGGCGCGATCCGGTTTCCCCGCGGCGAAGCCGTGGCCCAGGTACACTTCACCAGTTCCTCCGATCAGGCCGCCCCGCTGCTTCCCGAACTCAGCGCGGGAGCGCGCGCCGAACTCGGATGGCCCTCGCCGGACGGGGCTTCGACGAAGCGTTGACAGCACCCGGGCCGCGACAGACACTCTCCGGCATGTCTCTCCCGGCCCATCTCGCCAACTCGCGGCCGACGCCCAGGCCCGTTCCGAAGAACCGAGCGGGGCGGCGGGCGAGTCTTTCGGCGCTCATTCTCTTCTGCACACTGCTTTCCTGCAGTCCGGGGGAGAAGGAGTTCACATTCCTGGTGCGCGAGCGGGACAATCGCGCGGTCGCCGGGATCGAGGTCCGGCTGGCGGGAGAAGACCGGCGGCTGGGCGTGACCGACGACAAAGGTCGCGCGACCGTTCGGGTGCCGGCAGCCAAGGGCGTCAGCCTGCGTTTTCGCCTGACCGACGCGGCCAAGCCGGAGTCGCCGCGGTACCAGTTCCCTGAGGTCATCGAGCTGGAAGCTGGCGCCCTCGAGTCCGGAGTCAAGACGATCTGGTTGGACGCGGCCGGGACCACCGAACCCGATTCGGCCGGCCCCGCCACGGTGCGCATCACCTCCGATCCGCCCGGCGGGCAGGCGTTTCTCGACGGAGCGGAGGTGGGCCGGACCCCGGCCGCGCTTCCGAATGTCCCTCCGGGACGCCACCAGATCGAAGTGCGCATGGCCGGACGGCAGCCATTTGCCATGGAGGTGTATCTCGAAGCCGGGGAGCAGACCTTCCATGCGCCGCTGCCCCCCCGGGAGGAAGCCCGGGCGACGCTACGAGTGACGTCGGATCCGGCCGGCGCGCGCATCGTGCTGGACGGCCGATCCTCGGGGCGCGTCACGCCGGCCTCCCTGGAGCAGCTCGCCCCCGGCCGGCACGTTCTGCGCCTCGAGATGGACGGATACGAGCCGTTCGAGACCTCGGTCGAGCTCACGGCGGGCGGACCCGGAGGCTCCGCGGGCGGCACGCTGCGCCCCCGGCTGTTGACCGCGCGGGATCTGGAGGAGGCGGGCCGCGGATCGGCGGAAACGGCGCGGGATTCCAACTACTCGCGCGAGTATCTGATCAGCACCGCGCCGGGCTGGGCCGAGGTCTACGTCGACGGTGAGACATCGAATCGGAACCTCGCCGGCCGTTTCAAGGCCGTGCTCTCGGGGGGCCCGCACACCTTTCGGATCTTGAACGCGAAGGCGGGCGTCGACGTCTCGCTGAAGTTCGTGGTCAAGCCGGGCTCCACGGACAAGCGCCTCGTCCTGAACTACGCCACCGGACAGGTCGAAGCGCGTCCCTAGCCGCGGCCCCGCTGTCCGCAGCGACACGCGCCCCCGGTCGGGCGCGCGATTCCCCGCCGGAGATCCCGCCCGCGCGGGCCGCCGGAAGCCCTCGCCCGGTCACGTCGATCGTCGAATGGCGCGCACCAGCGCCGGCCGCGGCCTGGTGGGCGCCAGGGTCGGAACGGATTCGGCCTGGACCGAGCCGCGCCGGTTCGCTAGAGTATCCGGTTCTGCATGTGGCGGGAGGACCGCCCGGCCGCCTCCGCCGGAGACGGGCGGGGCCGGCGCCAGGGGAAAGATTCGTGCTCAACCATTGGAGTGGATCGATGCTCACAGGAAACACGCCGGAACAACCGGCCCGGCTCTACACCGAACCGCCCATCACGGCGTTCGGCAACGCCACGCGGCAGTTCGACCAGGCGGCCCAGGTGCTGGGCCTCACCGACAATCAGATCGCCATCGTCAAGCTGCCCCGCCTCATCGTGCAGGCCAATCTGCCGGTCAAGATGGACGACGGCCGGATCCGCATCTTCCAGGCGTTCCGCGTGCAGCACAACAAGGCCCGCGGTCCGGCCAAGGGCGGCGTCCGTTTTCACCCGGACGTGAACCTCGACGAGGTGTCGGCCCTCGCGTTCTGGATGACGGTCAAGTGCGCGGTCGCCGGGATTCCCATGGGCGGGGGCAAGGGAGGCGTGGTCGTCGATCCCTCGACCCTGTCGGTCACCGAGATGGAACGGCTCTGCCGCCGCTATGTCGCCGAGCTCGTGGAGTTCTTCGGTCCGGATGTCGACGTGCCCGCGCCCGACGTGGGCAGCAACGCCCAGATGATGGGCTGGATGATGGACACCTACATCATGCATACCCGTCGCTACACCCCAGCCGCCATCACCGGCAAGCCGCTGGAGATCGGCGGCTCGGCCGGCCGGGAGGCGGCCACCGCGCGCGGGCTTCTCTTCAACATCCGGCGTTGGGCCGACCGGACCGGACATGGCCTCCGCGGAACGAAGGTCGCGGTGCAGGGGTTCGGAAACGTCGGCTCCTGGTCGGCGCGCCTGCTGGCCGAGGACGGCTGCCGCATCGTGGCCATCTCCGATGTGACCGGCGCCTACCAGAACTCGGATGGGATCGACATCGAAGCGGCGATCGCGCACGCCAGAGCGAACCGGGGGCTTCTGACCGGCCTGGAAAAGACGCCGGGGGTCTCGAGACTCGACGACCCGACGCAGGTGCTGGAGCTACCGGTGGACATCCTCGTTCCCGCCGCGCTGGAAAACCAGATCACGGGCAAGAACGCCGCCCGGATCCGCGCGCGCATGATCGCCGAAGGGGCGAACGGCCCGATCTCCTACGATGCGGACGAGATCCTGAACCAGGCCGGCATCCCCGTGATCCCGGACATCCTGTGCAACAGCGGCGGAGTCACGGTGTCCTATCTGGAGTGGGTGCAGAACCGGATCGGCCTCTTCTGGTCCGAAGAGCGGGTCAACCGGGATCTGGAGGAGATCATGAACCGCGCCTTCGACGCCGTGTACGAAACCGCCCAGCAGCGGGGAATCTCGATGCGCATGGCGGCGTTCGTCGTCGGCATCGAGCTTGTGGTGCGGGCGTCGGAGGCCCGCGGTCTCTACGCCTGACCCGGCCTCGGACCAAAACCCCCGCTTCCCGGGGCGGGCGGATCCGCCGCCGCTCGTGTCGGTGCGGGACGCGGAGCGCGCCGAGCCGGGGTCTCCGTCCCCACCCTCCCCACGCGGAGCGTGGCCAAAGCGCGACGCGAGCATTGGGGAGGGCGAGCACGGGGCCGGACCTCGCGACACGGCGCGAGGCTCAACCGGTATTGCGCCGCGGATTCCTGCCGCCTCGAGAGTAGCAGGCTGCTGAAAAGCCCAGCCTGCTAGGCCGCCAGGCTCTGCTCCGTCTCTTCGAACTTGTCCACCAGCTCGATGAGGATCCGGTCCAGGTCGTCCGGCTGTAGCGAGAACATCCGCACGGCCGACGCGGCGAATCGGTTCGCCAGACCGGGGCGACCCAACCCCACCCCGAGCCAGTGGGAGAGCGAGTCTCCCAGATGAACGATGGCGCAGAGGTCCTGGTCGTCGTCGGCCTCCTCCGGCTGGTGGTGGAAACGCATCGTTCGCACCAGGGTCGGAGGGAATCCCCACTTTTCCGCGATGCGCGCTCCCAAGTCGGCGTGCTCGACCCCGAACACCTCCCGCTCCGCATCCTGGAAGGTGGCGCCCTGGTCTACCCGGTCGCGCACCTCCTGGTACCGCTTCCGCAGGAAGACATCGAGGACGATCTTCCCGAGGTCGTGCAGGAGCCCCCCCGTGAAGGCGACGGAGGCGCGCTGGTAGCCGACGCGATGCGCCAGCAGTCGGCAGGCCAGCGCCGTGGAGACCGAGTGCCGCCAGAGGTCGCCGGCGGCCAGCCCGTATCCCTCGTGCGCCCCGCCCAGGAGCGATTCGCTCTCCCGCATCGTCACCATCTGTTGAATGGTCCGCATGCCGAGGCGATGCACGGCTTCCTGCAGCGTGGAGAGCTGTCGGGTGCCCGCGTAGAAGCTGGAGTTGCACATGCGCAGCACGTTGGCGGTCACCCCCGGGTCGACCTCCACCGCCTCGATCAGCTCGTTCGAGCCTGCCTTCGGATCATCGATGATCATGAGGATCCGGACCAGGACCATCGGGGCCGCCGGCAGGTTCTTCAACCCGGCCAGGATCGCTTCGTGCTCCATCATCGCGCTACCCCTTCTGCTACAGGTTCAGACTGCGAACCGCGAACTGGCCGGGCCCCATCTCCAGGCTGAGCTCACGCACCGAGGTGCCGCCGGTCTCCACGTGCCGGACGGTCAGCCCTTCCCGCGCGAGAAGCCTGAGCGCCTCCGTGCGATTTCGAACCCCGATGTCATAGGTTCCGCCCTCCGGAAGCGCCGCGCCGCCGGCCAGGCAGGCGGTCACGCGGTGGCGGGTCGCCCCATGCTCCACGGCGGCCTCGATGAAGCGCGGCAGGCCGGTGTCGGCAAAGAGGAACGGGTTCCGTTGAGCCCGCGGCGGATCGATGCGCGACGCCGGCAACATCCAGTGCAGGAGCCCGGCCACACCGGACTCGGGGTCGTGGATGGCCACGGCGGCGCTGGAGCCCAGGCACCGCGCCACCAGAACCCGTTCGTCCCCCCGTGCGAGATACATGTCTCCCAGCCCCACTAGGACCATGTGTCCCACCACCACCGTCAACTCCGGCCTCCGTCTCCGGTCGCCCGTTTCGCCCCGTCAGGGGGCGAGCACTCCGGCGGGCACCCTCTCCATCAGCCGCGCCAGAAGGTCCGACAGCCCGGGATCGAACTGCTTCCCGGCTCGATCCCGAAGGATGCGCAAGGCCGCTTCCGGGGTGTAGGCGGGCCGGTGCGGGCGATCGTGGATCAGCGCGTCCCATGCGTTCGCGAGAGCCACGATGCGCGCGCCCAGCGGAATTTCGGCCCCGCGCAGACCGTCCGGCAGCCCGCTGCCATCCCAGTACTCCTGGTGATGGCGCACAATTGCCCCCACCGCCCCCTGGCCCCCCGGCCCCAGCAGGTGGACGGTCTGTTCCGCGGCGCGCCGGCGGTGCAGCGCCCGGTCAGAGGGGCTCAGCACAACGTTGCGGTCCAGGAGATCGCGGTATCGCTCCAGCTGCCCGAGATCGTGCAGGAGCGCGCCGAAACGCAGCGACTCGAGCGCCGGCCCGGCCAGGCCCAGGGCCTGACCCAGCTTCACCGACAGGTCGGTGACCCGTTCGGAGTGGCCATCCATGCAGGGGAAGCGTTCCTCGATGTGGTCGATGAGCCCGGCGGTCGTCTCGAGGAAGGTCCGCTGCGTCCGCTCAAAGGACTCGGCATTCTGCAGCGCGGCCACGATGGCGCGCCCCAGGATCTCCAGCAGCTTGGCGTCGAAGCGGCCGAGCACCGGTCCCGACTCCCGCTCACCCAGAGCCAGGATGCCGTAGAGGCGATCCTCCGCCCACGCCGGGACCAGGAGCGTGAGTCCTGCCGCCGAGAGGCGAAGCAGCTCCTCCCGGGCGTCCGGCAACTCGGCCAGCTCGTCGGCCTGCACCGGTCGCCGCGTGACGGCGCAGAGGCGCGCCACGGCTCCCTCGGCGCTCACCTTCAGGGTCCGCAGCGCCGAGTCGGACAGGCCGCGCGAAGTCCGCGCCCGCAGATCCTCCCCGGGATCTCCAATGAGGAGCGCCACCTGCCGGTATGCGAGATTGGCTACCGTGGTGACCACGAAGCGGTCCAGAATCTCGTCGCTGGATCGATAGCGACTGAGCTCGATGACCTGGTTCACCATCGTGCCCATGCGATTCAGGGAGTCCCCCATCTCGTGACGCATGGCCAGGAGGGTCTCGCGATGGCGGCGGACCTCTTCTTCCAGCACCTCGTTGCGCAGCAGGAGGAGATTGTGGTCCTGCATCCGGTCCAGGATGCGGCGGATCCGGATGATGAGCTCGCGCGGCGAGAACGGCTTGACCAGGTAGTCGTCGGCGCCGAGGCGCAATCCCTGCAGGCGGCTTTCGGTCGCGGCATCGGCCGAGATGAGGACGACCGGCGTATGGCGCACCCGTTCGTCGCGGCGGATGGAGTCGAGGACCTCGAAGCCGCTCATGGCCGGAAGTCGGGAGTCCAGGACGACGAGGTCGGGGTGCCGCTCACGCACCACGCCCAGAGCCGTCGCGCCGTCCAGCGCCACCAGCACCCGGTAGCCGCGACCGGAAAGCGTGATCTGCAGGAGCTCGACGACGCGCGCGTCGTCATCGACCACCAGGATCGTTTCCGGTTTCGTCTCAGCTTCTGCCTGCATGCGCCTCCTCGAACCGACCGCTCGTTCGGGCAAGCAATCTCCCGGGAATGATTTCGGCCGACGCCGGCGGGAACTGAACTCGGGAGAGCTACAGATCCGGGGAGAGCCCTGGTGGGGCCGGAAAGGGAGCCGAACAGGGAACCGGGGACGGGGCCAGGGAGGGAGCCGGTGCGGCCTGCCGCGGGCCTGCCCCCGGCGGGTCGGAGGGAGAAACGGCGCCCCCGGGCCGCCGAGTCACGACGCGTGCGGTATCTCGAGAACTCGCTCCAACTCCGTCTCCTGGAACGGATAGAGAAGATGCGGCACATCGGTGAGGACGCGCAGTTGCTCCCCGGCGATCCCCCGCAGCCGGGAGGCCACGCCGATCACCCGCGTTCCGCGATCCCGGGCCCGGGCCAGTTCCCGGGTCCAGGCCGGCTCCGGGCGCTCGGGCGCCTCGGCAAAGACGGCCGTGTGATGGATGCGCTGCAGCATCACCGGAAGCTCGGTGGGATCGGCCGCCTCCAGCACAAACCACCCGCGGGACCGCAAGGCGCGGACGATGGCCACGCGAGCCGGCAGGTAGCGGACAGAGATCAGCGCGGAGGAGGCGGGGTAGTGCGCGCCCCGAACGGTGCCGTCCAGCTCGACCTCCACATGCCGCTTCGGCCGGGATGCCGTCGGCTGCGGTCCCGCCGCCAACGGGGCTGGAGCCGGTGGCGGCGGAGGCGCGGGCTCGGCCGGAGACGCGGCCGGCTCGGGGAGCGCGGCCGCCAGGGGTGGGGCTGGAGCCGGTGGCGG
>CAYYQN010000040.1:0-46027 GCA_964473865.1 uncultured bacterium | reverse complement strand
TGCCCGCACACCATCGACCGCATCTCCTGGCGTGAGGCGTCGCGGTTGGCGTCGTAGGGTACCCGGCGATCGCCGGTCCGCCACTTCCCGATCGACGGGAGGTGCGCGACCGGATCGGAGCTCGCGGCGAGCGCCCGGATGCCGCGGATGAACCCGGGCTTGGTCACGCGAAGCTGCATCGATTGCGGATCGTGGCAGTCGATGCACGCCACCGGGTGCTTCGCCAGTTTCGTGGCATCTTCGTACTTCATCTTGCAGATCGCCTCGAACCCCGTCATGAGTTGCTCCTGGGCCGCGGCATCCAGGAACGGCTCGGCCAGGGTGCCCGGAGCGCCATTTTGCAGGCCCAGCTCCCGAAACAGGACAGTGTTGGAGGCGTGGCAGTGCAGGCAGGCGCCGGTCTGGGGGCGTTCCGTGACCCGTTTGGTGGTTCTCTGATCCTCCAGCATGTAGGCGTGGCCCCGGCGTACCCGAAAGTCGATCGCGAAGGCGTACCCGTCGAACATGGTGACCAGTCGCGGATCGGCCTCCAACCGGCTCGCGGGCAGCGTCTCGCTTCCCCACCCGCCGAACTGCGTGCCGGTCCGCTCCGACGTGCGTTGGTAGGTGTCATACTGGCGGGGAAAGTTCCGGCCCCAGATGGCCGGGTCGACCGTCGTCTCATTCAGGTCCACAACCTTGAACGAGACCTGACGCGCTTCCTGCTTGCGAGTAGAGATATTGGTGAAGAGCAGGAGGAGAAGCACAGTCACGCAGGCCGCCCCCACTGCGACGAGCCCCAGCCTCACCAGCGATGCGTTGAGAGGACGCTTGTCATCCGACATATGGTATCTCCTCCGAGTGACTCCGGGAATCGGTCAAACCGAACTTGCCGCCGGCGTCTCGGGCCCGGCCGGACCCCAGAGGGACCTGCGGCTGCGCGCCGTCCCGGTCACCGACTTGAGCCATGGCCGACCTCCGGATGGCATTGGACGCAGCCGTAGAGATCGGCGCGTCGGGTCGGGTCCGTCGGAACGCCCAGCGTCCCATGCGCCGTGATCTCCTCGATCATCTGGCTGTGACAACGCAGGCAGTTGGCTTCCAGCACCGCCGCATTCCCCGGCTTGATGCGGACCGGCTCTGCGAAGTCCTGGAGCGTGAAGGCGCGCGAGTGGTGATAGCCGTTGCCGGCCTTGACCATCAACTTGCTGCCGAGGTTCTGGTGGGGCAGGTGGCAGTCGTTGCACGTGGCCACGGCATGGTGGGAGGCGTGCTGCCAGGCATCGAACTGCTGGCGCATGATGTGGCAGTTGACGCAGGCTCGGGGATCGTCCGAGAGGTAGGCCGTACCATGGGCGGCTACGAAGGTGTAACCGCCCACGCCCACCATGCTGCCGATGCAGACACTGGCGAGCGTCGCCGCGATCAACAGGGGCCGTCTCTTCTCCACGTCCGTTCCCTCCCGTCAACGTGAGATCCTGAGGCCCCGCCCCGCGGCCCTCCTTGATCCAGGTCAAGCCGCCGCCGAACTTTATCCGGGACTCCCTGGCGCATCAAGCGCCGGGTCGCCTCCGCGGACCGGAAGAGCTGAGAGGGAGAACCCGACCGGACGACCGGGGGGAGGGGCCGTCCGCCCGCGGGCGCGCTAGCGGCTTGCGACCGCTGCTCTCTCCTGCTACAATGTGCCCGTCAAAGTGACTTCGAGTCGCGAAACACGAATCGAGGCCGCGCTTCGGCGTCCAGACCGGCGGTTGATCGCCATCGAGGAGGTTGCGCCATGCGTTTGCTCTTGGCCGTCCTGATCCAACTCCTTCCGCTCAACCTGGCCGTGGCCGTGAATCTCGGCCCGACCGCCGACCCGAAGCCGGCGCCGGGCGATCCCTATGCCGGCGGCGGACGCGTGGGGGGCGACACCGTCCTGGATGCAACCGTCATCCCGTCCATCCCCTTTGCCGACACCGGCAACACCTGCGGGTATGCCAACGATTACGACGAGGCCTGCCCCTACACCACCTCGACGGCTCCCGACGTGGTCTACGTCTACACCGAGGTCTACGACCAGGTGGTCCGCGTCGACCTGTGCGCCTCCGGGTACGACACCAAGGTCTATGTCTGGATGGATGAGATCGGCAACGTCGTCGCCTGCAACGATGACGCCGGCTGCGGAGTCGATGGCTATCGGTCCCGGATCGACAACCTGTACCTGGCCGGCGGCCACACCTATTACTTCGTCGTCGACGGATATGGCGCTGCCTGCGGCAGCTATGACCTCGCCATTGTCACCATTCCTCCCTGCGTCGTGGAATGCCCCCCGGGCGCCCAACTGGAAGGCGAGCCCCCCTGTGTCGACGGATACGTCGATGTCTACAACACGGGCTGCGACGGAGGATTCACCACGATCGAGCCCCAGGACGGTTCTGCTGGAGTCATGTGCGGCCGCGCCTGCACGTTCCTGTCGCCGGAGGGATACGAGGCGCGGGACACAGACTGGTACACGGCGGTGGCCGAGGGCGGGCCCGTGACGCTGGTCGGACGCGCGGAATTCCCCCTCCAGCTCCTCCTCATCTATGGGATCGACTGCTCGAATCTGGAGTACATCTACGCCGCCGGGGCGGCCTGCGACCCGGTGACCCTGACCTGGAACTTCGCGCCAGATCAAGAATTCTGGCCCTGGGCCGGGCCGTCCGTGTTCACAGGAGTCGCCGAGAGCGAGTACGTGCTGGAGCTCACCGGAATCGCGCCTTCGAACCCGCTCGGCGCCTGCTGCTCGAATTCGTATTGCCACATCGACACCGAGCAGAGATGCGCGGCCTACGGAACCTATCTCGGCGACGGAACCGTCTGTGTGCCGAATCCCTGCGGGACCGACATCGGAGCCTGCTGCCTGGACCAGGGAACCGACTGCCAGGTCGTCTCCGAACTCGAGTGCGTCCAGGTCCTGGGCGGCCGCTTCGTGCCGAACCTGCCGTGTTTCCCCAACCCGTGCCACGAAGGGTACCCCGGAGCGTGCTGCCTGTCGGATGGCAACTGCGTTGTGGTCATCGGCCCCGAATGCGGCGAGCTGGCCGGGAACTTCCTCGGGATCTTCACCGACTGCGATCCCTATCCCTGCCTCCAGGTGCCCGGAGCCTGCTGCTACCCGGCCAGCCAGCATTGCGTCCTGGCCACGGCCGCGTTCTGCGAGGCCGAAGCGGGAGTCTTCCTCGGAGAGAACACCGACTGTGACCCGAATCCGTGCGGTCCGGAACCCCCCGGAGCGTGCTGCTACCTGGATGGCTCATGCCAGATCCAATCGCAGCCGGTCTGCCTCTGGTATTCGGGGAACTGGTACGGCGCGGGCACGGACTGCGAGCCGAACCCCTGCCCGGATCCGACTCCGGTGGAGAGGACCTCCTGGGGACGACTCAAGAACGCGTTCCGGTAGGCAGGGCCCGGCCGGCATGGGCCGGGATCCATCTTGGCGGCCAAGGTGCGAGGAACCGCGAGGACGTCGTCGCGGAGGCCGGACCGATCCACGACCCCGACCGCTACGCCCGCTTCCTCGGCCGCCTGGACGAATCGCGCGCCAGGTCCGGGGCCCGCTTGGCGGAGCGCGTCGATCCCGGTCGCTGAGCGGAAGAAACCGGCTGCGAGGCGACCGGACGGGGCGCATGATCCCTCCCGTGAACCGATCCGTGCCGCGAGGCTCTGCTCCCGGAGGAACCATGCACGTCCGTTCCGCCCTCTGTCTTCTGGGCCTGCTCCTGGCCGGACTCCCCGCAACCGGCGTCACGGCTGGCCCCGGGACCACGATTACCTACCGCATCCTGTTCAATGGCCAGGTCGTGTCCGATGAGGGGACCATTGCCATGTCTTGCGGGGGCGACGCGGCATGCGTGCGCCGGGTGCCGGCGGCTCCGCGGGTGGCGCGTGCCCCGGAAGAAACCGGATGGGTCGACTACGCCGGAAGGCGGATCATCCAGACCGCGGAGTTCTCCGACCGCACCCGCGGCTCCTATATCCTTCCGTTCGCCGAGCTGTCTCCTTTCCGCGTCACCTCCGACCGCGACACCATTCTGGGTTTCGCCTGCGTGAAGGCCACGGCGACGGTCCGGTCCAACCAGATCGACCTCTGGTTCACCCGAGACGCCGGAGTCCGCGGCACCCCGGCCCTCAACGTGGAGCCACCGGACGGGCTGGTGTTGAAGACCGTCCGCAACGGCACCTACGAAGTCGTCGCCGAGAGCTACGAGCCGGGCACACCCCCGTCCGCGCCCGCGCTGCCGACGGCGTGGGGGGACATCACCGATGTCTCCGGCTATCGGGAGCGGGTCACGCAGAGCTGGATCACAACCGTACCAATCTTCACCCGGGAACAGATCCGGTACGACGCGGCCGCGCCGAGGTCGCTGGAGCCGGACGAGCGCGGAGTGCTCCGATTCGGTGGAGGGACCCTCGTGGTGAAACACGTTCGCTTGCCGGCATCGGCGAACGCCTCGATCTGGGCCGAAGTCGTGGAGCGATCTCTGGGCGACGCCTACGACCGGACCGGCTCGGTCATCGTCATACCGACAGACCGCCCGCGCTCGTTTCTGGACGCGCTCCGCGACGGGGTGGCCGCTCTTCCCCTGCTCACCGGGCGGGACGGACGGACCTACCAGGGGATCGCGGCCACCGCGGACTATCTGCCGCCGGTGGAGGTCATGCGCTTCATCACCCCCTACGGGGTCGGGAAGTTCAATGACCAGCTCACGATTCGCGGTGTCGAGTGGGCCGATTCGGTGACCTACAAGATGGATGTCACCGAGCTCGCTCCGATGCTCCATGGCGATGTCTGGATCGGGGTCTACGTCGGCAACTACGACGCGTTCGGGCACCAGGTCAGCCTCACCCTGCGGTATCACGCCAACCAACAGGAAGAGGCCCCGCTCGCGGCGGAAACGGGTTGGATCCAACCGCTCTGCTGCACGACCAATGTGCTGGAGATGGACGGACAGCAGTATGGCCGGATCTTCGAGAGCGACACCCTGCATGTCGACTTCACCGTTCCGGCCGGCGGGGAGGCGTTCAGTCTCCGGTATCTCACCACCGGACACGGCGGCTGGGGCGGAGGAGATGAGTTCAATCCGAAGATGAACACGATCCTTCTCGACGGCCGGATGATCGGCAATCCGGTTCCCTGGCGCAGCGACTGCGCTACGTTCCGGCGCTTCAGCCCGGCCGCCGGGGCGGTCTGGAACGGCCTCTACAACTCCGACCACAGCCGATCGGGGTGGTGCCCGGGGACCACGGTCAATCCGTACGTGATTCCGTTGCCCGGCTTGTCGCCGGGAGCGCACCGGCTGTCGATCGCGATTCCGGCCGGCGCCCCGGAAGGAAATTCGTCCGGCGCCTGGAACGTGTCGGCCGCAATCCTGGGGACGAGGACGACCCGGGAGTAGCCGTTTCACGCCGAGAACCCCATGCCGGCAGTCGTTGAAGTCACCGGGCTGAGCAAGACGTTCGTACGTCGAGTGCGCGGGCCCGGTCTGCGGGGAATGGCCGGCGCCTGGTTCCGGCCCCGGACGGAACGAATCGTGGCGGTCCGGGACCTGGCGCTGCGGATGAGCCCGGGAGAATCGCTCGCCCTGATCGGCCCGAATGGCGCGGGCAAGAGCACGACGATCAAGATCCTCACCGGGATCCTGCACCCGACCGCGGGAGAGGTCCGCGTGCTCGGGCTCATGCCCTGGCGCGAGCGATCCCGTCTGGCCATGAACATCGCCACGGTATTCGGCCAACGTTCCCAACTCTTTCACGATCTGCCGGCCCGGGAGACCTTTGAGCTCCTGGCCCGAATCTACGAGCTTCGACCGGAAGACTACCGGCCCCGACGCGATGAGCTGGTGAAGCGATTCGAGCTGGGCCCCTTGCTCGGCACTCCGGTGCGCAAGCTCAGCCTGGGGGAGCGGATGCGGTGTGAGATCGCCGCTTCTTTCCTCCATCGACCCTGCGCGGTATTCCTGGACGAGCCGACCATCGGGCTCGATGTGATCGCCAAACAGCAGATCCGGGGATTCATCCGGGAGATGAATCGCGAGGAGGGGGTCGCGGTCCTGCTCACCTCCCATGATGCCGGAGATATCGAGCACCTCTGCAAGCGGGTCCTGGTCATCAACCACGGGACCGCGGTATTCGATGACCGGGTCAGCGTACTCAAACGGCGTCATCTCCGGCGGAAGCAGATCGGACTTCGCCTCAGTGAGCCCGACCGGGCGCTGCCGCCGATGCCCGGCGTCACCGTGTTGGCCGCTCGCGGCTTCGGCATCAAGCTCGAGGTCGATACCGACGTCCAGCCGATCGCCTCGGTGATCAATGCCCTCGGGCAGCTTCCCATCCTGGACATCACGATTGAGGACCCGCCCATGGAGGAGATCATCGCCGGCATCTATCGAGAACAGGGGGCACTTCCGGGTGACTCTGATTGCCCTACAAGGGATCCGGTGGAGGGAGCCTCGTGAGCCGCGCCGCGACCGGGCCCGGGAGACACCCGTGAACCGGGACCAGGGGCATCCCCCGCCGCTCCCGGGACCCGACTCGCGCCCACCGGGGTGCGCGGAGCCGCTCCCGGAAACCGATACCCGCCCGCCAGAGTCCGCGGACCGGCGCTCGCATCGACTCCGACCCCTGCGCCGCGGCGGCGGCCTCCTTCCCACCCTGGCCAAGGTCGCATGGTCGATGCGGGTCTCCGTCGCCACGCGCACCGCGTATCTCGGAGCCACCCTGTTGCGCGTAGGCTTCATCGTCCTGATTCTCTTCATCATCTCCCAACTCTGGCGGACGGTCGGACGAGGACACGACGTTCGCGGGCTCACCGGCTTCACGATTGCGCAGATGATCTGGTACCTGGCCTTTACCGAAGCCATGGAGATCTCGCGCCCGCCGATCTCGTCCCTCAAGGTGGACGAGGAAGTTCGGACGGGCGACATCGCGTATCGGCTCGCCCGGCCGCTGGCCTATCCTTTGCAGCACCTTGGAGACCAGATCGGGGATCGGGCCTTCCGCTTCGCGATCAACCTGGTGCTGGGCTGCGGAATCGCCTGGATCGTGGCCGGACCAGTGCGGCTCTCTCTCCCCGCGCTGGGCCTGGCGCTTGTCCTGACGGGACTCGCCGTTCTCGCCGACTGGATCATCACCTTCGCGATCTCGCTCTGTTCGTTCTGGGTCGAGCGAACGGACGGGATCCATCTGCTCTATCTCACCCTCCGCCGGTTGATGGGCGGGCTCTTGTTTCCCCTCACGGTCTTCCCCGACGAGGTGCAGCACGTCCTGCGCTACTCGCCGTTCCCCTATCTGGTCTACGCTCCGGCCCGGACCTTCGCCCAGGGCACCCTGGCCGGTGGCCTCGAGTCCCTGGCCGGCGTGCTGGCCGTCATTGCCTCCGGGTTGACTCTCCTGCTGGGGCTGTATCGCCTTGGGTCCCGCCGGGTGAGCGCGCAGGGCGGATGACAATGGACGGAGCGAACCGCGCCGGGCGAGCCGGAGGGCGCGGCACCGGGCCGGCCGGGACATCTTCGGCGATCGGGCCGATTCACCCTCCGCCCGCGCGACTCCTTCCCCTGGTCCGAGCCTATGTGCGCGCGAACCTCCAGGGCTTAATGGAGTACCGCGCCTCCTTCGTCACCCGCATCGCTTCAATGCTTCTCAACGATTCCGCCTGGCTCGTCATGTGGATCCTCTTCTACCGCAAGTTCCCGCTGGTGCACGGGTGGGGGCCGCGACAGGTGGTGACGATCTGGGCCGTTGCGGCCGGCGGGTATGGTCTGGCCACGACGGTCTGCGGCGGGATGCGATCGTTGGCCGGAGACATCGCCCGCGGAAAACTCGACGCCATGCTCACGCTGCCGCGGCCGATCCTACCGCACCTGCTCATCAGCCGCATGGAACCGACGGCTCTGGGAGATGCAGTGTTCGGCATTCTCTGCTTCGTGGTGCTGGGAAGACCGAGCCTCCCCGATGGCGGGCTGTTTTTCGTGTTTCTCCTCAGCACGGCGGCGATCTTCATCGGGTTCACCGTGATCGCACAGAGTCTGACGTTCTGGCTGGGACAGGGAGAGGAAGTCGCGGAGCAGTTGTTGGGCGCCCTCTTGAGCCTGTCCCTGCAGCCGACGATGATCTTCGACGGGTGGGTGAAGGCCATCCTCTTCACAATCATCCCCGCCGGGTTCATCGCCTTCGTTCCGCTGCGGATCCTGGAGGAGTTCTCCTGGTTCCTCCTGGGCGGGCTTCTGGCCTTTGCGACGGCCATCCTCTGGGCGGCGGGAATCGTCTTTCGGCGCGGGCTGAGGCGCTACGAATCCGGCAATCTCATCGGAGGCCGGACCTGACCTCCTGGACATTCGAGCGCCGGCTGCCAGAGCCGTTCCCAGGCACGGAGAGACCCGGGCCAGGCCCGAGTCTCTCCTCTTGCCGCGCTCCCGGCCCCGATCCGGCCGCAGCGCCTCGAATTCGTTTAGTAAGTCACGACTGCCGCCGCCGCGGACTCCCGGGCGCCCGCTGGTCCGTAGGCGCTGAACCTGCGGTGCGTTCCCGTTCGGCGACCGCTTGAGATCGTCCGGCCGGATCCCCGCTCCGCCCTGCCTCGCCGACTCGCCGGAGGTAAGGGGCGAGACGCCCGTTTGACTCCCCCGGCGTCACCGCGTACGCTCGCCGGCAGCGAATTGAGGAGGACGCACGGTCACGCGGGACGGCAATTGACTCGTACACCGCGAGGCACGGTGCCTGGTCGTCCATTCCGGAGTTCGGATGCCCTCGACCTGGAGCCTGGTTCCCACGATCTTCACTTCCGGAACGCAGTTTATCCTCGCCTGCCTGGTGATGGCGTTCGCGCAGGCGGCCTATGTCCTGTTCGGCTTCGGATCGGGGCTGATCGCACTCGGCCTGCTCGCGTTCCTGTTCCCCTCGGTGCCGGATCTGGTCGTGGTGATCCTGCTGGTGGCCCTCCCGGCCGAGTTGTTTGTGGCCTGGACCGCGCGGAGGCGCATCCGGTGGCGCGAGGTGGTCCTGGTGGGCGCCGGGGTGACGGCGGGGGTTCCGATCGGCACCTGGATCTTGCGCGCGGGACGGCCGGAGTTCCTGTTCGTGTTGCTGGGTGGCTTTCTTGTCCTGACGGGTCTGGCGTTCTTCCTGCTACCGACCGGGCGGAGCATCGTCTGGCCCCGCTGGTCGGCTCCGCCGGTGGGCCTTCTCGGCGGCATCCTCTCGGGGATGTTCGGCACCGGCGGGCCGCCGCTCATCATCTACTACCGCCTCGCCGGAGCCGACAAGACGGTGTTCCGCGGCAACCTGATGGCGATCTGGATGATCGTGAGTCTGATCCGCCTCCCCTCCTATGGCATCGCCGGCCTCCTCACGGTACCGCGCCTTTGCTCCGGAGCGTTCCTGCTCCCCGCGGTGCTGCTGGGAGGATGGATCGGCCACCGCATCCACCTGGAGCTCGGGGAGAAGCCGTTTCAGCGAGCGGTGGCGGTCGCGCTCTCACTCATCGGGATGCTGCTTCTGCTGCGCCGTGTCTAGCCTCGATGCGGCGCCAATCCGAGGGCGTGGACCGGTCGAACCTCGCGACTTGTGTCGCCTTGAGGCGGGATTCTCTGCCGCCGAGCGTACCGCCCGGCTGATTCGCCTGATCCGGGTGTCCGGCGCGAGCCGAAGCGTGTGGAAGCTCCTCAGATTGCGCTGCGTACAGCCCGGGCCGCGCGCCTACCTCCAGGCCCCGCGATGGACAAGCAGCCAGGCCAGCATCGAGATCGTCAGGAGTCCGACCAGGACGGTGGCGCCGGTCAGCCAAAGCGCGCGAACCCGATTGGCCTCCATGCGCGCGACAAGCTGCGTGTTCTGGTCCGCGAGTTCCTTGACCAGCTCGGATAGCGCGAGCAGCTGACGATGCAGCTCCACGGCGGTGACCTCCAGGTCCGCGACCCGCTTGCGCAGGATCTCGAGGGTCTCGGCCGGCGCGGGAGAAGCGGCTTGGGCCTGGGGCCCCATCGCGACCGGCGGAGACGGCTTCTTGGCGGCGATCGCGTTCCACAGCTTCTTCGCGCCGTCGGCCACCTTCGGCGCGTTTCTCACGACTTCCACCCAGGGAACGATCCGAAGGACCGCAAGCCAACCGATCGCCATGGAGAAACCCCTCCCTGGAAACGACCGTCACCTCCGCGAGGTGGCGACGTCAGGGCCGGCCGGCCCGGAGCCGCCCCGGCGCAACCCGGTTCCCTCCCGCGACTCGTGCGGAGTCATTCCTTTCGGCCGCATCCCGGGCTCTGGTGGCGGGACCGGCCCGCTGCCGAGGATACCGCCGTCCACTTCCCTGTCGACAAGTCGGATTTCCGGGTGGTCGCCCCCCGGCCGTCGGCCAGGATCCAACCCTGATCCGGCAATCCTGCGCGAGGGAGATCGTGTCGGGGCGCGTCAGATGGGGCCGCGCGCGGTCCGAGCCGCGCGGAGGGCAGTGCCGGCAGTCCGGGTTCATCGATCGACGGAGAGGCGCTCACGGACTCCAGAGATGGTCTCCCGGATCGGCCAGACACGCGACGTCCGTCACCACGCCGCTCACGACCGTGATCGTGTAATCATCCTGATCGTCAATGTGCTCGTCCACGCAGTCGGCGAGCCGGGCCGGAATGGCGCCCGCCGCGAGCAGGTCCGCGCTGGTCAGGTTGGCGTCCGTGATTCCGGTCTCCATGACGTAGAGGGTGGCGGCCGCATACAGGTTGCGCTGGTTCGACACGCACGACGCACGGCCCGACCGCGCTTTGGTGAGCGCGTAGTTCGGCAACGCGATGCTCGCCAGGATCCCGATCACGACGCAGACGATCATCAACTCGAGGAGCGTGAATCCGTCATTTCGGCTGAACCGATGCATGTCGCCTCCGACCCCGGCGAGCGGGACCCGGCCGTCCGGCCGCCGGCCACGATCCCGGCGGGGCACAAGCCGCAACGCGAATGGCGTCAAATTGGCGTGCCGGGCCGCAAAGGCCCCAGGAAACTGACCAGGGACGGGCGCGGGCGCCTCGGGAACGTGAACCGCCGCTGTGGATTGCGGCTGCGGCCCCGAACATGGGTCCGGGGGGAAGGGCCCCCCTCCCGGTTCCGCGGTCGGCCGTTTTGCACGCCCGGCCACAAAATGCCCGAAACCGGGCAGCCCTTTCCGCGAGCCGGCCTCTGCGGAGCCGGGGCCGGGATCCGGCCAGCTCCCTCTTCGCTCGCCCGGTCGGCGCCCCGGCGAGGCCCTCCTATCGGATGAGCAGGATGCCGCCGGCGCGCGCTTTGGCCCGGGCGCCGGCCACATGAAGAAAGTAGGCTCCGGCGGCGACGGGCCGGCCGAGCTCGTCGGTCCCGTTCCAGCGCACCGCCTGCGGCCCGGTGCCCAGCGGCGTGAAGCTGCGCACCGTCCGGCCGGCGACATTCTGCACCAACAGCCGGTCGGCGGCTCCGGCCTCCGGCTGCCAGCGGATCGTCGTCACCGTGTGGAATGGGTTGGGGAACGCTCCGGCGCGGGGCGCGGCGACACCGCCCTCCTCCACGCCGGAGGGAGTCTGCATCGTGAAGGTCTCCAGAATCGTGCCGTCGGGGGCTATCGCCCGGAGCTCCAGCGTCTCGCCGTCGATATCCACCTCACAGAAGTGGTGCGCCGACACGCAAGTGATCAGATTGGGGTAGCTGGGATCCGGGTGATACAGCGGAGCACCGCCTCCAGCCGTCGTGATGTGCTGGACCCCGTCGACGACGGCCCGCGCGTAGTAGTGGTTGTGTCCAGCGAAGACGATCGCCACGCCGTACTCCACACACAGCGGCTGAATCAGGGTTTGCACGCTGAGGTTGTTCTCGTGCGGGCCGGCCGACCACCCTGGCTCGTGCAGGAAGATGAACTTCCATTCTTTCGTCGTCGAGGCCAGGTCGTTCTCGATCCAGGCGAGTTGGGCGGAACCCGCTTCGTAGCTGACGTACTGATCCATCAGGAGAAAGTGCGCCGGGCCGTAATCGAACGACCAGTAGCGCCCGTCGACCACCGGATAGGGAAAGTACTTGGCAAAGAGCACCGCGGACAACTCGTGGTTCCCGCGGGCGCACTGGTACGGCAGCCTGGCGAGCAGCCCGAGGACGTTCGTCGCCGCGGGAGCGAAGAACTCGTTCGTCCAGCAATCCTCGCTATCCCCGTCGGAGACCAGGTCACCGGTGGAGAGGACGAGAGACTGGCGGTCGGGGTCGGCGGCCATCGCCGCGAGCATGCCGCCCGCCACCTCGTTGTGACTCGCCGGATCCGAGCGGGTGTCGCCTTCGGCGAAGAAGCGCAGGACCTCGCTCGATGGATCGGGCGCGGCGGCAAACGACCCGCGGAACGCGTTCTGGGCCAGCGTGACTTTGTACTCATAGTGGGTGCCGGGAACCAGGTTGGTGATGATCACGGAATGCTGGTGATCGTCCGTGTACTCGCTGGTGAGAGCCCGACCCAGGGCGCAACTCGAATCCGGCCCCCAACTGATGGTCGACGGCATGGTCGCGTTGAGCTGCCACAACACCTGGATCTGCGTCGGATCCCCGCGGTAGAGCAGGTAGGGTGGCTTTCGCATCAGGTCCGAAATCGGCGGCTCGTCAGCGCGACTGCACCAGGGAGTCGCTCCGAGCAGAACGGCCAGCACGCCCAGGACGATGACTCGGCTGTCCCCCCGCCCAGGAACCCCCATGCTGACCTCCTCCGAACCAGGATCCACGCGGGCACCCCACCGCCTCGAACAGAAGTGGGAGGACATATGACCCTACCGCAGGAGCAGAATCCGAGCCCGCGTTGCCGCCTCGCCGCCTTGGTGCCGGGCCGCCGCGGCGGCCGGAACATAACGGACCCAGTAGAGCCCTCCGGGGACCGCGCGGCCTCCCGAGTCGACCCCGCCCCACACTCCGTGGGCACAGTCCGGGGACCCGCTCTCCAGGCCTGGGTCGAGCCCCGGAGAGTCCGACGGGTCCAGCCGCAGGACCAGACGGCCGGCGGTGTCGAAGATCTCAAAGACTCCCGGCCCGTGCACTGGCCGGTTCAGTTGGAGATGGACCCGATCGGTGGCCGGATTGGGCCAGATCCGCAACGATGCCGCAGGCAGGCCCGCAGACTCGTCTTCCACCGGCGGAGAGCCCACATCCGTGATGTCGGTGGTCAGGTAAAACCAGCGACGACCAGGGGTGCTGGGAGTCGGATGCCCGCCCCTCCCCTCGGCCACCACGCGCCACCAGTATGCCTGATTCGGGGGAAGCGGCACCTGCAGGATCAACCGACTCCGGCTCAGCGGCGGAGAGAAGTACCCTTCCGCGAACGTGGTGTCCGCGCTGATGGCCAGACGGTACCGAACCCGGTCGCCCGCTTCCGAGACAGTGGCGTCCGTCCAGTCAAACTGCGTGATGCCGGTTGGCGTCACGACGGTCCCGTTGGCCGGGGTGAGGAGCTGGAACGCCGTCGGCGCGTTCTTGAAGTGACTGCCAAACGTCACGCGCGCGTCGTCGATCCGCTGCAGCACGTGGGCGTGCGCCTCCTCGCTGGGCCAGTTGCCCCGGTTTTCCACGAAGATCTCGAGTGAGTCGCACCAGTCCTGGTAGTACGCGGCATCGATTGTCCGCTCCGCCTCCAGTGCACCCAGGCGCACATAGACGGGTCCAGTGTGGGCAAAGAGCGAATCCGACACCGCATGCCGGCTGTCCGTCGTGCCGCCCACGCGCACGGCAATCCAGGCGCTTTCGTCCAGCGTGAGCTGGGTATCGAATCCCCCGGAAGAGCCCTCCGGGCCGCCGGGCACGGCGAAGGTCCGGGCCACCTCTCCGTTCGCGATGATCTCGGCCGTGGAGACCGGCAGGAGAGACTCGATCTGGAAGTGAATCGACACCGTGGCCGAAGGGCCCGGGAAGTCCAGCGTGCTGCCGGCCTCCTGGCCCTCGATCGTGAACTCCGGGATCAGGGGATAATTGGTGACGAAGCATCGGCCGGCCTTGAGGCCCGCGACCCAGTCCGCGGCGTTGTGCGCCAGGCTCGCCTCCTTCACGTAGACCCGGTACCCTCCGGTGGGACGCGCATAGTAGCGATCCATGATTGCGTCGGTGCCTGCGCCGGGCGGGATATGGTAGCCGCAGTTCAAGAGCCGGTACCAGTCGTCCAGCGCGACATCTCCCAGGTTGCTGAAGGAGGCGATGTCGTAGATGTCCAGGTTCCCGCTCGCCGCCTGCACCGGAACCTCGCGGGCCAGGCCGGCCCACGGCCATCCGGGCGCATCAAGAAAGAAGTCGGCCCCGTTGCAGGGGTGGGCCAGAGACATCGCCTCGTCCCATCCCGGATTCCAGGCCTCTCTCGTATCCGAAAGCAGCGGGTAGGCCGGAGAGGGGACCCCGCAGCAGGCGATCGCGGTGATCTCCTTCAGCCCAAGCAGGCAGGCGTGCCCGGTGGCCTTGTTGTGATACTCAACGGAGAAGTACAGGACGGCATCGGGAGTGCTCACGGGGTCGGGCGCTCCGGTGAAGTTGTACTCGTTGTCCGTCACCCAGGTCATGGGGAGATCCTCGGTCTGGGCGATCTGGTGCATGTGCGCCGGGGTCATGGCGTAGTCGACCGGAGGATGCACCATGTGCGTGTGGGTGTCTCCCGCAAACCAGCCCAGAGCGCGCAAGTCGTAGATGCGAGGCACCGTGATCACGATGCTGGTGTCTTGTTGAATACTCGGCGCGAACCGAACCGCCCGAGACTCGATCCCCCGTCCGGCAAGGATCGTGGTCACGCCCGGCTCGAGCTCCATCGAGACCGTCCCCTGCAGATAGAAGTAGGTATTGATCCAGGTGTAGTCATTGTGGCTCATCAGGCTCGAGCTGGTGTCGGCCGGGAAGTAGTGCCCAAGGGCGTCTTGGACCTGGACTCTTGCCGGAATCGGCAGTCCGTGCTCGTCCACGACACTTAGGTTCACCGTGACCGTGTGGCCGGTCTGGGGTGTCAGGGCGAGGAGAAGGCCGGCCGCGGCAAGAACGACGGTCGGTGCGATGCGCCGAACCGTAAGGATCGCAATCAGGCTCCGAACAGTCATCAGCCATGCCCCCGAGGATCCGCGCGGTTGCGCCGTTCCATCCGAACGGCATGCTGATGTGATTATACAGGATCGGAGCATCCGGCACCAGAGCGACCGGCGCCGACGAGGCTACCCGGGCAATCGGTACCCACTCGCAGGAACGATCCAGAACCGCGCCGGCCGTAACTTCATACCGACCGGTCGCTTTGGCAGCCAGTTCGCGGACCGGGACAACCGAGACGGAGGCGCGCAACTTCCATCCGGCCGCGGAGCGTCCCCGGGGCCACCCGGGCGCCGCGAGCCAAGGGACTGCCGCCGCGAACCGGGCGGTCAGTGCATCACGGCCAGCACCGCCTGGGCGAGGATGATCTTGAGGACGATGGCCGTGGGATAGACGGTGGCGTAGCCGAGGTTCGGCAACTCGCTGTCCGCTTGCTCCAGCGCAAACCCGAGGACGGCCGGCTGGGTCTGCAGCCCCGCCAGCATGCCGCTCAACACGGTGAAGGGGATCTTCAACAGCCGGTAGCCGATCCACAGGGCCAGCCCGGCCAGAACGCAGGTGACAATCATCCCCGCCACCAGAATGAGGATTCCGTCGGTCCGATGCAGCGTGGAGAAGAACGCTCCCCCGGCCCGCGTGCCGATCCCCGCGAGAAAGAGCACCAGCCCGGCCTGGCGCAGGGTGAGGTTGGCGCTGTAGGGAAGCGTCCAGTTCACCGGGCCCAGCCGGCCGCGGGACCCCAGAACCAAAGCCGCGATCAAGGGCCCCCCCGCCAGTCCGAGCCGCAGCGTGGCTCCCCCGGGCAGCGGGATCGGCACCAGCCCGAGGAGAAGACCCAGCCCGAGCCCGAGACTGAACGCCAGGATGTCGATCTCGCTCAGTGCCCGATAGGAGTCTCCGAAGAACGCACTCACAGCGGGCAGGCTCGCCCGCTGGGTGAGCACACGCACGCGATCACCCGGCTCCAGCATGGTATCGCCATGGGGCACGAACTCCACGTCACCCCGCCGCAGCCGCGTCACCACGGCGCCAAAACGGTGCGTGAGCTTGAGCTCGCGCAACCGCCGCCCGATCACCCTTGGGTTGGAGACGAAGACCCTCCGGTAGTCGAGCTCGCCGCGGTTGAGATCGATCTGCTCCGAGCTCACTTCGCCGAGAGACGCCGCCACCCGCTCCAGCGCCTCCGGTAGGCCCACCACAGTAACCAGGTCGCCCAGGGCGAACGACGTCTCTCCGGTGATCAGTTCCGCACGTCCGCCTCGCTGCAACCGGCCAAACGCGACATCCCACTCCGCTCCGTGACTCAGCTCCCCAACGGTGCGAGAGGTTGCCGCCGGCCGGGTAACACGCAGGGTCAGATTCGAGAGCCGCTCCACCGCGCCGCTGTGAGAGCGCAGTCGCTGCGCCTCGCCCGCGTAGTCGATACGCCAGACCCGCTGGGCCATGGCCAGAGCCACGATCATCCCGATCACCCCGATCGGATAGGTCACCGAGTAGCCGACCACAGGATCGGCCAGCACGGCGCCCGCATCCCCGGCCGGCCGAGCCGCCTGGATCGCTTCAATCACCGCAGCCAGGGCCGGGGTGTTCGTCACGCTCCCGGCGAAGACTCCCGCGGCCAGCGTCCCGCGCAAGTGGAAGACCGCGCCGACGAGCACCGAGAGCCCGGCCGCAAAAACCAGGAGGAGCGCCACGAAAAGGTTGTCGCGCAGACCCCGGCGACGAAACGAGGCGAAGAACCCCGATCCATTGCTGAGTCCCACGGTGTAGACAAACAAGACGAGGCCGAGCTGGTAGACCAGCTCCGGCAGCTTCATGTCCGGATGGAGCGCCCCCAGCGCCAGGCCCGTGAACAGCACCGCCGCCACCCCCAGGCTGACCCCGGCGATTCGTATCCGGCCGAGCGGGTACCCGATGGCCAGAACGGCGAAGAGAAGCACCAGCGGATTGCCGAGCAGCAGGTCAATCAACGGACACCGCCTCCAGCCGGCTGCTGCGGGACCCCGGCAGCCTGGGCCGGAGCGCCGACCGATCGGCGCTCCGATCGCCGTTGACCGGGTTCCTCAGCACCCTGCTCGCCACGTGCTCGCCTTCCCCGGATCTCCCGAGCTCAAGTGTCCCTCCTATCTCGCGAGCTTCCGCAACTCGTCGTCCTGTGGATTGTAGACGAGACCGCGCCGCGCATCGCGAACGGCGCCGGCCGAGTCTCCGGCGGCCTTTCGGACCGTGGCCAGCATCGAGAAGGCGTCGGGGTAGTATGGATTCCAGGCAATCGCCTCCTCGCACAGTCGGGCCGCCTCGTCCGGCTCGTCCACATCCACGGCCATCCTCGCCATCGCGAGAATCGCCTCGCGACGGGCCGGGCTGGTCGGGTCGTTCGCCGCGAGCTGGAACTCCCGCAGGGCGGCCGCCTGCTCACCGGCGAAAAGCAGGTATTGCCCCAGGAAGAGCCGGGCGGACGCGAGATCCGGCGCCTGCTGCACGGCCCGGGCGAGCGTCGCCGGGTCCGCTTCGCGCTGTCCGCGCGAGATCTCCCGAAGCGTGGACGTGACGTTCTCGCGCATCTGACGGTAGGCATTCCCCTCCCGATCCCACTGCTCGAGGCGCGCCGCAAGAGCCGCGTCTCCGCGGCGCGCGAGTTCCGCGGCGAGTCCCTGGCGGAGCGCATCGCGAATCTCCCACCAGACGTCGGCACTGACCCGGGCGCCGCCCACATCCGGCTCCTGGCGGTGCGGAAAAAGCGTCATCGCTCGCACGGCCTCCGTAGTCGGGAGACCGGGCCAGAGGCGTTCCAGTTCGCCGAGGCGCACCGGCGCTCCCAGGCGGGCCAACTTGAGGCCGAGGTTTCCCTCCGCCGGGCCGGACACCCCACGCATCAGCTCCCTCGGCATGCGGTATTCGAGCCACGCGTTGTCGTCCGTGTTGCGGGTTCCTCTCCCCCGGAGGAACTGCTCCACGGTCGCCGCCGGCCCCTGGAAGAAGAAGCCGATCTCGAGGGGATCGGTGATCCGGATGCGGCTCAGGCTGCGCGCCACCACCGGATGGGCAAGCGCGGAGCGGACCTGTTCCCACGGCACCGCAATCGGCTCGGCCGAGGCGATGGCGATGATGTCTCCCGGCGTGGGGCGAAAGAGCATCACGTGGGGAAAATGGTCGGCCAGGCTGGCCAGGATCACACCGAAGCTGGACTCCGAGACGTCGTAGTCCTGGATCCACTGCGCGTACACCCCTCCCGGGCGCAGATGCCGGCGCACGATCCGGTAGTAGTCGGACGTGAAGAGGTTGGACATGCCCGCCATCCAGGGATTGGACGGCTCGGAGGCGATCACATCGTACAGGTTCCGCGTGTGGCTCAGGAAGATGCGGGCGTCCTCCAGAACCAGGCGCGTCCGCGGGTCCCGCAACGGGTTCCCGGCGACAGATTCGAAGAACGGGGCGGCGTCGATGACCGCCTGCTCGATCTCGATGAGGTCCAGTTTCTCCACCGCCGGGTGCGTGAGCACGGCGGCCGCGGTGATCCCGCTCCCGTACCCGATGACCGCCACGTCCCGCGGATTCTCCGAGAGTGTGACCGGCAGGTGGCCGGTCAGAAGCTGGGTCGCGAGATCCGAGGAGGACAGGCTCGCGTCCGGCTTCCCCGAGACGTACAAGGTGGCGTTCCCACTGGTGCGGTAGACGGCGACCGGCGCCAGCAGTCCCTCTCGGTGGTAGATCATTTCATCCCGCCGGGGTCCGCTCGACGCCCGCGCGGCGTAGGCATCCCGGTACAGGCCGAGGTTGAACGCGCGCGCGTCCCAGTGCGGCGTCGTGTGGGCAAGAAACGCGGCCAGGGCCAGGAACCCGGCCAGGAACCCGCCCCGTCGCGCGACCGGACCAGACTGGAGCAGCCCGAACATCCCCGCGAGAATGAGACTGCCGCAGCCGGCGGCGATGAGTGTCGTCGCCAGACCCAGCCGCGGGAGCAGCACGAAGCCGGTCAGCAGGCTGCCCGCGATCGACCCCGCGGTGTTGAGGAGATAGATCCGGCCGACGTGCCCCTCGGGACTGATGCCTCGCCCGGCCTCTCCCACGGCGCGCACGACGACCGGGAACATTGTCCCCAGCACCAGGCACGGCAGGAAGACGACAAGCCCGGACAAGAGCGTGAGTGAAACCGAAAAACCGCTTTCCCCGAATCGCGCCGCCGCCCAGCCGAAGATCCGGGAGTAAGTCTCGGGCAGCCCATTCACGGCGTGCAGCTGGAGAAGGGTGATGAGGCCGAGGACGGCTTCCAGCAGCACCAGAGCGCCAAGCCCGCCGAGCAGCCGCTTCCCACTCCAGGGCGCCGCGAGGGCGCTCCCCAGACCGATTCCGACCAGGTAGACGCCGAGCATCGCCGTGAACGCGTAGACCGAGGGGCCCATCGTCAACCCCAGCAGGCGGAACCAGGCGACCTCGTACACCAGCGCGATCAGCCCGGAGAGGCCATAGAGGGCGGCGATCCGCCACTGGGCCGCTGTCCAACCCGGCGCCTGCTCGCGCTCCGGAATTCCCCGAATCGACCCGACCCGATGTGCGAGGAAGAACGCAACGCTCGCGAGGGAGAAGTCCGCCAGGCCCGCGAGAAGGCAGGTCCTCCAGAGGCCGAGCCCCGGAACGAGAAGGAACCCCGCCGCGAGAGTGCCCACCACGGCACCGACCGTGTTGATGCCGTAGACCAGGCCTGCCTCCCGCTCGAAGGTCCGCTTCTGCCGCGCCAGCGCCCCGACCAGAACCGGGAGTGTCATCCCCATGAGGGTCGTTGGCAGCAGAAGAAGGACGAAGACGACGAGGAATCGGACAAGCAGGAACGGACCGCCGGACAACCCCGCATAGATCGCGGCGAAGAGCGGCGGCGTGGACCGGAAGATGGGGAGGAGAACGATGCCGAAGAAGCCGATGCCCGCCTCGAGCAGCGCATAGGTTCGAATCGGGCTGGAGAAGCGGTGCGCCCGGTGGCCGGCGAGGATGCTTCCGAGGCCCAACCCTCCCATGAAGGCGGCCACAACCGTCGAGACTGCATACAGGGTGTTGCCCAGGACGTAGGTCAGTTCCTTCGACCAGGCAACCTCGAGGACCAGGCCGGTGGCGCCGGAGAGGAAGAAGCACGCTCCCAGCAGGATCCGGTCGGCTCTGCGCAAACGTGCCCCCCCCGGACGGCGGTCTCCTCAAACGGCGGCCCCTCGATCGAAGGCCGCCCCCCAACCCGGGAGGCGGCCTCCGTGACCCCTGGCCGGGGCCGCTTCAGGTCAACGCAGGACCGTGATCTGCCGCACCTCGGTCTTCTCGGGCGTTGCCATCCGGATGAAGTAGATGCCGCTCGGCAGCGAGCGACCAGCGTGGTCAACAGCCGGGAAGGAGAGGGCATGCTCGCCCGGCGCACCGGCTCCGGCGAACAGCGTGCGCACGCGACGACCCGCGGTGTCGTAGAGCTCGAGGCGCACCGGCTCGTGTCCGCCCAGGCGGTAAGTGACCTGCGCGCCCTGCTGCAGCGGGTTGGGCCGGCACGAGACAATCCCGGAGACCGTGCCGATTGCGGGTTCCGCGGAAACGCCCGTCGTCGGCTGGCGCAGGATCGAGATGGTGATATCGTCGACCGCCGCCTCAACCAGCCCACCCGGCCCCTGGTCCTGGGCCACGAATCGGAACTGGAGCGTGCTCGTCAACGGAACCAGGCCATCCAGGTCGAAGGAGTGATAGGTCCAGGCGTTCGAGTTCGCGATCGTGTGCTCCAGCTGCACCCAGTTTGTCCCGTCCGCAGTTACCTCGACCGTCCAGTAGTCGTCCAGGCCGAGATTGACGCCGAGGTT
The DNA here is from genome assembly GCA_964473865.1 of uncultured bacterium. Classification (GTDB taxonomy): domain Bacteria; phylum Eisenbacteria; class RBG-16-71-46; order CAIMUX01; family CAIMUX01; genus CAIMUX01. Next base: position 25,172 of record CAYYQN010000040.1, on the reverse strand, counting down.
GTTCGTGAACCAGCGCCAGTACGAAATCGTGGCACCGGTGGCCTCCGCGGCGTTGAAGACCGGAGAGAGAAGGGTCGTCTTGCCGCCATCGACATCAGCGTCGCCCACGATGGCTCCCACCGCGCCGTTGGCGGTCACGAAGCAGAGGCTGCCCGGTTCCGGGCTGTGATCGAGCTCCGGCTGCGACTGCTGCCCGTTGTACACCGTGCCGACCGGATCCGCCCGCACCCACTGTCCGGCGGTGGCGTTGTCGCCGGGCGCCCCCAGCGTCCAACCGCGGTCGGTCTCGGCGTCGTCGAACCACGGACCCACATTGATCTGCCACTGCATGTCCACTTCGAATCCACCGGGGCCGGAAAGGGCCAGGTGGAGAACCGGCATTGCCGGCGTGGGACATCCCGGCAGCACCTGCAGCTCGAAGGTGCCGATCAGCCCGTCCCCGTCCGCCGGCACCTGTTCGCAGGTCCCTTGCGCCTGGGTCACCACGATGTACGGGTCATCGCAGGAAAGCGTGCCGGCAAGATCCAGCGCGTCGCCGTGCCCGGTGTTGGTCATCGCCAGCTGGAGCAGGATCGACTCTCCCGGATCGATGATGCCGTCGCCGTCGCCCAGAGGAGGCGCTTCGTTGGGGATGGGAGCTCCCGCCAGCAGCACCGGCGCCTGCGCGATGAAGGAGAAGTCGAACGACCACGATCCTTCCGGACTCGTCACCTGCAGGGTGAACGGAATCACGTGCTGGTCCGGCACCGCACCCGAGATCGTGATGCCGAACGGCACGTCGGTGGAACCGGAGGAATCCGGCGGCAGCCCGGCCAGACTGGTCACGCCGGGATCCAGGCTCACGAACGGGTCGGCGGTGGACAGCACCGCGGTGGCTGTCGTCGTCGGATCGGCCCCCACATTCCGGAGCGTCACGCTCAGGCCGACCGTTTCACCGGCGTCGCACTGGCCGTCTGCGTCGCCCGAGAGGTCGTCGAGTTGGCCCCCGAGATAGACGAGGTAGGCGCCCGCGGCCGGAGCGATCTCGACCGGATCGATGACGGGGATCCGGTTGAAGGCTGTCACCGTCAGGCTGAGCGTCGTCGGCACGGCCGGCAACGGGCTCAGCGTGATGGTCGCCGCGCCCGCGCCGTCGGTGTAGGCTGTGCCGTAGAGCACGCCGTCGCCGTACAGGGCGCAGCGCGCGCCGGTAACACCGGGCACGCTCACCGCGTATGTCGACTCTCCGATGACCATGGCCCCGTTGTGCTGGACCGCCATCTCCTCCGGCATCTTGGTGCGCACCAGCACCGACGGGTCCCCAAAGACATGCCAGGTGAGGAACATGTTCCCGCCGTCATTCGCTCCATACTCGTCCATCATCTGGCAGGAGCCGTTGAAGCAGAGCCCGCCATAGGTGAACATCTCGTCGTTCACGAGCAGATCGTTGCACTCGTCCTGGGCGCACATCGGCGGGTTCCACGACTGGTTGATCGACGACATGTAGGCGCCGATCGCCCCGATCGGGTTGCCGTTGTGGACGGAGCGCAGCCAGGCCTCGCCGAAGCAGGTCCCGGCATCGAACTGCCCGTTCACGCAGGCCACGCTGAAGATGAACGGCAGCATCCAGTCGTTCTGCAGCGCCGTCACGTTGGAGTTGCTGAATCCCGTGGTGCTCCATGCGGTCATGGAGCCGTGGCCGGTGTAGTTCACGATGCTGCGGCCGCTGTTCAGCGCCGTGCTGACCATGGCGGCGGTCGCCGAGGGGTCGTAGATCTGGTCGACCAGCGCGTACCCGTAGGCAAGCAGCTTCCCTCGGATCACGTTCATGTGCTGGTAGTCGTACTCGCCGTCGTCGCCGGGCCCCTGGTTGGAGGCGATGCCGGTTCCCTTCTGATACCAGGCCGCTCCGGCCGCCGGGGTCTGCTCGTAGCCGATCGTCCGCTGCACCTGGGTCTGGACCTGGGCCACCGTCTCCGCTGAGAAGCGCCCGACCAGGATCTCCGGATAGCGATCGCTGCCCGCGAGGAGCGAATAGGTCGGGTCCGAGGCCCCGCCTGCCGCGGAGGGCGTGGCGATCTGGGCCGCGTCCCCCACCAGCAGCACAAACGCCAGCCCGCCCTGGTTGTAGGTCGTCTGGATGTAGCTCTTGATGGCGGTCGACGTGTTCCCGATGGTGGAAATGTCCACGATGGTCGTCGGCATCCCCGACTGGACCTTCCAGTCGACCAGCGGCTGCATGGCGGAATGGAAGGCGTCGTGGGTGATGATGAGCATCTCGCCCTGTTCGGGCACCGGCGTGTACCGGTCCATCCCGTAGTTGAGGAAGCGATGCCGGTAGATCTCCCCGAACTCCGGGACCACCTTTTCCGGCGGACCCGAGCGCTGGATCACATTGATCTCGTCGTAGCCGTCCGCAAACACCTCGATCGTCAGCCGGGTGGCCGCGCGGACGGTCCCGTCGCCGGTGGCGGTGATCGGAAACGCGTCGACCACGAGGCCGCGGTAGTCACGCAGGATGTACGGCTCGCCGGTCGCAACGCGGCTCTCCGGGAACTCCGCTGGGGTCCCGTAGAAGGGGTCGAAGGAGTAGGCGACGGTGGCCGGGTCGACCGTGCGGAGCAGGTTTCCCTTGGAGGGAACCACCGGCATGCCGGCGAAGTCGGTGGTCTCGACACCGAGAATCCGCGCGCGCATGCGCGCGGCATCCGGAATGATGATGCTCCGGGCAACATGGGGCAACTCGGGCAGCCCAGACTGCAACAGGCTGCCTTCGCCGGGAAGCGAGATGGCGTAGTAGGTCCGGCCGTCTATGGTTACCGGTTCGGCGTCGAATCCCGGAAGAGAGTACTCGATCACGACCCGGTCCGGCGCGGACTCGAGGAGACGAACCTCGACCGGCGCCCCCTCGGCGCCCCCGGTCGAGATCCACGCGGACAGGGCGGGAGTCACCGCGATGAGCATCAGCGCCGCACAGGACGCGACGACCACCCACAACTTCTCTTCGATCGAACGGAAGAACATGCATCCCCCCTCGGGCGCGGCACCGTGGTGCCGGACGCACCCGTTTGGCCTCACGGCGAGTCGTGGCCCCTCTGGACGCTCCTCGCGCATAAGGCGGAATCGGAATCAGGATAGCACAGGATAAGGGGAATAGATATGGGGAGTTGCGGCAACCCGGCCAATCGCGGAGATCGAGATTCCGGACCACCGCTGAGCGAGACCCGCCGGCGCGTGAGCTCTTGCCGGGCATCCGGCCTCTCCGGCTCGGGAGAGGCTCCGGGCGGCCGGCAGGCGCCTGCGGACCCGGCCCCGGATGCTGGTGCGGCTCTTCCGGATCCGGCTTCGGCGGCCTGAGACGGGCCGCGAACCGGACCCGGGTTTCTCGCGAAACGGCAGATGCCGGAGGTCACGGAGGTGGCTGCGCCCCCGGGGCTGCGGCCCGCGTCAGCCCGACCTGGATGCCCAGACCCGGCGCGAGGGCGGGCGTCCTATTTCGTGAGCACCAGCCGGCGCGCCTGGCACTGGTCGCCGCATTGCAGCCGGACCAGGTAGGTTCCGGAGGCGAGTTCCCGTCCGGCATCGTCTCTTCCATCCCAGACAATGGAGTTCACGCCCGGCTCGGTCGGACCGCAGAGCAGCGTGCGAATCTTGCGGCCGGTGACGTCGAAGACCGCCAGGTCCAGCCGCTCCGCCTTCGGCGTGGAGAAGGTGATGGTGGTGCGGGGGCGGAAGGGGTTCGGATGCGCCTCCGGCCCCACGAGGTATGGCAGTGGCTCATCCGCCGGGATGCTCTGCGTGCCGCCACCCAGACAGCCCCACTGGTACAAGGGGGTCGCCGCCGTCTCGTTGTTCTGCCAGAAGGCGAAGAGTCCCTCCCCGCCGTACTGGGCCGCAAAGGCGGGCATGTCGACGGCGTCGTAGCTGTTCAACCGCTGCCTCGGATAGAACACGTTCCCGTCACCGGAGCGCAGGTTCATTACCACCGGAAGCCACTCCGGGCACTCCTCGGTGAACAAATAGAACTTCCCCGGTGCGGCCGCCGATACCGCCGCGCGCATGGCTCGGGGTTCCGTCCCCAGGCGCCAGCGTACCGGTCCGAGCACCCCGTCCTCCATCAGGCAGGTGTGGAGCAGCCCGTCACCACCGGTATTCTCGACAATCCAGGAGAAGAGCACCCGGTGCCGCCGATCCCACGCCACGGACGGGGAGTGAACGAAGTTCCCCCAGTGGATCGACACCGGCGCCTCCCACGGCCCGCCCACCGGGTATCGCTGGTAGCACATCTCGCGAAAGCCCGGAAGCCAGAGATCCCGGGAGAAGGCCAGGATGAGGCCGTCGCCGTCATGACCCGTCAGGTCCGGGAAGGCCGCGTTCTGCCCGGCATTCAGATCGACCGGCTCCGCAAAGCTGGACTCCACGGACCAGGTGTAGAAGAGCGCCGACGAGCCCGCCGGTCCTTCCTCGTAGACGAAGTGGACGCGGCCGTCGTCGGTCGCGGCCACCGTGGGGTTGGCTTTCGGCTGACCATTCCCGAGGAACGCCTGATAGTGATTGAGGCCCTCCGGATCGATCCGGATGTGACACAACTCCGGATCTGTCGGATGACGGAGGACAAAGGCCACATGCGTCCAGCCCTCGCCGTCCACCACAACGCACGGCTCGGCGATCTCATTCACCGAGTGAAAGAGAAGTTGCGGCGAGCCGCCCCATCCATCGCCGGAACCTACGGCGTATCGTAACCAGTACTCGAAGTCTCCATACTCCACCCAGACCGCATGCACGTCTCCGCGCGGATCAAACGCCGCCTGGCGGAGGCTCTCGCTCCAGTCCGCGGGCGGATAGGTCGTCACCTCCATGGGTCCATCGCCCGGGCAGGACGGGGGCGAACCGATCCCAAACGCGTTCGGCAGAACGCTGAGCGGCACACCGTCGACGGACACCAGGCAGTCATAGGCCCCCGGCGCGGCGCTTCCCAGGTCCAGGTTTCCGGCGATGAGTTGGTAACCCAGGAAGACGTTGCCGGTGACCGGCACGATCGCGCTTCCGCCTTGGGACAGCGCGAACTCGTCGCCGGCCTCCAGGTAGTCGCCGTAGATCAGCACCGGCATCGCCGCGCCGGGTTCGGCCGCATCCGGCCAGACACAGGTCACGACCGGGTTCGGAGCCTCCCCCTGGGCGTTGATCCCGACACCATACACGGCATCCACGCCGATGGGCTGGCTCTGCTCATTCCACGCAAAGAGCGCCCCGCCCGAACCATCGGCGACGGCCTCGACGGCATAGGTCTCGAGCCCGTCGTTGAACCCGGACAGCCAGAGCCCCACGCCTTCCCAGATCTTCTCGCCGAACCAGCCTAGACGGACGCCGCTGGGAACCCGGTTCTGCCCGCCGCTCGCGTAGTAGTAATCGACATAGCCGAGGATGGCGCCGTTGAAGCCGTCGTTGACCAGCGAAGTCAACACCTGGCTCCCGGGCAGGCTCGCGGCGACCACTCCGCTCGATCCCCAGAGAAGATTGCCGTAGATGTCGAGATGCTGCGCGTAGATATCCTGGTTACAGCTCAGCGCCAGCACCGCGCCGTTGTGCCCATCGGCGCAGACGAAGGGGTCTCCTTCGTAGGGGAGCGCCGCCACTCCCGCCCAGGCCCAGGTCTCGTTCCCGTAGGCGTCGAGGTGCTGCGCCGCCGCCTGATGGTTGCCGGTGTCCCGGGCCGCGAGATAGACCCCGCCGCCGCCATCGGACGCCATGGCGCAGCGCGCGTCGAGCCACCCCTGGAGCTGATGCCCGTCCGGGCCGAAGAGGGCGGCACCGGCGGAAGAGACGTGCTGGACGCGCCAGGCGAGCCCCTGTCCCGCCGGCTGGTACAGGTAGTTGACGAAGACTCCCCCCATGCCGTCGGCAATCATGTGCCAGTAGCTCTGGTACGGATCCACTTGCAGGCCGGGAAGCACCCCGCAGCTCCAGTCGACCGATCCGGCGTGCCCGATTCGCGCGAGCTGCACGGAGAAGGCGCCGAGGACGGCATGCGTCCAGCCGACAATCATTTCACCGTCTTCAGATTGTGCGATCTCCGCGTGCAGAGGCGTGTAGCCGGCCGGCGCGCCCATGTCCGCCACGTAGCATTTCCAGTCAAAGGCGCCGACGGGGGTCAGGTGCGTGACGACAAGGTAGTTCGCGGCGCCCCAGACCTCGCAGGTTACGCAATACGCCCCTCCCGCGGCATCACACGCCACCTCGACGGGAGTCGTCTGGTCGGTGGCGCCATAGGGCCAGGGGATGATCGTTCCTCCTTCGCCCCAGAGCTCGGCCCCGACGTGATCGATCCGACTGACCCGGACCTTTCCGGCCGGGAGACCAGGATCCCGGATTGCCACGAGCATTCCCCCCTGGCCGTCCGGCGCCACCGACACGCCTTCCCCATCCTGATCAGGATCTTGGATCAGAGCCCAGTCACCGTACTCCCACCCCGCGAGCGCGGCCGGCGGTCCGGCGATCGCCAGCAGCAGAAGCCCTATCACAAGCCCGCCCCAAACCAGGAAGCTGCCGTCCGGATGGAAACGAAATCGATGCCAGCACATGTCTACCTCCTCGTTCGAAACGGGCTGGGGGAATCGAGGACAGAGGCCGTCCCCGGCTCCTTCTCATGAGGAAAACGAGGGCAGCAGCCGGAAATCACACGAATCGTTGCCGGGGGTTCAGGTCGCGGGAGGATCGAGGCGGGGTGGCGGCGACCGCCGGAGATCACCCGAGTGGTCGCCGGAGCCGTCGAAACTCCTCGCGTTTCGACCGGCCCGCAAGTGCCTGCCCGCGCGGCTGGCGGGGCTTGTCGGCGCCTGCTAGGGCAGTCCCTCCGGTCTCGACTCGGCGATCCGATCGCCCCCGGAGTAAGCGCGCACCTGCCAGTAGGCTCCCCGCGCGACCCAGGCACGCACATCCGCCTCGGGCAGAACCAGAAACGTGTCCGTCCGGATCTCGTGGCCGGCGATCTCTTGCAGGCCGGAATCAAGAACCCGGAAACGATAGGCATCGGCGGCGGACACCGTCTTCCAGCGAATCTCCACCGCGCCGTCCGCACGCCGGAAAGGCGGGAGCACGGTCACCGTCGTCTCCGGAGAGCCTGAAGGGGCCTCGCGCACCGAGGGCTCGACGGCGGGCCAGCGCAGCTCATCCCGCACCATCAGGAAGACCCCCGTTGCGATCGCCGCGGCGCCAAAGGCCGGCACGAGCCAGCGACGTCTCCACCACCGGATGAAGAGATCCCGGAACGGTTTGCCGCCGGGAAACCGGGGCCGCTCCCGGAGAGGCATCAGCCCGTGAAGCGCCTGCGCCACCCGAGTGGTCGCCTGCTCCTCACCCGGGCAGGGGGCGTCCTCCGCCAGCGCCGCGAAGAGACCGTAGGCCGCAAGGCGGCTCCGGCACCGCGGACAGGTTCTGGCGTGGTCGCGCCAGCGCCCCTCGCCGCTTCCTGCGTAGAGCGCGAGAAGGTCCCGAAGTGGAGGACACGGCTCATTCATCGAGAACCTCCGGGGAGTCCGCCGCGAGCGGGCTTGCCGGCCCCCGCGGGCGCGCGCCGGGCCGTTCCTGATCCGCCGCCGGATCGGTGTCGGCGCGCGTCAAGGCCGCGCGTAGTTTGCGGCGGGCGTTCTGGAGCACGGCCCGCGCGCCGGTTGTCTGCCGTATGCCAAGGACCCGCGTGATGGCCTCAACCGGCATCTTCTCGAAACAGCGCAACCAGAGGGCCGCCCTCTCCTCGTCGGTCAGACTGCTGCGAATCAGCAGGTCCAAGGCCTTCTCCTCCTCGCGCTCCTCCGCCTCTCGATCCGGACCCGCACCGGGATCCGCCACTCGGTCCAACTCCGTCTCGTCGTCGCGCAGCAGGGCCGGCTTGCGGAGCGCATCCAGGCAGCGGCGGCGACTGATGACGAACAACCACGCGGAGAACCGTCCCCATCCCTCGAATCGGCCGAGATGCTGATATGCGCTCAGCACGATTTCCTGCGTCAGGTCGCCCGCCTGCTCCGGGTTTCGAACCATCTGGAAACACCAGCGGTACACCACCGGGGTATACCGGGCGAAGAGCGCGTCGGCCGCGGCCCGTCCTTCGGGCTTGTCCGGCCTCCCGGCGGCCAGAAGCGCCAGATCCTCGTCTGACCAGCTTCCGTATCTATCCGCGCTCATCATAGAAAACGATTGCGCCCCCCGAAGATCACGAGCGGGATCGAGCGTACCGCGTGATCGGTGCCGAAAGAATCGCCGCCACTCCCAGGAGCACGAGAGCCAGCGGTCCGGCCAGTTGGCCGAGCCGGGAGCGACGTTCGAGTGCAACGCGCAACTCGCCATCCCCGACAACCACGAATCCGGCCCAATAACAAGGGGCACGCGTGCGGGGATCGGCCCGCGCGTCCGCCTGAGCCTGCTTCAGGGCCGCAGCGGCCGTGAGGCCGTCCGCGAGGTGCCCATAGAAACGGCGCATGAAGGCACGCGTGCCTTCATCGTCAACCGGCCATAGCGCAGCCACCACCGCCGGGGCGCCCGCCACCAGGAACGCGCCCGCCAGACCCTGTACCCCCTCTCCCAGCAGAACCCGTCCGTCCGCGGAGCGACAGGACGCCAGGACCGCCAGCCGGGCGTTCAGGCGCGCCTTCGCGATGTCCGCCGCCGTCAGCGAGATCTCTCTTCCGGGCGGGTCGCCGGGTCCCAGGTGGATCCGAGAACGCCAAGGACGCTCGTTCTCTATGGTGGCATGCGCCGCGAAGTGCAGCAGGTCGTACCGCGTGATCTCCTGCAGCAGAGCCAGACCGGCCGATGAGGCTCGACTCGAGTCGGGGGAAGGCAAGCGTGGGTACAGAGAGGACCCAGGCCGGACGTGCCGGAAACGTCGAGCCAGGTCTCGGACTTCCCCCTGCGCGCCCGCGAGCCGCTCTCCCCCGATCCCGGCCCCTCCAGCCAGGGCCAGGACTGTCGCGCCTTGCTCGCGGGGTGCACGGCCCTCGCGGATGCGGGATCGCAGGCTTGCCAGAATCGTCGGCGAGGGAATGCTCTGGATGGCGGAGAGCCCGTCTGCTGACGACTCGACCGCCTTCAAAGCGCCCCCCTCGAGCAGGGCCGGGAAGCTGACGCGCTGGAGGATTCCGTCGGGCGAGATGATGAGGCTGCGGTTGGCAGCGATCAGGTCCTCGACCTGGCCCAGGAGAAGGCCGCGCAGGCGGCGGCGGGTCTCGGCCAGGAGATCGGACTCGCGCGCGGCGCCTTCCCCGCCTGACCGAGCCCGGCGCTCCCGAACCGATGGGGTAGACGCGGGTGCGGAAATCATCCGGAGATGGAGCGCAAGCGGGTCAGCGAGGGTCCGGCTGCCGGGAAGGTGAACCGCGCGACACTCGGCGCGCGTGACCGCGAAGACGATGCTGGTGTCGGCTCCGAGATGAAAGTCGAGAAGGAGTTCCCCGGGAAGAAGAACCTCACTCTGTAACCGCGAGCAGGTCACCGGACGCAACGTGGGATCCGACGCCGCGCCGGCTGGTCCACCCACGCGCTCCAGCAGCGTGCGAGCCTTGAACCCCTGCACCGCATCGAACGCGGCTCGGGTCCGCTCGGTCTCGGCACGGTCCGGCGGGTACTCCAGAAGCAGGGACCCGAGGGCGTTGCGGATCTCCACGGCCGACGCGCCGCGCACCTCCCGCCATTCGAGGTCTACCGGCAGCGCTCGCTCCATCTCCCAACATCTCGTCGCCGCCGCCAGCAGGATCAAAGCGCTGTCCGGGCGGTCCTGTAGCTGCGCGGCCCGCGCGGCCGCCGCCAGCGCGGGCAGGCGCAACGACCCGACTCCCAGCCGCTCGGCCTCCCGCGCGGCGGCCGCGAGCAGGGAGTCGGCCTCCTCGACACGACCCGCATCGAGGCATCGCCGGCCCCGCTCGATCTCATAGGCAACCCGCAGGCGCGGATCCTCGAGCTTGTGGACCCAGGGCGCCGCCTGCTGCAACTCGCGCCAGGCCGCCGATACGCTGTCCATCGCGGCCAGCTCGGACGACAGCGCCACCAGTGCCTCCACCCGGGCCTGCGCCGGCGCCGGGGGCTTCGCCGCCAGCGTTTCGCGATGCAGCCGCGCCGCCAGATGATCCCGGCCCTGTTCGTGACGGATCCCGGCGAGGGCATTGCAGAGATGGCCATCCTCCTGGACGATGCCGCGGCGGCGCGACGCGTTGCGAATCCGCTCCAACTCCGCCGCCGCCTCCTCGAACCGCCCCAGAGCCGCTTCGCAGATGGCCGCATTCATGCCGGCCAGGGCCTCCTCGGCGACATCGCCGGCGGCCTGGTGGAGTCGAACGGCCTCCCGGAACAGCGCCTGCGCCTTGCCCGGATCACCGAGAGAGAACGAGAGGACCGCGATGTTGTTTGTCGCCGTGGCCTGGAGCCAGGTCCAGCGAAGCCGGCGAGCCGTCTCCGCTGCCCGCTGGTATTCCTCGATGGCCTCATCGTACCGGCCTTGCCCCTGCAGCGCCGTCCCCAGACCGTTGCCGGCGTAGGCCGCGCCCCGCTCGGCGCCGCACGCGCGAAACAACGCCAGCGCCCGCCCGTATTCCTCGCCCGCGCGCTGGGCTCGGCCGGCCTCTTCGTGCTGCAACGCGAGCCCCGTAAAGGCCCAGGCCTCGTGCTCTTCATCGTTCGCCGCGCGGGAGAGAAGCAGCAGACGTTCCCAGCACTCAGCGGCCTCCCCCGTCCGGCCCAGCCGATAGAGGGCGAAGCCGCGCCAGCGGAGGCACTGCCGCACCGGCTGCTCGAGGCGGCGTCGGTCCGCAGCGGCGATCGCTTCCTGCAAGTCCGGTTCCGCCTCTGCGACCTGTCCCAGTCGTGCCCGCCAGGAACCGCGCCGGGAGAGCAGTTCAATCAGGAGTGTGGAATCTCCCGCGGCGCGCGCGGCTCCGATGCGTCCGTCCAGCCACTGCCAGCAGGCCTCGACCGCTCCCGCGGTCCAGAGCGAGTCAGCGATGGCGGTCACCCGCAGCGGCCGGAACGCCTCCGGCGATACGCCCTCCGCGGCTTCGGCCGCGAGGGCCCGCGGCGGCTGGCTCATGGCCGGAGATCCGCCGACGGCCGCCGTCACCGCGCACGCCCCGGGGGAGATCCGGCCCCGAACCGAACCCCCGGCCGCGACGCAGAAGGAGATCACGGCGAACAGGCAGGTCGGGCTCTGTCGCCATCGTGTCCCGAAGGACGGCTCCCCGCGGCCCGGGCGCTGGTCATCCATCTCGATGCGTCGTCGGTTGTGGCTCGTCGGTCAAGCGTTGATCGGTCCGCATCCAGGATATCAGAGAAAGAGGCCCGCGGCGACGGGCGCCCGGAACGCATCCCGCCGCGGGCGCTCCCGCCGCGCCCGCCCCGCCTCCACGCGCTACCAGATCCTCGCGCGGTGCTCGGGACGCCGGTAGAGACGATCGCCGGGGGCGACGGCGAAGGCGGTGTAGAACTCGGCCATGTTGGGAAGGGTGCCGTTCACCCGGAAGGCGCCCCAGGGATGACGGTCTTCCCGGACCATGCGCAGCAACGCGGAGTCGCGAATCTTGCCGCGGAAGAACTGTGCGAACGCGAAGAAGAAGCGTTGCTCGCCAGTCAGGCCGTCGAGCGGCGGGACGACCTGGCCCGCGACCGCCTGGTGATAGGCATCCAGCGCGACGGACAGTCCGCCGAGATCGGCGATGTTCTCGCCAAGCGTGAGCTTTGCATTCAAGCGTACAGTGTCACAGACCGTGAAGGCGCCATACTGCTCGGCAAGGCTTTGCGCCCGCGCCCGAAACGCCGTCTCGTCCGCTTCGGTCCACCAGTCGTTCAGATTTCCCTCGGCGTCGAACTTCCGGCCCTGATCGTCGAAGCCGTGGATCATCTCGTGGGCCACGCCGAACCCGATGGCGCCGTAGTTCATGGCCTCGTCCCCGTGCGCGTAGAACACCGGAGGGCGAAGGATACCGGCCGGGAATATGATCTCGTTCTTCAGCACGCTGTAACCGGCATTGGCGGTCTGCGGCGGGAACGGCCACAGCTCTCGGTCGACCGGTTGTTCCAGACGGATCTGGGTGGCCCGGTAGCGATGCTGCGCCACACGGCGGACGTTCGGGAGGAACCCGTCCCGCTCGATGCGCAGCGCGGAGTGGTCGTGCCACTTGTCCGGATACCCCACCTTGATCCGCATGGCCTCGAGCTTGCGCAGCGCCGCGGTCTGGGTCGCCGGGCTCATCCACTCCGACCGCCGGATGCGCGCGGCCAGGGCGTCCTTCACGTTCGCGAAGACTCGTTCGAGACGCGCCTTGCTCTCGGGAGGGAAGAACCTCTCGACATAGAGCGCTCCCAGGATCTCGCCCATCAGGTCGTTCACGAGCCGGCGGGCCCGCTCGTCGCGAGGGAGGAGCGACTCTTCTCCGTTCAAGAACGCCCCGAAGAAGCGCCAGTTCTGCTGCACGAACGCCTGGCCGAGACAATCGGCATAGACGTCGACGAGGCGCCAACGGAGATACGCCCGCCAGTCGCGCAGCGAGATCTCGGACAGCATGCGCCCGACCTCTCCCATGTACTCGGGCCGGGAGATCACGACCGTCCGGGGTGCGACGCCGGTGCGCTCGAAGTAGCGATTCCAGTCGATGGCGGGGCAGAGCGCGGCGAGCTCCGGCAGACTCATCGGGTTGTACTGCGACGCCAGGTCCCGTTGCTGCGCGCGCGTCAGGTACTTTGCCGCCAGGCGGGCCTCGATCAACAGCGCCGCCTCGGCGTCCGCCGCGGCCCGGGCGGGCTCCTCGCCGAGGAGCGCCATCATGGCTTCGATGTGCCGTTGATAGGCCTGACGGGTTTCAGAGCCCTTCTCGCCCGGATCCAGGTAGTCCTCTGAGGCCGGAAGCCCCAGACCGCTCTGGCTGAGATAGTAGACATGCCGGTGCGAGTCCTTGAGGTCCGTTCCGACCGCGCCGGCAAAAAGCGCGTTTACCGTCTTGGTATGAAGATCCGCGAGCAGATCCTGCAGCTCCGTCAACGTGCCGATCCGGTCGATGGCCGTGAGCTCTCCCTGCAGGTGGCGAAGGCCGTCCCGCTCGATGGCCACGGAGTCGATCGCCGTCAGGTAGAAGTCGCGGATCTTCTGTCGGGACGAACCGGGCGGAGCATCGGTCGCGCGAATGACGTCGTCCAGAAGGGTGCGTACTTCCTCGTCCCTCGCCTTCTCCACGATCTCCTTCGTGCGGTAGATCGACATGTCGGGCGGAATCGTCTGCCGATCGATCCAAGCGCCGTTGGCGAACCGAAAGAAGTCGTCGCCGGCGCGAACGGACGTATCCCGGTCGGCCGGGTCAAGCAGCGTCGTGGCGGCCTCGCCCGGGCCGGCGGGCCGAGCGATCGGCGTGTCCGCGTCTCCGACCGAGACGGAGATGGCCAGGAGGAGAACGCACCAGGCGCAAAGAGTCCCCCATCTGTCACGCATGACAGCTCCTTTCCGAACTTTCGTTCCGTGTGTCGTCCGCTCCGGGCCCACTGCTCCGGAGCGATTGCCGGGTGGATTCCCTGGCAGGCTGGATTATTCCGCAGCCTGCCAACGGCGAAGTCCAACCGCGCGCCGCCGCCGGAGCGACCGGACTCGGGTTCCCAGGACGCGGCAGCAGAGGCCCAGGCCTCTCATGAGATACCGGCCCACCCACAGGAGGAAGACACCGATTCCGGCCAGGAAGAGGGAGAGAACGAACCGCTCGGAGAGGTTTCCGAAGTCCGGTTCGCGGATTCCCCAGTTTCGGGACAGTTCCAGGAGCAGGTTCGGCGCGGTGTACTTGAGCAAGGTGATGGCGATTCCGAACATGCCGAGAGCCGTGAGACTGACGGCGGTCGCGAAGTAGGTGACCACGAGGATGCCGAGGAGCAGCAGAACCGACACAATGAGAGCGACGGAGACGAGGCCGACCGGGATGCCGGCGAGGACCAGGAGGACTCCGGCTCCGACGTAGAACGGGAGCCGCCGCGTCCAGCCCATCCGCACCAGCGCGGGCGAGACAGACTCGGCCGCCACCTGCGCGGGATCGCCGAGGCGGCTGAGCACATGCAGGATGCGGTCGATCGGGTCGGGTGTGGTGTCGTCGCAGTACGACTCGTGGATGTGCGAGCGAACTTCGGTGATCACTTCCCGCCGGTCGTCCGCCGGGAGACCGCGGAGCAGCCGCTCCAGGCGTCCGAGGTAGTCTCGGACGATTTTCTCGGCGTCGGCGCCCCACGCGATGGGGTCGGACGGAATCGTAGGATCGTTCATGGCTTCAGCTCCCGTCGCACCGACAGGGTGCGGATCGGAGGCGATTTCGACTCGACATCCGCCTTCGGCGGACCGGCGGAAGCTCGTTGGACCATCGCCACCAACCGTTGGAACTCGTCGTTCAGGATTTCGAAAGACCGTCTTCCCTTGGCCGTGACGGAGTAGTACTTGCGCGGCGGCCCCAGCCGGGATTCGACCCAACGGGTCTGCACGAGACCCTCCTTGGCCAGGCGGCTCAGGATCGGGTAGATCGTTCCCTCCGTGAGATCGAGCTCGCCCTGGCCGGAGAGGGTGCGGATCAGCGAGTAGCCATAGTGGCTGCCATGGTTGAGACATCCCAGGATGGCCAGCTCCAAGATCCCCTTGCGCAGTTCCCTCATCTTCCCTTCCTTCGCTCGTACCTGGTACCTTGCCTTACGAGGTACCGTCCAGGGTGGTTGCGGGGAATCTCTCACCGGAGCCAGGAAAGGAAGCAGACGGAGAGACCGGGGGCCGGGAGGCGGAAGGAGCCGGGGGCGCTTCCCCGGCCCAACCGCGTTCGGCCGGCAGCTGGCTGGGTCTTTCCGCAGCCTGCGAACGGGACCCCCTTCGCTTTTCCGCCGTTTTCTGCTAGAATTGTACCGTTGTTTCACGATCAGCCAACGCAACCACCGCTCCGGGACGATTCGCGACACTGCCACGGCCCCCGCCGGGCCCCGGAAGTGACAGGACTGCCGACATGACACCGAAGTCAGCCTCTCCCCGGCCCCCTCAGGCCTCGTTCCCTCGGATGCCTCGGTCCCGTGGTCCCGTGCCCCGGCCGTCCGGTCGGTCGACCCCCGGCGCCACCTTGGCCCTCCTCTCCGCGGCCCTCTGGCTCCTCGCGGCCGCGTCTCCGGCGCCGGCCGGATGCGAAGAATTCAACCCGCTCTCGGCGATTCCCCAGGATGGGACCTGTCCGGGAATCCTGCTCGACGGCCCTCCCCAACTCTGCGATACGCCCGAGGAACTCATGGCCGTCATCGACGGCGGGGCGTTTCTCTATCTGCAGTACGGGTTCGTGTCCGCGGCCTTCCAGAACTACTCCGGCATCATCGCGGGCCAGACGGTTCTGGGGACGCTCAGCGTATTCAACATGGGAACGGAGGCCAACGCCCTGGCCCTGTACAACGACCCGGCCAGCGGCATGGGCAGTCCGGTTCCGGAGTGGCCCTGTCCGGGCGAGGCACGGGTTCAGGACTACTTCGGGAGCGTCTATCTGCAGTTCCGTGAGGACTGCTTCTTCTGCTCGCTCGTCCTCCACCCGGTCGATCTGACGGCGTTTCCGGAGATGCGGTGTCTGGGCGAACAGAGCTGCGGACTCCTCTCCGGTCCGGTGCCGGTGAGTCCCTCTTCCTGGGGAAGCATCAAGGCGGTCTATCGCTGATCCCAAGACATCGAGAGCCTGATTGGCGAAAGGGAGCGAGCAGATGAAACGATCGAACGGTCAGGAAAGGCGTCGTACGGCAAGAGCGAGCGGCGAGCTGCCCGGAAGCGCGGAACGCGCAGCAGGTCCGCCGGCGCCGGATCGCGGGATGAGCCGGAGAGACTTTCTCACCCGCGGCGCGCTGACGTTCGGGATGGCGATCGCCCCCCAGATCTGGCTCCCGCGCCGGGCGCGCGGCATGACCCGTAACGCCCGCGTCATCCGCACCTATCATCCGCTGGCCACCACCGGATGGACGCAGGTCAATCAAGGACCGGTCGATCAGATGGTGCACACGGCCATCAGCGCGCTCACCGGGATCCCGGACATCGGGGCGGCCTGGAAGAGCCTCTTCCCCGGAATCACGCCGGCCAAGAAGATCTGCCTGAAGATCAACCTGGCCTGCGGCGACGTTCCCACGCATCCGCAGATTGTGAACGCGATCGTGGACGGGCTTCTCCTCATGAATCTGGATGGCCAGCAACTGCCGGAGGATCACATCATCGTCTGGGACCTGGACAACGCCTTCTTCTGCGCCCAGACCGGGTACGCGGTCAACTACGGCGGCCCCGGCGTGCAGTACTTCGGAACCGACCACGCGGGGGTGGGCTTCGATTCGTCCATGGCCTGCACCATCCAGCATCCGGGAACCACCTCCACGCACAATCCGTCCCGGATCATCACCCAGCTCTCCGACTACATGATCAACGTGGGAGTGATCAAGGACCACAGCGAAGCCGGGGTCACGCTCTGCTTGAAGAACAATTACGGCTCCTTCAATAACGTGGCCATCTACCCCTTGCATGTGAGCGGGACCTACGGCGACGGGCATACCCGGGGAGAGCCTTCGCTGAACGCCTGGCTGCGGGATGCCCTGGGGAATCGGCAGCGGCTGTTCATCATCGATGCCACCTACGGCCTCTATAACGGCGGACCGGGCTACACCCCGCCGGGACACACGCCGCCGAACTGGGCGTACAACAGCCTGATCATGGGGTTCGATCCGGTGGCCGTCGACCGCATCGGCACGGTCAAGATGAACGTCGAGCGGGCCGCCCACGGGTTGGGCCCGCGAAACCCCAGTCATGTCACCGCCGCGGCCGGGGCGCCGTACAACCTGGGTACGGGCGACCCCGCCGAGATCGACCTCGTGGAGATCGATGCCCAGCAGCAATCCGGTGTTGGGGACCGGCCGGAAGTCGCCGGTGGATTGGTTCTCTATCCGCCCGTTCCCAATCCCGTTCGCGAGTCGTGCGTCATCCGTTGGCGCGCGGGCCGGAACCATCCGGTAGAGCTGTCGATGTTCGACGCCCGCGGGGCCCTGGTGCGCAGGTGGGAGAACGTGAGCGGCTCCGGCGCTCTGCGACGCGTCCAGTGGGACGGCCGGGACCATGGCGGAAGGGCGGTCGCGAGCGGCGTCTATTTCCTGCGGATGCGCACCCCGGAGGGGGTGGCGGAACAACGGATCACGGTCGTGCGGTGAACCTCAGGCCCGCAGGAGAAGGGTGATCCGCACATCGTGGTCGGTTCGCCTCCCTTCGGAGCTGCCGCCGATCGGCTCCTCCGTCACGAGCGACCACGAGTACCGCAGCTTGAGGGTGAGGACCCGGACCGGTTGCACGCTACCGGAGGCGATCATGCTCCGCTCCACGCGCGTCTCGGTGGCCGCGGCGGCGCCGGTCGAGAGGTCTCGGGCGCGCCGCCAGTTCACCGAACCGCCCAGGCTGGCATCGGTCTGCCAGACGGAACGGCGCCAGGTGAAACGCAGCTCCGGAACCCACTGATCCACCCGGCCGGATCGGTTGCCAAGCCACGTCTTTTCGCGCTTCCCATCGCAGGCGAAGTAGGTGAGAAAGCCGCGCCCCCAGGTCTGATCCCACTGCCCCGCGATCCGCCGCTGGCGGCGTTCCTCCAACGCGCTGGATTCCTCGCCGATGAGCCGCACGGTCACGAGCCCGCCCGGGCGCTCCGCTTCCGCCCGGGTCTCGAGAATCCTGGTTTCCTGGCGCCGGGCCAGCGGCCGGCGTATCTCCTCTTCCGACCGGCGTTCCGCGTGCTCGACCCAGCGCAGCCAGGGCCGGATCTGAACACGGGACTCCACCACGGCGTTTCGCCCGACCCGGCGGGTGGAAGCATCCGCAGGTCCCATCCACAACGTGCGCGCGGCCGGGAACGGATCGCTCGCCTCGCCCAGCGCGGTCTCGTTGCCGGTCAGCTCGACCCGGAAGGAAAGCGGGGTGAGACGCGGGAGCAGGCGGCCGGGATAGAGCTGCCCGGTTCCCGACCAGGTTCGTCGCCCCTGGTGTCCGATCGCACGGTTGTCCTCGGCCCGAAAACGGTCGCGACCGGACTCCAGGCGGAAGAAGACATCCAGCGAGGAGTGGGGCCGGGTCTGGAGCGTCAGGTCCGCAGACTGCCGGTTCTTGGGCTCGAGGCGCCTTCCCGCTCGCGAGAGGAAGGTGCGTTCGCCGTCGAAGGCCGCGTTCCAGGAAAGCCTCGTCCCCGCCGCTCCGGTCAGACGGGTGAAGATGCGATCCACCGTGAGATCGCCTGCTGGTTCCGCCGCCTCCGGCGGCTCCGTTCCACCCGTTCCCCCCTGCCTCTCGCTTCGCTGGAAGAAAGACCGGAGTTGGAGGGCGCGCAGTAGCCGCGACGAGACACCGGCCTGATCGGGGCTGATCTCCAGTTCCAGGCGATGGATCCATTTCTCCCGGCGTTCGGAGGACGTCTCCGTGAGAACCCGGCCCCGTCGCCACGCGATGTTGGGAAGCCCGGAGCGCAGGATCCGAAGCGTACCGCTCAGCGACGACTCCGTTCCGCCCGGAGCCGAAACCGGCCCCGCGGCGGAGTCGGACTGCGCTTCGTTCCAGTCCACCTCCGCCTGCAGCCGCGGTCCGGGCGTCCAGCGACCGGTCACCTGCGTTTCCTCGCGCAGCGTGCCGAGGAGTGTGTGGCGATCCTCGAAGGAGGTGAATCCCGACTCCAGCTTCCGTCTGGTGCCGGTCAGCTCCAGAGAGCGAAGGCGCGCCTGAAGAGCGGCCCCTCCGGCCCAGGCGTCTCTCCCGCCCGCCCGACTCCAGGCGGCCTCCGGCGAGACGCGGAGAAACGAGTTCTCGGCCCGCCACTCGAGCCTCGTGTTGAAATCCGCGATCTGTGACTCCCGCCCGGCCTCATCCGTCCAGCGCGTGCCGTTGATGCCGGCGAACGCAAAACCGGCCGGGGCAAACCCGATCTGACCCGAGACCAGGTTCTCCTCACCGCCCGCCTCCTCATCCACCTCGTAGGTGTACTCCACCTCAATGGCGGAGTCGTCGTCGAGCAACACATGCTCGAAGAAGACGAAGAGCCCGGATGACGGGATGATCGAGTAGTCGACGTCGGGACGGAGGAGCTCGCGATCGACCGTGATCCGCTCCGAACCGGGAATCACGCGGTCGTTCGCGAGACGGAAGGTATTGCGCGCGGTCTGGAACGAGATCGACATGGTGTAGAAGGAGCGAGAAGGATCCACGTAGACCTCGTCCGGGAACGGCAGCGAGTCGGGGAAGGCCAGCAACCCGGTTCCGGTGTGAAAGCGGTCCGGATCGAGGGCGCCGTCGCCGTCGCGGTCGAGAAGGAAGGTCCGCAGGTAGGGCGTTCCGGAGGGTCCGGCGGCCGCGCCGGTCGAGTCGAGCAGAGCCAGGCTGAGCGAACCCGCGACCGCATCGGTTCCGATCAGGTAGTGGTTCTTCTCCCAGCGTTCCGTCAGGTCGGCTTCCCGGCCGGCGGGATCGCCGCTCGTCCGGACCAGGACCAGCCGTTCCTCCGCACCCAGAGACCGCGTCAAGACCAACCGCCCGGAGCCGGGATCGATGAAGTAGTCGATCACCGCATTCAGTCGATCCCATGCTCCGAAGATCCCCGCCAGGGAGCGGGACTCGGTGTTGGCGTCATTGGTGGCCGCATCGGCGTCATCCCGGTAGAGAATCGTCTGGGGAAGCTCTCTCGCCGGCCACCCACCCGGAGGCGCGTAGACCCGCCGACGAAGGTAGTCGGTGTCCCGGAGTCGCAGTTCCACCGTGCGGCTCCCGCCACGGAAGACATCCCTTCGCGGCCTCGTGATGCGGCGTCCCATCCAGGCATCGGTGGTGACCAGGCGCCGACCCGACTTTGCCGATCTCGGCCCGGCCTCGAGACGGACGGTGCCACCTCGGATTCCGGCTCCGGGAACCAGAGCCGAGTTGTACAGGTCCTGCTCGAGCTCTCCGAACGCCGCCTGGCGAACATTGTCGCGGTCCCGGCCGCGATAGGTAAGACGGTAGCGGGAGTTGTCGGGGTCGGTCGTGTCATAGTAGCCGTTCACGGAACGTTCGCCCGGCAGCCGCCCGTTCAACGCCAGGTCCAACCGCTCGGTCAGATCCAGCTTGTCCAACCCTGCGCGGTTGGACCGGCCGAGGTCGTCGTCCTCGAGATAGATCGTAGCTCCCCCTTTGAGGTGCAGGGAGCTGCCGTCAGGAAACCGAACGCCGGCCCCGGCCGCGTCCATTTCCGCACTCCAGCGCGGCCGCGCCGCCGGCGCCGCCAGTTCCTCCGCGGGCACGCTCCGCTCCCGGTAGGTGTACAAGCTGGGGTTGCTCTGCCCGCGCGGAAGCCCGCAGACCACGCGGGAGCGAGTGACGTAGACGAGATTCTGGCCCAGAAGGGCCATCTCCCGCACCTCTTCCGGCCGGACCGGAACGGCGGGGGTGAAGTCGATCCAGCGAGCCTCCTCTTCGTCGTAGAGGGCGAACGCCTTCTCGGTCGTCACCCAGATGCGGCTCGATCCCAGGGCGAAGGCCGTGACGCGGCTTCCCGGCATTTCCTCCATCGCCGGGTGCCGGCGCCATAGCCCCGCGTCCGCCTGATAGCGCCAGAGCCCGGCGTCGGTCCCCAGCCAGACGTCCTCGCCTTGCACAAGCCAGGAACGCACGCGCGCATCGGGCAGCTCCCGGCCGGCGGCAAAGCTGCTCCAACTCCGCAGATCCCGGTCGTAACGCGCCAGACCGCGGTCGGTCAAAGCCCAGAGGAAGCGCGAGGTCTGCGCCAGGGAGAGGATCTCCGGCGCGCGAAACGCCCCCAGGAGGGAGTCGACGCGCAGACTCTGGGTGTCCTTGCGGTACTCCGCGACGCCGCGCCGAAGGCCGAACCAGACGCGGTCCTCCCCCACGGCGACGTCCCGCACGGCGCCGAGAGAAGAATCGGCGGGCCCGGAGATCTCCTCCCATTCCATCACATACTGGTCGAAGCGGGCGGCGCCCCGCTCGCCGCCGGAGTACGCGTAGTCATCGTCCGCTTCGATGTCCGCCAGGGCCGATCCCCAGGGAACATCGGCGCCGGTATACGAGCGCCACCCATCGAAGCGGATGGTGGAGAATGCCGCGCCCTCTCCGGCCACCCATACCTGCTCTCCGGCCGTCGTCAGGTTGCGATAGGGCGGCGCGGGGAGCCCTTCCTCCTGTCCGATCAGGCTCCACGCTTCCGATTCCGGGTCGAAGCGGAGAATGGCGGATGAGGCCAGGACGGTGATCCGCGTGTCGATCGAGGTGATGGTCCGGCGCAGATCCTGCGCGGCGGTCGAAGAGAACGGCTCCGCATCTGCACCCCGGGCCGGACCAGCGAGACCGGCGAGCCAGAGGAGAAGAAGGAGGGCGGCAGACGCTCGTACCCGCCCGCTCCTGGGCGCGTTGGACGCGCCGGCAGGCGCGAAGCGAAGCAGGAGGACGGCGGGCGCCCGCAGGGGTTGATCGGTCCGGCCCGCGGCGGTCCGAGCCACCGCTCTGTCGTCAAAGGCCCCGTAACGCCGGGGGCGGCGCCAGGCCTCGATCACCCTGGGGGCTCCGACCCGCCCGACCAGGAAGAAGAGGCGGGAAGTGTGGCAGCCGGCCGCGCCCCGGTGTTCGGCAATGAGGCCATCCTCCAAGTCGCGCGCCAGGGTCTCCGGCGCCGTGGCCGCCGCGTTCGCTTCCAAGCCGGCTCCGACGAAGACAGCGACCGGCTGTTCCCGGGCCGGAGATTCCCGCCCGGGATCCAGCGACCACCAGCATCGGGGGATCCTCTCCTCCGCGGCGCCGGCGGGGCCTCCCAGGCGGGGGGAGGATATCGCGACGGATACGCGAGGGGTAGCGGGAATGCGGCTCGCCCCGCGAGGCCCGAAAGCCGCGGGGCGCACGCTCCGGCGCCGCCGAATCGCCCGCATCGGGACAGCGACGATTCCTCTTGCACCCGAATGTAACGGTCGTTATATTTGCATTTCGCCTCGGATCCGCCGAGGCCGGACTCGACGCAACTCCGACCAGTGGAGGCAAGAGAATCGATGGCGCCCCGGTGCGGAAACGTCAGGGGAACAGCAAGACGCCGGTCGCGCGAAGCAGCCGTCCGCAACGGCCGCCAGCGGCTGCTGGAGGCAGCCTCGCGGCTATTCGCCTCCAAGGGCTACACCGCGACGTCGGTGCGCGACATCGTGAGCGCAGCCGGAGTCACGGCCCCCTCCCTCTACCACCACTTCGGCAACAAGGAAGGGCTCTTCCTGGCCCTGGTACGCGTGAACCGAGCGCGGGTCGAAGCGGCCCGACAGGAAGTCCTCGCCGGCGGCGGGACCGCCGCGGAGCGCCTCGTGAGGTTGAGTCGAACCTACGTCGCCTTGCGACGGGAGCTCGCCGACTTCGGCTGGGCGATCGTCCGTATCGTCACCGGGCCGAGAAAGGCGACGCCGCGGTTTGACCTTCGGGCCATGGCCCGCGAAAGGGTCCGTCATTTCGAGGATCTGGTTGAAGAGGGGGTGGCGAGTGGCGAATTCGCGCCCTGCGTGCCGCATCACGTCGCACTGGCGCTCGTCGGTGCGATCGATATTGCCTGTCACTCCCGCCTGATCGCCCCGGATACCGGCGAATCGGAGGTGGAGCTCGACGGGATGATCGCGGTGATTCTTGCGGGAATCAGCAGGAATCGTGCCCGGAAAGCCCGCCGGCGCAGCGCCGCCGGCGGCGCGAACAGGAAATCCGAACCGGCATAACAGACAATGGAGAGCGCCATGTACGGTCCACAGACGATCTTCCGGAGACTCTCATTCGGCCTCGCGGTCTTGGGCGCGATGCTCTCGATCGGCTGCAGCAAGCCGTCCTCCGGGCCGCCTCCCGGGCCCCCGGAGGTGGGTATCACCAAGCTGGCTCCCGAGCGCCTGGTGCTGACCACCGAACTCCCCGGCCGTACCGCGCCCTTCCTGATCGCGGAGGTCCGGCCGCAGGTCAGCGGTTTGCTCCAGCGGCGTCACTTCGAAGAGGGCGCCGATGTGCGAGCCGGAGATCTGCTGTACCAGATCGACCCCGCACCGTACCAGGCTGCGGTCGATGCCGCTGCGGCGGCCCTGGCCGTGGCCGAGGCCAACCTCCCGGCGGCCCAAGCGCGCGCCGAGCGGCTGCGCGGATTGCTGGCCACCCATGCCGTCGGCCAGCAGGATGTCGACGACGCCGAGGCGGCCTTCAGGCGTGCGGAGGCGAGCGTGGCGGCCAGTCGGGCTGCGCTGGAAAGCGCCCGGATCAATCTCTCCTGGACGCCGATCAAGGCCCCGATCTCCGGGCGGACCGGCCGATCCAGCGTGACCGCCGGCGCCCTGGTCACGGCGTACCAGCCGGTGCCTCTGGTCACCGTCCAGCAGCTCGATCCGATCTACGTCGACGTCCAGCAGTCCTCGGCCGAGCTGCTGCGCCTGCGCCGCGCGCTTTCGAGCGGCGAGCTGTCGCGCAATGGCGAATCCGCGAACCGCGTGCGTCTCGTCCTGGAGGACGGCACGGCATACCCCCACGAGGGGACGCTCAAGTTCCAGGACGTCACGGTTCAGTCGACCACTGGATCCGTCACCTTGCGCATGGTCTTCCCCAACCCCAAACAGATCCTGCTCCCCGGCATGTTCGTGCGCGCCATCGTCGAGGAGGGAGTGGACGAGGCGGCCATCCTCGCGCCGCAGCAAGGCGTGTCGCGCGACCCGCGCGGCAACCCGGTCGCCCTGGTCCTCGGCGCGAACGGTCAGGTGGAACAGCGCACACTGGAACTCGGGCGCGCGGTGGGCAACCGCTGGCTGGTCGTCCAGGGACTCGCCGCGGGGGACCAGCTGATCGTCGACGGCCTGCAGCGAGTGCGTCCGGGCGTCCCGGCGCGCGGGGTGCCGGCCGCGATCGGCGGGGCGGCCGGTGGCCCTTCTGGCGGCGGTCCCGGCGCCGCGCGCGGTGGCGCACCGAGCGCTTCGCCCGGCGGCGCATCCGACAGCGCGCCCGGCAACGCGCCCGGCCCCGCTTCCGGTGGCGCTTCCGGCCCGACCTCCGGACCAGCGAAGTAGGGGGCGGCCATGTCCAGGTTCTTCCTCGACCACCCCGTCTTTGCCTGGGTCATCGCCATCAGCATGATGCTGGCGGGGGCCCTCGCCATCTACAAGCTGCCGGTGGCGCAGTATCCCCCGGTCGCGCCGCCGTCGATCTCCATCTCCGCGTTCTATCCGGGCGCGTCGGCGGAGACTGTCGAAAACAGCATCACCCAGATCATCGAACAGAAGATGACCGGGCTCGAGCATATGCTCTACATGTCGGCGACCAGCGACGCCGCGGGTTCCGCTTCCCTGACGCTCACCTTCGAGCCAGGCACCGACCCGGACCTGGCCTGGGCCAAGGTCCAGAACAAGCTGCAACTCGCGATCCCGAGCCTGCCCCAGGTGGTGCAACAAACCGGCCTGCGTGTCACCAAGTCCACGCGGAACTTCCTCATGATCGTCGGCCTTACCACGTCGGACACGACCTGGACCAACGTCGACCTGAGCGACTACATCGCCACCAACGTCCAGAACGTGATCGCGCGCGTGCCCGGAGTGGGCGAGGCCGAAACCTTCGGCAGCGGCTACTCCATGCGCATCTGGCTCGACACCGACAAGCTGACCCAGTACGGCATGACCACTGCCGACGTTGTGGCGGGAGTGCGGGCGTACAACGTCGAGATCTCCGCCGGGCAGTTCGGCGGAGCTCCGGCCGTTCCCGGCCAGCGGCTGAACGCCTCGATCCTGGTGCAGTCGTTGCTCAAGACCCCGGAGGAATTCGCCGCCGTGCCGCTGCGCACCAACCCCGACGGCTCGGTGGTGCGCGTCTCCGACGTCGGCCGCGTCGAACTCGGCTCGGAGCTGAACGACATCAAGATCAACTACCAGGGCCAGCCCTCGACCGCGCTGGCCGTCCGCCAGGCCGCCGGCGCCAACGCCTTGGACGTGGCAGACGCCGTCAAGGCCCAGATGACGGAGCTCTCCAGGTACTTCCCGCCGGGGATGAAGGTCGTCTATCCGTACGACACCACCCCCTTCGTGAGAGTCGCCATTGGAGAGGTGGTCAAGACCCTGCTCGAGGCGATCGTCCTGGTCTTCCTGATCATGTTCCTCTTCCTGGGCAACATCCGGGCCACCCTGATCCCGACGATCGCGGT
>CAYYQN010000039.1:0-46797 GCA_964473865.1 uncultured bacterium | reverse complement strand
GCCACCTTGACACTTCCCGGAACCGTTGCCTAGAGTCACAAGTTACCATTTCCGATCCCGCCCACTCGGCTCTGCTGCGGGTTGATCGAGGAGGATCCACACATGCGCGCATACACACTGACCCCGGCCGGGCTCGCGCCCCGGCCCCGGCATTGCCGCGCCCCGGAAAGGCCCTGACGTGGACATGGCCCCGTCCGACTGGCCTGTACCCGGACCGCTGCTCGCGCGCATCGACAGCCCTGCCGACCTGCGCCGGCTTCCGCCGGAAAAGCTGCCGGAGCTCTGCTCCGAGCTGCGCGAGTACATCTGGGACACGGTCAACCGGGTGGGCGGCCACCTGGCGGCCAGCCTCGGCGTGGTGGAGCTCACCGTCGTGCTGCACTACCTGCTCGACACGCCGCGGGACCGGATCCTGTTCGACGTGGGCCACCAGGGATACGTCCACAAGGTCCTCACCGGACGGCGCGACGCGCTGCGCACGATCCGCCAGTTCGGCGGCATCAGCGGATTCCTCAAGCGGAGCGAGAGCCCCTACGACTGCATGGGGGCTGGGCATGCCTCCACGGCGATCTCCACCGCGTTGGGGGTTGCCACCGCCCGCGATGCAGCCGGGGATAGCTACCGCGTGGTTGCCGTCGTGGGAGATGGCGGAATGACGGGCGGGTTGGCCTACGAGGGGCTCAACAATGCCGGCGCTTCCGGCCGCGACCTCGTCGTCATCCTGAACGACAATGCCATGTCGATCTCGCCCAACGTGGGCGCCATATCCCGGTATCTCACCGGCATCATCAGCCACCCGCACTTCAACCGCATGAAGGCCGACATCTGGAACCTCACCGAGCGGATGCCCAAGAGCGAGACGTTCCGGCAGTTCGTCCGCAAGGTGGAGGAGAGTGTCAAGAGCCTCGTCACGCCGGGAATGCTCTTCGAGGATCTCGGCTTCCGCTATCTCGGACCCATCGACGGCCACGACACCGCCGAACTGATCTCCGTCCTGCAGAAGGTGCGCGACCTGAAGGGTCCGATGCTGCTTCACGTCCAGACGATGAAGGGCAAGGGTTACCAGATCGCCGAGCTCGACCCGCGGAAGTACCACGGGGTGAAGGGGATCTCTCCCGGCAGCGGCAAGGTGGAGCCCCCGAAGGCGCGACTGGCGTACACCGATGTGTTCGGCGAGGCTATGGTGCGGTTGGCGCGCGAGGACTCGCGGGTGAATGCCGTGACGGCGGCGATGGTCGACGGCACCGGCCTGGTCCGATTCGCCCGAGAGCTCCCGGAGCGGTTCTTCGATGTCGGCATCGCCGAGGCGCACGCAGTGGCGTTCTGCTCCGGCATGGCGCTGGAAGGCCAGCGTCCCGTGGCGGCCATCTACTCGACCTTCCTGCAGCGAGCGTTCGATCAGATCGTCCACGACGTTGCGTTGCAGCACCTGCCGGTGGTCTTCTGCCTTGATCGCGCGGGCCTGGTGGGCGAGGACGGGCCGACCCACCACGGTGCCTTCGACTTGAGCTACCTCGGTTGTGTCCCCGGATTGGTGGTGGCGGCGCCCAGCACCGGGGCCGAGATGATGGGACTGCTCCGGTGCGCGCTGCAGTGGACCGAGGGGCCCTTCGCCATTCGCTACCCTCGAGACATCGTGCCCGAGGAGGAGATGCCCGGTTTCCCGGACCCGATTGAAGTCGGCACCTGGGTGGTGCTGCGGCCGCCGGCGATGGTCACGCTGCTGGCCGTCGGCTCGATGGTGCCGGTGGCCAGAGAAGCCGCCGATCTGCTCGCCCCGATGGGCGTTTCGGCCGGGGTAGTGAATTGCCGTTTCGTGCGCCCGCTGGACCCGCGCGTGCTGGGCGGCCTCCGGGGCGCGGGCCAGCGCATCGTGACCCTGGAGGAGAACTCCCTCGCCGGCGGATTCGGCAGCCAGGTGGCCCGCTGGTATGATGAACTGCCGGGGCCGGACCGGCCTCAGATCTTGTCTCTCGGATTGCCCGACCGGTTTGTGGAACACGGGTCGCGGGGGAAGCTGCTCGAGCTGTGCGGCCTGACCGCGGGGCAGGTGGTGGCGCGCGTGCGCGCATTCGCGGAGGGGGCGGCGCAGGAGCCCGGAGACATTCCCGGGCGGGTCGCCGCGGACTCCCGGGAAAGGCGGTAGAGGATGGGACTCGCGACGATCCGTGAGCTGTCGGTGCTGTTCGGTTCACCGGCCGGTCAGAAGGCCGACCTTCTGGTGGTGCCGGTCTCCAAGGACGAACCGAGCCTTCCGGCGGGACTGGCCTCGTTGTTCACCGGAGAGGCGAATCCGGTACGGAGCGCCTTGGCTTCCGGCGACTTCAAGGGAGACACCGGAGAGGCGCTGGTGGTCTATCCGGCCGCGGCGGACTGTCCGCGGGCGCTCCTGCTCGGAACCGGGCCGGGGCGCGACTTCACACTCGAGCGCGTGCGCTCGGTCTCAGCTTCCGCCTCCCGGCGGGCGCGAGACCTCGGGGCCGGACGGGTCCTGCTTCCTCTGCCCCTGCCCGGTGCGCAGACCTGGACGATCGAGGAGCAGCTTACCGCCGCGGCCGAAGGGGCGATCCTGGGGACATGGCAGTTCCCGGAGTTCAAGACGGTCGACCGCGAGAAGTTCCGCACCGTGGGCCATCTGGCATTCTGTCTGCCCGAGGAGAGTCCGTCCGACGCCGCCCAGTCGGCCCTTCATCGCGGTCGCGTCCGCGGGGAGGCGACCTGTTTCGCTCGCGAGCTGGCGGCGATGCCGGCCAATCACCTCACGCCCACCGAGCTGGCCCGGGTCGCGGACCAGGTGGCGCGCGAGGAGGGGCTCCAGTGCGCGGTGCTCGAGGCCGCGGATTGCGAGGCGCTCGGCATGGGCGCCTTTCTGGCGGTGGCGCGCGGCTCCGCCGAGCCGCCGAAGTTCATCACGCTCGAGTACGACTGCGGACGGAAGGACGCACCGAAGATCGGGTTGGTCGGCAAGGCGATCACCTTCGATGCCGGCGGGATCTCGCTGAAACCCGCGCTCGGAATGCACGACATGAAGTACGACATGTCGGGCGGGGCGGCCGTTCTGGGCGCCATGCGCGCTCTCCGCTCCCTGGCCCTGCCGGTTTCCGTGGTGGCGGCGATTCCGGCGACCGAGAACCTGCCGGGCGGACGTGCCGTGAAGCCGGGGGACGTCGTGCGCGCGGTCAACGGCAAGACGATCGAGGTGCTCAACACCGACGCGGAAGGCCGCCTCATCCTGGCCGATGCCCTGGCCTGGATTGTGCGCCAGCACCACCCCCAGGCCGTGATCGACGTGGCCACGCTCACCGGGGCGGTGGTCATCGCCTTGGGCCACTATGGGGCCGCGGTACTCTCCAATCACGATGGGTTGGCGGGTCGGATCGAGGCGGCGGCGCGGACCAGCGGCGAGCGGATCTGGCGGCTGCCGATCTGGGAGGAGTACTCGGACCATCTGAAAGGGGAGACGGCCGACCTGAAGAACATCGCCGACGCCAATGCCGGAGGCGGGACGATCGCGGGCGGCGCGTTCTTGCGGGAGTTCGTGAACGATACTCCCTGGGCTCATCTCGACATCGCCGGGACCGCCTATTGGGAGAAGGACCGCCCGTCGTACCCGAAAGGCCCTTCCGGGTTCGGCGTGCGCCTGTTGTTGGATCTCATCGAGGGATACAGTCCGGGCGTGCAGCCGTAGGGCCGGGCGCGGAGCCGCACCGGGGAGGAGTGGGAGCACGGTCCGCCCGCGGCATGTCGTTCCGGCCGGGCGATCGTTCGGAGGGAGGAGTTTGAGCGCGATGCAGGAGCAGGATTCGATCGGCACGCCGGGAGCGGCTCGCGAGCGGGACGTGGTGATTCTGGGAACGGGCCCGGCCGGCCTGACGGCGGCGATCTACGCGGCGCGGGCCAATCTGGCGCCGCTGGTGCTGGATGGGCGGCAACCGGGCGGGCAGCTCACGATCACGAGCGACGTCGAGAACTACCCGGGATTCCCCGAGGCGGTCACCGGGCCCGACCTGATGGACCGCTTTCGGGCGCAGGCGGAGCGGTTCGGGGCGACGTTCGAGAGCGGCACCCTGACTGCGGCGGATCTGTCGCAGCGCCCGTTCGCGCTGACCGTGGAAGACGGAGAACCGCTGCGGGCGCGGACACTCATCATCGCCACCGGCGCCAGCGCCAAGTATCTGGGTCTGCCGTCGGAGCGGGCGCTGCAGGGGGCCGGGGTCTCCGCCTGCGCCACCTGCGACGGATTCTTCTTCCGGGGCAAGGAGATCGCCGTGGTTGGCGGCGGCGACACCGCCATGGAGGAGGCGACCTACCTCACGCGGTTCGCCTCCAAGGTGACGGTCATACACCGGCGAGAGGGGTTCCGCGCCTCGAAGACCATGCTCGACCGGGCGCACGCCAACGAGAAGATCCACTGGCTGCTCAACACGCGCGTGGTCGAGTGCCTGGGGGTGGAAGAGCGAAAGCTCCGCGGGCTGATGCTCGAGGATGCGCGCGACGGGCGACGGTTCGAACTGCCGGTGGAGGGACTCTTCCTGGCCATCGGACACGAGCCGAACACCGGCCCGTTCCGCGGCCAACTCGACATGGATGAAGTGGGTTACCTCCGCATCCAGGAGCCGAGCACGCGGACGAACATCCCCGGAGTCTTCGCCTGCGGCGACGCCGCGGACCATATCTACCGGCAGGCGATCACCGCGGCCGGCACGGGCTGCCGCGCGGCGATCGACGCGGAGCGCTTTCTCGAAGCGGAAGGGCGCTAGCCGGTGCAGGTGAGACCGGCGGAAAGGAGGCGGGAATGAACCCGACGGAGCACTGGCTCCCGGTATTCCCCCTCGATCTGGCGCTCCTGCCGGGGGCGTTTCTACCGCTGCACATCTTCGAGCCGCGCTATCGGGCTCTGACGCGCCGCTGTCTGGAGGCGAACCAGCCGTTTGGCGTGGTGCGCATCCACGACGGAAACCTGGCGCGCATCGGCTGCGCGGCCCGGATCGTCCAGGTGCTGGAGACCCTCCCGGACGGGCGCTCGAACATCCTGGTCCGCGGAGAGGAGCGATTCACCCTGCTCGACCTGCGCGAGCACGCGGACGGGTACCTCGAGGCGAAGGTCGGCGCGGTCTATGACGACCCTGCGGCGACCCCGGATCCACAAGACCGCCAGCTTCTGGACCGGCTGCTGCGCACCTGCGCGGAACTCGTGGGCGAAGGGGGGCTGCCCGGCGAGGTGGTCGGGATGGAGGATGCGGAGCGCGCCTTGAGCGAGATTCGCGCGGTTCTCGATGCCGACTCCGATTCCGATGCCGACGCCGAGACCGACCTGCCTTCCGAAGAGGAACCGGATCTCGAGGAGACGGCACCGGAGGAGGCTTCCCAAGCGGGTATCCGGCCCGGGCTGCCTCCCGACCTCGATCCCACCCCCGTCGAGGGGAGCGGCGCCGGCGCCGACTCCCGCCAGCAGAGTTTCGCTCTCGCGGCCCGGGTGCCGCTGGGCGTCGACGAGCGGCAGGCGTTGCTGGAGACCTTCTCGGAGCGCGAGCGCACGGAGGCGCTTCTGGGTCACCTGGCGCGCCTGGTGCCGCGGTTGCGTGCGCACGAGAAGGACCGGCGCAAGGTTCGGGGGAACGGCAAGCCGATCCCGCCGGAGGCATGACAGGAGCGATTTGATGGAGGTCGAACGGGAGACGCTCGAGGTTGACGCCCTGGTGGTCGGAGGCGGTCCCGCGGGACTGGCGTGCGCCTTCCATCTCAAGAAGCTGCTTGCGGAGCGCGGACCGGCCGGGGGCGAGGCGACGGTGGCGGTCATCGAGAAGGCGGGCGCCTTCGGCAATCACTCCCTCTCCGGGGCGGTCATGGATCCTCGCGGACTGCGCGAGCTGATCCCCGACTACGAAGCCCGCCGCTGCCCGATCGAAGGGGAAGTCAAGAGCGACGCCGTGCTGTATCTGACGCGCGGGCGCGCCTGGCGCTTCCCGATCCTGCCACCCATGCTGCGGAATCACGGCTGCCTGGTGGTCAGCCTGAACCGGCTCACCACCTGGCTGGCGGAGCGCTGTGAGGAAGCGGGGGTCGATCTCTTTCCCGGATTCGCGGGGCAGGAGCTTCTCTGGGAGGGAGATCGGGTCATCGGCGTGCGGACCGGCGACAAGGGGCTCGACAAGGATGGGACGCCCAAGGGGAATCACGAGCCGGGGGTCGACATCCGCGCGCGGGTGACGGTGTTGGCCGAGGGGGTGCGCGGTAACCTGACGAAGACCCTGCTGGCGCGGGCCCGGTTGGACGCCGGCAAGAACCCGCAGAGCTACGCCACCGGCGCCAAGGAGCTTTGGGAGGTGCCGGAAGGGCAGGCGGGGCGCGGGCGGGTCTTTCACACCCTGGGATTTCCCCTCGACCGTCACACTTACGGCGGGGGCTGGATCTACGAGATGGGAACGAACCACCTCTCGATCGGGGTGGCGGTCGGGCTCGATTCCGGCAACCCGTTCCTGGATGCGCACCGCGTACTGCAGGAATTCAAGACTCACCCGTTCCTGCGGGCGCGGATTGCCGGCGGGAAGCTGGTGCGATACGGAGCAAAGGCGATTCCCGAAGGGGGGTACTGGGCGCTGCCGCGGCCCTACGTGGCCGGGGCGCTCCTGGTGGGGGACGGGGGCGGATTCTTGAACGCCAGCCGTCTGAAGGGAATTCATCTCGCGATCAAGACCGGGATGATGGCCGCCGAGACGGTGCACGAGAGCCTTCTTGCCGGGGATCCGGGTCCGGAGCGACTGGCCGCCTATGAGACGCGGATCCGGGAGAGCTGGGTGCACGCCGAGCTCTACCGCTGCCGGAACTTCCGGCAGGCATTTCAGGGCGGACTCTTCAGCGGCATGGCCCAGGTCGGGATGCAACTCGTCACCGGCGGCCGGGGGCTTGTGCCTCGCCTCCAGTCCCGGCCGGACCACGAGCATTTCCGGACGCTGGCGGAGTTGCGTGCGCGACGCCGGCCGGTGGAGCCGCCGCCCTTGGTCACCGACGATCCGGAGCTCCTCCGTTCGGCGAAGCTCACCTCGGTGTTCCACTCCGGCACCTTGCACGAGGAGAACCAGCCGAGCCACCTGCACGTGGCCGATCCGGAGATCTGCCGCACCCGCTGCACCACGGAGTACGGCAACCCATGTGAGCACTTCTGCCCCGCATCGGTGTACCACATGGTTCCCGACGAGAGCCGGGGCGGGAAACGTCTGCAGGTCGACTTCACGAACTGCGTCCACTGCAAGACATGCGACATACTCGATCCGTACCAGATCATCACCTGGGTGCCTCCGCAGGGAGGGGAGGGGCCTGTCTACACAGGGCTCTGAGTCGGGCCGGTCAGAAGAACGGAGACCGTCCGGGCGGCCGCTCGCGCATCCAACTCGGAAGCGGGAGCCCGCGGACTGCGGGCGTCGGCCGAAGGACCCACCGACAGGGGGAGACGAGGGGCAACATGGCGATCCTGCCGATCCGGATCTACGGCGATCCGATCCTCCGGAGGAAAGCGGCGCCGGTGGCAGCGGTGGACGACGTAATCCGCCGACTCTCCGCGGACATGGTTGAGACGATGTTCGACTCCAACGGGGTCGGACTGGCCGCGCCGCAGGTTGGGCGCTCGCTGCGTCTCCTCGTCGCCGACGCCACCCATCGCGACGGCGGCGACGGACCGCGGGTGTTCATCAACCCCGAGATCGTGGAGGCGTGGGATGAGTGGGTCTACGACGAGGGATGCCTCTCGCTGCCGGGCCTGAGCGCCGAGCTGGCCCGGCCGGAAGCGATCCGCCTGCGGTTCCAGGACGAGACGGGCCGTCAGCGCGAGGAGGAGTTCCACCAGCTCTGGGCGCGCGTGCTGCAGCACGAAATCGATCATCTCGACGGGAAGCTCTTCGTGGATCGGATGAGCCCGATGCGCCGGGCGCTGCTGGACAAGAGACTCCGGGAACTCGTGAAGGAGTCGAAGAACGTGAGCCTGTAGAAGGCGACCGCCGGGCGCGCGAAAGTCCGCGCTGTCTTGGCCCGGCCGGAGTGAGAGCACGTTCGACCGGCCGGAACGGAACCGCGAGATGCGTTTGCCTACCGGAAGCGATTCTTGATCCGCCCCCAGCTCCGCGTCTCGATCGGGATCGGGAGGCAGGGATTCGGGTCGCAGAGAGTGCCTCCGCCCAGGAACGTGCCATCAAGTGCACTGCACTCCGTCTCGCTGACGACGGAGCAGCTGAAATCCCCGAAGCAGCAGGCGCCGATCAGCGGCGCCAGGCACGGATTCGGCGTGCAGACCGTGGCATCTCCCATGTAGACGCCGCCGGCCGCCGCACATGCTCCGGACGTGCTCACTTGACAGGTGCCGTCCGCGAAGCAGCACGCGCCGGTGGGAGTGACCACACAAAGCGTCGGCGTACAGTCGCCGCCGAGGAATGCTCCGCCCGTACCCAGGCAGACGGATTCGGTGATCATCGTGCAGGACTCGTCGGCGTGGCAGCATGCCCCCGTGACGAGGGCGTCCGGGCAAGGCGTACTCCCGGGTTGGCCGAAACCGAGGCAACCGTAGGCCGCGATCGGGTCGGCGTTCTGCGGCACCGCATCATCCAGGAAGAACCGGTTGCTCTCGCCCTCGTGCGGGATGATGCAGAACGACTGGGGCTCGCCGGCCGCACCCGCGTAGGCGTAGCCTACGAACCAGAAGAGCTCGTCTACCGGGTCGGTCCGGACGGAATCGGTGAAGCTCATGCCGATCGAGCTGTTGTCACCCGGCCAGCCGGTAGAAGTGATGAAGAACACCGCCTCCGAAGGCGCGCCGTTCAGCCAGATGATGATGCTACCCCCACCCGCGTTCGGTTGTGCGACGCCCCAGCCGCAGCCTTTGAGCCGCGGGGAACTCTCCAGCGGGAACGCCGCATAGACTTTCCAGACCGTGGGGTCGGATGCCTCGTAGGGGGCCGAGCCCATGGCGACTTCGTTCACGATCTCTGCGCAGGTGGGCGTCGTGCTTGCGGGGGGCAACGGCACCGTCCCCTCGATACCCGTGTCGTGAACCACGATAACGCCGTTCTGGTTCGGTCCTGCCAACGCGGGTGCCCCCGCGATCAAGAGCATCACGAGAACCGATAGCAGTGTCTTCATGATCCAGGCCCTTCTGTCCGGAGCTGTGGCCGGGCGGCCGGTACACGATTCCCCATCTCACCCTTGGTCAATCGACGCCCGAGGCCCGGTCTCGGGGCGAGAGTCCGGAGAGAGTTCTCAACAAGATCATAGATGAGCATCGGGACCGGTTCCAGCGCCCAGTGCACGGCCGTGCCGGTCGCCAGCGGGCCGTGCGATTCGCGCGGTGTTCTCCACGCTCAGGCGACTGGCGCGCCGTTCCCGGCCGGCGGCGCGGGGTTGTACTCGTAGTCGGCGCTCGGGTAGAGTCGCTCTTGGTCTTGCGGAGTGAGTCGACCGGAACCGGAGGACGATGGGACTGATCAACATGGTCCGTGGCCGTCGCAGACAGCCGCCTCCGCAGCCAACCGAACGCGCGCGCGGAATCGCACCGCCTCGCGCGGGCCTGTTCGCGGAAACCCTTTCGTACGATGCGGTGCTGCTCATCCTGGCCGCGGCCTACCTTGTCGCCGCGGTCCACGCCCTGCTGCATCGGTCACCGGCGGATGGCCTGCCGGTCCCGCCCGCGGGCGCCCCGTTCGGCTTCCGGCAACTGGCCCGGCTGGGTTGGGGCGGGCTGATGGCGGTCCTGGCCGCTCTCCCGCTCTCGAGCTGGGCTCTGGCGAAGTGGCGGGAGCCGCTCGCCGTCGGCTGGGAGCGAGTGAGCCGCTTCGTGAGCCGCAGGTCCGGCGCGGTGCTGGTCTCGGCCGGGTTCGTCCTGCTCTTCTTTCTGCTGCGCAACCAGGCCTTGAATCCCGACGGAAGCGTCCTCGGACTCAAGTTCGCCCGGGAGATTCCGCTTCGCGGCTACCACGCCACGCACGACGAGATCCTCGAGCTGTTTGTCCACTCCCGATTCTGGTTTTACACCCATCACTGGTTTGGCTGGAGCGTGGAGCTCTCCTACCAGGTTCTCTCCTGCCTGGCCGGCGGGGTATTTGCGTTCTTCCTGCTCCGGTTTGCCGGTGTGGCCTGCCCCGGCAACCCGCTCGGCCTGTTCCTGCTGACCATTTCCGGCGGCTTCATGCAGCTCTACTTCGGGGACGTGGAGAACTACACGCTGACCGGCGCTCTCATCATGCTCTACCTGTATGCGTCGGCGCGGCACCTGCGCGGCGATCTGTCGGTTGCCGTTCCCTCCGTCATCCTGGGCGTGGCGATCTCCTTTCACCTCCTCGCCGGGTGGCTCCTCCCGTCCCTGGCCTACCTCTACGTACGGCAGTTGCGCCGGCGGCGCTTCCGCGGTCCGGCGCTGGGTGCACTCTCGATCGCGGCAATCTGGGCGACGGTGCTCCTGGGTTTCCACTTCCACGGGCTGCCCCTGCGCGAGCTCGTGACCACGAGCCATGTCTCTGCTTACGGCGGCCATCCGGATCAGGTCCTCGCGGCTCCTTCGGCTCGGTATCTCTGGGACCAGGTGAATCTCCTGCTGCTGTTGTTCCCGGGCGCGCTGTTCGCGGTGCCGCTGCTGGTCTCACGCCGGGTCGATCGGGATCCGCTCCCGATGCACCTGCTGATCGCCACCTGCTCCCTGCTGGCGTTCCAGGCTGTCTGGAAGGCCCAGCTGGGGGTCTACAACGACTGGAACCTCTTCGCCAATGTCGCGGTGCCGTTCTCGCTACTCGTATGGACGAACGTGCTTCGGGAACGGCTCTCCGATCGCCGGAAGGCGATCCTGGTGGCGTTCTTTCTTCTGAGCGCGTTTCACTCCTATGCCTGGATCATCTCGAACCACACCGCCGTCCCGGTGCGGTGGTTGAGGACCGCGAGCGGCTTCCTGGCGGTTCCACTGCGTTGAGGTGACGGACCTCCGGCCGGGGCGTCGCGCCGGCGCCGGTCAGTGGTCCGTGAGGAACGCGAACAGCCGCTCGATCCGCGCGCGAACTTCGGGCGGAAACGGCTCGCGACCCGGGAGTCGCGGCTGGCAGGTGCCCTTGACCGCGTTCACCAGAAGCAGCGGCAGGGCGGAGACGACGGGAATGGGCGCCTCGACCGCCTCCAGGTGCTCTCGAACCGCGGTCTCGGCGGTGGACCAGACACGAGGGCGGTCGCCGGGGGGAATGACCAGCCGGGTTCCGTCCCACCCCAGAACCGCCGCGCTGCACGCTTCCCAGATTTCCGAACCATCGGGGCTCGTGAGCAAGGTCGCCACCCCGACCGCCCGGACGGAATCGTACGGGCCAGGCGACGGGGGTTTGGGGCGGAGCCGTTCCTCCGCGGCCAGCGGCGAAGGGAGACAGCGTGCCGGCATGCCGTCTGTCAGGCGCGATCCGCGGCGCGGCTCGCCCCGCAGGTGGCCGCCTTCCCGCCGCACAGCCCACACCCCCGCCCGGGCCGAGGCCAGAAACGATCGGACCGCTTCGCGCTCGCGGCCCGGCAGATCCGCGCCCAGGCGTTGCAGGTGGTATTCGAGCAGGACCACGCCTCGTTCCGTCTTGCGCAGCAGCGTGTACTCGCCACGTCCGCTCTGGCGACGGCTCACGGTCGTCCGGTGGAAGATCGTCGGGGCGGGAGATCCCCGGCCGGGCCCTGATGCCGGCGCCGGATCGGGCCCTGACACCGGCTCGCCTCCCAGCGCGCCCAGCTTGAGGTGAAGTTCCTCGAGTTCCCGCTCCGGCTCCGAGTCGTACACGACGCCGCTGCCGACGCCATACACCCAGCCGTCCGTCGCCCGGGCCGCGGTTCGAATCAGCAAGCTGAATGTCGCTCGCTCGCCTTGCCGGAGTCCCAGGGCGCCGCAGTAGATGCCGCGCGGCCCGGTCTCCAGGGCGCGAAGCATCCGGAGCGCCGCGGCTTTCGGCGCGCCGGTAACCGAGCCGCCGGGATGGAGGGCGGAGAGCGCGTCGAGCGCCGTCCGATCGGGAAGGAGCTCTCCCTCGACGACGCTCACGGTCTGGATCGCATAGGGGAGGGGCACGAATCGCCGGCGATCGGCGACGCGAATTGATCCCGGCACGCAGACAGGGGTCAGGTCGTTGCGCAACAAGTCGGTGATCATCGCGAGTTCGGCCGCATCCTTCTCGCTGGACGAGAGCGTGTGGCCCCCACCCGCAGGCGCCGTGCCCTTCATCGGCTCGGTGCGGGCGCGGCGCCCTTCGACGGCCAGCAGCAGCTCCGGCGAGGCCGAGACCAACTCAGTCCCGTCGGGCAGGCGCACCCAGGCCGCGAAGGAGGGAGGTTCGGGGCTCCACATGGCCGCGGCGAGCGCGGAGCCGGCGCAGGCAGACACGTGCGCGCGCAGGGTGAGGCAAACCTGATAGACGTCGCCGGCGGCAATCGCCGCGCGGATCTCCCGGACGCGTTCGAGGTAGCCGGAAGTGTCGAGGGTCACCTCCGTTCGTGCTGCCGGAGCATCGATTTCGATCTCGACCGGCTCTGCCTTGCCGCGGAGAAGCAACCACGAGCCGGGAGCGGCCTCAAACGGCGCCAGCACCAGCGTGGGGTCTTTCGGCGCGTAGGCCAGCTCGGTGACCAGGAGCCAGCTCCCGCCGAAGCCCGGTCCGAGGAGGCCGAAGGAAGGCATCCGCTCGAGCTCGGTGAGTTTCATGGCGCGGCTTCCCTGAGGGGCCCGGGACCGGGGCGAGGCCCGGCGACGACGAGGTTGCCGAGGCGGCTCATCGCACGGCCTCAAAGAAGGAGGCGAGCATCTCCTTGCCGCGCGGGGTGGCGTAGGAGTCGGGATGGAACTGCAGGCCTGCGACCGGCAACGCCTCGTGCTCGACGGCCATCGGGATCCCGTCGTCGGTGGCGGCGATCACGCGCAAGGGCGATCGCACGTCCGCCAGGGCGAGTGAGTGATAGCGCATGACCGCCTGCGGGCCCACGAATGACGCGAAGAAGCGCGACGGACTGAACTGAATCGTGGAGACCTTCCCGTGCACCGGGAGGACGCGCGCGAGCCGCGCCCCGAACGCCAGACCCACCGCCTGATGGCCCAGGCAGATGCCGAGGAGCGGCTTGCCTCGATCGACCACGGTGCGCACCAGATCGACAAGGCCGGCCCGGATCGGGTCGGTCGGCCCCGAGCCAACGACCACGATGTCCACCTGATCGAGTCGACGCAGCGATTCCTCTGCCTGCGATCCCGGTCGGATCCAGACCTCCTCCCGTCCGCACGGCAGGCTTTCCACAACGTTCCAGGTGAAGGAGCACTCGTTTTCAATCAGGAGGACACGCATGACTCAAAGTAGAACGTAGGCGGCCCAGGCAGGCAAGAGGATGCGCCGAGCGGTGCCCTCCGCCCGGGTGCCGGGTCGGCCGGACGGATCGTCGCCATCCTTGCGCCGCGCCGCCGTTCGGGTAGAATCGCCCCGTCATGAGCGAGATGAAGAACCGCTGGATGGTCCCGGCCCGGGTCGCGCTCGAGGCGGCTCGTTCTGCCGGGGCCGATTACGTGGATGTCCGGGTGCTCTCGCACCGCTCCCAGACGATCTGGGCCCGCAACGAGCGGATCCACGATCTGCGTGATGAGGAGAGCCTTGGCCTCGCCGTGCGCTGCCTATACCACGGCGCCTGGGGATTCGCGGGGGCCTCTCGGGCCGACCCCGCGTCCGCGCGCTCGACCGCCCGCCGGGCCGCGGAGATGGCCCGCGGTGCTTCAGTCGGCGAAGGGCGCAGGGTGGCCCTCGTGCCGGAACCTCCGCATGTGGCGGCCCACATCACGCCGCGGCGCCAGGATCCGTTCGCCGTCTCCCTCGGGACCAAGACCGGGCTGCTCCTTGCCGCCAACGAAGCGATGCGCCGGGTGCCGGAGGTCCGCCTGGCCCTGTCCAACCTCATGCACCTCCAGCAGGCCAGCCTGTTTCTTTCCTCGGAAGGCGCGGAGATCTACCGCGACCGGCTGATCAGCGCCGGGTCGATGACCGCGTTTGCGGTGGGCAACGGCGACCGGCAGAGCCGGACCTACGAGATTGCGGGCCGCCACGCCGGGTGGGAGCACATCGAGCAGGGAGATCTGCTCAGCCAGGCTCCGCGTGTCGCCGAGGAGGCGAGGCTCAAGCTCTTCGCGGCACCCGGGCCGGCCGGCCCGACCGACCTGGTGCTGGATCCCGAGCATCTGTACTTGACGATCCACGAGAGTATCGGCCACGCCACCGAACTCGACCGCGTGCTCGGATATGAAGCCGACTATGCCGGGACCTCATTCGCCACCACCGAGAAGCTCGGGCGTTTCCGCTACGGCAGCAACCTGGTCAACGTGGTCGCGGATAATACCGCTCCGGAGTTCCTCGCCTCGCTCGGTTTCGATGACGAAGGCGTCGCGGGGCAGAAGTGGGACATCATCCGGGACGGCATCCTGGTGGGGTACAGCACCAGCCGGGAAGTCGCGTCGGCGATCGGCGAGAATCGATCCCGCGGATCCTGCCGCGCCTTCGGCTGGTGGAACGCTCCGATCGTGCGGATTCCAAACCTCGGGCTGATGCCGGGGCAGGGCGCGCCGGCGGACCTCATCGCCGACACCCGGAGGGGGATCTTCATCCAGGGCCGGGGAACCTTCAGCATCGATCAACAGCGGGTCTGCTTCCAGTTCGGCGGCGACCTGGTCTGGCGGATTCAGGACGGCAAGCTGGTCGAGCCGCTCAAGGATGTCGTCTACCGGAGCACCACGCCGGTCTTCTGGAACGCCTGCGACGCGGTCTGCGGCCCCGAGGACTGGCGCACGTTCGGCCTGCTCAACTGCGGCAAGGGACAGCCGGGTCAGCCCGGCCAGATGACACACTACGCCGCGACCTCCCGCTTCCGCGGCATCGAGGTGGGACCTGGGCAGGCGTGAGGAACAAGGAGCCCCGCGTGAGGAGTGAGGATTCGGGCATCGGATCGCCGCCGCCGGAGAGCTCCGAATCGCCCGTGCTGTCCCCGGAGCAGGCCCATCACGTGGTCGAGCGCGTGCTGGGTCTGGTCGCGGCCGATGACGCGGTGCTCCGTCTGAATCACCTGCGCCAGTCCACGGTCCGGTTCTCCGGAAACGCCATCGCCCAGAGCATCCATCAGGACCGCCTGACGTTCAGCCTGACCGTCTTCTTCGGCCAGCGGAAGGGCACTGCGCAGGTCGACGCCGTCGATGACGACTCCCTGCGCTCGCTCGTGCGGCGGGCCGAGGAGGTCGCCCGGCTGGCTCCTCCCGATCCCGAGTATCTTCCGTCACTCGGTCCACAGGACTACCCCTCCGTGACTGCGTTTTCGCCGGAGACCGCGCGCCTGCCCGAGAGAGAGATCGCCGAAGCCGCCCGCCGCATGATCGCCCCGGCCGCCGCCGCGGGGCTTCGGGCCTCGGGCACGGTGGAGGCGTCGGTCGAGGCGTCCGGGGTGGCCACGAAGAACGGTCTCTTCGCGTTTCACATCGAGAGTCGGGGAGAGGCCGGTTGTACGGTCGCGACGCCGGACAGCACCGGCTGGGCTCGGGATGCGGCGCTGGGAATCGAGGAGCTGCGTCCGGAGCAGCTGGCGGAGCAGGCGGTGGCCACCGCCCTGCGGGCCCGATCTCCGCGGTCCGTCGCCCCCGGCCGTTACCCGACGCTGTTCCTGCCCGCCGCCGTCAACCACCTGGTGTCGATCCTGCCGTGGCAGGCCAGCGCGCGCTACACCCTGGACGGGCTGACGTATCTCTCCGGCAAGGAGGATCTCCATCTCGCCTCCGACTTGGTCACGCTGCGCAGCGATCCGGCCGATCCGCGCTTTCCCTCGTGCCCGTTCGATGAGGAGGGAGTGCCGCGCCGGAGGGTGGTTTGGATCGACCGGGGCGACTTCCGGCAGATGTGGTGGGAACGATGGACGGCGCGGGAACACGGCGTCGATGCGGTGCCGCCTCCCGGCCCTGGATTCATGGACGGTTCGGAGCAGCCGGTGGATGATCTGATCCGAGGCATCGAACGGGGAGTCCTGGTCACGCGCTTCTGGTATGTCCGGTTCGTGAAGCCGGACCAGACGCTGGTCACCGGCATGACCCGCGACGGGACCTTCTGGATCGAAGATGGAAAGGTGCAACATCCCCTCAGGAATCTCCGCTTCAACGACACCTGTCTGGGGATGGTCCAGCGCGTCGCGGCCATCGGGCGCCCCGAACGGTGCGTCAGCGTCGAAACCGGCCCCGGCTTCTTCCCGCCGCTGGTCGTCGAGGGGTGGAATTTCGTCGAATCGACCGAGTTCTGAGATGTCGCCGGTCCGACGCGAGGCCGTGCCAATGGATGGGGCCCTCGGACCGGAGGGACGGCGATGCGCGGACCGGCGGGCGTTGGATCGGGCCCGAGGTTCGATTCGGGAGGATTCCGCATGACGGACACGGACAGACGACTTCGTCGGGCGCGTCTCTTCGGCTGGGCCGGGCTGGTCGTCTCCTTTGCGACCGCGGTCGATCCGCTGGAGGGGTTTCCCTGCGCGCTGGTCGGCGGACTCCTGGCGGTCTACGCGGCGTGGCTGGCGCGAAACCGCTGGCTCCGGCTCCTGGCGTGGGGTCTTGGTCTTGCCGTGGTGGGGTGCGCGGCGATGCTCGTCCTGACCGCGCGGGGCGGGTTCGGCGGTACGAGGGGAATCGCGCCGGTGTGGGGCCTGACGGCCGTCCCGTATCCAGTGGGCTGGCTGATGGTGCTGGTGGGAAGCGTGCTTTCGGTCCGGGCGATGCGAGGGGAACCGACCTCCGATCGCCTGTGACGTGCGATGAGCGGACTCATCGCGGCGGAGCGACGCGCGAAATGGATGGCGGAGACCAGGGTCGGAGACGAAGGTCGGCGACGAAGGTCGAGGCGAGAGTTCGAGTGTTGTGCCCTTCCGTTCCCGGCTGGTAGACTGGAAGATGGACGGCGCCACCACGGCGACCGCCCCGACGGATTGACGAGAGGAGATTCCAGGATGCGTTCACGAACCTATCCGAACCGGTCCACCTGAGGCGCCCCCGGGACGCCAGGTGGCGTCCGGGTGCATCCGCCGATGCCGGCGGCAGGAGGTTTGGGAACGAGCACCTGAGGACTGCAGTACGGGTCCGCTCCCTGGCCGCCACCGCCCTTGCGTCGGTGGCGGTTTCGTTTTCGACCCACCCGTACAGGAAGGAGCGACCCCATGAAGTCCCGGCAGAAGACCGCTGCGACCCTGGCTCTCCTGAGCTGGATGGCCACCGTCCTCGGCCCCATCCCGGCGCAGGCCGGGAGACACCAGAACGCGGATGTGACCCTGGTTTCCTTCGGCTCGATGCAGGGAGAGCTCGTCACCTGCGGATGCCACGCCTCTCCCAAGGGAGGGCTCGCGCGTCGTGCGGCAATCATCGATTCGCTCGAGGCGGCGAAGAATCCGTTCCTGCACCTGGAGCTGGGTGATTTCTCCAAGATCGATGACATTACCGGTGACTACGAGACTCGTTTCATCTGGTCGATCCTGGAGAAGACCGGCGTCCGAGCGATCTCGCCGGGCCCGCGGGAACTGACCATGTGGAACACGTTCGCGGAGTTGGCGAACGAGAGCGGGATCCCGGTGATTGCGTCCAACCTGACCGTGATGCAGAACGGGAAAAAGTGCCAGGTGTGCCGGCCGTTCCAGATGTACAAGGTGGGAGGTCTGAAGGTTGCGGTCATTGCGCTCCTGGGCCAACCAGAGCTGGCCTCGGCCCGGCCTCCGGAGGGCGCGGAAATCACGGTGAAAGACCCCCTGGAGACCGCGCGCGAACTGGTCGGCCGGCTTCACCGGAAAGCGGATCTTGTCGTGCTCATGTCCCAGATGGGGACCGGCGCGACGGACCAGGTCATCCGCGAAGTCCCGGGAATCGACGTGGCACTCTACGGACAGCGGCCCGGATGGGAGGAGGAGGCGAAGCGGATCGGGCAGACGATCGTGAACCAGACCGGTACGCGCGGGCAGTACGTGGGGGAGTTGACTCTGGTCATTGACCCGCGAAGTGAAATCATCGACTTCGGTTCGCGGAATTTCGCGCTCGACAACAGCGTTGCCGAGGATCCCGAAGTTGTGGCTCTGGTGGCTGCGGCGCAGGAGAAGGCCAAGGAGATGAGGGGGGCGTTTCGCCGAGAGCAGACGGCCAGGAGCGCCGACTCCCCGCCGGCGGGCTCGGCAACGACTACCCCGGCGGAGTCACGGTGATGCGCACTCGAACTGAACTCGACCGCTCGACCTGAGCGTTCCCCTGGACGCCAGGTGGCGTCCCGGGGGGACCGCCGATGCGCGCGGCGGGAGGGGCCACAACGAACTGATCCCAGGCTTCGGGCCCGAACTCCCAGTCGCCGCCGGCGCGCGTCGGTCGCGGACTGGCTGCCCGGCCCCGCCTCTCACGGCGGCGGAGGAGGACCCGATGCCCACCCCCGAAGTGACCGCTAGCTATGAGCAACTACGGAGCATGACTACCAGCATTCTGCAGCAGGCCCGGAGACATCCGGTGTCGCTGCGGAGGCTGCAGCACGAGACCGCGAAGTCGGTGGATTCACGCCGGACCGCGCGACTCGTCTCCCTGCTGCAGGATCTGGTTTCGAGCGGCGCGGTGACACTGGTCAGCGAGGGCGCCGACCCGGAGTACTACTGGACGGCGAACCTCGCCGGCCTGAAGGAGCGACTGTGCGCGATCCTGAAGTCGCATCACACTCGGTATCCGCAGGAGCCGGGAATGAGTGTCGGCGAGATCAAGCGACGGTTTTCCGAGACCCAGACCTTGAACGCGAAGAAGAACATTGATCTGCGCCTTTTCGAGATGACCGTGGCCGGCTGCAAGAGCGCCGGTCTGGTGGTGGAT
This sequence comes from uncultured bacterium, assembly GCA_964473865.1. Classification (GTDB taxonomy): domain Bacteria; phylum Eisenbacteria; class RBG-16-71-46; order CAIMUX01; family CAIMUX01; genus CAIMUX01. Next base: position 27,926 of record CAYYQN010000039.1, on the reverse strand, counting down.
GCCGATTGCGGCCTTCGGCTGGCCGGATTCGCGCCGCGGTCCGAGGACGACCCCGAGACCCGCCTGCTGGAGGCGAAGATCCGTGCCCACGTTCGGAACCGGCTCTGCGCCCGGATCGAGGCCGAGGAGTTGTCGCGAGCGCTCCATGTGGACGTCCGTACGCTCAAGGTCGTGGTCACGCGGATGGTGAAAGCCGGAGCGCTGATCCGGCTGGCCCGGCTCTATCCCGTGCGGGAGGATCGCTACCTCGAGGCGTCGGTGGTGGAGCAGGCGAAGGCCCTCTTGAGCGCAGCGTTGACGCGGCAGCCGCAACTCAGCACCAGCGAGCTGAGAGGCGTTCTGGGCTGGACGAGGAGCACGACCATCCCGTTGCTGGAGTACCTCGACAGCATCGGCTTCACGCGCCGCGAGGGGGACTTCCGCCGGCTGGCCCGTCCGGTCGTTCCCCAGCGGTCTGAGCGGCCCGCGTCGCGCGAGGGCGTTCCGACTCCCCAGGCCTGATCCGGCAATCCGGCGCGATCCGGTGGCGGTTCGCGCCGTGAACGATTGCTGGTTCAGGACCAGCCGTTGAGCAGCGTCGCGGCCTGGGGCCGGCGCCCGGCGAGAGGCCGGGAGACCGGCCGGGCTCCGCCGCAGCCCGACGTGACAATCGCGGCCGTGTGCGGTCTCGCGATCTGACGGTGTCGAGATTGTCCCTCGCAATTGCTGACGATTTGCGCTATAATCTCCCGGTCCGCAATGAGACGCGCGACGTCATTGATCGGGCACGGGGACCGCACTGCACACCGCCGCGCTACATGACTTCAAGAGGGAGGTAGCTCATGACTCTGGGCAAGGTCACTCGCTTCCTGGCGATGGCCGCGGTCTTGACGGCGGTTCTCGCGGTTCCCGGCCGGGCCGTCACGATCGACCACAATTCGACCGACATCTGGGCCATCCCCGAGGCGGCCATCCTCCAGGCCAAGGCGAATCTGCACATTGCCTACGGACATACTTCACACGGCAGTCAGCTCATCTCCGGAATGGGGGTCAGCGGCGGGGCCGAGCTCGATGCTTTCATGACCGCCAACGGCGCCACGCCCGGCCTCTATCTCTGGAACGCCGGCGGGACGAGCGGCGCGCTCGACCTGCGCGACACGCCCTTCTCGGGCGCCCAGGACCTGGGCAACCCCGATCGCTACGCCTGGGAGCAGGCCACTCGCACCTACCTGGCCCAGCATCCGGAGTGCAACGTCATCATCTGGTCCTGGTGCGGCCAGGCCGCCACCGTGATCTCCGACATCGACATCTACCTGAACCTCATGGAGGGGCTGATCAACGACTATCCGGCGGTGCAGTTCGTCTTCATGACCGGGCACCTGGATGGTTCGGGCACGAACGGGCTCTTGAACCTTGCCAACGAGCACATCCGCCAGCACTGCGTCGCGTGGAATCGGATCCTCTATGACTTCGCCGACATCGAGAGCTATGACCCGGACCATCTGGTCTATTACATGCCGCTGCTGTGCAACGACAACTGCGACTATGACAGCGACGGAAACGGCAGCCGGGATCGCAACTGGGCCCTGGACTGGCAGGTCAGCCACACCGAGGGGGTCGACTGGTGGCCTTCCGGAGCCGCGCACAGCCAGCACCTGAACGGCAACCTGAAGGGCTGGGCGGCCTGGTGGCTCTGGGCCACGCTGGCGGGATGGAACGAGTGCTGCGCCGCTCCCTCCGGACTGACCGCGACGCCGAACGTGGCCACGGCGGAGATCGCGCTGCAGTGGAGCGACAACTCCTCCGCCCCGGGCGAGGACAGCTTCATCATTCAGCGGCGGGTCGACGGCGGCGCCTGGAACAATAGCTACGCCACGTTGGCCGCGGGCACGACCGACTTCACCGACGCCGGCGTCGCCCCCGGAACCTACGACTACCGCGTCGTGGCCCATCGGAACGACGATGGCAGCGGCTCGCCCTGCAATTCGGCCCCCTCCAATCTGGCCACCGCCGTCATGACGAATCCGTTCCTCCCGGCGGCCCCGACGGATCTGCAGGCCGCGGGCAACTCGATCGACGGCACGGTCGTCCTGACCTGGACCGATCAGTCCGGCAACGAGGACGCCTTCATCGTGCAGCGCCGGGTGAACGCCGGCGCCTGGGACGATGCCTACGCCACCGTGGGGGCCGATATCGTGACCTACCTCGACGACAACCACGGCGGGGGAGCGCTGCCCGAGGGCACCTATACCTACCGGATCGTGGCCGCGAATTCGCACGGGCAGTCGGCTCCCTCCAACGAAGCGTCGGCCGTCATCACCCATGCGGTGCCGAACGCTCCAGCGAACCTCACCTCCGCCCTCGAGTGGTTCGACGTCGTGCTGGCCTGGACGGATGAGAGCCTGAACGAGGAGAGCTTCGTCCTGGAGCGGGGGGTGGACGGCGGCAGCTTCGAGGTTCTGGCCGAGCTGTCGGCCGATACCGAGGACTATCGCGATGCCGCGCTCGCCCCGGAGCACACCTATGCCTACCGGGTGAAGGCCCGCAACAACTGGGGAGACTCGGACTACTCGAACGAGACTTCCCAGTACGTGGCCGACCAGGTCTTCTCGCTCTCGCTCAAGCAGAGCGTCTCCGGCTACGACCAGTGCCGAGATGCCTACCTCGATTCGGCCAACCCGACGTTCAACTATGGCGGCGACCTCTACAACGATGTCCGCAACAGCCCCAAGATGAACTTCATCATCTCCTTCGGCCTGCCCGCCGAGGTCCTGGGCAAGACGATCGTGGAGGCGCGCATCGGGTTTTACTGCTGGTACGTGAGCAGTTGGCAGGAGGGCCAGTACCTCGACCTCTACCGCCTGACTGAGGACTGGACGGAAGGGACGGCGGACGGCGCGTACCAGGCCGGCTGCGTGAGCTGGGCGGCCCGCAGCGGCGACGCGGGCGGCGACATCCCCTGGACCACGCCCGGCGGCACCCACGCGCCGGAGCTCCTGGCCCGGTCGCTCATCGCCAACGGTGCCTACTATCCCGAGTACGACATCACGGCGCTGGTCCAGGCGTGGGCCAACGGCACGACGCCGAACCTGGGCGTGATCCTGAAGAACGACTCTCCGGTCACCACCGGCATCAAGGCCAGTGAGTACAGCGAGTACGGACGGCCGTACCTGGAGATTACCTACACCTTGCCGTCCGGCGTCGGCCCGGCGGTTGCTCCGGACGTTTCCCGGGATCGCCTCGCGGCCTTCCCGAACCCGGCCGGCGCGGCCACCACGCTGCGATTCCGGGCGAAGGTGGCGGGGCCGACGCAGCTGTCGATCTTCGCGCTCGACGGCCGGAAGGTGGCGACCCTGCTGGACGGTTCCATTGCGGCGGGGCTCCACCAACTGGACTGGAGCGGGACCGACGACCAGGGACGGGCTCTTCCGAACGGCGTCTACTTCGCCCGGCTCCGGTGCGGCGCCGGCGGAGGGACGAGGAAGATCCTGCTGGCGAAATGACGTAGAGGGGTCAGGCTCCGGGGTCCGAGAGGCCGCCCGCCGCCGTGGGGGGCGGCCTCCGCACATCCGTTGGCCCGCGCGGTTCCGGCGGACGGCGGTCGCCGCCGGGGTTCCCGGCGCCTCTGCTTCCGCGAAGTGAAGGCGCGGCCTTGTCCCCTGACGGTGGACCGTGGATCATGTCGGGGGAGGAAGGGCCATGAACGCAACACCGACACCGGAGTCCCCCGGGCTCACGCGTAAGCAGATCGTAGAGAAGCTGATCGAGGTTCTCGAGCCGTTGCCGCATGTGCTGGCGATGTGGGAAGGCGGCTCGACCGGATTTGGCCGGACCGACGAGTGGTCCGATCTCGACCTGCAGGTCGACGTCGATGACGAGCGGGTCGCGGACACGGTGGAGACGATCGACCGGTGCCTGGAGACCCTCTCGCCGATCGCACAACGCCTGGAGGTCCCGCACCCGCCCGCCGCGGGGATCGCGCAGATCTTCTACCGTCTGCAGGCGACCAGCCCGTACCTTCTGGTGGATCTCTGCGTCCTGCGCCACGGGGCTCCCGAGAAGTACCTGGCGCCGGAGATCCACGGCCAGGCGCGCTTCTACTTCAACAAGGGGGAAGCAGTGGTCGTCCCGCGCCTCGATGTCGACGCCCACCTGCATCGGATGCGAGCGCGGCTGGAGCGCGTGCAGAGCCGGTTCGATCTGTTCCACTGCATGGTCCAGAAGGAGCTTTTCCGCCACAACCTGACCGGGGCGCTCGACCTCTACCACCGGCTCATCATTGATTCGCTGGTCGACGCGCTCCGCCTGCGGCACAGCCCGGCCCACTTCGACTGGAAGCTCCCCGGCGTCGATCACGATCTCCCGCCCGATGTCGTGCGGCGGCTCGAGGGGTTGCTCGTTGTGAACGGCCCGGAGGACCTGGCCGTGAAGTACGACCACGCGGTCCGCTGGTATCGGGCCGAAATCGCCGCCGTCGACCTGGCCGAGGCGGAGTGGACCCTGCGCGCGGCCGGCGCCTGATCGAACCACCAGCCACCCGGAGGTTCTCCCCGCATGACCGCCGACCGAAACCCTGCCGGCGCCGCCGCGGCCTCGATTCCGCGAACCCTGGTCCTGATCCCCGCGCACAACGAAGCGCCCCGGATCGCGGCCGTGGTCACCGGCGCCCGCGCGCACCTGCCGGTGCTCGTGATCGATGACGGCTCCGGCGATGACACCGCCCGCGTTGCGGAACAGGCCGGGGCCCAGGTGCGCCGGCAGGTTCCGAACCAGGGGAAGGGAGCCGCGCTGCGTGCCGGGTTCCGCTGGGCGCGGGAGGCCGGCTACGCCGGCGTCCTCACCCTGGACGGCGACGGGCAGCACGATCCCGCGGAGATTCCCTCGTTTCTCGCGAGGCTGGGGGAGAGACCGGCGGACCTGATCATCGGCGCCCGCTCGTATCGCCGGATGCCGCTGGTGCGCCGGTGCTCCAACACCCTGGGGAGATGGGCCTTCTCCTGGGCCCTCGGGCAGATGGTGCGGGACAACCAGTCCGGATATCGATGGATCAGCCGGCGTTTGATGGAGGCCCTGCAGGACAGCCGGGAGCGCGGGTTCGAATTCGAGGTCGAGATGCTGGTGGTGTGTGTGCGCTCGGGCTTCGTCCTCGATTGGGTGCCGATCCGAACGATCTATGGGACCGCGCGGAGCCACATCCGTCCGGTTCATCACGTTCTGCACTTCAGCCGGATGGTCCTGAAGACGCGGCGCGACGTGAGAGGCCGCCGGCGGGACCGGTGAGCGCCCGGCCCAACCGGCCGGCCGCGCGCGCTCGTCGTCGGTGCCGGTGGCGACGACAGTGACACTGACGGTGACGGTGAAGGTGACGGTGACGGTGACGGGATCGGCGACGGGAACGGCAACAGCAAGGGTGACAGTTTCGCGCCCCGCCGGTGTTCCCCACTGAAGCACGGCCCGCCCCGCCGGCGAATCCGCGGAACCGGGCCGGGCCGGGAAGACTCCAGGAGAGCGGACGACATGGACCACCGCCGCAGGGCAATCCTGCTCCTCTCGCACCTTGCGCTCGACATCTGCGCGCTGGCGGCGCCGGCATCCGGACCGGCCGTGGCCGCCACGATCAGCGGGTTCATCCGCAGCGCCGCCAGCGGCGAAACGCTCTACCTCGCCAACGTCTTTCTCCCGGGGGCCCGGCGCGGGGCGGTGTCCAACGAGAAGGGCTATTATGTCGTGGCCGATGTCCCTGCCGGCACCTACGAGATGATCACGAGCTACCTCAGCTACGCCAGCGACCGTCGCACCATCACGCTCGCCGAAGGCGACGACGTGAGTCTGAACCTCGAGCTGATCCCCCAGGAAATCCGGATCGAAGCGGTCGAGGTCAAGGCCGACCGGGCCGAGAACGCGGAGATCGACTCAGGCCGGCTGACCCTGCGCACGCCGGAACTGACGCAGATGCCGGCGGTCCTCGAGGCCGATGTCTTTCGGGCCGTGCAGGCGCTCCCCGGAGTCAGCACCCTCTCGGACTTCTCGAGCGGCCTGTACGTACGGGGCGGAAGCGCCGACCAGAACCTTGTGCTCCTCGATGACATCGATGTCTACAATCCGAGCCACCTCTTTGGCTTCTTCAGCACGTTCAATGTCGATGCCGTCAAGACGGTCGACCTGCAGAAGTCGGGGTATCCGGCGCGCTATGGCGGGCGCCTCTCCTCGCTGCTGGACGTGCACAACCGCGACGGGAACCGCAAGCAGTTCCAGGGCGTCGGACGCGCCGGCATCATCGGGGCCAGCACCACGCTGGAAGGCCCTTGGCGGCACGGCTCCTGGATGGTGTCGGGACGGCGCACCTACCTGGAGGCGCTCACCCGGGCCCTCGACGTCGACCTCCCCTACCGCTTCTATGATCTGCACGCTCGCGTGAACTTCGACCGCTCCGGCGACGACCGGGCGAGCGTGAGCTGCTTCCGCGGGCGGGACCGCCTCGACTGGAACCAGAAGAGCATGGACATCCTGCTCGACTGGGGAAACGACACCTGGAGCGCCCAGTGGACGCACCTGATCAGCCGCCGGCTCTTCTCGCACTTCGTCCTCGGGAGCAGCCGCTTCACCTCCCTCGGCGAAGTCTCCTTCCAGGACTTCCGCTTCAAGATGAAAGACGAGATCCGCGATCTGGCGGGGAAGGGGAACCTCTCCTACGCGCCTTCGGAGGCGCATCAGCTCGAATTCGGATTCGAGACCAAGTTCCTCGACTTTCTCTTCCGCCGGAACATGGGGGACAACGACCAGCTCCAGTTCCGCTACGACGGAATCTACGCTGCGGTCTACGGCCAGGACCGCTGGAAGCTGTCGCCCCGCTGGCAGGTCCAGCCCGGGCTGCGCTTCGACTACTACTCGCAGGGAGACCGCCTGCGCGTGGGGCCGCGCCTCTCCGCCCGCCGGCGGGTGAACGAGATGACCGCGGTGCACGCTTCCTACGGGCGGTACTACCAGTTCCTGAACCTGGTCAGTACGGAAGGCGAGACCTTTGCCGACATGTGGTTTCCGGTCGATCGGACACTCCAGCCGGGAGTGTCCGATCAGTGGATCGCCGGCGTGGAGATCGGTCCGTACGAGACCTTCAACCTGTCGATCGAGACGTACTACAAGCGATATGACAACCTGGTGGAGTTCAGCTCCGAGTTCGGACGCAGCCTGATCGACAACGACGCTCAGCTCTGCGAGGCGTTCAACCAGGGGGAGGGACACGCCTACGGCGCCGACCTGTATCTCCGCGACCGCATCGCGGGCTGCGAAGGGTGGATCGGCTACTCCTTCGGGGTGAGCAAGCGCAGGATCGACCGCTTCAACTACGGCGCGGAGTACTACCCGACCTACGATCGGCGCCACCAGGTGACCCTGATGCAGAGCCGCCCGCTGGGCAAGGGGTGGAGCGTGTCGGGCAGCTTTCGCTACGGCTCCGGCCAGCCGACGACCCTGGCCGCCGGCCGCTACACCGTGCGCGACATCACCGGGCGGGAGTACGACGAAGTCTTGCTCGGGAAGTACCACGACCGGCGCCTGCCCAGCTTCCAGCGGCTCGACCTGGGGATCAGCTACCGGAAGCAGTTCCGCGCCTGGTCGATCGAACCGAACCTCGAGATCATCAACGTCTACAACCACAAGAATGTCTATGTGCGTAACTACGACCTGGAGGCGAACCCCGCGCGTTTCGACGACGTGAACCAGCTGCCGCTCCTGCCGACGCTCGGGGTGAGCGTCACCTTCTAGGGAGACCCTGCCATGCATCCGCCGCCGTCTCCAGTCGTGTCCCGGCCGGCCCCCTCCGCCCGCTACCGGTTCCTCTGGTGGGCTTCGGCAATCCTGGCCGCCGTGCTCGCCGGCTGCACCGCCGGCTGCACCGGCGACTCCACCGGTCCCCAGACCCGAAGGGAGATCGTGGTCTTCGGCCACCTCTTCGTCGGCGAGGCGGTCTCGGTGGAGAATGCCATCCACGTGTCCGAGGTCCGTCCCATCGACGAGTACTTCGATCCCGAAGAGGCCGGGGTGACGGAGGCCCGGGTCACGCTGCAGCGGCGGGGGAGCGAACCGGACACTCTCGCCCTGGTGCGTCCCGGCTGCTATGCGAATCCGGCGGTCGTCATCGAGCCGCGCACCACCTATGATCTGCGCATTCTCATCCCCGGGCGGGACCCGATTTCGGCTTCCACGACCACGCCGTGGGCGTTCGAGACCCACCGCGAGCCCCGCGTCCTTCCCGAGACCATGCGTCTGGAAGCCATCCCGGACTCATTCACCATTGCGGTCACCTGCCCGGACCCGGAGCAGACGTTCCTGGTCGATGTCTACTGCGAGGAGTACTGGCCCGACGCTCGCTACGTGGATCCCGCGGGGAGCCACGATCGCCCCTCCGACTACGAGGAGTACGGCAACGACAACGGCGAGCCGCGCCGGATCTTCGCCTATGTCCGGATGAAGAGCATGGAGTCGGAAGGCGCCGACCGCGTCGTGAACTTCTATGACGGCATGATGGTCTTCTACGGACGCTACACCGTTTCCTGCCTGACCATCGACGACAACTACTACCGCTACCTGTACCGGGACCATCCGGAGGAGAACGGCGGGATTGCGGGAGGCATCGGCGTCTTCGGCTCCGCCTGCCGGAAGCGATTCCGGGTCCGGGTGACGCCGTGACCCCCGGCCGTCCGAGTGGTTCCCGGACCTTGGCGCCGCCTGGCCGGGAGTCACCGGGCGCGGCGAGAGGCCTCCTTTTCGGCTTCCCCGGTGCCGGAGCGGCCCTATCCTCGCTCCGGTCGCGGCTTCGGCGCGTCCGCCCCCGACCCGGGGACTCGGGGGAACGTCCGCGGACGGCGGCCGCTCGCGGCGCGCGGGTGACAGCCGGAGGCGCGGCCGGTGTTGTCGGGAGAGGCGTAGGAGGAAGCACGGGTGCCGATCGAGGTCGAGGCCTGGTACCGGCGCTACGGACCGATGGTGGTCCGGCGCTGTCGGCGATTGCTCCGGGATGAGGAGCGGGCGATGGAAGCGGCGCAGGATGTCTTCGTACAGCTCGTTCGCCGGCGGGAGCACCTGACCGGGGACGCGCCGGCCGGTCTGCTTCTGCAGATCGCGACCAACATCTGCCTGAACATCCTGCGTTCCCAGAAGCGCCACCCCGAGGACCGGGACTCCGATCGGCTCTACCGCGTTGCCTGCGCGCACGACACGGAGGCCGGCATCCTGGCTCGGCTGCGACTCGAGCGGATCCTCGGCCGGGAGCATCCCTCGACCCGCCTCATTGCCGTGCTGCACTACGGTGACGGACTGACCCACGAGCAGGTGGCGCGCGAGGTCGGCCTGTCCGTATCCGGTGTGCGCAAGCGCCTGCGCGCCCTGCGCGCCCGGGCGCTGGAGATCGAAGGAACATGGCCATGACCGACCACGACCCCCCGGTCGCCGACTACCTCCTGGAGCAGTATGCCCTGGGAGAGGCGGCCCCGGCGGAGACGGAAACGCTGGATCGTCGCCTCAAGGTCGATGCCGAGCTGCGGGCCCGTCTGGAGGCCCTGCGCGCCTCGAACGCGGAGATCCTCGCCGCGCATCCTCCGCCCGAGTTTGCCCGCGCCGTCGCGCGCCGGGTACGCCCTCCGGCCGCGGCGGCGGGCTCGCCGTCACTCCGGCGCGCGCGCCCGTTCCGATGGATGCTCGCCGCGCCGGCGGCGGCTGCGGTCCTGCTCGCGATCGTGCTCGTGAAGCAGGGCTCGGCGCCGCCGCGTGGCCGCGACCCGGCGCGGAGCAGTCCGCGGTCCGGGCCGGCGCTGGATGTCACCCGGGAGAAGGGAGGACCGCAGCTAAGGGTCTATCGCCGCGCCGGCGCCGAAGTCGATTCCCTGCGCGACGGCGATGTCGTGGCGGCCGGCGATGTCCTGCAACTCAGCTACGTGCCGCATGGACGTCCGCACGGCGTCGTCGTTTCTCTGGACGGCCGCCGGGCGGTTACGCTTCACTTCCCCGCCGCACCCGGGCAGCCGACCCGCCTGGAAGGGCGCGGCGAGACGCCGCTGCCGAGCGCCTACGAGCTGGATGATGCGCCGGACTTCGAGCGATTCTTCCTGATCACGTCGGAGTCGCCGATCGATGTGCCGTTCGTGCTGTCGGCAGCTCGCGGGCTGGCCCGGTCCGAGAGGGCGCGTCTGGATCCCTTGCGCCTCCCCAGCTCGCTGGAACAGGCCTCGTTTCTGGTCCGGAAGAAAGGATCGCAGCCATGACCGCGAACCGCATCCTGTCGCGCGCGAGCCGCGGCTCGCGTCTTCCGCTCCTCCGCCGGCGCCGCGGATCCGGCGGCGTGGTGGTCCCGGACGGCGCCTCGAGGCCCCGGTCCCGCCGGAGGCTCGCCCTGGCCGGCGTGTTCCTGCTGCTCGGCCCGCTGGTCTCCGCGGCGCGGGCGGAGGCCCCGGGCGATGTCTTCTCGGTGCGCCGATTCCTCCTGTCGGCCGGATCCAACCGCGGAGGGACGAATCGCGTGGAACTGCGCTTCGCCGATACCGACGCGCGGGCCGTAAGCCGGGTGTTCCAGGATCTGGGGGGCGTGGAACCCGGAGACCAGGTTCTGCTGCTCGACTCCAACCCGACCGCGCTGCGGCGCGCGCTCACCGCGCTCGAGCAACAGATGGCCGCCGCGAGGCGCACCCCCGGCCGGATCGAGGTCATCGTCTACTATTCCGGCCACTCCGACGAAGAGGGACTGCTTCTGGCCGGGGAGCGTCTGGACTACCGCGAGCTCCGCGCCGCCGTCGATCGCCTTCCCGCGGACGTGCGCATCATCATCCTGGACAGTTGCGCCTCCGGCGCCTTCACCCGGTCCAAGGGCGGGGCCCGCCGCCCGCCATTCCTGCTCGACACTTCGACGAAGCTCACCGGGCATGCCTTCCTGACCTCCAGCTCGCAGGACGAGGCGGCGCAGGAGTCGGATCGCCTCGGCGGGTCGTTCTTCACCCACGCGCTGCTTTCCGGGCTGCGCGGCGCGGCGGATGCCACCCAGGATCATCGCGTCACCCTCAACGAGGCCTACCAGTTTGCCTACCAGAACACCCTCGCCCGTACCGAGGGCACCCGGAGCGGACCACAGCACGCCGGCTACGACATCCAGATGGTCGGCGCCGGGGACCTGGTGCTGACCGACCTGCACGATCTGACGGCGGGGCTCCTCCTGGCCGAGGATCTGGAGGGCCGGCTGCACGTGCGCGACCGCGACGACGGACTGGTCGTCGAGCTGCAGAAGCCGCGCGGACGGACGGTCGAGCTCGGTCTCGAGCCGGGCGAATATCGGATCTTCCTGGACCGCGATGGAGATTACTTCACCTCCGCGCTGGCCCTGGCCGAAGGAGATGTCCGGCAGCTCCGGGAGTCGGACCTGCTTCCGATGGCGGCGGCCGCCACGCGCGCGCGCGGAGAGTATTCCGCCGGATGGCGGAGCGCGCCTCCGGCCGGCGTTGTGCACCGCCCGCTGCTCTTCACCCTCTGGCCGGGAAGGAGCGGCAGCGGCGTCGAGGTGCTTCCCGCCTCCGCCGAGATCGCGCTCAATCTGACCGTCGGCCGCAATCACAGCGTGGACGGCCTGGAGATCGGAACCTGCGGCAACTGGAACCTGCGCGGCTTCAGAGGCTGCCAGTTGTCCGGCGGGGTCAATCTGGTCGAAGGCGCGGCCACCGGGTTCCAGATCGCGGGGCTGGGTACCCGAGTGCATCAGGAGGCCCGGGCCGTCCAGTGCGCAGGCGTGGCCAATTCCGTCGGCGGGGATCACGACGGCATGCAGTGGGCGGGCGTCCTGAACATCGTCGAAGGGAACTGCGGCTTCTTCCAGGGCTCCGGCGTCGCCAACCTGGCCTGGCGCGACGTGCGCGGTGTGCAGCTTGCGGGAGTCGGGAACCTTGGCCGCCGGCTTCACGGCGTTCAGGCGGGAGGCGTGCTGAACGTGGCGAGCGCGGTGCATGGCGCGCAGGTGGCGGGTGTGCTGAACCTCGCCCGCAGCCCGGTCCGGGAGGTGCAGGATGCCGGGAACGGGAACGACGCCCGATCGCTGCGCGGCCTGCAGCTTTCCGTCGTCAATCTCTGCGGCACGGCAAGCGGGGCCCAGATCGGTGCCATCAATGTGGCGCGGAGCATCCATGGGACGCAGATCGGCGTGCTCAATCTGGCGGATGAAGTCAGCGGCGCCCCGGTGGGCGTACTGAGCCTGGTCCGCCGGGGCCGCCACCAGGCCGCAGCGTGGAGCAGCGACGTCGCCCCGGCGAATGTCGGGATCAAGCTCGGCAACCGACACGCCTACTCGATCCTCACGGTGGCGGGAGAGTCGTTTGCCAAGGACCGGCGCCGGTTCGGGGGCGGCGGGTTGGGCGTGGAGATTCCGTACGGCCGCCTGTTCGGGCAGATCGAGGCAATCTGCTATGACATCGGCGAGCCCCGGCGACCGTCGGACCACGACGACAGCGGTCTTCACATCTTGAATCGCGCGACATTCGGCCTGGGCTGGCAGGCCGCGCCCCACCTGGCGATCGTCGGTGGCCTGGCGGTGAATGTCTTCAACTCCAAGCGCAACCAAGGGGGAGATCTGATCGGGCGGCCGGTCTGGTTCGTCGACCGCAAAGGGCCGACCTATACGCGGGTCTGGCCGGGGTTCTTCGCCGGAGTGCAGCTATAGCCTGCTAGGTCTCCGTCTCGGCTTTCGCCTCCAACAGGCGAACGAGCAAAGGGTGGAGCCGTTCCCAGGCTGATTCGCAGCTTCCCGGGACGTCGCAACCCGCCGCCATCGGGTGTCCGCCGCCGCCCAGCGCCGCAGCCGCCCCGTTGATCGGGTAGGTCCCTTTGGAGCGGAGCGAGATCTGGATCTTACCCGGGTCCATCTCCTTCAGGGTGGCCGCCACCTCCACACCCTCGATCTCGAGGATGGAGGTGATCGAGTCGCGCATCTCGTCGCGCTCCAGTCCCAGCTCGCCCACCAGCCGATGAGGGATGCAGACCCAGGCGAGGCCTCCCCCGCAGTCGAACTGCACGGAGCTCAAGACCCAACCGAGCAGCCGGGCCTTGGCCTGCGAGTTCGAACCGAACAGGTGGCGATAGACCCGGTTGGTGTCGACGCCCCGGGTCACGAGGTCGGCGGCGATGGCGAGACTGCTCGGATTGCTGCGGATGTGCTTGAAGGAGTTGGTGTCGAAACTGATGGCGCTGTAGAGCGCTTCCGCGACCGATCCGGTGATCGACCAGCCGAGGTTCTGGTGGAGGAGCCGGTAGACGAGCTCCCCGGTGGATGCGGCGTCGGCGTTGCCGTAGACCTCCGAGCGCGCCGCCGGGCCCTGCGGGTGGTGATCCAGAAACACCGTCTCCGTGGCGTGGGCGCGCAGCCAATCCCCGGCGAGTCCGAGCATCTCCCACTGGTGGGTATCGAGCACCAGCCCCAGCTCCCACCTGGTTTCGCCCACTCGTTCCTTCGCCTCGCCAACCGGGATCGCCAGGCCGTGCGGATCGAGAAATCGATAGCGCCGGGGAAGTGGTTCGGGCAGGAGCCGGCATACCGCGATTCCGTGTTGCTCGAGCGCCTCGCCCAGCGCCATCGTCGAGCCGACCCCGTCGCCATCCGGGCCGAGGTGGGTGGTCAGCATCACCGAGCTGGATCGCGAGATGCGCCGGGCCAGCTCTTTCAGTCGGGATCCTTGCATCGATTCCTTCCATTGGCGCTGCGGGCCGCCGGGCCGAAGCCATGCAGCATACGCAAGAGGGCCGGTGCCGTCAATTCGCCGGATTGTTGTGCAAGCGGATTCGGGGTCGTCAGCGCGCGGGACCGCGCCAGAGAAACGGGGCGGATGCTCCCGTGAGAGGCTCGCGGGCCCAGTAACGCCCTCGACGGAGCCCGCTTGCAGCCAGGGGGCCCGATGGGAAGTCCACCGTGCCGCTCTGCTTCGTCGCACCCTCGAGCTGTCCGACCAGCCGACCCTGCAGGTCGAACACCTGACAGGCGAGCGCCGCGCGGGGCGCCCGCGACAGACGCAACACCGGCGCTGCGCTTCCGTTGCCCAGAACCAGAAGCCCCGGAGTCTCGCGCGCCGCGGCCTGCAAAGGCACCCGCACCGCCCCCCAGCCGGTCGCGCTCGCGGGCTCGGGGGGAGTGGCGGGAGGCAGCGACTCCGCTTCTCGCTGCAAGAGCGTCAACACCTGCTCCACGTTCGGCCGGGCGTCGAAGAGCCCCCCGCGCGGTCCCGCGCCGAGAAGCAGCGCGACCGCTCCCGCCACGTGCGGGCAGGCGGCCGAGGTCCCGCGAAACGGACTGGTAACCGAGTTCTGCACGCGGTCCGGGCCGAGGATCTCCGGCTTGGCCCGGCCATCCAGGGTCGGTCCATAGGAGCTGAACGGCTCGAGCGATCGATCGGCCCAGTCGTACGCTCCGACGGCGATGGCATCCGGGGAATCGGACGGCATGGCCAGGCTTCCTTCCGAAACCCGGCTCTCGAGCGCGAGGTCCCCGTCCGTGCGCGTGACCCGGAGATACCGCCCGGCGGGATCTCCCCGCAAGCAGCGGATCCGGATGGTCGTTCCCGCGAGGTCGATGTTGCCCTGCAGATCCAGGGCGCGGAAGGCAAACGGGTCGGAGACCCCGTCCTGGGATGTCGCGAGCACGGTCCGGCCGTCGGTGTCCAGAAGCTCGATCGCGAAGTCGAGTTCGGTGGAGTACCGGGGCCCGTCCCAGGTGAACCAGACATGGATGTCGCTACCGGCGCTGACGGCGGGCAGACGGATCGCTTCGCCTCCGGAGGCGCCGACGTTGAGGACGCGGTCGGAATCGGGATCGGCCCAGGGGCCTCCCCAGAATCCGAGGGCGAAGTTCCCCGCGGCATTCACCCAGGTGACGCCGTTCTCGCGCGCCAGGCGGACCACATCGTGAATCTGTCCCGTCCCGTCGCCCGCCCCCAGCGGCCACGCGATGGAGTGGCTGATCACCTCCACCCCCTGTTCGATCAGCCAGCTCACCGCCTCGCGCAGCTCCTCCGGAGTGCCGGCGTTCGTAAGGTAGAGCTCGGCGCCCGGCGCGACGTCGTGCACGATCTCAGCGCAGGCCGTGCCGTGCGACTCGCCGCCTCCGGTGATGTCCGGCCCCGTGCCGGTGTCGTAGAACGAGCGCGTCTCGACCTTGGCCGGCAGCTCCGAACCGAGGCGGCTGGCGTGGTTCGCAAAGCCCACATCCAGGATCCCCACCCGCACCCCGGCACCATCTCCGTAGCGAGTCCAGAACTCGGGCACCTGCATGTCCGCCAACCCCTGCGATTGCGCGAGCGGAACCGGGCGCGGCGGCGGGCCGCAGTGGCCCACCACGGGGCGGGCCGCCAGCCCGCGCCCCAGCGCGGGTTCGAAGCGCACCACCACCCACGGGCCCCCCGACCCCAGCACGCGGCACCCGGGCATCGAGGTCAGCCAGGCCGGCGGGGCGTCCTGGACGAGGGGGATGATCGGCCCGCCGCCGCCGGAGTTCGCGGGGTCCAGCGTCACGCGCACCTGGATGCGCCCGTCGGCGCCGACCGGCGCCTCGTTGCCGCGAAGCGTTGCCTTGGCCCGGTCTGCCAGCCCCTGCGCCGCGAGCGAGTCCGCAAGGATCCGCCGCTCGATCGATCCGTGGATTCCCGCGGCCGGCACGGGCGAAGGGATGCCGCAGAGCAACGCCGTGGCCGCCATCGCCAGGAGAGCTCCGAGGCTGCGTCGCCCGCGAGTTCTTCGTCCCGCGGCGGCCTGTGACGGGAGCAGCATGCTCAGGCGATTTCCGGTCGAATCCATCGCTTCCACCTCAGCGCCAGGCCAGTTCGAGCCCGAGGCTCACCTGGGAGGGACGGGCGGCGCTGTCGCGCGGGTCGCTCCGGCCGCCCGGACGCAGCACCTTCCGCCGTCCGCTCGCCAGCAGCCCGCGCGCGGCCAAGCGCCAGCCGAGGCCGGTCTCTCCGATGCACCCCTCCAGGCCCAGGCTGAGAGTGGCGGCGGGATCGGAGCGGCGTCCCGCGGCGCGGATGGAGCTTCCCGCCAGGCGGTATTCGAACTCCTCGCGGCTGAAGACGACGGCGGGTCCGACTGCGGCGAAGGCGTTCCACCGCGCGTCTCCGGCGAATCCTCCCGTCAGCGGCGAGCGCCAGAGGAACTCGGCGGTGAACGGGATCAGTTGGAGGCGACTCTCCGCGGTTTCCGCCAGGCCCGTCTCGGGAATGCCGTCGCGGCGGAACCAGCCCAGGCGGACCTCGGCGCCGAGGTGCTCATTCCAGGCATAGCCGACCCCTCCGGCGACGCCCGGGCCCGCGGTGTAGATGCGGCGGACGGTCGGATCCACGGGGAAGAACCATGCGGGTCCGAGCGCGGGATACCATCCGAGGCGTGGGGGCCGGGCGTTGGCGGCGGCGGCGGGCCCGAGCGGCGCCACCAGCGCCAAGAGCACCGCCGCGGCCAGGAGCGCCGCCGGCGTTGCTCTGGTCTGGCCGCCCGCGCGGCCGTGGCCGCGGGCGAGCGCGCTCCCGCGCTGTACCGGCATCCGATTCATGCTCGATCCCTGCTCCGGGATGACCTGGCTATGGGATAACTCCTTGGGAGGAAGAGAGTTCCGTTCAGATGACTCCGGATCGTACCACCCCCGCGCCGCAGGGTCAATTGCCAGATCCCGCGCTTGACACCGCGACCGTGCCCCGCTAAGCTGCGAGATCCCGGGATGGTACCCCGACAGGGGTGGTCGATCTTCCCGTAATCCACTTGCAGAGTCGAGGGGGTCGGAAAGCTTGCCAGGGATTCGCGTCAAGGACAACGAATCGTTCGAAAGCGCGCTTCGCCGCTTCAAGAAGAAGTGCGAGAAGGCCGGGGTCTTGTCGGACCTACGGAAACATCAGCACTTCGAGAAGCCGAGCGAGACGCGGAAGCGGAAGGAAAACGCCGCTCGCCGGAAGATGCAGGCGCTGCAGCGCGCGCAACAGGGTACGTGATCGGCCCGGCTTCCCGCAGCCGCCGCCGGGCGCGCTCGCGGAGCGAGGACATCGCCGCGAATTGAACGCCCACGCTCTGGAAGTGCTCGAGTTCGAGAAGGTCCGCCGGATGCTCGTCCGGTGGACCTTCTCCATCCCCGGCCGGGAACGGGCCGAGTCGCTCCGGCCCGACCTCGACCCGGCGCAGATTCTCCGCTCGCAGGCGCGCATTGCCGAGTGGCGCCGTCTGGAGCTCGCGGGGATGGCGCCGGGCGTGGCCGAGATGGGCGATCTGCGCCCTCTGCTCATGCGCCTCCGCCGCAGTGAGAGCTCCCTCGAAGGTCGGGAGCTGACCTGGTTTCTGCCCTTCCTGGATCACTTGCGTCGCTTGCGCTCGCTCTCGGAAGAGGCCCTGGCTGCGGCCGAGGAGCGGCCCGCCCTGGCCGAGATCCTGCGGGAGATCGGGGACTTCGCGGTTCCTCGCGCCCGGCTGGCGCGATCTCTCTCGCCGTCGGGAGAGCTGCTCGATACGGCGAGTCCGGAGCTGGCGCGGATCCGGCGCGAGCTGTTCGACTCCCGGCAGCGCGCTTCCGAACTGCTGGAGTCGATGCGCCTGCGGCTGCACGACGATCGCGAGGACACCTTCGTCACGCTGCGGGAAGGCCGCTACGTTCTCTCCGTACGTTCCCATCATCGTTCCGTCGTTCCCGGTCTGGTCCACGGCCACTCGCAGAGCGGTCAATCGGTGCTCCTGGAGCCGCTGGAAGCGGTCGAGGCGAACAACCGCGTCGCCGAGGCGCGCGAGGATGAACGCTTCGAGGAGGCGCGGATCCTCCGGGAGCTGACCGATCTCCTGCGCGGCTACGCCCCCGAGCTGGAGCGGGCTTTTGTGGCGGTGGGCGAGCTCGACATCGTGCGGGCCGCGACCCGCCTCGCCCTCGATCAACGCGCCGAGGCGCCCGCCCTGAACGAGAACGGAAGGCTGCGCATCGTGCGTGGCCGCCACCCGCTTCTGGTCGAGGCGGAACTGCGCGGCGGCGCTCCGGTCACGCCGCTCGACCTCGACATGGACACCCGCGACCCGGTGCTCCTGGTCTCCGGCCCCAACATGGGGGGGAAGACGGTCGCTCTGAAGACGGTGGGACTCCTGGTGCTCATGGCCCGCGCCGGGCTCTTTGTTCCGGCCGCCGACGGCACCGATCTGCCCCTGGTCGACGAGGTCTTCGTGGATCTGGGAGACGAGCAGTCGATCGAAGGCGACCTCTCGACGTTCGCGGGGCATCTCCGGAACATCGGGGAGATCTGGGAGCGGGCCGGCGCGTCTTCGCTCGTGATCGTCGATGAGCTGGGAGGCGGCACCGATCCGGAGGAGGGGGCTGCGCTCAGCATGGCGCTCCTCGAGGAGATGGCCGCGCGAGGCACCCTCACCCTGGCCACGACCCACCTGACCGCCGTGAAGCTCTTTGCGGCGGACCGGGCCGGAATGCGGAACGCCGCCATGGAGTTCGACCCTCTCTCCATGACCCCGCGGTTTCGCCTCCTGATTGGAGAGCCGGGGATGAGCCGGGCGTTCGACATCGCGCGCCGCATCCTGCCTCGGCTCGACCTGCTCGAGCGCGCGGAGAAGTACCGGTCGCCGCTTCTGGTCCAGATGGAAGAACTCTTCGGCCGGATCGATGCGGAGCGGGTCCGGGTGGAGGCCGAGCGGCGCCGGTTGGAGGAGGAGCGCGCGCAGCTCACGGCCGCGGCCGAGCGCCGGGACCGCCAGGCAGCCCGTCTGCGCGAACGGTTGGAAAAACTCAAGGCCGACCGCCGCGCCGCGGCCGGCCGACTGTACGACGATGCGCAGACCTTCGTAAAGAACCTGAGGGAATCGCTGGAACTCCGTGCTCAAGAGTCAGTTCAGGCTGCAATGCCCGAGTTGAAGAAAGCCGAGCGCGAGCTGGAGGAGAAGATTGCGGAGGTCCGGCGGATGCCCCGGCCGGCGGCGGCGGGCCGGAAGCTCGCGGCGGAGAAGATTCGGCCGGGAGTGGAAGCATGGATTCCCCGTCTCTCCGCGATTGCGCGCATCGAACGGTTGTCCGGCGAACGCGTCTGGGTGGAGTGCCTCGGGCGTCGCTTCGAGGTCTCTCGCCTCGAGCTGGAGGAGCCGCCGGAGCGCGCCGTTTCCGGATCGGCTCCGGGACGTGGTCTTGAGTCGGGACGGCGCAGCGAGTTCGCCGGCGCGGCGACCTCGCTCGACGAAGCCCCGTCGGAGCCGATGCCGCGCGAGCTGGACTTGCGGGGCCGTCGGGTGGAGGAGGCGCTCGAGATGCTGGACGCCTATCTCGACAAGGCTTCCCTTCAGCGCCTGCACCAGGTGCGCATCGTGCACGGCAAGGGGACCGGAGTGCTGAAGCGCGAAGTCGAGAAGCACCTGCGAGGGCATCCCCTGGTCTCCTCCTTCCGTACGGGCGAGCTGGCGGAGGGGAGTTGGGGCGTGACGGTGGCGAATCTCGGGCCCGGGTCGTCCTGAGTCTCGGGCCGAAGGGGAGAGATGCCGGCCGGAGGATCCGATCCGTTCGTGGAGCGGGTACGGGAGGCGAGCGACATCGCCGCCATCGTGGGCGAGTATGTCTCCCTGCGGAAGGCGGGAGCGCGTCTCGCCGGTCTCTGCCCGTTCCACCGCGAGAAGACGGCGTCCTTCTACGTGAACCCCTCGCTGCAGGCGTTTCACTGCTTCGGCTGCGGAGCCGGCGGGGACGTCTTCTCGTTTCTCATGCAGCACGAGAAGATGACGTTTCCGGAGGCGGTGCGACACCTGGCCACCCGCGCGGGAATCCCGCTGCCGGAGCGCCGCGGCGCGAACATCGACGCCCTGGAACGGATCCGGGAGACGCTGCGGATGGCGCGGGGCTGGTACCGGTCCCGTCTGGAGGGGCCGGAGGGGGCGGAGGGGCGCGACTACCTCGACCGGCGCGGCATCCTGCCGCAAACCCGGGAGACGTATGGCCTGGGGTTGGCGCCGGAGGGCTGGGATGGACTTCTGCGCCATGCCCGCGCGGTGGCCTCCGAGCGAACGCTGATCGAGGCGGGCCTGGCGGTGGAGTCGGAAGGAGGGCGGGTCTACGACCGCTTCCGCCACCGCCTGATGATCCCGATCGAGACGGCGGGCGGCGCGCCGCTCGGCTTCGGCGGACGGGCTCTGGGCGACACCGAGCCGAAGTACCTGAACTCGCCGGAGACGGCGGTCTACCGCAAGGGCTCGGTCCTCTACGGGTCCGGCCCGGCCCGGGAAGGCACACGGGCCGAAGGCCGCGTCGTCGTTGTCGAGGGCTATTTCGATGTGATCGGCCTCGCGCAGGGCGGGGTGCCCGGCGTGGTGGGAACCTGCGGCACCGCCCTGACACCGGAGCAGGCGATGCTTCTGAAACGGCTTTCCGAGCGGGTGGTGCTCGTGTTCGACGGCGATGCGGCGGGCCTGCGGGCCGCGTTGCGGGCGCTACCGGTCCTGGTGGGGCCGGTGCCGGAGGTTCGCGTGGTGCTCCCTCCGCCGGGGAAGGACCCGGACCTGTGGATCCGGCAGGACGGCGCCGCGGCGGTGCGGACGGCGCTGGAGCACGCGCGCTCCCCCTTGGCGTTCCTTGAGGACCTCGTCACCGCAGGCGAGCTGTCCCGGCGCGATGCCGCGGGGCGTGCCGCCGACCTGGCGGCGCTGGTTTCGGACCCGATCCTTCGGGATCTGTGGGTCCAGGAAGGCGCCGGACGCTTCGGCGTCAGCGCCGAAGCGTTCTCCCAGGCGGTCCGCGGGCGACTGGCGCGACCGGCCCCCGGAGCCGGGGCGGCCGGAGGGAGGTTCGAGAGCGGAGATCGCGCCGGCTCCGGGGGCCGTCCGGGACCGGATCCGGGCGGACCCGGGGCCGCGTCGGATCGGGGCCGATCGGGCGGGCCGGTCTCCGAGCGGAGCGGTTCGACGAAGAGGCCGGGCGCGGCCGACCCGCTGGAGCGCGAGTCTCTTCGCACCGCGCTGGCCCGGCCCGACTGGGCGGGCACCTTGGAGACCGCCGTCCGGGAGGCCGGGGTGTTCGATGCCGAGCTCCCGCGGTACCTGGGCTGGATCGCCGAGGCTGCCGCGGCCGGTGGCCGGAACCCGGGGGCGGTGCTGTCGAGCACGATCCAGGCCCATCCCGAGGCCGCCGCCCTGACGGCGTTCGGCATGGAGTCCGGCGGGGTCCCGGAAGAGCCCGAGGCCCTGCTCCGGAAGATCCGCCTGCGCGGGTTGCGGCGGCGGATGGAAGAGCTGAACGCCCGGATCCGGCGGGCCGAGGAGGACGGGAACCGGGAGAAACTCGACCGGTTCCTGCGGGAGCGTCAAGCGCTGGCCGCCGAACGAGCCCGGCTGGATCGCGGCGGCCCGGAGTGGGCCCAAGACCCGTCCTCGCCGGACCCAGATGCCTCCGACGAGAACCCGGAAGTTGCTGGACAGGAGTGGTAGCCGTTGCCTATTCTCTTCCAATGCCTCAGAAAGGAGAGCTCCCCCGCATGAAGGCCAAGCCGAAGGGGAATCCCCTGCAGGAGCTCAAGGAACTCGCCGTTCGCCAAGGGTTCGTCACCTACGATCAGGTGGACAGCTCCATCGACCACACCCTCGAAAGCGAAACGATGGTGCGGCAGATGGACGAGGCGTTCCGCCTCCTGCAGGAGCTCAACGTTCCCTGGTTTGAGACCGAAGAGGAGGCCTATCGCACGCAGAAGGCTCTGCGCGCGCCGGAAGAGAAGAAGAAGGAGATCAAGCCGGTCGCCCAGCCGGCGGTGCGCTACGACGATCCGGTGCGGATGTACCTGCGTGAGATGGGGCGCGTGCCTCTGCTCAACCGCGATGGCGAGGTGGTGATCGCGAAGCGGATCG
The DNA here is from genome assembly GCA_964473865.1 of uncultured bacterium. Taxonomy (GTDB): domain Bacteria; phylum Eisenbacteria; class RBG-16-71-46; order CAIMUX01; family CAIMUX01; genus CAIMUX01. The sequence continues at coordinate 6,089 of CAYYQN010000039.1, read as the reverse complement.
AGTCGGCCGAAATCGCCATCATCAGTGCCATGTTCATCACGCCGCTGGCGATCCACGAGCTGCACCAGACCGCGGAGAAGCTGAAGGCGGGCAAGTGCAAGTTCGAGGAGATCATCCAGGTCGATCTCGCCAACTGGAACGGGGAGTTCTCGGCGCTGGCGGAAAAGAAGCGGGTCGCCGCCTCGGTGCGGAAGATCCTGGTGCTCCACAACGACTACGGGAAGGCGTTGGGCGGGGCCGTCCGGCGCGCGGGAGAGGCGAAGAAGCGGCAGCAGCAGGCCGCGGTCGAGAAGACGCAGGGAAAGCTGGTCGCGGAAGTCCAGAAGCTCGGGATCAACCCGAAGCTGGTGGAGAAGATCAGCCTTCGTCTGAAGCGCGAGCTCGAACGTCTGGCGGAAGCCGACAGCCGGGTGCGCCGCTTCGAGGCGCAGCACGCGACGCTGGAGGCCGAGCGCGCGCAACTCAACGCCGCGGCCGAGGCGACCCGGAAGAAGACCGCGACGCGCGCCACCGGCTCCGCGACCGCGAAGAAGAAGGCCTCCACCCGCAGCGCGGGGGTTGCGAACCAGGCCCGGCTCCTGGAGCTCCAGGAGCACATCGCGGCGGTGTCCCGGGAGGCCAAGGCGGAGCGACGCAAGATCCGCCGCACCGAAGAAGACATCAAGATGACGCAGCTCCAGCTCGGCGAGGTGGTGGAGCGAATCCGCCGCGGAGAGCAGGAGCGGGATCAGGCCAAGCGCGAGATGATCGAGGCCAACGTGCGGCTCGTGATCTCGATCGCCAAGCGCTACACGAACCGCGGGCTGGAATTCCTGGACCTGATCCAGGAAGGCAACTCCGGTCTGATGCGGGCGGTCGACAAGTTCGACTACCGCAAAGGCTACAAGTTCTCCACCTACGCCACCTGGTGGATCCGGCAGGCGATCACCCGGGCCATCGCCGATCAGGCGCGGACGATTCGCGTGCCCGTCCACATGATCGAGGCGATCAACAAGGTGGTGCGGACCTCGCGCCGCCTGCTGCAGGATCTCGGCCGGGAGCCTACCGCGGACGAAATCGCCGACCGGCTGAAGATGCCGGTGGACAAGATCAAGATGGTCCTGAAGGCAGCCCAGGAGCCGATTTCGCTCGATCGCCCGATCGGCGAGGACGACGACAGCAACCTCGGCGACTTCATCGAAGACCAGAGCGTCGTGTCGCCCGCGCACTCGGCGACCTTCGCCATGCTGCGGGACGAGGTCAACGAGGTGCTGGAGACGCTCACCAAGCGTGAGGCCCGGGTCATCCGCCTGCGCTTCGGACTGACCGAGGACGGGTGTCCGCGCACCCTGGAGGAGGTCGGCGCGCTCTTCAATGTCACCCGGGAGCGCATCCGGCAGATCGAGGCCAAGGCGCTGCGCAAGCTGCGCCATCCGACCCGGCGGCGGCGGCTGCGCACGTTCCTGGAGATGACCTAGCAGGGGCGGAGCGGGGCCTGCACCGCTCGGGCGGCCGGCCTTGACGATTCGAACGAGGTTTGTTAGGGTCCTTCATCCGAGGCGCACTTGGCGGTCTGGGCCCATAGCTCAGGGGTTAGAGCGGCCGGCTCATAACCGGTTGGTCCTTGGTTCAAATCCAAGTGGGCCCACGGGAGGCTGGACACGGGAGGCTGGATTCGGCCGCGCGGTCCGATACGGGCGCGGCGGACGCCGAAAGGATGATTCGGGCGGGTAGCTCAGTCGGTAGAGCATCGGCATCACAAGCCGGTGGTCGCAGGTTCAAGTCCTGTTCCGCCCACCATCTTGTCCCCGGGGGATTCCGGGGACGTGCTCCGAGAGACGGAGGCGCCCACCGGTCGGCGCCTCCGTTCTCGTCTGGGGGCGGTTCGCGAAAGGAAGGAAGAGTCTGTGAACGAGGAGATCGCCATCCTGGTGGAGTTGAGCCGGGCCGATCTGGAGTGCTCCCGCCTGGCCGGGCTCACCGAGTCGATTCCCCGCGAGCTGGACAAGCACGAGGCGGAACTGATGGTGCACCGGCGCGCCCTGGAGGCGCAGGAGCTGCATGCGGAGGATCTGCGCCGGGACCGGCGACACCTGGAGCGCGAAGTCGAATCGACGAAGAACCGCCGCCGCGAGCTGGAGCTGCAGCAGTCCCGCATCAAGAACAACGCCGAGTTCCAGGCGATGTTTCACGAGGTGGATGACCTGCGCCGGCGCGCCGCCGAACTCGAGGACCAGGCGCTGGCGAGCATGCAGGAGGAAGAACAGGTCCAGACCGAGATCCGGCGCTTGCAGGACCTGGCCGCGCAGGAGGAGCGCCGGCTGGCGGGGGTGCGCGAGCGCCTGCGCGAGGAGTTGGCCCGGTACCAGGGTGAGCTGGAGGCCTCGCGGCAGCGGCGCGATCAGCTGGTGGCGCGGCTCGGGCCCCAGCTGCGATCCCGCTATGAGCGGATCCGGCGCAGCAAGGGCGACATGGCGGTGGTCGGGCTCCAACAGGGTTCCTGCGCCGGGTGCGGATATCATCTGCCCGCCCAGCGCGTCCTCGAGCTCCAGCAGGCCGAGCGGATCATTACCTGCGAGGGATGCGGGCGGCTTCTCGTCTGGACCAGCGAGTAATCGGGTATCATCGAGATCACGAATCGGGAGCGGGTGCGACCGTCGCGAGGGCGCGGCGCGGCCTCACCCTGGAGTGGGGCGCGCCGGGTTCGCGAGGAAAGTCCGGGCTCCGCAGGGCAGGGTGCCGGGTAACTCCCGGCGGGGGCAACCCCAGGGAAAGTGCCACAGAGAACAGACCGCCTCGGCTTCGGTCGAGGTAAGGGTGAAACGGCGAGGTAAGAGCTCACCAGTGCCGGCGGTGACGCCGGCAGCTCGGCAAACCCCACCCGGAGCAAGATCGAATAGGGGAGGAGAGGCGGCCCGCCTCGCTTGCACTCCCGGGTAGATCGCTCGAGCCGTCCGGTAACGGCCGGCCCAGAGAAATGACGGTCCCGGGCCGAACCGGCCCGGAACAGGACCCGGCTTACGGCCCGCTCCCGTTTCGTGCTTCGTCTCTCCGGTGTGCTAGGCTCAGCGGTCGGGGACGGAGGATGCGGGCAAAAACGCCCACTGATGAAGCCACGGCTCAGGAGATGCAGGCATCCGCACCGGGAGGCGGCCCGCTCGCCGGGCGGCCTGATCCCGGTGCCCGCCGGTCCGAGCCGCCTCCGCGCCCGCCGGCTCCGAGCCCTCGTTCCGACGCTGCTCGCAATCCTGCTGCCGGCGGCGACCCCGGCGCCGGCCCAGTACACGCCGTTCGGCAAGAACAAGGTCCAGTACACCCGTTTCGCGTGGCAGGTGCTGGAGAGCCGTCACTTCCGGCTCTATCACTACCGGGAGGAGGCGGACCTGGCGCAGCAGGCGCTGGCGTTCGCCGAGGAGGGCTACGCCGACCTGCGGGCCCAGCTGGCCCACGAAGTCCCGCGCCCGATCCCCGTCATCGTGTACTCCTCCCACCTTGATTTCCAGCAGACCAACGTCACGCCGTATTTCCTGCCGGAGGGCGTGGCCGGGCTCACCGAGTTCGCTCGCGGGCGCGTGCTGGTGCCGTTCGACGGATCGCTGCACGACTTCCGGGTCACGCTGCGCCACGAGCTGGTCCACGTGTTCCAGCTCTCGCTGGCGGAGCGAACGGCCAAGGAGCGTTTCCGGCCCGGGCTCCCGGAGTTGCCGCTCTGGTTCACCGAGGGAGAAGCGGTGCACTTCTCGGAGGAGCGCGATTCCGAGGCCGACATGATCCTGCGCGACATGGTGGTGGCGGGCAAACTGCCGCCGATCGGCGAGTTCTGGCGGTACGAGGGGTCGTTCACACTCTACAAGCTCGGACAGTCGGTTCTGGAGTACGTGGCGGAGACCTGGGGCCCGGACCGGATCCGGCTCTTCCATGAACAGCGCTGGCGATACGAACGGTTCGAGGACTTGGTGTTTGGGGTGCTCGGCGTGCGGCAGGAAGAGCTCTCCGCGCGCTGGGAGTTCGCCTTGAAGCAGCGCTACTTCCCGGCGGTCGCCGCGGCGGTTCCCAGCGCGTTCGCCTCCACGAAGCTCACCGCCGACGGCGGGGCGGACTTCAAGCCGCTTCCGCTCCCGGCGGGACTGCCGGAGCTCGACGGCCATTTCGCCTTCCTGTCTCCGCGCAACGGGTTCACCAACATCTACACCGCGGCCGCCGACGAGAAGCGGCCGGAGCAGGACGTGCGGGTCCTGGTGTCCGGCGAACAGCGGCCGGAGTTCGAGTCGTTCCACGCCTACCGGAGCCGGATGGACGTTTCCACCGACGGCCTGCTGCTCTTCTCGGCAAAGCACCACGGTCAGGATGCCATCAACGTCTTCTCGATCGCCGGGCGGCGGGTGGTGGCACGCTATGCCTTCGACAACCTGATCGGGCTGACGTCGCCGGCGTGGGCGGGCGACACCCGGCGCCTCGTCTTCAGCGGTCTTTCCCGCGCCGGCGAGTCCGACCTCTACCTCTATGACCGGGGAGAAGGGAAGCTCACCCGGCTCACCCACGACCGGTACCAGGACCTCGATCCGACCTGGTGTCCCTGGGCCGATGCGGTGGTCTGGGTGAGCGACCGCGGCCCGGCCGGCGATCGCGGCGCGAGGAACCTCTTTGGGCTCGCGGTCGACACCGGAGAGATCCGGGCGCTGACCCGCGGCGACTGGCGAGACGCGGCCCCCGCCGCGGACCCGGGACGGAAGGAGATCCTCTTCACCAGCGACCGCGGCGGCTCGCCGGACGTCTACCGGACCGACCTCGAGGGGCAGGGAGAACGGCTGACGCGAAGCCTCGATGCGCTTCTCGACCCGCGCCCCACTCCCGACGGCCGGGCATTCCTGGCCACCGTCTACCGCGAAGGGCGGTTTGAAGTCCATTCCTTCGCCCGCGCCGACACCCTGGGCGAGCCGCTGGTCACGCCCGCCGGAGTCGACACCCTCCGGCCGTGGGACTGGAATGTGCTGTCCGCGCCGGTGGCGGCGCGCACGATGTCGTATCGGCCTCGCTTCGGCCTGGACATCGCGCAGGGAGGGGTCCTGCTCGATCCCGGCATGCGCACCGGAGAAGGCCTTTCCGCGGCGTTCTCCGACGTGATGGGAAACCACCTTCTCTACGTGGGCGTAGGCAATGCGAGCTTTTCGTCCACCTCGCGCTTCTTAGACGAGTTCTCCGCCTCGCTGGCCTACGTGAATCTGGCCCGGCGCCTGAACTACGGCCTGTCGCTCTTTCACTACGCCGGCGAGTACTACGACCGCCTGGGCTATCCCTACTTCGAGCGCCGCGCCGGGGTCGGGCTCATCCTGCGCTACCCGTTCAGCAAGTACACCCGCATCGAGAGCAACGCCTCGGTGGCCTACGGCGAGACTGACCGGACCTTCACCGGCTTCCGGCGCGCCGGACCGGTGGCCTCGCACTCGCTGGCCTGGATCCGGGACACCTCCCTGTGGCTTTCCACCGGGCCGATCGACGGGCAACGAGTGAACGTCACGGCGGCGACAACCGTCGACCTGCGCCACGGCGATCCGGAGAACACCCTGCTCCTGGGCGAGTGGAACCGCTACCTCCGCCTGGGGCTCTTCTCCTGCTACGCCGTACGTCTGCAAGGGCGTTGGAGCGAAGGGGAGAACCCGGAGGTGTTCCTCCTCGGCGGATCGCACTCGCTGCGCGGCTGGCCGCACCGGGGTCTCAACGGAAAGCGGTCCCTGCTCTGGAACAACGAGCTGCGCTTCCCCCTGCTGCGCGGGGCGGTTCTGGGACTGCCGCCGGGAAATCTCGATCTTCCCGGCGTGCAGGGCGCGGTCTTCCTCGACGGCGGCGCGGCCTGGAGCGAAGGCTGGCCACCGCCCTGGGCCGGCTCCTACGGCGCCGGTCTGCGCATGGGATTCGGCGGGTTCCTCGTCCTGCGGCTCGACTTCGCCCGGCGCACCGACTTCCGCCACTGGTCGCCCACCACGCGAACGGAGTTCTATGTCGGCTGGAACTACTGAGAGCCGCGGCCGAGGTCGCGCCCGACCCGAAGGGCGCGCGGCGCCGCCGGGACCGGCTCCGATCCCAATGCGGCCAGGTGAGGGCGCGACCGC
>CAYYQN010000038.1:0-47184 GCA_964473865.1 uncultured bacterium | reverse complement strand
CGCGCCCGGATCCACGCCGCCCCGCCCTGGGGGGGCGGCTTGGGAGGCCGACGGGGGCATCGCCGTCTGCCCGGGCGGCGCCACTTGCGCGGCGGTCCCGGCCGGAGTGTAGATGAGAACGGCAATGGAAAGTTCGAGCGCGAGGGCAGCCGAACGGCGATGCGCAGAAAGCGATGCGCGGAGCTTGGGCATCATGCTGAGGGTTCTCCTTCCGCGGGGGCAGCGGCCCGCTCCCTCCAGAGTTGCAGGATTTCCGTCTCCCGGGCCGGATCCAGGCCGGCGCGGCGGGGACGGTCCGGCGGCAGCGTGGCTGCCCAGGACAGCGTGTCGCGGATCGTTTCGCCGATGGGCCGAAACCGCAGGCCGGCGTCGACCGCGCGGGCCACCGAGACCGCATCGAATCCGAGCGAGTCCGGCTCCTGCGGGACCCAGAGCGGCAGTTCCATCCAGGGGCCAACCTGTTCCGCGACGAGGAACGATTCCGGCAGCCAGGCGAACCGGGCCTCCGCCCCGCTGACCTCGCGACAGGCATCGAGGAGGCGGCCGAAGGTCAGCGGAAAGTCCGGTTCTCTCCCGGAGGCGAGTGCCGGGTCCGCCGCGGAGCCGGGCGCGGCTTCTCCCGGGCTCGTGGCGTTGTAGACGCCCCCCTGTCCCTTCCGCGCCGAGCGCAGGATCCACTCGGCCAGGTCGCGAGCATCGATCAGCTGCGTGACGCGTTGGGGGGGGGCAGGGGCGAGCACTTCGCCTCCCCGGGCCACCCGTTCCGGCCAGTAGGTGAACCGGTCCGAAGGATCGTGCGGGCCGACGATGAGACCCGGGCGGACGTGCAGCACCGGACCGGGGAACGCCTCGGTCACCGCCTGCTCACAGAGCGCTTTCAGGGGACCGTAGGTCTCGTTGGTGACGGCTTGGGCGGCCCCCTCCGGCATCTCGGCGCAGGGGTAGTCCTCATCGATGCCCAGAACGCGGAAGTCGCGATAGACCGAAATGCTCGAGACGAAGGTGTAGTGGCCGGCGCCACCGGCAAGCAGTCGGGCAGACGCCCGAACCGCCTCCGGCAGATAGCCGCTGGTGTCGACCACCGCGTCCCAGCGCCGGCTCCCCAGGAGGTGAAGGTCGGTGGCGCGGTCGCCGGTGATCCGCTCCGCCTGGGGGAGGATCTCCGGGTTGTGCTTGCCGCGGGTGAACAGGGTGACGGTGTCCCCCTCCGCCAGGGCCCGTTCCGCCAGATGGCGGCCAAGGAAGATCGTGCCGCCGAGAATGAGCAAACGCATGGTGCCTCCGATGACGCGTTCGGCTGAGTGTACCCGACCCCGAGTTCGGCGCCATCCCCTACTGCAGCCTGGATGGAGCGTGGCCGCCGGCCGGCGTTGGTGGTACGATTCCGCGGCAGCGGGGCGTGCGCCGGGCCGGAGCTTGCTCCGGCTGACTTCGAGCCTGCCGTATCCTGCAAACAGGGGAGGACCGGATGAAGACCCGTGAAAAGATCGCTGCCTTGCGCCGGCTGATGGCCGAGCGGAATCTCGCGGCCTATCTCGTACCCAGCACCGACCCTCACCAGTCGGAGTATGTTCCGGAGTGCTGGAGACGCCGGGCCTGGGCCGCCGGGTTCAGCGGATCGGCCGGCGACCTCCTGGTGACCGCTCGCGAGGCCGGACTCTGGACCGACGGCCGCTACTTCCTGCAAGCCGAGGGACAACTGCGCGGGAGCGGTATCAAGCTCTTCCGCATGGGAGAACCGGGCGTGCCGACCCTGCATGCATACCTCTCCCGGACGTTGCAGGCGGGAGAGATCCTGGGTGTCGATCCGGCCACCGTCTCGACGGTCGAGGCCCGCCGGCTGGAGGCCGCCGCCAACGTGGCCCACGCCCAGGTCCGATTCCTGTCCGAAAACCTTGTGGACGCCATCTGGACGGATCGTCCCCCGCGGCCCGGGCGGTCGATCGTCACACATGCCCGGAAGTTCGCGGGAGAGACCCTGGTCTCGAAGCTGAAGACGGTCCGGGCGGCCATGGCGGAACGCAAGGCCGCCGCGCTCGTTATCCCGGTGCTCGATCAGGTGGCGTGGTTGTACAACATCCGCGGCGGAGACGTCGAGTACAACCCGGTGGCGATCTGCTACGCGCTGGTCACGTTGAAGGAAGCGTTTCTCTTCGCCGGACCTGACACGGTGTCACCCGAGGTCGAGAAATCGCTTTCCCCCGCGGTGCAGGTTCGTCCGTACGAGAGCTTCGGCGATCTGCTCTCCGCGCTCGCTGCGGAGAGACCCCGCATCTGGTTCGACGAGGCGGCGGCGAGCCGCTGGATCGCGGATCTCTGCTCCGGTTGTGAGCTGGTCACAGAGGCCAGTCCGGTTCTGCTCCTGCGGGCCCGCAAGAACCCGGTCGAAGTCGCGGGCATGAAAGCGGCGCACGTTCGGGATGGAGTGGCCATGGTCCGGTTCCTGCATTGGCTCGAGCAGGAAGTGCCCCGGGGTACGGTCACGGAGCTCTCCGCCTCCAACCAGGTGGACACGTTCCGCGCGGACGGCGAGCATTACCGCGGTCCGAGCTTCGACTCCATTTCCGGTTACCTCGGCGATGGCGCCATCATCCACTACCGCGTGACTCTGGACTCCGACCGGGCGCTGAAGCCGGAGGGGATCTACCTCATCGACTCGGGCGGGCAGTACCTGGACGGCACGACCGACATCACGCGCACGGTGCTGCTGGGGAAGAAGGCGACCAAGGAACAGAAGGAGCGATTCACCCGCGTCCTTCGCGCCCACATCGCCTTGGCTCGGGTCGCGTTCCCAGCCGGGACCCGGGCGCCGCGGCTCGACACCGTGGCGCGCTTGCCGATGTGGGAGGCGGGCCTGGACTACAATCATGGCACCGGCCACGGCGTCGGCGCCTATCTGTGCGTGCACGAAGGTCCCCAGTCGATCGGCACCCGGGAGGCCAACGCCGCCCTGGAGCCGGGGAACATCCTTTCCAACGAGCCGGGATACTACGAGCCCGGCTCCTACGGGCTTCGGATCGAGAGTCTGATCCTGGTGGTCGAGGACCCGACGCGGACGCGCCCGGAAAAGCAGTGGCTTCGGTTGGAGACCATCACTCTCTGCCCCATCGACACGCGGCTCGTCGAACCGAAGCTGCTGTCGCCGGAAGAGAAGCGGTGGCTGAACGAGTACCACGCGGCGGTGCGCAGGACTCTCAGCCCGCACCTCGATGCGCCGGCGCGCCGGTGGCTCGCGCAGGCGACCCTGCCGGTGAAGTAGACGAGCGCGGTCGAGAGCATGCCTGGAGGTCCGGGCGGAGCGCCCCGCGCGCCGGGGGCGGGGATCGGTGGGGGACCGGAGGACGGCCTGGCGCCATCGCGGTCCGCCGCGCTCAACAAGGAGGCCGCGACGGCGCTCGGCCCAGGGCCGGCGGCGGCCGCGGGTGAGCGGATCACCGTCCTGGGCCTCTACTGGATGCCGAGTTTCTGGTCATTGGGACCGCGCACCGGCGTGAACAGCTTCTATCTGGCTCCCCAGGGCTTCGCGCACTTCGGCCACGAGATTCACATTTCCGCGCCCCGGGGACGGGGGCAGCCCGCGCTGGAGATCGACGAGGGGATGGTGATCCACCGCTATCGCGGCGCCATCCGGTTCGACTCGAATCCGCGACGGTGGCTGCCGCTGCGGCTTCTCTCGCGGGTGCTGCGCTGGCTCTACTACCTGGTGATTGCGACCGCTCAGGGGTGGAGCCTGGGCCGAAAGATCAAACCGGATCTCGTGGTGGGGTATCACTATCACCCGGCAGTGCCCGCGTTTCTGGTGGCCCAGCTGCTCGGCGTTCCCAACCTGACGCGGCTCTTTGGCACTCAACTCAACCGGATCCTCGATCATCCTTGGCGGCGCCTCGGAGCCTTCATGCAGATCTTCGCGCTGCGCACTCCCGCCAGTTACCTGGTCATGCACGACGACGGATCGGAGGGAAACGTGGTGGCCGCGCGTCTGGGGGTGCCGCCCGGGCGACTGCGGTTCTGGCGCGACGGCTACGATCCCTCGATGTACCGACCCGGCGAACGCTTCGACGAACTCCGGGCACGCCTGGGGATTCCGGCGGGGCATTGCGTGCTCTTCTGCGTGGGACGGATGGAAGAGGACAAGCGCATGGACCTGCTGGTCGAGATGCTGCCTGACGTCCTGCGGGAGGAGCCGGCGGTTTCGTTGCTTCTGGTCGGGGACGGGGGAGACCGGCCGATCATCGAGTCCGCGATCCGCCGGCTCCGCTTGGAGCAGCACGTCGCCCTGCCGGGCGCGGTCCCGCGGGACGAGTTGCCGCCGTACTTCAACCTCGGTGACATCTTTGTCGGGACCTCCGGCCGCACCAATGCGAACCTCCCGCCGATCGAGGCAATGAGTTGCGCCAAGCCGGTGGTGGCGCTTGACACCGGTGGAACGCGCCACCTGATCGAGCACGGCGTGACTGGCCTGTTGGTCGACCCGGTTCACTGGCAGGTGGAGCTGCCCCGCGCGGTGGTCGCCCTGGTGCGGGATCCGGCGCGCCGGAGGGCGCTGGGGGAGGCCGGTCTCGCGCGCGTCCGAAGGGAGATCCCCACAATCGAGGAGAGGCAACGAATGGAGGTGGACTTGGCTTTGCAGGCGGTGCGAGAGCACCGGGCGAGGCGCCGCCGCAGGCGGAGTTCGTGAGCCTGTTTCGCCAGAGCTTCGTGACGCTGGCCTCGCGGATGGTGATCACGCTGGTCAACATACCGATCAGCATGATCATCGCCCGTACCCTCGGGGCCGAAGGCCAGGGGATCTTCTCCGCGGCGGTGACCCTGCCCGCGCTCTGGGCCGGAGTCGGTCTGTGCGGTCTGGACGCGGCGCACCTCTACTATCTGGCCCGCGACCGGAAGCTGATGGGCCCGGTGGTGGCCAATTCGCTGGTCGTGCTGCTGGGCGCGGCCGTGATCCTCCTTCCCGCCTATGTCCTGCTGGTGCGGCCCCTGGTCGGGGCGCAAGGGGCGGCGCTGGGGCCATTCCTCGTTCTGTCGGCGGTGGTTGCGCCTTTGATCGTGGCGCGCCAACTGGCCCTGTGCTTCTACCTCGCGGTCGGGAAGGTCGAGCAGTACAACCTGCTCACGGTTGTCGCCCAGCTCGCGTTGCTGGTGCTGGTGGCGCTGGGACTTCTGGTGGCCCGGGGCGGCGAACGACTGGCGATCGTTGCCTACCAGGCCAGCCTCGTGGTCTTCCTGGTGCCGGCGCTGCTGTGGATCCGGCGGCAGCTCGCGGCGTCGGATGGCGCCGCCGTCCGCTGGTCGCGATCCCTGTTCCGCGACAGCCTCTCGTATGGCCTGAAGGGGCATCTGGGCTCGATCCTCTCTCAGTTCAGTTACCGGTTCGACACGATCCTGGTCCTGCGCTGGCTCGGCACGGCCGCGCAGGGGTACTACTCGATCGCGGTTCTGCTCGCGGAGAAGCTCAGCCACATCACGGCCAGCGTGCAGTTCGTCCTCTTCCCGCGCATCTCAGCCGCGGAGCGTGCAGAAGCGGATCGGATCACGCCGCTGGTCTGTCGCGCCACCCTGGCCGCGGTCTTGCTCGCCGGCGTGGCGCTCTTCGTCGCGGGGAAGGCGCTTCTGCAGATCTTCTACGGCCACGCGTATGACGCGTCGTTGGCTCCGTTTCGCGCGCTGCTGCCGGGGATCGTCACCCTGGCTGTCGGCAACGTTCTCTCCAGTGATCTCTCCGGCCGGAACCGGAGGTTGGAGATGACCGCGGCGATGGCGATCGGATTTGCCGTCAATCTGGCCCTGAATTTCTTGCTGATTCCCCGTCTGGGGATCGTCGGCGCGGCGTTGGCCTCGACCTTCAGCTACACGGTCCAGAGTCTGGCCATGGCGATCTTCTTCTGGCGCATCACGGGAATCTCCCCGGTGCGGCTCCTGGTGCCCGGGCGTGAGGATGCCGCGCTCTGGCGGAGCTTCCTGGAGAGAGCCTTCCGTCGGCGTTGAGAGGCGCCCGTCGCAGATCCCGGACTTCCGGTGCCGGGACGAGGCCAGAGACACCGGGGCTTTGCTTGAGACAGCGCGCGGGGCTGTGCTAGCGTCCTTCCGGCGCTGCCGCTACGGCCGCCGCCACGACCACGCGAGGAGTCTGTTCCCCACCCGGAGGTCGCATGACGCCGCAACTTCGGCCGGTGCGGGCCGCGTATCCGCCCTCTCTGGTCGTGCTCCTTCCTTTCCTGCTCCTCTCGGCGCCGGTCGCCGCGGTGTCACCGGCTTTTCCGGTCGCCGCCGATCCCGCCCCCGGGCCCGCTCTCCCCCCCGGAGATGCGCCTCCTCCCACCGCGGTCTCGAGGCTTCGTGACGCCGGGACGTCCCGGGAGCATCCGGACGCCGACCACCTGGTGGCGTGCCAGCGCACGGTGATCCACCTGCGCGCGCGCGGTGTAGCCTCGACCGAGGGGTACACGCTCTACAAGGTGCTGACTGCCGCGGGAGCCCGCGACCTCGGCGTGCTCCGGTTTGACTATGAGCCGCTCTCCAGCCGCGTGGAGGTGCGGTCGGTCACCGTGTTCCGCGACTCGCTGAGAATTCCCGTGTCGCTCGACTCCATCCTCGACCTGCCGCAGCCGCAGGAGGGGATCTACTGGGGCTCGCGGATGAAGTGCCTGCAGTTGCCGCGGCTCGAGGTCAATGACGGCATCGAGGTGGTCACCTTCCGAAAAGGATTCAGCTATGCGTTGCTGGCGGACTCTCCGGCGGCGGAAGGGATGGCCGACGGCGGAGCCTTGCTCGCAAGGAGCACCGAGCCTGGTCCCGTGACCGGAAAGGCCGAGACCGTGACCGGCCGCGGAGGCGCCACCCCGTCGGATACCACCGGCGATGCCCGTTTCGTACCACCGATGGAGGGGGAGTTCTTCGACATCGTCCGGTTCCAGGCTGCCGTTCCGATCCTCGACATGGAATACCGGCTGGTGCTGCCGGCGGGAAAGCGCCTGCAGTCCGAGGTGTACAACGGCCCGCTCTATGCCGCGACCCGGTACACCGCCGACAGCACGGCCTACTCCTGGCGCGGGCGCAATCTGCCGGCGCTGCCGCAGGAGGACCGCCAGCCCGACGACACCGACATCTGCACCAAGGTGGTGCTCGCAACCGTGGAGAGCTGGGAGGCCAAGAGCCGCTGGTTTCTGGAGGTCAATCGCGGGCAGTTCGAGGTGACCGACGCCATCCGCGACAAGGTGAAGGAGATCTTCGCGGCGAATGGCGCCACGAACGCCTCGCCGGAGCGCAAGGCGGAGCTGCTGCTCCACTGGGTTGCGCAGAACATCCGCTACAGCGGGCAGACCATGGGGCCCGGAGAAGGGTACACGTTGCACCCGGGCGAGATGATCTACCGGCAACGCAGCGGCGTCTGCAAGGACATCGCCGGGATGCTGGTCACGATGATGCGCGCCGCGGGCATGGATTCGCATGCGGCCATGACCATGGCGGGAAGCCGCATCGAGGACGTTCCGGCCGACCAGTTCAACCACTGCGTGGTGGCGCTGCCGGGACCCGATGGGCGGTACGTCATGTACGATCCAACCTGGGCCCCTTTCAATCGTCCGATCTGGTCGAAATCGGAGGCGGAGCAGCACTACCTGATCGGATCGGAACGGGGAGAGACCCGCAGCCGGATCGCGTACAGCCCGCCGGAAGAGTCCCCCCTGCGCGCGGTCAACAGCGCGACGCTCGAGCCCGACGGATCGCTTCACGGAACGCTGCGGCTTGAGGGCAAGGGTGCGGTCGATGGCCGTCTGCGCGGGTTTGTCTCCGGCACCCGGGCCCGGGACCTGGAGAAGGCCTGCGCCTCGATGCTCTCGGCGGTTTCGGAAGCGGTGGAAGTCCGGGGATGCAGGCATGGCGCACCGGACGACTTCGACTCCGACATGTGGCTTGGCATCGAATACCGGATTCCGCGCTATGCCCTTCGAGTCGGCGATGGGCTGGAGTTCGCGAGCCCGCTCTTGAAGCTGGTCCGGGGGCACTACCTCTTCTTCCGGGGAGCGAGCGTCACCTGGGAAGACGAGCGCAAGACCGACATTCTGCTCTACTCCACCCAGCGGTTCGACGGGACTGAATCCGTGCGACTCCCCGCCGGATACGCCCTGCACGATCCGCCGCAAAGAGAAAAGGCCGACGAAACCTACGCCATGTTCGACGCCCACGTCACCCCGGCGAAGGGAATCCTGACCGTAACTGCGGAAGGCGAGCTCCGGCGGCGCCAGATTCCCCCGGCGGGGTTCCCAGGGTTCAGGAAGGTGATGCAGCGAGCCTCCGAGTGGTCGGAACAGCTCATTCGCGTGGAGAAGGGGGGCGCACGGTGAGAGTGGCCGGGCGAACGGGGCTGAAGCGAGCCGGGCAGTCAACCGCGCACGTGGCGCGAATGCGCGCCGGGCTCAAAGGCGCGGGCCGAACGTGGGTGAGGCCGAGGCGAATGGGGCTATGGTGGGCCGCACTCGCCCTGTCCGGGCTGTCGGGGTACGCGGTGTGGTGCTTGCCGGCCGCGGCCGCGGGAACGGTGCGCATGGTCTGTGCGGGGTCGGTTCTCGGTTCCGACGGTCGGATCGACTTCGCGGAGCTGGAACGCGCCGCCGCATCGCGGTGGGATCTGTCACGGGAGGATGCCGTGGTCCTGCTCGAACGGCGGGAGGTGGAGTGGACGGCGGACCGGCGTCGGATCGAGACGGTCCACCGCGCGGTGCGGATCCGCGCCGACGTCGCCGTGGAGGAGTACGCCGATCTGCGCGTGGCCTATGATTCGCTGCGAACCGACCTCGATGTTCTGGCGCTGCGCACCTATCGTGACGGCGAATGGATCGAGAGCGGCCCGACTGCCATGGTCGAGACCACCCCCGCTGGCCTGGATCGGGCGCCCGATCACTCCGGTATTCGAGAGCGAATGCTGCTGCACGACGGTGTTGCTCTGCCCTGCATCGTGGAGACCGCGTGGCGGGTGACCGACCTCTGGCCGTTCCGGGGCGGTGCGGAGGGGATTTTTGTGTTCGCCCAGCAAGACCCGGTCGTTCGGGCCGAGATCGCCTTCACGGCGCCGGCCGGGATGGGGTCCTTTGAGACCGGCGGTGGTGCGCCCTCGCCCCTCGTGGAGCAGGACCCGGTCCGCGGGGGAGAGCGACGCGCCGCCCGGATGGAGCTGCTCGAGGCGGCGGGGGCGGTTTCGCTCGATGCCGCGGCCTACCTGCCTCATGCCTCCTGGTCGACCTGGTCGGACTGGCCTGCCTTCGGCGCGTACTTGCGCGACGGGTTTGAGCGGGCGGTCGACGTCGATGCGGCGCTTCGCGATTCGGTGCGATCCTTGGCGGCCGAGGAACCGAACCGCGGCGAGCGCGCGCGTGACCTGGCCGGCTTCCTGGCCCGGCGGGTGCGTCTCACCGACGCCGCAGAGTCGCTTCTGCGGCCGCGTCCGCGAAGCGCATCCCGCGTGCACGCCACCGGCTACGGTTCCGCATTCGATCGCGCCGCGCTGGCGGTGGCCCTGTTCCGCGAGGCGGGGCTCGAAGCCGAGCCGCTATACCGTAGCCGCGGGTTCAATCTCGTGGACGAAGGTGTGCCCACCCTGGGCCGCATGCAGAGCGTGAGGCTGATCCTGCGCGAGCCGCCCGACACCCTGCCGAGGCTTCCGGACGCAGCCTCTTATCTCGGCGTCTACGATCCGATCGAGAGTGAGATCGACTTTGGCACGGCTTCGCTGTTGGGGCGGTCAGTCTGGGTCCCCGGGCGCGATGGGCGGCCGTTTCTCCGGGGTGGGAGGGATCGCGGGACCAGCCACCTGCGGGTGGCGTTCGACCTGACTCCCGCTGAAGACGACTCCGCATGGACGGGCGAAGGATTCATGGAAGCCGATGGCGCATTCTCGCCTTACGGCTCCATGGTCGGGCTGGGCGAGGAGACGGAGACAAGGCTTGCTGCGGTCGCGGGGTCGGTGCTCGGGGGAGCGCGAATCGACCGACACAATCTGACCGTACTGCAGCCGAGCCGGGTCGTGGCGGGCATGGGGGTGACCGCCCCGGCCGGCAAGTCGGACGACCGCGGCCGACGGTGGCTCGTCATCGGCGCGCCGGATCGGGGCCTGCGGAGTCTCCTACCGGGCGACCTTCATTTGTCCGACCCGTTGCGCCGGGCGCCGGTCATGCTTCCCGCCGGACTCGAGCAGGAGGTGAAAGCACGCCTGCGTCTGCCGGCCGATCGGGTGTTGCGCCTGCCGGAGCCGGTGCAACTGCGGAACGGCGCCGGCAGCTTCGCTGTCACGGTGGAGCGGAACGGCGAGCGGGTGACGATCGTCCGGACGCTCCGATTGGACGGCTCTCGGCACGAGGCGGCGGCCTGGCCGGAACTGCGGGAACTGCTGCTGGCGGACGCCGCGGAGCGAAACCGAGTCGTCCTGTACAAGTAGGGTCCGCGGGGACCACCGAGTGTGGGGTCCCGGCCTTCCGGGGCCCCACGGTTCCGTCACCCCAGGCGTGCGGTCGGAGAACCCCGATGCGGGCAGCGCTCAGAACTCGGCGTTTCCCGGAGTTCGCGGAAACGGGATGACATCCCGGATGTTCGCCATTCCGGTGACGTAGACCACTGCCCGGTCGAAACCCAGTCCAAACCCGGCGTGCGGCACGGTGCCATACCGGCGCAGGTCGCGATACCAGCCATAGACCGATGGATCGAGCCCGGTCGCGATGATCCGTTGGTCGAGGACGTCGAGCCGCTCTTCGCGTTGGCTGCCGCCGATGATCTCGCCGATTCCGGGGGCAAGGACGTCCATGGCGGCGACGGTCCGGTCGTCGTCATTGACGCGCATGTAGAACGCCTTGATGCCCTTCGGGTAGTTCAGGACCACCACCGGGCGCCTGGCGTAGACTTCACAGAGATATCGCTCGTGCTCGGCCTGCAACGCCACGCCCCACTCCACCGGAAACTCGAACGCTCGGCCGCTGCGCTTCAAGACCTCCACCGCCTCGGTGTATTCCATTCGCGCGAAGCTGGACCGGACAAAGTCCTCGAGGCGGGACACCGCCTGCTTGTCGATCCGCTCGGCGAAGAACGCCATGTCGTCTCCCCGCTCGTCCAGGACGGCTCGGAAGACGTAGCGGAGGAACTCCTCGGCGAGATCGGCGTTGGCGGTGAGATCCGCGAAGGCCAGCTCCGGCTCGACCATCCAGAACTCGCTCAGATGGCGACTGGTGTTGGAGTTCTCGGCGCGGAAGGTCGGGCCGAAGGTGTAGACGCGCGTGAGGGCCAGGCAGTATCCCTCTACGTTGAGCTGTCCCGAGACGGTGAGAAAAGCGGGGCGGCCGAAGAAGTCCTGGCTGAAGTCCACCGCGCCTTCCGGCGTGCGCGGAAGGTTGGCGAGGTCGAGGGTGGAAACCCGGAACATCTCGCCGGCGCCCTCGGCATCGCTGGCGGTGAGGATGGGGGTGTGGATCCAGTAGAAGCCGCGCTCGTGGAAGAAGCGGTGTATTGCCATCGCCAGGCAGTGCCTCACTCGCGCGACCGCACCGAAGGTGTTGGTGCGGACTCGCAGGTGCGCCACCTGGCGGAGGTACTCGAACGTGTGCTGCTTCGGCGTGATCGGATAGCTCTCCGGGTCGTCCACCCAGCCCACCACAGTGACCGTGTCCGCCAGAAGCTCCACCTTCTGCCCTTGGCCCTGGGAGGGGCAAAGCGTGCCGGTGGCGGTGACCGCACATCCCGCGGTCAGGCGCAGCACCTCGTCCTGGTAGTTGGCCAGGGTCGCCCGGGCCACGACCTGAAGCGGGTGGAAGCACGAACCGTCGTGGACATGGAGGAAGGAGAGGCCGGCTTTCGAGTCGCGGCGGGTGCGGATCCAGCCTTGCACGGTGACCTGCGAACTTTCGGGCACCTGGCCCGCCAGGATTTCGGCGACGCGATAAACCGGTAGGGCCATCGAACTCTCCTCAGAGGTGCTTCGGACGACGCGGGGTCGGCCCTCCCGCCAGGCCGGCCCGCCGAACCGCGAACTTGCCGGCGCCTCGGTGTGCCGGATAGCGCGGGATCATACGGGCTGCGGGCGATCGAGGCAAGGCGCCGAGGCATCGGGGCCGGAGCGCCCCGGGAGCCGGCCGGTGAGCAGGGAGGGCACCGCCGGCCGGCGGACGGGTGCCCGGCCCGGTTCACGCGGCAGGCGGTGGCGCGGAGCGCAATCAGCGAAACTGTTGCTTCAGGCGGCCCCAACTGGTTGCCCGGATCGATGTCGGCCCGCATCCGACGGGCCAGGCGCCGGCCAGATCGCAGGTCGGATTCAAGGGGTTGAAGGGCGCGCACGGCGAGGCGTCCTGCAGATGATAGTCCCCGGCCGGGTCATCGCAGAACAATGGGTCCAAGCAGATGTTGCCGTCCACCCCCAGATGGTGGGCGATGCCCGGAGTCCAGTCGCCGCCCTCGTTGCCGTAGATATCGGTGCATTCGCACAGGGTTTGGTAGCTCGAGTTGTGCAGAATCGGCGCGGCGCCGAGGTTGAATGCCAGGATGCAGCGCTTCACGCGCGTGATCGCGAGACCATCGGCGTAGAAGACGCTCCCGTAGGTTGCAGTGTTTCGGCTGAAGGTGCAGTTCGTGAACGTCGCCGCTCCCTCGCCATGCGCACTGCAGGCGCCCCCCGTCTGGGCCAGGTTCGAGAGAACGGTGCACCCTGATACCGTGTTGCCTCCGTCCGTCAGGTGGATCGCGCCTCCGGTCTCCGCGGAGTTGGCCCGGAAGTAACACTCTTCGACGACGCATCCGTAGCCCAGACTGACCGCGCCGCCACTCCCGAATGGTTCCCCGTTTGTGACGAACCTCGAGTTGCGGATGGTCGTGGCCCATGCCTGGACGGCTGCTCCCTCGTATGCCGTGTTTTCGGTGAAGAGGCTGCTTTCGATCACGACGCCGTTGTCGGCATAGATGGCCCCGCCGCCCTCGTCCGCGTGGTTGTCCGCGAACTCGCAGTCCTGGACCCAGGAGGGGCCCAAGATCTCCAGCGCCCCGCCCCAGCCCCCATTCGGCGTTTCGTTGCTGTAGAACACACAACCGCGAATCGTGGCGTTGGCCGGGGCGGTCGCGGCGGACCCCTCCAGGAAGTAACCGTGGCGCACCGTGAGACCCTCGAGGATCGAACCGGCCGCGAGCTGGAACCCCCGGTGCGGCGTGGCCGCGCCGCCCTCGCAGTCGATGATGCAGAGCGACGCGTTGCCGCCCTGGGACCGCACCGTGATCGCCTTGCCCTGAAGATCGACATCCCGGTTGCCGATGCCGGTGTAGACGCCGTTCGTGAGTTCCACGATGTCGCCGCTCACCGCCGCGTTCACGGCGGACTGAATCGTGGGATACAGACCGGAGCCGTTGGCGTGGACTGTGAGGATGGTGGCGGAGGCGGGGCCGGCGACGACAAGAAACACGCTTGCCAGGATCGTCCTCATCATGGCCTGGTCCTCCCAATCGCGCGGGAAAGAGATCATGATTCGCAACGTCGTTCTACCCATCACGGGGAGCGACATCATGATACGCGCCAGGCCGGCCCAGAGCAACCCTCCGCGGCGGCTCGGGCGGCCGCCTCGGAGTCCCGTGCACTACGAGTCCCGATCCGAAGACCCCATCACCAACACCGCCGCGCCGCGGATTCGCCCGTTGCGCAGGTCGTCGAGCGCCTGATTCGCCTTCCCCAGGGGATAGGCAACCGTCTCGCTTCTCACCGGGACGGAGGGCGCCAAGGCCATGAACTCCTCGCCGTCCCGCCGCGTCAGGTTGGCCACCGATCGGATGGCGCGTTCTCTCCACAAGAGCTCGTAGGCGAACGAGGGGATGTCGCTCATGTGAATGCCGGCGCAAACCACCGCCCCTCCCGGCTCGACCGCGCGCAGGGCGAGTGGGACAAGATCTCCTACCGGCGCGAAGATGATGGCGGCATCGCAGGGCTCCGGCGGCGTCTCCGTGGTGTCCCCGGCCCAGGCGGCTCCCAAGGCGCGTGCGAACGACTGGCCTGCAAGGTCCCCCGGCCGCGTGAAGGCGAAGACGGTCCTGCCTTCGTGGCGCGCGACCTGAACGAGGATGTGGGCCGCCGCGCCGAACCCGTAAAAGGCCAGGCGCGCGGCCGAACCGACCAGACGAAAGGCGCGGTATCCGATCAGGCCGGCACAGAGGAGCGGCGCGGCCTGGACATCGGGGTAGCCTTCGGGAATCGGGAAGCAGTAGCGCTCGTCGGCGAGCGCCATCTCGGCGTAGCCGCCGTCCAGGCCATAGCCGGTGAATCGGGCCTGCGGACATAGGTTCTCCTGTCCGCGGAGGCAGAACCGGCAATGGCCGCAGGTCCAGCCTAACCAGGGAATCCCCACCCGCTCGGTGAGCCGACGCAAGGTGACTTCGCTTCCCAGCTCGATGACCGTGCCGACCACCTCGTGACCGGGAACCAGCGGCAACTTCGGATTCGGAAGCTCGCCGTCGACGACGTGCAGGTCGGTGCGGCAGACCCCGCAGGCGTGCACTTGCACCAGGACCTGCCGGGGACCGGGCGTTGGCTCCGGGATCTCCGTCAGGCGAAGCGGCGTCCGCGGGGCGTGAAGGATCATGGCGCGCACGGCGCGAGGGTATCGCAGGCGGGGAGGAGAGGGAAAGGAGGTGAGCTTGCCGCAGCCGGCCGCGCTTCTCGGTCAGACCGCCGGTCGGGGGTCTCTGCCCAGCCCCGATTTCGTCCCGGCGCGCCCGGCCCGGACAGCCGGAGCCGGTCGCTCCATGGCCCGGCGCCAAAGGGCCACGACCGTTCCCAACACCAGCAGGCTCGTTCCCAGCCAGAGGATCCAGAGGAACGGCTTCAGTGTCACCTCCGCCAGAAGCGTTTCGGGGCCTGCCGGTTCGTCCGGGTTGCCCCCGACCTCGAACTCCACGGTGCGCTCCTCCACCGACATCCGGCGGAAGGTGAGGGTCGATCCGTCCAACCCGGGGATCGGCACCGGACTACCGACCAGCTCGCCGTCGATCACCCGCATCGGCAGGGCCACCGTGTCGGCCGCACCGTCGCGCGCCACTTGCACTCGGGCGGTGACGCTCATCTCAACGCTACCCATCCCGCCGCCCATCTCGTATCCGAGCAAAGTGAGGGCGGCGCCGCCGAAGGGAAGCGGCTCCTCTTTCTTCAGCGTGATGCGCGTGCCGCCTGCTTCCTCACCGAGGTCGAGCGCGACCGGCGAGATGTACAGATCACCGCCGGCACGCCGCAGGATCGCCGGCTTCTTGAAAGCCTGACCGTTGTCCAGTGCGTACATCGTCAGCCGGCCATCCGTCGTGGAGCCGCCCGGCTCCCGCACCTGAAGACCCCACTCGTCCTTCGGGGCGGATCCCTCGACAAAACCGGTGTACGTGATGCTGCGTCCGAACGCGGACGCCGACCCGCCCAGCGGAATGCGGACGTCAACCTTCCGATCCCAGGCTTCCCCGGCGACGACGCCCACGAACATCAGGGCGAATCCCACATGCGCGATCGCGGCTCCAGTGTGAAGGAAGCGGCGTCGCGCGACATCGACCAGCCGCACCAGATTCGAGGCCAGGGCGAGAGCCGCGGCGAAGAAGAGGGCCACCGATCCGGCCCCCCGCCCTCCCAGCGCCACCGCGGCGGCGGTGCCGATCGCAGCCACGGCCACCGAGACCAGGAAGCGGCGAGCCCAGGCCTGTCGCGGCAAGGGCGCCCAGGCCAGGAACGGCCCCAGGCCCAGCACCAGCAGCAACAGGACGTACAATGGGAGATTGACCTGGTTGTAGAAGGAGGCGTTCTGGGTCGATGGCTTGCCGAACGCGGAAGTGACGATCGGCCACGACGTGCCGAGGAGCACCAGCGCGGCCGAGATCGCGAAGACCACGAGGGAAGAGGTGAGGATCAGCGGCCAGGCCAGACGGGTGTCCATCGGCGCTCCTCCGCGCATCCGGCACCTCAGAAAGGAGACCACGGAGACGGCCACGGCCGCGATCAGGGCCCCGACCAGCCAGCCGTAGATCGAGCCGGCGGGAAAGGAGTGCACCGAGAAGTCGGCCAGGACGCCGCTGCGGGTCAGGAAGGTTGCGTACAGGACCAGAACATAGGCCGCGGCTCCGAGAACCAGGTTCGTCATGCGTAGTCCGCCGGTGGCGCCCTGCACCAGAAGTCCATGGACGAGGGCGATGCTGACGATCCACGGGATGAGAGAGGCGTTCTCCACCGGGTCCCATCCCCAGAATCCGCCCCAACCGAGGACCTTGTAGGCCCAGACGCCGCCGAGGATGATGCCGAGTCCAAGGGTGAGGAATCCGGCGAGCGCCCACCGCAGCGCGGGTGCGACCCAGCCCCCGTCGTCCTTCTTCCAGGCCGCCACCCAGGCCAGCACTCCCGGCACTGTCAGGACGGCGTAGCCCAGGAACACGATCGGCGGGTGGCTCGCCATCCACGGATCTTGTAGGAGCGGGTTGAGCCCGCGGCCGTCGGCCGGGACCGTCGCCGCCAGGCGGAACGGATCGCCGTGGCGGTTCAACATGAAGAGGACCAGCAGCCCGATGGTGCCGGTGTAGCCGGCCATCACGGCAGCCGGATTCCAGGCTCGCTTCCGCGCCAGGAGGAATCCGAGGAGCACCGCGATGAATGCCCAGAGCAGGTACGTACCTTCCTGCCCGCCCCAGAACGCGGAGACGAGATAGACGAGAGGAAGGTCTCGCGAGCTGTACCCGATCACATAGTCATAGCGAAAGTCGTGACCGAGGATCGCGCAGAAGAGGAGGACCACAGCGGAGGTGAGGGAGACCGCGAGCGCGCCGTAGGTCAGGCGGAACCACCGCTCCCAGTCCCGTCGGCCCCGGGCCCAGCCTACGGCGAGGACAAACGAGACTGCGACAAACAGCGCCGCAGCCTTGATGACCAGGTCTCCCGCCGACATGAACGCCTCCCGTGCCCGAGCTCGGGCGGGCCGATGCGTCGCCTCGGTGGATCCGAAGACGGTTCGCGCGCGAACCGCAGATCATGCCAGAACTGGAAGCAGCCTGCCAGCGGCTTGACAACGGGGTTCCGGCGGACGCCGGTGACCCGCCGACCAGACGCCGCCGCCCGCCAGTGGCCCGCGGCCGAACTCACCCCCCCGTCGGACCGTCGATCTCCGCGAACAGGGGATGGCTGAGATACCGCTCGCCGGTGTCGCACATCACCGCCACGACCGTCTTGCCCACCCCCAGTTCGGCTGCCACCTTGAGGGCCGCGTGCACGATGGCGCCGGTCGAGATGCCGGTCAGCAGGCCCTCCTCGCGGGCGAGACGCCGGGCAACCGCGAGCGCATCCGGATAGGCCACATCTTCGATGCGGGCATAGGCCTCGCGGTTCAGGATGGCCGGAACGAAGTTGGGGCCCAGGCCCTGGATCTTGTGCGGTCCCGGCTTGCCCTGGGTGAGAACCGGCGAATCCAGCGGCTCCACACCGACCACGAGCGTTCCCGGCTTCCTCTCTGCGAGGACTTCTCCCACGCCGGTGATGGTGCCGCCGGTGCCGATGCCCGACACAAAGGCGTCCAACTCCGGGACCTGTTCCAGGAGCTCGAGGGCGGTGGTCCTCCGGTGAACCGCGGGATTGGCGGGGTTCTCGAACTGCCGGACCAGAAAGAACCGAGCATCCGCTTTCGCCAGTTCCTCGGCCTTCTCCACGGCGCCTTTCATCCCGCCGGAGCCCGGCGTGAGGATCAGTTCGCAACCGTAGGCCTTGAGGAGCGCTCGGCGCTCCAGGGTCATGGTGTCGGGCATGACGAGCGTGCACCGATAGCCCTTGGCGGAGGCCACGAATGCCAGGCCGATGCCGGTGTTGCCGCTGGTGGCCTCCAGGATGCGCATTCCGGGTTTGAGGACGCCGCGGGCCTCTGCGTCCTCGATCATGCTCAGCGCGATCCGATCCTTGACGGAGCCACCGGGGTTGGCGCTCTCGAGCTTCAGGAAGACAGAGGCGCTGCCGTTGGGCACGATGCGGTTCAGACGGACGACGGGCGTGTATCCGATGAGCTGGTAGGCATGTTCAACCCGGTTCGGGCGTTGGAGTGACATGGGACCTCCGGTCGAATGAGATGGATTCTCCGCACAAGCGGCCGCCTGCCGCCTCTCGACGATTGTGGCGGGTCACAGAGATATTGTCAAGTATTTCGATTGACATAATTATAAACTGGAGCCTATGCTGGGTTCTCGGGCAGTTCGGAAGGCCGGAGACAGCCGGACGTGGCCCGGAAGTGGTGCGATTGGCCGAATTCGTTCTGATTCGTCCCGACCCGCCCCGGTCCGCCCTCCCGGCCCATGGGCGCCGTTGCGGGATTCATGGTCGCCGCCATCGCCGCGGCGGGGGTGCGAATGAAGCTCTCCGTGAAGAGCCGGTACGGCCTGCAATTGATGATGGAGCTGGCGGCCCACTACGGAAGGGGGCCGGTGCAGGTCAGTGGTATCGCCGAGCGTCAGGGCCTGCCGCCGAAGTACCTCCACGTCTTGCTCGGAGCGCTGAAGTCCGCTGGCCTGGTGAAGGCGCAGCGCGGACCCACGGGCGGCTGCGAGCTGACCCGGCACCCCGGCCGGATCACGGCGCTGGAGGTATTCGAGGTTCTCGAGGGTCCAATCGGGCCCGGTCCGCCGGATGGGGCGCTCGGGAAGATGAGCAGCACCGGGGAACGGGCGGCCGCGGCCCTCTGGATCCAGATGGCGCAGGCCATGAAGGCGGTCCTCGCCGGATGCACGTTGGACGACCTGGCCGCCAGCCAGCGGGTCCTCGAAGGGAACGACCGCGGATCCGGGATCTAGCCGGCCGTATCCGGACTCCTCCCGCGCCGCTCGCCCCGCCCGGAATCCTCCTGGCGCTGCCTCCGGCATGGGGCCATCATGCGCCTGATGGCGCCTCCGGATGTCGGAATCACCGGCCGCCGACCCGCACCGCGCGGGCAGGTCCCGGCCCCACCGGATGCCGGCTCAGAGGATGGGAAGGCGATAGGAGAGCTCTGCGATGGAATACCGCTATCTCGGTTCCTCCGGCCTCATGGTCTCGGCCCTCTCCTTCGGCAGCTGGGTCACCTTCGGCGATCAGGTGAAGGAGGACACCGCCCGCGCCTGCATGGTTGCGGCGCGCGAGGCGGGAGTGAACTTCTTCGACACCGCCGAGGTCTATGCCGAGGGCCGGGCGGAGGAGATGATGGGGAGCATCATCGAGAAGGAGGGGTGGAAGCGCTCCGATCTCGTGATTGCCACCAAGATCTTCTGGGGCGGCCGCGGCCCCAACGATCGCGGCCTCTCGCGCAAGCACATCATGGAGGGGATCGATGCGTCCCTGGAGCGGATGCACCTGGAGTATGTGGATCTGATCTTCTGTCATCGCCCCGACCCGCACACGCCGATGGAGGAGACGGTCTGGGCGATGAGCGACCTCGTGCACAACGGGCTTGCGTTCTACTGGGGGACCAGCGAATGGTCGGCGCAGCAGATCACGGAGGCGTTTGCGATCGCGCGACGCGAGCACCTGCTCCCGCCGACGATGGAGCAGCCCCAGTACAACATGTTCACGCGCGATCGGGTCGAGCGCGAGTACGCGCGCCTCTACGACGAATTCGGCCTCGGCACGACCATCTGGAGCCCGCTCGCCGGCGGTTTGCTGACGGGCAAGTACAACCGCGGGATTCCGGAGGGCACCCGAGCCACCCTGGAAGGCTACCAGTGGCTGCGTCCCGGTTTCGAGGGAGATGAGGCGAGATCCCGTCTGGACAAGGTCGGGAAGCTCATGGCGGTGGCCGAGGATCTCGGCGGCACCATGGCGCAGCTGGGCGTCGCCTGGTGCCTGCAAAATCCGCGGGTCAGCACGGTCCTCCTGGGGGCCTCCCGGGTTGAGCAGCTTACCGAGAATCTCGGTGCGCTGGATTTGCTGCCCCGCCTTGACGCTGCCGTGCTGGAGAGAATCGAAGGGATTCTCGGGAACCGGCCGCTTCCGGATCGGGACTGGCGCTAGCAGGCTGGGTTCTTCAGCAGCCCGCAAGCAGGGTCTCTCGGGATCCCGCCGGCGTCCCGGCTCGTCGCAGGGCCTCATCGCACTTCCACCGGCGCGTCGTATTTGCTTATGATTGCAGTCGCGCGTCCGCGAGCCGGCCCCCCCGGGAATCCGAGGCGGCCGGCCGCGTGTTGTCCCCGAAGGAGTTCGCATGCCCACGTTCGAGTTTGCCGGAAGGCAGTTGGAGGTCAACGAGGAGGGGTTCTTGGTCCACCCGGAAGAGTGGAACGAGGAGCTGGCTGCGTTCCTCGCCGAGAAGGAAGAAAGTCTCGAGAGCCTGACCGACGAGCACTGGGCGGTGGTGCGCTTCATTCGCGGTCACTTCGAGGCCAATGGGTCGGCGCCGATGGTCCGTTCGATCTGCCGGACGACGGGGGTGCCCCTCAAGCGCGTGTACGAGCTGTTCCCGTCCGGCCCCGCGCGGGGGGCGTGCAAGGTCGCCGGCCTGCCCAAGCCCGACGGCTGCGTGTGACGCCGTGGCTTCCGCCCTGCAATTCGGGGTCCTCGCCTCCGGCGCGTGGGCTCTTGTCCTAATGGGCGCCCTGCACCTGCGCGCAAGGAACTACGGTCACCGCGCGCTCTTCGCGACGCCGGCGGGCGACCGGCGGAGGGGCGTCGTCTACGCCTTCGGCAAGGGGATGTCCCCAGCCGCCAAGGAGAGCGCCCGGGAGCACCTTCCGACGTGGTTCGCGGGGGTCGGCTATCATCTCGGGATCTTCGCGGGGTTCGGATACCTGATCCTGTTATTGGCCGGTGTCGAGCCGGCCGGGGTCCTGCAGCGCGGCCTGACGGGTTTGCTGCTCGTGGGCGCGGGTTGTGGGGCCGGCCTGCTGTTGAAGCGCTGCTTTTCGCCGCATCTGCGCCGGCTGAGTTCGCCGGACGACTTCATCTCCAATCCTCTCGCCACAGGCTTTGTCGCCCTCGCCTGCGCGCGGACGATCTCCGCGAGCTTTGAAACGGCGTTTCTCGCACAGACCGTGCTCCTGCTGCTCTGGGTGCCGTTGGGCAAGATTCGGCACTGCCTCTTCTTCTTCACGACGCGCTTTCATCTGGCGACCCACTTCGGCCGCCGCGGCACCTTTCCCCCCGGCGCCTGATCCGGGTCGAGTACAGGACGCAACGCCATGTCCAAACCCGATGAGCTCGAAGACCGGATCGCGCAGCTTGAGCCTGCCGACTTCGAGCGGGGTCTCGCGGTCTTCCGGGCCAGGTTACGGGAGGCCGAGGCGTCGTACCTGGAGACTTGTGTGCGGTGCGGCCTGTGCGCGGACTCGTGCCATTACTTCCGAACGGACCATGAACTGGAGTCGATCCCGGCCCACAAGCTCAGCCAGGTCGTGGCGGTGTACAAGCGGCACTTCACGGTCGAGGGACGGCTGGCGCCGGGCCTGGTCGGGGCCCGCTCCTTCGACCGCGCTATGGCGCGGAAGTGGGTGGAGGTGATCTTCGGCCGCTGCTCTCTCTGTGGTCGATGTAGCCTGAATTGCACCACCGGAATCCACATTGCCACTATTCTCCGCGCCGCCCGAACTGCCCTCGCCGAGATGGGTCTCGTCCCCTCCGACCTTCAGTCCGTCGTCACCACCAGCCTGGAGTCGGGCAACAACATGGGCATCACGAAGGAGGACTGGATCGAGACGGTGGAGTGGATCGAGGAGGAGCTGCAGACGGCGGTCGGCGACCCCGATGCTCGCATCCCCGTGGACAAGGAAGGTGCTAAGATCCTCTTCACCGTCAATCCCCGCGAGCCGAAGTTCTTTCCCCTCACGCTGCAGGCCAGCGCCACCGTGTTTCATGCGGCGAAGGAGGACTGGACGGTCGCCAGCGACGGGTGGGACCTGACGAACTACGGGCTGTTCACCGGGCACAACGAGCAGGCCCGGGCGATCGCGGACCATCTGCTGCAATCCATGCAGCGCCTGGGGTGCCGGGTGCTCATCATCGGCGAGTGTGGACACGGTTTCGCGGCGGCGCGCTGGGAGGCACCGGAGTGGCTGGGTCACAAGCCCGGCTTCGAGATCCGCAGCTTCCTCGAGTTGATGGAGGACTACTTCCGCGAGGGGCGGCTGCGAGTCGATCCGGATCGACACCCGGATCCGGTGACCCTGCACGATCCATGCAATCTGGTGCGGCACGGCGGGATCTCCGAGCCCCAGCGCGCGATTCTGCGACGGACGGTGCGCCGCTTCGTGGAAATGACTCCCAACCGCGCGGAGAACTATTGTTGCGGTGGGGGTGGCGGGCAGCTCGCCATGGCCCGCTTTCAGGCCAAGCGCATCCAGGCCGGTGGGGTGAAGGCCGAGCAGATCCGGCAAAGTGGGGCGAAGACTGTGGTCGCGCCGTGCCACAACTGCATCGACCAGCTGATGGAATTGAACCGGGAGTACAAGCTCGGCGTGGCGATCAAGACGGTCGCCGAAATGGTCGCAGACGCGCTGGTCTTCGGCCCGCCCGCCGCGCGTTGAAAGGAGACCCATGTCCAGGATGATCGGCAAGCTGCACGAGTTACGGTCGGACGCGGAGGATCTGACCAAGAATCTCATCTATCTGGACAGCGGGGCCACTTCGTTTCCGAAGCCGCCCGAGGTCTATGACTTCATGGACCGTTTCTATCGGCGCTACGGCGTGAACCCCGGACGTTCCGGCTACGATCTCTGCATCGAGTCCGGGGATCTGGTGGAGAACACCCGCCGGCTTCTCACCCGCTTCTTTCACGGAACGGAGCCGAGTCGCCTCGTCTTCGGCTACAACGCCACCGATGCGCTGAATCTGGCGATTTTCGGATTGCTTCGTCCCGGCGACCACGCCGTGACGACGCACCTGGAGCACAACTCCACGCTGCGGCCTCTGTGGCACCTCCAGGAGGAAGGTCTGGAGGTGGACTGGGTCGACTTCGACGCGGCGGGCTTCATCGATCCCGGTGAGTTCATCTCCAGGTTCAAGGCCAATACCCGGGCGGCGGTAATCAACCACGGCAGCAATGTGATCGGCACGGTCCAACCGGTGCGGGAGATCGGGCGGGTCTGCCGGGAGCGGGGCATTCCGCTCATCCTCGACGTTTCGCAGACTGCGGGGAAAATCGAGCTGGACATGGAGGAGATGGGCCTGGGGGTGCTCTGCTTCACCGGGCACAAATCGCTCATGGGTCCGATGGGAATCGGCGGGATGTATGTCCGCGAAGGGGTCGAGATCCGGCACACGCGGGCGGGCGGGACCGGAGTGCGCAGCGCGCGACGCCACCACCTGGACGAGTATCCGTACCGCATGGAGTACGGGACTCCCAACCTGCCGGGGATCGCCGGACTCAACGCCGGGGTCAGCTGGATTCTCGAGCAGGGCGTGGAGGAGATCCACCGCCGCGAGATGGCGCTCTGGACCCGGCTGCGCGATGGTCTGCGGAAGATCGAGGGAGTGACGCTGTACTGCCAGGACTCGGCGGAGAACCACATCAGCGTGCTGCTCTTCAACATTCAAGGCATGGACGCTGCGGACGTGGGAACGATGCTTGATGTGGACTACGGCATCGCATGCCGCACGGGGCTCCACTGCGCGCCGATGGTTCATGAGCACCTGGGGACGGACCAGATCCACGGGGGCGTCCGCTTCGGCATCGGTCCGTTCAACACCGATGAGCACATCGAGCGGGCGATCGGCGCCGTGGGGGAAATCGCGGAGGTCGGTCGGAAGAGGCGCTGAGAACCGGCGTCCGGCCCGGGCACGGCCTACCGGGCGCACGGTCTTCGGCCTGCGGGCCGAGCTGCGTCTGGCCGAGAGTCGGAGGATGCACATGGATCTGATCCCGCCCGGCGTGGTCGACTCCAACATCCGGCGCCGTCTCCACGGTCTCGCGTGCCTGATCGGCAACACCCCGTTGCTGGCTTTGGATCTCGAGTACCACGGCCGGAAGCGCACGATCCACGCGAAGGCCGAGAACCTGAACATGACCGGCAGCATCAAGGATCGGATGGCGCTCCACATCGTTCAGGAAGGGTATGCCCGGGGGACGCTCCGTCGCGGGGGCCTCATCGTGGAGGCTACCAGCGGGAACACCGGGATCTCCTTCGCCGCGATTGGCCGCGCCATGGGTCACCCGGTCAGCGTCTTCATGCCCGATTGGATGAGCCACGAGCGGATCGAGTTGATCCGGAGCTTCGGCGCGCGCATCCACCTGGTGAGCCGTGAGGAAGGGGGGTTTCTCGGCAGCATCCGGCTTGCCGAGGAACTGGCCGCCGCGGTGGAGGGTGCGTTCCTGCCGCGGCAGTTCTCCAACGAGGACAACGTGGAGGCGCATGCCCGCACCACCGGACCGGAGATCTGGTTCCAGCTTCGCTTTCGCGGGCTCCGTCCCGATGCGTTGGTGGCCGGAGTCGGCACCGGCGGGACCATCATGGGTGCCGGGCGTTTTCTGCGTGCGCGCCATCCCGAGATCCGGCTTCACCCGCTGGAGCCGGCCAACTCGCCGACCCTTTCCACCGGCTGCAAGGTCGGCAAGCATCGGATCCAGGGAATCTCGGACGAGTTCATCCCGGCCATTGTCAAACTCGACGAACTCGACCGGGTCATCGGCGTCGACGATGGAGATGCGATCCGGATGGCCCGGCGGCTGGCTTCGGAGCTGGGTCTCGGCGTCGGGATCTCTTCGGGAGCGAACCTTCTGGGCGCACTGCGGGCGCAGGACGACCTGGGCGGCGAGGCGGTGGTGGTCACCGTTTTTCCGGACAGCAACAAGAAGTACCTGAGCACCGACCTGCTGCGGGACGAGCCCGCGCGGGACGACCACCAGAGCACGCATGTAAAGCTGCTCGGGTTTCGTGTCTTCAAGCGGGTGTGCCACACCTGCTGCGACCCGGTCGACTGTGTGGAGTCGAGTCCGCTGGGGCAGGACCTCGAAGGCGGACTGCCGCCCTGTCCGCGACGGGTCTGACCGGCGGCGGGGGGCGGCGCGTCAACGACGCGAAACGCACTCCACGAGGTGAGCGGCCCCCTGGGACAGCCAGACGAGCCCGACCAAACGGAAGAGCCAGAGCACGGCGTCGACGCCGATGAGCGCGGCCAGGTGGAGCGGAAACGGTGCGCTTGCGTATTCCGGGAATGCGGCGCCGTCGGGCTCGGGGCACGCCTCTTCAATCCGCGCGCGTCCCGCAGCCGGCGGCTCGCTGGGCGTTGCGGCAGCTTTCGCGCTCGCTCCGGCCGGTCGGCGCGGGTTGAGCCAGCCCAGCGGCAGCACCGTGAGAGCAACACCAAGACGGAAGAACGCCACGGCGTCCGAAACCCGGTAGCCACGCAACCACTCCCGGTCCACCAGCACGGCGGCGGCGAGCGATGCCGTGACGGTGCCCAGGATACCCACGCGCAGCCACGCGCCATGCCGGGTCGCGAATCGGAACGTGGAGACAAGCGCGGCGCGGTGCGCGCCGGGGCAGGCCCGCCAGCTCACGGTGCCGCGCGGATCGGTCACCACAATCGCGTGACGAGCGGAGGAGGGACCGCCCGCCGCCAGCGAGCCGCCGCACCAGAGACAGCGGCGCGGCGCATGGCGCAACGCCCACGGTCTCGCGTAGAGCGGATGAGTCATCATGAGGCCGAGCCCCGCCGCCACGGAAGGGACGACGCCGAATGGCATCTGCGTGAACAGGAACAGCACCGCCGGCACCGGCAGGAAGAGGAGGATTCCGGCCAGGCGCGCGTCCCGTTTCAGGGCGTCTCCTCAATGACGAGGTCGACGCGACGGTTCTTCTGTCGCCCCTCCGCGGTGGTGTTGTCGGCCACGGGCCGGCTCATGCCGTATCCCTCGGACGTCATGCGCTCCGCGGCCACCTGCTGGGAGGCCAGGAACTCCTGAACCGCCTGCGAGCGCCTCCGGGACAGCTCCAGGTTGTATTCTTCGGTGCCCACGTTGTCGGTGTGGCCCTCGATCCGGACCGTCATCTCCGGGAACTGGTTCAGGATCGTGGCCACGCGCACCAATGCGAATTCGACCTCCCGGCGCAGGGTCGCTTTGTTGAAGTCGAAGAGAATGTCGGCGAGGCTGACGATCGTGCCGCGGGCATCGCGCCGGATGCTCGCGTACTTGCCTTCGAGCGAGCGCATGGCATCGTACAGCTGGTCCTGACGCGTCTGCGCCTCGGCGCGCACCTGCTCCAGACGCTGGCGAAGGGCATCCTGCAGGCCCCGCTCCAGCTCGAGCGTGCCACGCAGGGCGGCGTCCCGCGCCTCTCCCAACTCGGCGGCCATCGCCGCCGAACGGGCGCACTTCTCCGCGGCCGCGGTCCGGCGGACGCGTGCCTCCAACTCCTGGGTGAGGCGACCCGCTTCATGAAGCGCGAGCGAGCGCTTCTCCGCCTTCCCCTTCTCGCGGTCCCGGCGCCGGGCCTCGAACCGGCTCTCGAGATCGGCGGTTGCCACCCGGCGGGCCCGAGCTTCGGCAAGCCACTCACCCCAGGCGGTCAGAGCCCGCGCCGGGTCCGGGCGAAGCCCATCGGTATCCTCCACGGTACTCGCCGGCCAGCCGGGAGGGGCGATCGCGGAGGGATCGGGCGCCTGTCGCGGCACGCCCTCGGCGGTCCGCCGCGCCACCTGTTCGGCCTGGAGCAGCCCGCGGAGCGCCTCGTCCCACGCGCGTCTCGCCTCCGCGGCGGCGGCGGCGCAGCGATCCGCTCGCGACTCGGCCTCGGCCATCTCGGCGAGGGCGAGGGCGGCCCGGACGTCGGCAACCGCGCCAGACATACGCGACGCACCGGGTCCGGATCGGCCGTGACGCGCCAGCGAGTCTGCCGCGGCGAATTCCTCCTGGGCGACGCGAAGCGCGCGCCCGGCGGTTCCCTGCGGCCCCAGCGCGCGCGCATCCCGATTGTAGCGATCGAACTCGGTGCGCAGCTCGGCCAGCGGAGGATGTGAGCCGGCGCAACCGGCGAGAATTACCAGGGACGGAACAAGCCATCGGGCCACGACGGCGATGGAGGTTCGCACGAGAGCTCCTCTCATGGCCGGTTCGGCTCCGGGTTGGGAAAGACCACCTCGCGAATGGCTGCTGCGACCGCCGGGATGATCTCCTCCCAGGCGGCGGCCGAATCCTTCGTGACCGTGACGAAATCGGCCATGCAGAAGACTCCGGCCAGGCCGGGGATGGCAAAGAGGGCCGTGCCGAGCGGGTCGCCCATGGCTTCGAAGCGGGATGCGAATGATCGGCTGCCGGACGCGACCACCGGCCGATCGAGCGTGAATTTGACCGCGTTGGGGTTCGGTGTCGTCTCGTACCGGATCCCGGGTCCCGCGCTGGGGCTCATGGCCACCTCCTCCTTCGTTTGCCAGGCGGCGCCGAGCCTCACGCCTGGTGTCCGCGCGGATTCTAGACCATCCGGGGGTCTCATCCGGGCTCTTTGCGTCCCGGATCGCAAACGTCAAGAGACGCCGTAAGATGGCCGATTCCATAGCAGGCCGTCTCCGGCCGCGAGACAGGGGGGGAAACATGAGGGTCCATCATGCGCCAGCCCAGAGCCGGTGCCGCGTCTTGCTGCCGCTCCTCTTCGGCCTGGCCACAGCCTGGCCCGGCGAAGCGCCGTGGATTGGCGCAGTAGCCGGCGCGCAAGAATCGAGACTGGGTGTCTCGCCCGAGGCGGCCCTGGAGCGGCTCAAGGAAGGGAATCGCCGCTTCCGCAGCGGTACGTCGCTGCACCCGAACATCGGCTCCGCAAGGCTTCTGGAAACCGCAGGCCGCGGGCAGGCGCCGTTTGCAGCGATCCTGGGTTGCTCCGACTCCCGCGTGCCGTGCGAGCTTGTCTTTGACCAGGGAGTGGGTGATCTCTTCGTTGTGCGCGTGGCGGGGAATGTGTGCGCCGTCAACGAAGCCGGCACCATCGAGTACGGCATCAGCCATCTCGGCACACGGCTGCTCGTCGTCCTCGGTCACGAGGAGTGCGGCGCCGTGACCGCGGTCGCCACGGACGCGTCGCTCGAGGGATCACTTTCCCGGCTCGCTGACCACATCCGCCCGGCGGTGGCGGAAGCACGCCGCCTTCATCCCGGGCTGGGGCCCGCGGCCCTGGTGCCGTATGCGCTGCGGGCGAACGTTGTGCAGTCGATCCAGGATCTGCTCTCCCGAAGCGAGATCGCGCGGCGTCTGGTGCGAGAGGGCACCCTCGTCATCCTGGGCGCGGTCTACGATTTGGAGACCGGCGAGGTGACCTGGTTGGGACCTCACCCGCGACAGGCGGCCCTGCTCAAGGAGGGGGGCAAGGGGGCGGGCAAGTCGGACGCGGCAGCGAGGGTCCTGGCTCCCGAGGCGGCCGGCCGTTGACCCGTCCCGCCGGGAGCGCTCAGCCGTCGATCTCGAACTTCGCGCGCAGGGCCGCGAGCGCCTCCTCGAGCCGAGACTCCTCGAACACCGAGGTCACGGTCGACACGGAGGTCGAAATCGCGAGGATGTTGACGCCGACGTCGGCCAGGGCTCGAAAGATGCGCCCCGCCACGGCCGGGATCTCGCGGAAGTGGGGACCATAGACTGCGAGCCCGACCAGCCCGCCGCTCACCTTCACACCCAACGGCCGCAGGCGTGGCCGCACCGGTTCCAACGCGGCCAGAGCGTCCGCCACCCGCTGGCGGGCCACACACACAACGATGTTGTCGCCTCCGCCGGAGTCTGGACAGCACGAGATGAACTCGACGTTGATGCCTGCTTCTCCGAGCGTCTCGAG
The DNA here is from genome assembly GCA_964473865.1 of uncultured bacterium. Classification (GTDB taxonomy): domain Bacteria; phylum Eisenbacteria; class RBG-16-71-46; order CAIMUX01; family CAIMUX01; genus CAIMUX01. Next base: position 18,459 of record CAYYQN010000038.1, on the reverse strand, counting down.
AACCTCGCCTGCCATGCCCGGACCCTGGGGCGTGCCGAGAATGGAGATCATGCCGAGGTCGTGGTAGACCTGAATGCCTCCGACCGACATCCGTTTCTCGCTCATCTGGTACCCCTGGTCCGGACGGTGCGAAGGTTGGGGGGCGGGTCTGTTCTTGTCGCGGTCGTGGCGGCCTCCGGCGGGTGCGCTTCCTCCTGATCGACTCCGATGCTACTTCCCGGCCTTCCGTGCGAGGAGCCCGCGGACCTTCTCCACCAGAACCGACGGCTGTACAGGCTTCTCGAGGAACTCGTCCACCGGCAGGTACTCCCCGTCGGTCAAGCGATCGAACTTCATCCCGGTGCGCTGGCCGATCGCGGTCACCATGATGATCGGGATGTCCACGAAGGACTCCAGGCCCGCCTCGGGTTTGCGGATCCGGTAGGCCACGTGGAATCCCTCGGTCATGTCGTCCATCATGACGTCGAGGACCATCAGGTCGGGCTTCTCGCGCGGTAGAAGCTCCAGCGCCCGTGCGCCGCTGAGGGCGTGCACGCAGTCGTACCCGGCCCCTTCCAGCACCATTCGCATGGCCTCGATCAGGTCAGGGTCATCGTCGACCAGCAGGATCTTCGCCTTGCCCATACGCCCTCCATGAACCGGAACCGACACAGCTGCGCCCGCGGTCAATCCGGCCACGGCGCGATGGTATCGAATGCCCGAGGACGGCACAACCTCGGGCGGACGCGACCGACCCCCCTTGACGCCCGGGCGACTGCTCCGCGGAGATCCGGAATCACCGATGGTCGGCCCCCCCTCGACGTCCGCGCCGGAGAGGTGATAGAGTGCCCCCGTTGAGAGTCGAGGGTGGTCCTGTTCGCGGCATTCCCCACGAAGTCGCCCGAACCGGGCCCGGGGCACTGACGAAAGGAGCGTATGAACAACCTATTCCTGGTGGTCCTTGGGCTATCGCTGCTCGCGGACCTGGCACTGGGAGCGTGGGCCGGTGCCGGTTTTTCAAACTTTGCGAAGACCTGGGGCCTCAGCGGTGCCGTTCCCAATGGTGTAGCGCACTTCCTGGGCTGGGTCCTGGCGACCTGCCTGGTCGGGTTTGCCGCCATACAAGGCGTCGCCTTCCATTGGACGCGGCGCGACAAGGACGAAGGGCCGCAGCTGGCAATTGTCTTCGGTGGTTGGCTGGTGCTCTCCGCCCTCGGCACGTTTGCGTTTGCCTCGGCGCACCGCACCTACGGACTCACCTCGTTGGGGTGGAAGTTCCTGGTGGTGGATGGGTTGCGCGGTGTGGGGCTCATCGTGCTGGGCTGGGCGGCGCTCCATGCGCCGTCGGTGGTGCGGGAGTTGAGGCTGCCCGAGGAAACGCGCCAATCGCGCCCCCGCGAGGAACGCTCGGTTCACCCGCGTTCGGACCGTCGGGACCGCCGGCCACGGCGATTCGATGAAGAGCGCGGGAGCCGAGGGGGTGAGGATCGCCGGCGCGCGGCCGGCAGGCGCACCGACCGCGAACGCGATCTCAGAAGGCGCCGGGAGCGGCCGCGCGAGGAACCATTGCGGGAGGACCATCCGACAGCCGGCGGACGTCGGTCGCCGCTTGCGGCCGGTCGGGAGAGCCGGGCCGTCGCCGAGGCGCGACGGCTGTCGCCGGAAACGGCAGAGCGTCCGCTGACGGTTGTGGTGAAAGGCGCTTCGGAACGGATCCGCCCGCGGGTGGTCGCGGAGGTGCCGCCATCCGACGCCGACGCGACCGCGGCTTCCCCGGCAGAGGCGGCCCTCACCGGCGAAGGCGGCGGTCGCCGCCGTCGCCGCCGGCGCCGGCGCGGAGGAACCGGATCGATTGCGGTGCCATCCGGGGAAGAAGCTCTCATCTCCGATGATGAGGAGCTGGATGTGCCCGCCGTGATCGAACGCGAGTTCGACGCTCGGGGCGGAGACGACTCGGGGGAGGTGCAGGAAGCTGCAACCGCGGTGCGAGGGCGGAATCGCCGCCGTCGCCGCCGCTCCTCGATCGAGGTTTCTCCGACGGTCGATGCGGTGATCGAGGGCGAACCGGAGTATCCGCTGGAGCCCCGGCGCGCCTCGGCGGTGGAGGCCCTGGACGTGCTTCGCTTGCTGGAACCTGAGTCCCCGAGTTCCCCCGCCTCGCCTCGCTCGAGCGGAGATCGTGAGTTTGGCCGGACCCCGCGTCCTTCCAGGCCCCGCCGCTCGGGCGCGCCGCGGCACCCGGAGGACGACTAGCCTCCAGGCCCGGGACAAGCAGCACATGCGCGCGGCGGACCGACCCACGCTCCGCCGCGCCTTCGCCATGACGCCGGTCCGACGCTTCGGCCGGCGTCAACGCTTGCGTCGATCCCTCGCTGTCGGCGAGACTCCGGCCGGCCTTTCCAGGAGGAGAAACATATGGCAGCCGAGTCCACGCCGGCCTCCGTACCGCCGCCGGACGGGGAGGTCCGCGAGATCCCCGCACACCAGCCGTTCATTCGCGCGGAGGTCGACCTGCCCGAGTTCACCTGGTCAGCGCTGCTGCTGGGTGCCGTCCTGGGGATCATCTTCGGAGCCTCTTCGCTCTATCTGGTCCTCAAGGTGGGGATGACGGTCAGCGCCTCCATTCCGATCGCAGTCCTCTCGATCACCCTCTTCCGCGCGTTTCGCCCGCTCTTCGGTCGCAACGCGACGATCCTCGAGAACAACATGGTGCAGACGACCGGCTCCGCCGGGGAGTCGATCGCGTTCGGTGTCGGGGTCACCATGCCGGCGCTGTTGATCCTCGGGTACAACCTGGAGTACGTCCGGGTGGCCTTGGTCGCGGTTCTCGGCGGCCTGCTGGGAATCCTCATGATGATTCCGTTGCGGCGGGCCTTCATCGTGCGGCAACACGGGAAGCTGGCCTACCCGGAAGGCACCGCCTGCGCAGAAGTGCTCATCGTCGGCGAGCGCGGCGGCACCTCGGCCCGGCTGGTCTTCGGCGGGTTCGGCCTCGGATTCCTCTTCTGGTTCCTGGCCAACGGCCTGCGGTTCTTCAAGGAGATACCCGAGAAGGCCCTTGGCTTCTTCCGGGGCGCCAATGTTTCTGCTGAAATCGGTCCGCATCTGCTCGGCGTCGGCTACATCATCGGCACCCGTATCTCCTGCATCATGGTGGGTGGGGGAGTGCTCGCGGCGTGGGTGCTCACGCCGATGATCGTCTTCTTCGGCGAGCGGCTGGGCGCGCCGCTGTATCCGGCGGAGACCCTGATCCGAGACATGGGTCCCGCCCAGATCCGCAGTGCCTACGTCCTCTACATCGGCGCCGGGGCGGTGGCCGCGGGCGGGATCATCTCGATGATCCAGGCCATGCCTCTCATCGCGGCATCAATCCGGTCGGGGATGAAAGACCTGACGGGGCGGGGAGCCGCCGCCCGGAGCGCCAGCGGGAGTTCGGCGGGGCCGGGCGGCGAGATGACCGCCGGGGGCGTGCCGACTGGCGTCCGGTTGCCGGAAGTCCCGCGGACCGAACGCGACCTGCCGATGAAGGTCGTCCTGCTCGGATGCATCGGGATTGTCATCGCGATCTGGGCCGCGCCGATGCTTCAGATGAACCTGGTGGGCGCCCTTTGCATCGTCGTCTTCGGATTCCTCTTCGTGACCGTCTCCTCGCGGCTGACCGGGGAGATCGGTTCCTCCTCCAACCCGATCTCCGGGATGACCGTCGCGACGCTCCTGATGACGTGCCTCATCTTCCTGGCGCTGGGCTGGACCGGAGACCTGGCGAAGCTGACGGCGCTCTCGGTGGCCGGGATCGTCTGCATCGCCGCCAGCAACGGCGGAACGACATCGCAGGATCTGAAGACCGGTTTCCTGGTCGGCGCGACGCCCCGCAACATGCAGATGGGGATCATGGTCGGAGCCCTCACCTCGGCGTTTGTCATCGGCGTGACCCTCCTTGTACTCAACGATGGCGGCACCGTGTACTCGAAGAAGGACCTGCCGGCTGCGACCATGCCCCTGACCGGGCAGGAAGCCCGCGAGCGAGTGCGCGGCCCGTATGCGGTCCAGGATCCCGGAACCTACCTGGCGCGGCATGTGCGCGTTGGCCAGGTGGCGGGGATCCCGGCCGGCAAGTATCTGTGTGACGCCGACGGGACGATTCGCTACCTCGTGGACCCGGGCGTCAACGGTCGGCTGACGCGGCAGGATGATGGCACCCCCGTTCAGAAGTACGACGCGCCCAAGGCGGCGCTGATGTCGTTTCTCATCGACGGGATTCTCTCCCATCAGATGCCCTGGACGCTCGTGCTACTCGGGGTGGCGATCGCGCTCGTGCTGGAACTGGCCGGGATCCCCTCGCTGCCGTTCGCGGTCGGAGTCTACCTGCCGCTGTCGGCATCCATGCCGATCTTCGTGGGCGGAGCGGCGCGATGGGTGGTGGATCACCGGCTGCGAAAGCCGCGGGCGGGGGGCGATGGCGATGGGGAGATGAGCCCCGGGGTCCTGCTCTCGTCCGGCCTGATTGCCGGGGGGACGATCGCCGGGATCGTGGCCGCTCTCATTTCGCTCAAGGTGAACCTGGCGATCGGGCCCGGTCTGCTGGGGCCGCTGGCGGAATCGAGTCTGTTCGCGGCCGCGATGTTCGGACTGCTCAGCGTCTTTCTCGTGCTGGTCGGGTCGGGACGGTTGCGCCGGACGAACCGGGGCTAGCAAGCCGCTTCGGCGTCCCAGGACGGGCCGTCTCTCTACGCGTCCTGCTTCCGGTCTCCCTTCGCCGGCAGCAGCAGCGAGAGCACCACCGCGCCAGCCAGGATCGACCCGACACCGATGAGCGATGCCGAGGTCGGCAGCTCCACCCACTTCGAGATGATCATCTTGGTCCCGATTAGAACCAGGATGATGGCGAGGGCGTGCCGGAGGAACCGAAGCGCCCGCATCGTCCCGGCCAGCACGAAGTAGATCGAGCGCAGGCCCAGAATGGCGAAGATGTTCGAGGTGTAGATGACGAAGGGATCGCGGCTGACGGCCAGGGCGGCAGGCACGGAATCGACGGCAAAGACGATGTCGGTCGTCTCGATGCAGATCAGGACCAGAACCAGCGGGGTGAAGCGGATCCCATCCGGCGTCCGCAGCATGAACGCCTCGCCGTGATAGGTCCGCGTGAGCGGGAGGACCCGCGAGGCGTACCGGATGATCGGGTTCTTCTCCGGATGGACCTCGCTGTCACCCCCGAACGCCAGCTTCGCGCCGGTGAAGACCAGGATCGCTCCCAGCGGGTAGATCAGCCAGTGGAACTGATTCAGGAGCTGCACGCCGCTGAAGATGAAGATTCCGCGGCTGATGATGGCGCCCAGGATTCCCCAGAACAGGACGCGGTGCTGGTTTTCGGGCTTCACCGTGAAGTAGCCGAAGATGGCCAGGAACACAAAGAGGTTGTCGACGGAGAGAGATTCCTCGATCAAGTAGGTCGTGAGGTAGGCGAGGGCGGCGTCGCGGCCGCGCACGTGCCCGACCATGAGTGCGAAGGACAGCCCGATCCCGACCCAGAATGCGCACCAGAAGAGCGACTTCCGCAAGCTCTCCCGTCGGGCGTGACGGTGGAAGACGAGGAGATCCAGCGAGAGCAGTACCGCGACGAGTACGCCGAAGAACCACCAGTACCAATGCTGCATGGGCCCGACGCTACTCGAACTCAATCATCGGCTCGCCCTTGGTCACCATCTGACCAGGAGAAACGCGCACCGAGTGGATCTTACCGGCATGCGGGGCGGTCACCGGGTTCTTCATCTTCATCGCCTCCAGGATCAGGAGCGGGTCGCCGCGTCGCACCTGCTGCCCGGGCTGCACGGTGAGGGTGGTCACGACCCCGGGGATGGCGGCTTTCATGACCCGCGGATCCGGGGCGATCCAGTGCTTCCGCCGTTCGAACGACCGCGAGAGCTGGGTCTCGTACTCCGCGTCGTCGAGATAGAACTTCTTCAGTTCGTCCATCTCCGGTGCCTCCTCGGTTCCCTCCTGCCCTCCGGCCGGGCCTCCGCCGGCGGGGCCGGCCAGGGGCGTTGTCCGGGCCGGACCAGGCGCAATCCCGGAGCCGATTCTACCAGATCGCTAGAATGGCGGAACTCCGTGCTTCTTGGCCGGCCGAGCGTCCACCTTGGAGGTCGAGATCTCCATCGCGTGGATGACGAAATCGCGCGTCTCGGACGGCGTGATCACCGCGTCGATATGCCCCTCGGCTGCGGCGCGGTACGGGTTGGCGAACATCTCCGTGTATTCGGCCACCTTCTGCTTGCGCATCGCGTCGGGGTCGGACGCTTCGGTGATCTCCTTACGGAAAATGATGTTGGCCGCCCCCTCCGGGCCCATGACCGCGATCTCGGCGCTCGGCCAGGCGAAGACGAAGTCGGCGCCCAGGTGGCGCGAGCACATGGCGATGTACCCGCCGCCATAGGCCTTGCGCAGGATTACCGTGATCTTGGGAACGGTCGCCTCGGAGAACGCGTAGAGCAGCTTCGCTCCGTGGCGAATCACCCCGGCATGCTCCTGATCGACCCCCGGGAGATAGCCGGGGAGGTCGACGAAGGTAAGCAGCGGGATGTTGAAGGAGTCGCAGAAGCGGATGAACCGCGCCGCCTTGTCCGAGGAGTCGACATCGAGCACACCCGCCAGGACCAGGGGCTGGTTTGCCACCACCCCCACGGTCTGCCCCTGGACTCGGGCGAAACCGATCACGATGTTCGCGGCCCAGCTCTCGTGGACCTCGATCAAGTCCGAATCGTCGCAGACGCCGCGAATGACGTCGCGTACATCGAACGGCTGCCGAGGATCGGGCGGGATCACCTTGTCCAGGTCGAAACCCGCCTTCGGCGGTCGCGGCGGGAACGGGTCGGCCCGCTTCCGGTTGTTCCAGGGGATGAAAGTGAAGAGTTTCTTGATCTGCTGGAAGCACTCCAGCTCGCTCGTGGCGTAGAAGTGGGCGTTGCCGGAGGTCTCGGTGTGCACGCGCGCACCGCCCAGATCCTCCATGGAGATCTCTTCACCGAGGACGGTCTTGATCACTTCCGGTCCGGTAATGAACATTCGCGAGATCTTCTCGACCACGAAGACGAAGTCGGTCAGGGCGGGCGAGTAGACCGCGCCGCCGGCGCAGGGGCCGAGGATGACCGAGATCTGCGGGATCACCCCGGAGGCCAGGGTGTTCCGGTAGAAGATCTCTCCGTAGCCGGCGAGCGAGTTCACACCCTCCTGGATGCGGGCGCCGCCGGAGTCGTTGATGCCGATAAGCGGGATGCCCAGCTTCAGGGCGTGGTCCATGATCTTGGTGATCTTGCGCGCATGGGCGAGCCCGAGCGATCCCCCGGCGACGGTGAAATCCTGGGCGAAGATGCAGACCGGGTGGCCGCCCATCATGCCGGTGCCGGTGATGACCCCGTCGGCGGCCAGGTCCTTGCCGGCCATGTTGAAGTCGACCGCCTTGTGTTCCACGAAGAGGTCGTACTCGTGAAACGACCCGGGGTCCAGGATCAGCCGGATCCGGTCGCGGGCCGTGAGCTTGCCGCTGGCGATCTGCTTTTCGATCGCCTTGGCGCCGCCCCCGCCGGTGGCCCGGGCCCGCCTCCGGAAGAACTCGACAACCCGTTGCATCACCGACAAGGTGCCCGGTCGGGTTGGCTGTGCCTGGTCCGTCATCCGTACCTCGCTCTCTGGCTCCCGCCGGCCGCGGAGTCAGCGCTGGTGAGACACTGTATCGCACCCGTTCTGCAACCGGTCGGATTCTAGAGGGAGTTGGCCGGAGTGGCAAGGAGTGGATCCATGGCGGGATGTCTGGCCGGAAGGCCCTCCCGCGTAACGTCGGCGTAACGCCGGTCCGCGATCCTTCCCATGGGCAGGGGCACTGCCGGGAAAGGAGAATGACCATGGGACCCTCTTTCGCCTTCCGAAGACTCCGCGTCCGAGCCTCGATCGCGCTTGTCGCCATCTCCGCGCCCATCGTCCTGGCCTCCGGGGCGCGAGCGCAGGATTGCATCGACTACACCCTCTTGCCGCACGTCATCGGCAACGGAGACATTTTCGGGGCACGCAACCTCGTGCTGGCGGGCGATCGGGCCTACGTGGCCTGCGGAGAGTACGGGTTCAGCATCGCCGACCTGGGCGATCCGGGCGCGCCGTCGCTCCTCGGCCACGCGCCCACCGCCGACTACTGCGATGACGTGGATGTCGAGGGGAACTACGCCTATGTTGCCGATCGTGCGGGCGGCGTGCAGATCTTCAGCACGGCGGATCCCGCCCACCCCTCCCTGATCCAGACCGTTCCGGTGCCGGGCGACGTCTGGGGAGTGTCGGTCGAGGGAGGCTTCGCCTATGTGGTCTACTACTCCGGGCTGCTGGTGATCGATGTGAGCGATCCTCCGGCCGCGGCGGTGATCGGCTCGGTTCCCCTACCCGGCTACCCCCGCGCGGTGGCGGTGGCGAACGGGATTGCCGGTGTCGCCGCAGGCTACGCGGGTCTCTGCGTCGTGGATGTCTCCACGCCGACCGCGCCGGCGCTGATCGGCTCCTTGTCGCTGCCGGGGACAAGCATCGACTTGCAGGTGCGTGGCACCACCGCCTACGTGGCCTCGGACACCGACGGCTTGCAGATCGTGGACCTGACGGTGCCCTCCGCGCCGGCGCTGCTCGGTTCCGTCGACACCGTGGACGAGTTCCTGTACATTGAACGGCTGGCGGTGTCGGAGCCGTATGCCTATCTCGCCACGGCCAGCGGCCTCCAGATCGTTGATGTGGGCAATCCCTCCGCGCCGTTCCTGGAAGCCGAGGTCGGGACCGATTCCGCGGCGCTCGGCATCGCGGTTGATGGCACTCTCGCGTACGCGGCAGCGGATGGCGCCGGCCTCGACGTCATCGAGGTGTCGAATCCCACCACCCACGCCATGACCGGCACCTGGACCTCGACCGATCTGGTGACCGATGTCGTCGTACGGGGCGCCCTCGCCTATGTCACCGGCTGGGATCTGGGTCTGCAGATCCTTGACCTCAGCGACCCGGACCATCCGGCGCCTCGGGGACAGGTCGCCACGTCCAGTACCGCGTACTTCGTGGCGCTGAACGGCGAGTACGCCCTCGTCTGCGACATCTCCTCCGCGCTCTACATCATCGACGTCTCCGACCCGGACAGTCCGCAGATCGCCAGCACGTTTCCGCTTCCGGACCTGCCGGGCGGGCTGGCCGTGGACAACGGCCATGCGTTCGTCTCGGTGGGTTGGTGGGGCGTGTTCGTGCTGGACATCCAGGATCCGTTCAACCCGATCCACCTTGGCACCGCGGATGCGCTCACGATGCCGACGCAGCTCGTGGCCGACTGGCCGCTGGTCTACGCTTCGAACGCCTGGACCGGACTCGAGATCCTGGACGTGAGCGATCCAGGCCTTCCGGCGGTGATCGGATCCTACTATGGCCCCGGCGCCGGGCTCGCGGTGCGTGACGGTCTCGCTTTTGTCAGCGGCTTGGGGATCGAAGTGCTCGACGTGAGCGATCCGTACAACCCGGTGTTTGTCGCCCGGGCCGCGGTGCCCGGGGGTGCCAACGACATGGCGTTGGCCGGAGACCTGCTGTACTGCGCGGGGAGCCACACCGGTCTGCAGGTGGTGGATGTTTCCGTGCCGGCCGCCCCGGTCTATCTCGGTTCGGGCGGGACCGGAGGATCGTCGATTGCAGTGGCCGCGTCGGACGACCGCATATACCAAGCCGCAGAGTTCGCCCACCTCGAGATTTTCCGGCCTCATTGCAGCGGAGTCGAGGCGGTGGAGGATCCGTCACCGCATCTCGCAGCGCCGTGCCGCATCCTGGGCGTGCGGCCCAACCCGTTCGTGCCGGAAGCCGCCATCCAGTTCGCCCTCGCCCGGGGCTCCGGCGTGGACCTGGCGGTCTTTGACGCCAGCGGCCGCCGCCTCGTGACGCTGCTGCGGGAAGAACGGGCAGCCGGGACTCACACGGTCGCCTGGGATGGGCACGACCGGTCGGGACGGGCCGTTCCGGCGGGCGCGTACTTCCTGCGGTTGGAGGCCGGCGGAACGGTCGTGACGAGCAAGCTGGTGCGCATCGAGTAGCGCCCGAGCAGGGTGCGGGAAGGCCCAGACAACCCAGGCCGGAGCGCCGATTGGCCGGCTGGGTCTTTCAGCTCCCTGCCGGCCTACATCCTTTCCGGCGCCTCGATCGTCAGCAGACGCAGCCCGTTCTGGAGCACTTGCGCGGTGCACAGCGCAAGTTGGACACGCGCGCGCATGAGCGGCCCGTCAGCCTTCAGTACTTCGTGCTGGTGGTACATCCGCGCGTACGCCTTGGTCAGCTCGAGCAGCGCGTTGGCCACCGGCGCGGGAGAGAGCTGTCGCGCGGCCGCCAGAACGATGTCGGGGAACTCCGCCAGAAGCCTGAGCACCTCGCGCTCTTCCGGTTCGGTCAATAGGCCCGCGTCGGCGCGGTCGAGGCGGAGGAAACGAACGGAAGCGACCCCGGACCGGCCGGTCCCGGATGGTGCGCTGCTCGGGCTCGGTGCGCCGGCCGGGGCTGCGGCGGGCGCGTCTGCGCCGTCCGTCTGGGCGCCGGCCGGATCGATGCCTTGCGGGCCGGCGGAACCGGTGCTGGCCGGCGTTGCCCTCGGCTCCGCGAAGTCCTCCTCTCCGAGTTTCCCGGCGGCCTGTCCCTTGCGCACAATGCCATGGATGCGCGCGTGCGAGTACTGGACTGCGGGCCCGGTATCTCCGGTGAAGGCGATCGTCTGCTCGGGATCGAATACGATCGTCTTTTCCGGACTCACCTGGAGGACATAGAGCTTCAGCGCTCCCTGCCCGATCTGCTCCGCGGTGGCCTCGATCATCTCCGGCGACTCGGCGTAGCCCGCTTCGACGATCTTCGCCCGCGCCATCTCGTGCAGGTCGTCGAGAAGATCGTCGGCATCGACGGCGGTGCCCTCGCGCGACTTGAGTTTGCCCATGCCTCGAGGCAGGTTGACAAGGCTGTAGGACAGGTGGCGGCAGCGATCCGCCCAGTTGTGCCCGAGGAGCCGCAGGATGGCGAAGAGGTTGCGGAAGTGGACTTCCTGCTCGGCGCCGACCACGTAGAGGGACCGGTCCATCCGGTAGTCCTCGAACTTGCGGATCGCCGTGCCGATGTCCTGCGTGATGTAGACCGCGGTGCCGTCGGCGCGCAGCAGCACCTTGTCCTGCAGGCCCAGCGGTTCCAGGCGCGCCCAGGTGGAGCCGTCGGCGCTCCGGTAGAAGACCCCCGAGGCGAGCCCGCGCTCGATCTCGGCCTTGCCCGCTTGCCAGGTTTCGCTCTCGAAGTACCACCGGTCGAAGCGGCAGCCGAGCCGGGCATAGGTGGCACGGAACCCTTCGTAGACCCAGCCGTTCATGGTGCGCCAGAGCGCGAGCACCTCCGGGTCCCCGCTCTCCCAACGCCGGAGCATCTCGCCGACCGCCGCCTGCAGCTCCGACGACTCCAGGAACGAATCCTCGAACTGTTCCGCCTCGGCCTCGCGCGCCTTCCGTTCCTCGGCATCGGAAATCCCCTTCAGCGCCTCCTTGCTGAACCGGGCGAGATCGACCCCCTGGGCATGGGCGTATCCTTCCCGCTCCGCCTTCTGCCGGGTGTTGAAGGAGACGTAGTAACGGCCGACGAAGTGATCTCCCTTCTCGCCCGTGGAGGCGGGCGTTTCGCGGCCGGTGGGACCTTCACCCCATCGCTGGTAGGCGAGCATCGATTTGCAGATGTGAATGCCGCGGTCGTTGATGAGGCTGGTGCGAACCACCCGGTCTCCGGCTGCCTCGAGGACATTCGACACGGCCATCCCGAGGAGGTTGTTCCGGACGTGTCCGAGGTGGAGCGGCTTGTTCGTATTGGGGGATGAGTATTCCACCATCACTGCCTGTCCGGTCGGGAGGGGCGCGTGGCCGTAAAGCGCGCCGCGCTCCGCGACCGCGGCAGTGACGAGCCGGGCCAGGGCCGCCGGGTCCAGGGTGACATTGACATAAGGCCCCGCGGCCAGCACGCGGGTGACCGGGACGGGCAACGAGGCCAGCATCCCGTCGGGGAGACCCAGCTCTGCGCGTACCGCCTCCGCCCAGCGCGCGGCCACGACGGGGGGAGGCTGCCCCAGCCGTTTGGCGATCGGGAACGCCGGGAGGGCCAGGTCGCCCATCTCCGGCTTGGGCGGGCGTGTGAAGCTGATCCCGGGGACGAGTCCGGTGGGGGCGCCCGCGCCCGGTTCCGGGGCCGGCTTCGCCGCAGCCTCGGGCGCGACCTGGTCCGGCCCGCCCGCTGGCCGCGACGCCAGGCCCAGCAGGATGCCCAGCAATTGTTCGCGATATTCCTGGAACGATGTCACGACGCGTCTCCTCCCGCCGCCGGCCCCGACCGTATCCGAGCATGCCGGCGAACCGGTCGAGGTTACCCGCGGCATCCGGCCGGTGTAAACTCCGCACCGAATGCGCGGTCGATCGAGTCCGCGCCGATCACTCTTCCTCCTCGCCGGGGACGGACCGCGGCGCAGGGCGGGAGCGAGCGGTCCGCCCGGCGGGGGGCGGGGAAGGAGGGGTACGGTGGATCCGCGGATCACGAAGCTGGCCGGTCTTCTCACCAACTATTCCTGCGGAATCAAGCCCGGAGAGAAGCTCCTCGTGGAGTGCGTCGGATTCGACGCCCTGCCCCTGGTGCACGAAGTAGTGCACGCGGCGACGCGCGCCGGAGGAATCGTCTTCACGAACATCCGGCACGACCGGCTCACTCGGCGCTTCCTGCACGATGCCGACGAGGAGCAGATCAAGGCCCAGGCGAAGTACGATGTCCTCCGCATGAAGGAGATGCAGTGCTATATCGGCGTGCGCGGCACACCCAACACCATGGAGATGGGCGACGTGCCGGCCGACAAGCTGCGCCTCTGGAACAAGTACTACAACGATCCGGTGCACATGAAGGTGCGAGTACCCAAGACGCGCTGGGTGGTCATGAGGTGGCCGAACGACTCGATGGCCCAGAACGCCCGCACCCCGCTGCATCCGTTCGAGGACTTCTACTTCGATGTCTGCACCCTGGACTATGCCAGGATGTCGCGGGCGATGGATCCGTTGAAGGCCGCCATGGAGTCCGCGGACCAGGTGACGATCAAGGCCCCCGGCACCGATCTGAGCTTCTCCATCAAGGGGATGCCGGCCATCAAGTGTGACGGCCACGTCAACATCCCGGACGGAGAGCTCTATACTGCGCCGGTGAAAGACAGCATCAACGGCACCCTCCGTTTCAACACCGCCAGCCTCTTCGAGGGGACCGTCTTCGAAAACATCTCGTTGGTCTTCAAGAGTGGAAAGGTGGTCGAGGCGGAAGCGGGCCCCAACACCGAGAAGTTGCGGAGCATACTCGACCGCGACAAGGGGGCGCGCTACACCGGGGAGTTCTCGTTCGGCTTCAATCCATTCATCAAGACCGCTCTTCTGGACACGCTCTTCGACGAAAAGATCGCCGGGTCGATCCACTTCGCGCTGGGGAACTCCTACGACGACTGCGACAACGGGAACAAGTCGTCGATTCATTGGGACATGGTGCAGATCCAGCGAGCCGATCACGGGGGCGGGGAGATCCGATTCGACGGAAAGGTCATCCGCGCGGACGGGATCTTCGTGCCGAAGGAACTGAAGGGGCTGAACCCGGACAAGCTGAAGTAGGAGGCGCGTGAGACCCCGCCGTCCGGAAGACCGCACCCGGGTGGCGGGGCGCGGGTTCCGGCCGGCCTCCCGGCCGCGGCGCGGGCTCGAGGCGCCCGGGGACGCCGGCCTCTATAAGATTTCCTCTCACTGACGGAGATTTGGATCTTGAAACGCTTCACCCGTTTCAGCCATTCTCCGAACCACGGGGGCGGGGAGCTTCCCGTACTCGGACCTGCGGGGGAGGGGGCATGACTTACGGGTGGTGGGAGTATGGGCCGCGGTCCTCGAGGATTCCCGCTCCCGTCTTCGCTCCCGAGCCCACGCAACGTTCGCGCTCCCACCCCGATCACGAATCGCCACCGACCAGCGACCCGATCCCGGCCCCCGGAGGTGCCATGCGCGCCGCCGGCGATGCGGGGTGCGGCCGCTCGTGAGGAACCAAGCGATGCGCCGCACTCGAGCCCATCCGGTTGTCAATCTTGCCGCCGCGTTCCTGCTTCTTCTCCCTCTGGTTCTGACGGGCTCCGCGGCGCCGGCCCAACCGCCCGCCCAACCGCCCGCCCAACCGTCCGCCGAACCGTCCGCCCAGCCGTCAGCCGGCACTTCGGGGAGCGAGCCGGCGGAGAGCCTCGCGCCGGCGCCGGTACCGCCGGCACCCCCTCCCTACAGCGCTCCCGGGGGAGTGACCGCCGCCGACACTCCGAGCGACGGCGGCAGCAGCATCTCCGTGCGGTGGAGTCCGGTGCCCGGCGCGGTGCGCTACCGCATCGAGCGGGCGGAAGCGGGGGGCGAGTTCGCGGAAGTCGGCACCGCGGTGCCGGCGAAGCGGATCGATGGGAAGCCTTTGCCCCGCAGGTTCCGCGAAACGTTCGCGGATGAATCTTCCACCGACGGCACGGCCTACGCGTATCGCGTGGTGGCTCTCGGTCCTGCCGGCGAAGAAGGGATCTCGGCGGCCACCGCGCCCGCGGCCAGCTCTCCGCAATGGTTCAACGGACACCTGACCCTGGTCCTGCTCTCGGTGATCGGGTTCATTCTTCTCACCGTCTACTTCATCCGGCGGGCCCGATCCGGCGAGCAGCTCTTCATCCGGCGGATTGCTGGGCTCGAGGCGGTGGACGAGGCCGTGGGCCGCGCCACCGAGATGGGACGTCCGGTCCTGTTTCTCACCGGGATGGCCGATATCGACGCGATCTCGACCATCGCCTCCCTCAATGTCCTGGGCGAGATCTCCAAGAAGACCGCCAAGTACGGCACGACGCTGCGCGTGCCGAACTGCCGCGCGGTGGTCTATACCGTGGCCCGTGAAGTGGTGAAGGGCGCCTACAACGAGGCGGGCCGGCCCGACGCCTACGATCCGGAGAGCGTCTCCTTCGTGGTCGAGAACATCCTGGCGTACTCCACGGCGATCTGCGGGATCATGACCCGCGAGAAGCCGGCGGCGAACTTCCTGCTCGGCAACTACGGCGGCGAGTCGCTGGTGCTGGCGGAGACGGGCGCCACGACCGGCGCCATCCAGATCGCCGGGACCGACGCCACCACCCAGCTCCCGTTCTTCGTGGTCGCGTGCGACTACACGCTGATCGGCGAGGAACTCTATGCCGCCTCCGCCTATCTGTCGCGCGAACCCCTGGCAGTGGGAGCGCTGAAGGGTCAGGACTGGGGCAAGTTCGTCCTCATGCTGTTCCTCGTGGTCGGCACCGTCGTGGCTCTGGTCACCGGCCTGGACGTGGCTCGCGTCCTCGACACGATGGCGCACTGATCAAAGGAAGAGGAGGCCGCAACCGATGCGCGTCAAGTTACCCCTCGCCTTGATGATCATCTTCGGGATCATCGGCTTCACCGACAGCTTCGTCCCACATCCCTGGTCCGTGAACGCCCACGGCGTGCTGCGGAACAAGCTCCTCATCGTCATCTCCGTCTTCGCCCTGGTGCTCGGGCTGGGCAACCTGATCAACCACCATATCAACCGCATCAAGCGCAAGGGACCGAACTGGGTTCACTCCTACACCACCCTGATCAGCCTCGGGGTCGCCTCGGTCATCGGACTCTTCGGGGGCGTCACCGGGAACGGGTGGCTCCCAACCCACGTCGGCGACTTCAAGTACGACATCCAGACGCTCTACTACAAGGTGCTGGTGCCGCTGCAGTCGACCATGTTCGCGCTCCTGGCGTTCTTCATGGCCTCGGCCGCCTACCGGTCGTTCCGCGCCCGCAATCTGATGGCCGGACTCCTGCTCGGATCCGCCTTCGTGGTGATGCTGGGGCAGGTGCCGATCGGTGAGCTCATCACCGGCTCCCTGCCGCCCGGTTTCCACGCCTCCGACGTTTCGACCTGGATCATGCAGGTCCCCAACACCGGCAGCAAGCGCGCGATCGACCTCGGTCTCACCCTGGGGGTTCTCGCCACCATGCTGAAGATCCTGACCGGCATCGAGCGGAGCTGGCTCGGAGGTGGGCGATGAACTTCGGGTGGCTGCTCCGTATCGACCGCAAGGTCATCTTCGTGCTGATGGGGTTGGCGATCGTGGTGCCCCTGGCTTTCCCCTTCCGGTTGCCGGTCGGGGAGCAGCCGCCGACGCGGGCCCTCTTCGACACCATTGAGGCCATTGACCCCGCCAAGCAGGCGCTCATGGTGTCGACCGACTGGACACCGCAGACCGAGGCCGAGAACCAGCCGATGGCGGTGGCGCTGATCCGTCACGCCGTGGCGCGCAAGCTCCGGGTGGTCGTGATCAGCTTCTACAATGAGTCGATCCCTCTCGCGAACCAGTGTGTCACGCAGGTGATCGAGGAGTTCAACAGCCGCGCCCGGACCGAGGCGGAGAAGGTGGTCTACGGTCGGGATGTGGTTCTGCTCGGCTGGGTGCCCCCGCCCATTGTCCCGATCCTGGGGATGGGACAGAGCATCACCGGCGTCTTCAAGGTCGACTACTACGGCGCCAGCACCGACACCCTGCCGATCATGAAGGGGCTGAACAGCTACGAGGACATCGGCCTCGTCTGCGCCACCTCCGGCGGAAGCTCGCCCCAGTGGTTCATCCAGTTCGCCCAGCCGCGCTTCGGCGTCAAGGTCGGGGCGGGGGTGACCGCCGTGATGGCTCCGGACCTCTACGCCTACATCGAATCCGGACAGCTCTCCGGGATGCTGAGCGGGATGAAGGGGGCGGCTGAGTACGAGAACATGATCGAAGAGAAGTACCATGTGGGCGGGCGACAGCGGGCCATGGATGGAATGAGCCCCCAGTCGATCGGGCACCTCCTGATCATGGCGCTGGTCATTCTGGGAAACATCGGCTACTTCGTCACGAGGAGGAAGGGGTCATGAGGGGCAACGTGCGGTACCTGGCCTGGGCCGGCGTCGTCGTCGCCCTCGGGATCCTGCTCTTCTCGGTGCGGTCCACGCTCTCGCGCGACCCCTGGACCTGGATCGGGGTCTTCCTGACGGTGGCCATCTTCTCCTTCCTCTGGCGGGACAATCGGCTGTACCGGTTCGCCGAGCATCTCGTGGTGGGGGTGGCCAACGCCTACAGCATCTCGTTCACGTTCCACCGGGTGATCGTCCCCTACGTCGTCAAGCCGCTCTCGGCGGGCTTCAAGGAGATGGCCGCCCAAGGGCCTTCGTGGAAGCTCCTCGATCCGGCGTCTCCGGCGAACTTCATCATCCTGGTGCCGCTCTTCATCGGACTGCTCTACTTCGCCCGCTTCGTCCCGAAGCATGCCTGGCTGGTGCGGATCCCGATGGCGATCTTCATGGGGTACTACACCGGACAGACCGTGCCGGCCGCGTTCACCGGGACGGTCTTCCCGCAGCTCAAGGCCACCCTGGTCACCCAGGCCACCTTTGGCGGCGCCCTCTGGTTCGGCATCTGCAAGGTCCTGGTGCTGATCGGCGTGCTCACCACGCTGACCTACTTCTTCTTCTCGCGGGAGCACACCGGCGCCCTCAAGTGGAGTGCCAAGACCGGGATCGTCTACGTGATGGTCGGGTTCGGCGCTTCCTTCGGGTTTACGGTCATGGCGCGGATCTCGCTGGCCATCGGGAGGTTTTACTTCCTGTTCCGCGACTGGCTGGGGATTCTGCACTAGCCCCGGAGGCATCCAGTCGGTCCACGCGCGCCTCGGGTTCGTTACGGTCGGGCGAACGGTGCCTCCGCGGGAACGGCTCGGGCTCGAGATTGCCGGACAGCTCGACCCGCGCCTGGGATTCGGCTTCGCCCTGCCCCCGTCGTCGGGCCATCCCCTCCACGGGAACGGCGCGGGCTCAAGATCGCCGGAACGCCCGGCCCGCGCCTCGGGTTCGCTCGCGCGAATGGGTCACGGGGGTACGGCTCGGTCGTTCCCGCGCGGCTCACACGCCCCGCTTCGGGGATGGCCTGCTCCTCGGGGGCCCTGGCCGTGCAGAGTGATAGGGTGGGACACGGTGGGTCGGCGGCGGGCGCGCGTTCGGCCGCTGGACGCCTCGCCCGGCGTGCACGAGGTCCGGTGGCGGGCGGCCTCGGACGATGGCCGGGCGCTTCCATCGGGAGTCTACTTCGTGCGTCCCCACGACGGTCCGGCGAATCGGTCCGCCAAGGTCATTCACGTCCGCTGAGAGGTGCAGCATGAAGCGCAAGTGTCACCCGTTCTTTTTCCTGGCGCTGTGGCCTCTCGTCAGCGCATGCCCTGCGTTAGGGGCGACCTGGAACGTGGAGCACGATCCGGCGCAGCCGATGGATCAGATCGGCGCCGTAGTGGCCGGCGCGTCCTCGGGCGACACGATCCTGATCGGCCCCGGTCGGTACTTCGAGCACATTCCGCT